>CAZVKO010000015.1:0-91682 GCA_964627765.1 uncultured Ginsengibacter sp. | reverse complement strand
CATGCTTAATGCGATACATGACAGGATCGCGCATGTGCATGTTCACCTCCGCCATATCAATCTTTGCGCGCAATACTTTTTCACCATCTTTAAACCTGCCTTCTTTCATTTGCCGGAAGAGCAATAAATTCTCTTCTATACTTCTGTTCCGGTACCCGCTTTCTTTACCCGGCTCAGTAGGCGTTCCTTTTTCGGCAGCAATTTTTTCAGCGCTGCTGTCATCTACATACGCCAATCCCTTCCTGATCAACTCCACCGCATATTCATAGAGCTGATCGAAATAATCACTTGCATACAATTCGTTTTTCCAGGTAAAGCCCAGCCATTTAATATCTTCCTTAATGCTGTCTACATATTCCACATCTTCCGTTACCGGGTTGGTATCATCAAAACGGAGATTGGTATAGCCATTATATTTCTGTGTAAGCCCAAAGTTGAGGCAAATACTTTTCGCATGGCCAATGTGAAGGTAACCATTGGGCTCCGGTGGAAATCTTGTTGCAATGCTTGTATATTTTCCTTCTTTCAGATCTTCTTCAATAATCTCTTCAATAAAATTTAAACTTTTTTCTTCTGCCATTATATTACACGAATTAAAACTAATTACACGAATTAACAACTCACTATTCATACTCACCACTTACTAACCTCAACGCATACCCGAAGCCACCAACTCCGCAATATCCATTACTTTCAGTGAATCCTCTTTTTCATTCAGCTTCACCCCGTCGCTAAGCATGGTATTGCAAAACGGGCAGGCGGCGGCAACTACGGAGGCATTGGTCTCCAGCACATCTTGGGTTCGTTCCAGGTTAATGCGGATCGTTCCTTTTTCTTCTTCCTTAAACATTTGCGCTCCTCCTGCACCGCAACAAAGGCCGTTGCTTCTGCATCGTTTCATTTCCACCAGCTCGGCATCCAGGGCTTCCAGCACTTTTCTCGGCGCATCGTAGATATCATTGGCCCTTCCAAGGTAACAACTGTCATGATAGGTGATTTTCTTTCCTTTAAATGCACCCTCTTCTTTCATTTTCACTTTGCCTTCATCAATCAGCTGCTGCAAAAATGTGGAATGATGTATCACTTCATAATGGCCTCCTAATTCGGGATATTCATTTTTTAAAATATTAAAGCAATGCGGGCAGGCCGTCACAATCTTCTTCACGTTATATCCGTTCAGTAACTGGATGTTCTGATACGCCATCATCTGGAACATAAACTCATTACCCGCACGCCTTGCCGGATCGCCGGTGCACATCTCTTCTCTGCCTAATATGGCATAGCTGATGCCGAGCTTATCGAGAATGGCAACAAAGGCTTTCGTTATCTTCTGTGCACGCTGGTCAAAACTGCCTGCGCAGCCCACCCAAAAGAGTATCTCAGGCTCCTTGCCTTCCGCCATCATCTCCGCCATGGTTGGTACGTGCATTTGCTGATTTTAATATGCTAAAATACGACAAAGTGGATTGTTGAATTGCCAGTTAGTTTATTGGTTTACTGGTTTATTAGTTTATTGGTGATGAGGTTCTGGTTACAAGTACACTGCCACTTGTTCCTTGCTGGCCATATCAGAAAGTTTCCACAAATCGTACATCGTACATCATAAATCGTACATATATCAATTTCCTTTTCATTTAACAACCTGTTATATTTGCAATTCACAAAAACCAATAGCTTCGTCCGGTTTCCTATGTGTAAGAAGATTTTTTTTATACCTCTGCTGCTGATGCTGTATATCTCTTCCTTTGCGCAGGATACACTTCCGCAAATTTCGGTTACCAAAATGGGCAATAAGGTACTGGTATCGTGGATAAATAATTTCGAAAATGTTTCGGTAATCAATATTCAACGGTCTTACGACAGCTTAAAAAATTTCAGAACTATCGGTACTGTGCTGAATGTGTCTGCAAAAAATAACGGCTTTATGGATGCGCAGGAATTACCTCCACCCAAATATTATCGCGTTTTCATTTCATTCGAAGGAGGAAAGTATTTATTTTCCAGGGTGTACCGGCCTGTAACAGATACCGGTCTCAATTCAAATGAAGTAGTGGAAGCATTGGAAAACCGCGATGTGAAAGATACCAAAGGAATAAAGAATGTGACCCCGCCGGAAGCTTCCCGAAGGTTTTTTGTACCATCCAAGCATGTATATACAGGCAAGGAAAACAATGTGATCATCTCTTTACCTGATGCGGCACAGAAAAAATATTCCATCAAATTTTTTGAAGAGGATGGCACACCATTGTTTGAAATAAAAAAAATCACTGAGCCTTATCTTACGCTGGACAAAGTGAATTTCATGCATGCCGGCCTGTTCGACTTTGAATTATTCGCCGACGGCCAACTGGTGGAGAAATATAAACTATACATTCCTAAAGACGGCAGGCCTATGCCTGTGCTGGATAATGAAGGGCATGAGCTGAAATGATCTCCGCATCAAATACCTTTTCGAAATTTCTTTTGAGCTTTTCCTTCACTTCCCCGAAATCCGCTTTATGTCCCAGCTCTTTTTCAATTGATGTAACTTGCTTGTTTACGATGCCGCAGGGAATGATATTATTGAAATAACTGAGATCCGTATTTACATTTAATGCAAAGCCATGCATGGTAATCCAGCGGCTGCAACGAATGCCCATGGCGCAAATTTTTCTTTCGCGCCCGGGAATATCGTTATCGAGCCACACTCCTGTTTCGCCTTTGCTGCGGCCTGCTTTTATGCCATATTCTGCAAGCGTCAGAATAATCACCTCTTCAAGGCTGCGCAGGTATTTACCGATGTCTGTATAAAAATTTTCCAGGTCAAGGATCGGGTAACCCACCACCTGTTGCAAACCATGAAAGGTAATATCTCCCCCCCTGTTGGTGCGAAAGAATTCAATTTCTTTTTCTTCCATTTCATCTTCGCTGATGAGCACATTATTGATATCACCGCTTTTGCCGAGGGTGTATACGGGGTAGTGTTCGCAAAAGAGAAGATGATGGGTTGTACGATGTTCGATGTACGATGTACGATGTTCATCCGCACCGGCCTGTTGGCGTAAGGCTGATTTTATCTCCAGGTTTTTTCTTACCAGTTCTTCCTGGTAATCCCATGCGGATTTATAATGAATGAGGCCGAGGTCTTCGAATAAAATGCGTTGTGTGAACAAGAGAAGTTTTTTTGCAAAGATAGGATTTGGGGAAGATACGGGATTGAATTGGTGTTATCCATAGATCAAACAATAAAAATTATCTAACTAAAACTTTGAAATTAGCCATGGCTTTTCTTGCAAAAACTGATCTTAAACTATAAATTTATAGGGCAAAAATTTAGGTATTGTTTTATCATTGCTATAATAATGTCGGGACTGTTTAAAAGAAATAATAACGAACCTTCAGTTAATGAAGAAACCCGGGAATGGATTGAAAACTGCTTTCTGTGGTTCATAAATTCTTTCGGAAAAGATACTATAAAAAAAAGAAAAGTCCTGATCCCGGATTATAAAGATTTCCCTATCGTCTATAACGGAAAACAACAAGCAGCATTTGATACATTAAAAATTGTGGCAACGCAAATGGAGATAGACGCCGATAACATTAACCTTGTCATATATAACGAAGGACAACAGGAAATAGATTCAGGGAACCTCTTTGGAGGTCGTATTTTTTTACAAAGTGTAAAAGATCAAAAATATTCAGGTGGCGTATACCTCGGAAAGCAGGAGGATGGTAAGTATCTTATAGGACTTGAAGATAAAAATTTAAAGGATCCGTTAGCTATTGTTGCTTCATTGGCGCACGAACTGAGCCATATTAAATTACTTGGAGAAAAAAGGATCAGGGGTAACAATGAACATTTAACGGACCTGACCACCATAATTTTCGGTCTGGGAGTTTTTAATGCCAACGCAGCATTTCAAACAATAAATGGTTATGGCTTCTCGGGCTGGAGTAAATTGGGTTATTTAACACAAATGCAATGGGGTTATGCTCTCGCTTTATTCTGCTATTTAAGAGAAGAAGAAAATCCTGAATGGGTTAAATTTTTATCAGTTAATGTGCAGGCAGATTTCAAAAAAAGCATAACATTTATCCAAAATAATCCGGGAAATATTTTTGTACAAAAAGATAAAGTACTTAAGTCAAGGCCTAAAAATGAAGATGCAAGTAAAATACATGAAGCAAAAAAGAATAAAGACTTTGAAGAAATAATAAGCATATACAAGAAGCAACTTCATGAAAATCCAAACAACAGAAACTTATATAATAGTATCGGATATACATTGCTTCAACAAAAAAATTATAAAGAAGCGATTGACTATTTTAATACCGCAATCAATATCGCTCCTAAATGGGATTTTCCTTATAATAACCGGGGATATTGCAAACTACAACTGGGAGATTTGAAAGGCGCTTACATAGATATTCGTAAAGCTTGTGAAATGAATCCATTCAATTCTTTTGCATGGAGAAATCTGGGCGCCTACTATCTCAAGATAAACGAATTTGAAAAAGCATTAGAAAATTTTGAAGAAGCGGAAAAAATTAATGACCGAACAGAACTAATCAATTTCTATCTTGGAAAGGCACACGAAAAATTAGGAAACCAGGAAAAAGCACAAGACTATTTCAGCAAGTCTATAGCGCTTAACGAATATCTTGACATACCAAATGAATAGAAAATCAAGAAAGAACTAATTAACGACTACTTGTCTTTATCCACGAATCATTTATCCCAGCCCACCTCCCAACTCATCATTAAACCATTCAAATAAAACCGGCCGTTACCGCTCCATTTATTTACAAATAATATAAAGTAATTCGTTAGTTTGAGTACAATCTATTCATACCTGTTTTATGCATAATCAAACAAACAAATTATATCCTGTTAATTCACTACTGACATATTTTTTTCTCACCGCGGTTATCTTACTGGTTTCCTGCAGCCATCAACCACCCGCTGAACAATACGGCTTTCTCACAATGCTCGGCAATGATACAATTTCTGTAGAGAGCGTAACACGTCAGGGCAATACGCTGACAAGCGATGAAGTGGACCGGTTTCCGCGTGTTCGTGTACGCCATACCGTTATTAACCTTAATGAGGATGGCAGTATCCGGCACCTCGTGATGAACATTCATACGCCCAGTGAGCCGTCAAACCAGCGTGACCGCAAAGTGGTAGCCGATGTGGCCGATAATGAAGTGCACCTTTCCAAAACAGACGGCTCGGGCACAGTGAATCGGAATTTCGCAACAGGTGGCGCAATTGTAGTAGCCCATGTGCCGCAGATGTACAGCCTCTATGAGCTTTATTTTGCAGCAGCCCTAAAACACGCAGCGGAATCAAAGATTGCCACCGGCAATCCTGTAGCGATGCGGCAGTTTTATATTGACCGGGAGTTCGACAATTTTCCGTTGGGCCACGCTACGGTGACACCGCTTGGCGGCGGCAAAGCGGATATTATACACGACTGGCTTTCCGGAACCGGTGAAGCCACGATGGACTCCAATTATCATATGCTGAGCTATTCGGGCGCCCGCACCACCTATAAAGTAGAAGTAGCACGTCTTGTACCGCCGCCCGATATAAAAAGTATTGCTAACCGGTTTGAAGCAATGGAAGCAAAAACCGGCAATGTAAAACCGCTAAGCGTGCGGGATACTATGCGGACTCAAATCGGCAATGCGATGTTTATGGTTGACTATAGCAGACCACTGCTACGCGGACGCACCCTACTCGGCGACGTGATCCCTTATGACCATGTATGGCGAACCGGCGCTAATGCGGCTACACAGTTTACGACGTCTGCATCAATAAAGCTTGCGGGCATACAGGTACCGGCCGGAATGTACACGCTATGGACTGCTCCACATACAAGCGGGGTTGATCTGATTGTGAACAAACAAACCGGTCAATGGGGCACTGAATACAATGGTTCACAAAACCTCGGCATCGCAAGAATTACCACGGATTCACTGCCCACGCCGGTGGAAGAGTTCACCATTTCCATTGTACCGGGTGCAGATACACGGCATGGAACCCTTGTGATGGAATGGGGTTCATTCAGGTGGACGGCACCCATAGAAGTAGAGTGAGAAATTATGTTATGCATCATTCATGCAGCTTCTCATTCTTCGAATTGATGTAATACAGATGGTCTCCTTTCATTACGCGCGCTTCGCCGTTTAAGAATACATCCGCAAATACATATTGCGGCGAAATCGCCATTTCTCCTTTCCTGTTGATATATCCCCACAGTCCGTCGCTGTGCTGCACGGGTGCAAGGCCTTCTGCAAATGACCGGGCATTCTGAAATGAGAACGGGATCACTGTTTTGCCATTGGCATCTATATAACCCCATTTACCGTGCAGGGACATCGGGGCTACCCCTTGTGAAAAGCCCAGCGCATCGTCGTAGATTAATGGCGTTAATTCCTTGCCGGTACTGTCCATCAGCTGCCATTTGCCATTTTTGGTAACGGCAACCACGCCTTCATTGAAGGTAAGGCCATCGTCGTAAATAACCGGTATCACCACTTTACCCTGTTCATCCACATAACCGGTTTTACCATCTTTTTTTACCCTGGAAAGCCCGCAAACACATTCGTCAACAGATTCGTACTCCTTTTGCCATTTTTGAGCCCAACCGCCCGTTACCATAAGGAACGCAGCGAGGGTAATTGCTAATCGTTTCATGGTGGCTGTTTTATGAGTTAATCAATTTTTTCAGCCACAAGTTGCCAATTGTTTTTATTAAAAAAAATGAGCAGGGTAAGCCTGCAATATGATCTTTGACATTTCAGAGACCTTATTCTCTCTTCCATTGAATCCATGTATTTGTTTTAATTTGTTTAAAATTCAGCGATTGTCTGCCGGTGAGAAAAATATTGCCATTCTTTGCAACCCGCTTGCAGGCGTAGGGAAAGCTTCACGGCTGGCTGTACGTTTGGCAAATGAGTTACAAAATAAAAAGATCAGCTTTACCATTTTTAATAAAGAATGGCCTGCGGATTTCACCGGATTTTCAGAAGTATGGATTGTTGGAGGGGATGGTACGCTCAATTATTTTGTGAATTACTATCCTGGTATACAGGTTCCCTTTGCCGTGTTCAAAGGCGGTACCGGCAACGATTTTTACCGGTTGCTGTATAAAGATATAAGCCTTGGGCAGCAATTGCAGTTGGTGTTACATACCCCGTCGAAACCCATAGATGCTGGCAGGTGTAATGGAAAATATTTTCTCAATATTGCAGGCATAGGCTTTGAAGGATCGGTAGTACAATCACTCAACGGCAAAAAGAAATTGCCCGGTAAAACATCGTTTTATATTACCATCTTAAAGAAAATATTTTTTTACAGGTCGCAGTATTATAGTATCAGCGACGGAAATAAAATTTATACAGGCAACAAATTAATGGTGAGCGTTACCAATGGCCGCAGCGCCGGAGGCGGATTTTTTATTTCGCCGGAAGCAAGGCCCGACGATGGTTTGCTGGATGTGATTTTAATTGACAAGCTTACTCCCCTGAAGCGGATAAAATATTTACCCGTTATTGAAAAGGGGAAACATTTGAGACTTCCTTTTGTCACTCATTTTACTGCAACCCGCCTGGCAATCAAAAGCGATACCCTGATGCAGTATCATCTCGATGGTGAATATGGCGCTGCTCATGAAATCAGCATTGAAATAGTAACGCATAAGCTGCGGGTGCTGTATTAAGCTTTTTACATAGTACTTTACAGAAACGGGGAAAGCGCAATTTCTTTCAAAAAAAATTTGCGCAACCAGATAGTTGCATATATTTGCAACTGATTAGTTGCAAATAAAATGAGAAGAGATATATTCCAGGCTATTGCCGACCCCACACGCAGGGCCATCATCAGCCTGATGATGATGCAGGCCATGACACCGAATGCATTGGCCGAGCAATTTAACAGCAGCCGCCAGGCAGTGTCCAAGCACATAAGGATTTTGCAGGAATGCGGGCTGCTCAAAAGCAAACAAGCCGGCAGGGAAATTTATTACCAGGTAGAATTTAAAAAATTGAAAGAGGTAGACCACTGGCTGGAACCGTTCCGGCAGATGTGGGAAGACCGCTTTGACAATCTTGATAAATACCTGGCTAAAATTCAAAAGGAAAAACAAAATGCCAAACGAAAAAAATAATACCGGCCAAAGAGAATTGAAAATATCGCGCCTGTTGAATGCGCCCATCGGCCTTGTATGGGAAGTGTGGACCGACCCGGAACACATTAAGAACTGGTGGGGCCCTACCGGCTTCACTACCATCATCCATAAAATGGATTTGAAAGAAGGTGGCGAATGGCTGCTCACCATGTATGGCCCTGATGGCAAACATTATCCCAACAAAAGCATTTTTAGAGAAATCGTGAATCATAAAAAAATTGTATTCCGTCATTCCAATCCGGATTTTACGGCGACAATAGAATTTGAAAGTGCAGGCAGGCAAACACATCTCAACTGGCACATGCTGTTTGACACAAAGGAAGAATTTGAAGCGGTAGTGAAAACATTTAGAGCCGATGAAGGCTTAAAGCAAAACATAATCAAGCTGGATGCCTATCTCGACAATCTCATTCATAATAAAAAATAGTTTCAATCTTGTCGATTTCTTTTTGCGTGGAACTTAATACAAAAACAATTATGAAAAATTCTATCAAATCTGAAAAAGGATATTCGGAGGTAAACGGGCTCGATATGTACTATGAGGTGCACGGTGAGGGCAGGCCTTTGGTACTTATTCATGGCGGAGGGTCCACTATTGAAACCACATTCGCCAATATCATTCCCCGGCTCGCCAAGAAAAACAGGATCATTGCAATGGAATTGCAGGCGCACGGCAGAACGGCTGACAGGAATACACCTGCCAGCTTTACACAGGATGCAAATGATGTAGTTATCTTACTGAAAAACCTGCATATCAAAAAAGCGGATTTCCTGGGATTCAGTAACGGAGGGCATACCCTGATTGAGATGGCGCTTCAGCATGCCGACATGATTAATAAGATGATTTTATGTGGTTCGCTTTATAAGCGAACCGGGGCGCACTTATCCTTTTGGGAAGGACTGAATCATGCAAAAATTGAATATATGCCGCCCGCTTTAAAGGAAGGATTTTTTGCCGTAAATAACAACGAAGCAGCCTTCATCCGGATGTTCAACCAGGATGTACAAAAAATGAGATCATTTGCCGGATGGTCCGATGAGCAGATGAAATCAATAAAAGTTCCCACCTTAATAATGAGCGGTGATAAAGATATCGCAACACCCGAACATGCAGTTGAAATGCACAGGGCAATTACCCATTCACAGCTGGTTGTGTTACCCGGAGGGCATGGCAAAATGCTCGGTACCCGGGAATCACTGGAAAAAGGCAAATGGAAATTTACCTGGGTAGCGGATATCATCGAAAATTTTTTAAGCGATAATCAGATAAATCAAAAATTAAAATAACACACCATGACAACAATTTTTCAAACCCATTACGAAAAAGATCTGCCCAATAAAAAAATTCTGGTCAATCGTACGTTTAACGCACCGGTTGAATTAGTGTGGAAAGCCTGGACACAACAGGAAATTCTTGACCGGTGGTGGGCGCCGAAACCATGGCGGGCAGAAACCAAAACAATGAACTTTACCGTTGGCGGGGTCTGGCTGTATGCCATGATTGGTCCCGAAGGCGAAACGCACTGGAGCAAGGCAGATTATAAATCTATTACCCCAAACAAAAGCTTTACCTGCGTGGATTGTTTCTGTGACGAAAACGGAGTAAAGAATGACGCTTTCCAAACCTCGGCATGGCAGGTAAATTTTGAAGCGGCCGGCAATACAACAAAAGTATACGTGGAAATTACTTTTGAAAAGGCGGAAGATTTGCAGAAAATGGTTGAAATGGGCTTTGAACAAGGCTTTGCAATGGGGCATAACAACCTGGACGAGGTGTTGAAAACAATGGCATAAGAAGCGTAGATTAGCAATTGCAATTTGGTTTACGGAATCGGTTTATGAAATTTCGTATAATCGCCGGCGTTAGTTTTTTGAAAATTGCAGGATATACAGAAAATGTCTTTAATTGAAACCATCCTTACCGGATGGTTTTTTTCAATAGCGCCACGACTGGTGCAGGCAAGAACTGAGAGATGAGTAATGTATCAGATTGAATTATATCCCGCTGATTACACTGATGTCCGCGGATGCATTGTCCCGGAATAATTTGCGTCATCTGCGGAAACTATATTGAAATTGAGACACTATAGGGAGATGATTACTTTGCAATAATTACGTACTTTGTAGCCTGTTCCAAAAATTATTTTACCAATCATGAATACAAAACGTTCTTTCGCCACCTTTGCGGGCCTGGCTATTTTATTTTGCAGTTGTCAATCGAACCGGCAATCAGCATCTGCAATTACCTACCCGGTAACAAAAACTGTGGATTCCGCTGATGTATTCTTTGGCACCCGGGTGCCGGATCCATACCGCTGGCTGGAAAACGATACAACAGCCGAAACCAAAGAATGGATAAAAGAAGAAAATGAGGTAACCAATAAATACCTGGATCAAATACCCTTCCGCGATACCATTCGCAAAGAGCTTACTCATCTTTTGAACTATAGCCGTATTTCGGCTCCTGACAAGGAAGGCGACTGGTATTATTTCGACAGGAATACCGGTTTGCAAAATCAATCGATACTATATCGTACAAAAAACCCCGCAGACACTGCAGGTGCAGAACTGTTTCTGGACCCCAACAGCTTTGCCCATAATGGTACTGTTACATTACAGGGAACATCTTTTTCAAACGACGGCTCTTTGTTTGCCTACCTTATTTCCAATGGCGGATCCGACTGGAGGGATGTGCTGGTAAAAGATACCCGCACCGGCCAGTTCATAGGCGACTCCATTAAAAATATAAAGTTTAGCGGTGTGGCATGGAAAGGCGATGAAGGATTCTATTACAGCACCTACGACATTCCCAAAGGAGAAAACCGCTTACTCTACAAAACCATTCATCATACATTATATTATCACCAACTCGGTACACCACAAAGCAGCGACCGGTTTATTTTCGGGGGAGAAAAACAACCGCACCGCTACATAGGCGGAGAGGTGACGGAAGATGGTCATTACCTGGTAATATCCGCCGCGGAAACCACAACGGGCAATGAATTATATATACAGGATCTTACCAAAAAAAATGCACCCATTGTACCCATCGTTACAGGGTATGCAAGCGAACAGGGTATTGCAGATAATGATGACACCACTTTATACATTTATACCAACCTCAATGCACCCAATTACCGGCTTGTAAAGGTCAGCGCCAACAACCCGGTTCCTGCCAACTGGAAAGATGTGATACCCGAAACAGGTAATGTGTTGCAGGTATCTACTGCGGGCGGCTACCTTTTCGCTACTTATATCGCCGATGTGAAAGACAGCATTTATCAATACGATCACAACGGCAACAGGATTCGCGAAATACAGCTCCCCACAGCAGGCACCGCAGGGGGCTTTGGCGCACATAAAAAAGATACCGCCTTATATTATACCTTCACTTCGTTTACGTATCCGAGCACCATTTACCATTTTGATATAAAAAGCGGCGAATCTGCTTTATACTGGAAACCTTCCCTGAATTTTAACCCTGACGATTTTGAGACCGAGCAGGTATTTTACACCAGCAAGGATGGCACAAAGATTCCGATGTACATCGTATACAAAAAAGGGCTGGCGATGAACGACCGGAATCCTGCTTACCTGTATGGTTATGGCGGATTCAACATCAGCCTTATGCCCCATTTCAATACTTCTATGATGGAATGGCTGGAGCATGGCGGCATCTATGCACAGCCCAACCTGCGTGGCGGCGGTGAGTATGGCCAGAAGTGGCACCTCGCGGGAACCCGGATGCATAAACAAAATGTATTTGACGATTTTATTGCCGCCGCCAATTATCTTATCGATCATCATTATACTTCATCGCCTTACCTGGCCATTGCAGGCGGCTCCAACGGGGGCTTATTAGTAGGCGCCACCCTGACGCAGCAACCCGCGCTGATGAAGGTGGCATTGCCTTCTGTAGGGGTTTTAGATATGCTGCGGTATAATAAATTCACCGCCGGCGCCGGGTGGGCCACTGATTATGGAACTGCAGAAGATTCAGCCGCTATGTTCAAATATCTTTTGAGCTATTCGCCCTTGCAAAACGTAAAGAAGGGGGTGAGCTACCCCGCCACACTTGTATGGACGGCAGATCACGATGATCGGGTGGTGCCGGGACATTCATTCAAGTTCGCAGCCACCTTGCAGGCAGACAACACCGGGAGCAATCCGGTACTGATACAAATTCAAAGCAATGCAGGACATGGCACCGGCATGGATACACATAAAGAAATCGACTACATCACTGATCAGTTCGCATTTACCTGGTACAATATGGGCGTCAACCCGTTCAGCAAATGATACAGCAAAAAATCTTTTTCGGATAACCCTGCACGTTAGTAACGCTGAAATCAGGTAGCGCTGTTATTCATGATTTCAGCTCTTCGCAAATTTCTCTATTCCCTCCACTAATACGTCGAGGTTTTTAGTAGTGGTATATACATTAGGCGTAATGCGAACGCCGTGAATGTTCTCCCAGTTAATTCCTACGGTATGTATTTTGTAATTGTTGAATAAATAACTATCGAGCTCTTCAGGTTTCTTGCCATTCACACTTACAATGCCTATCGCACACCCAAAACCTTCTTTCATGGAAGTGCCCAATTGTACCCCGGGAATATCTTTTACGCGGCTCATCCAGTAATTTTTCAGGTATAGCAATCGCGCTTCTTTTCTTGCCGGCCCGATCATATCATAAAATTCAATGGCCTTGCCTGTCGCTTCTTCAATAAAAAAGGGCCGCGTTCCCAGGCTTTCAAATTTCCGGACATCCTCACTTGCGGGATCTCCATTCGCAAAGAATGGATACAGGTTTTTTATCTTCTCTTTTTTTACAAACAACATACCCGTGCCGATGCAGGCAGTAAGCCACTTATGCAGGCTCGTGCCAAAATAATCGCAGCCTAACTCCGGAAGTGTAAACTGAAAATGGGCAAAGCTATGGGCGCCGTCTACCAATACCTCAATACCTTTCGCATGAGCTGCATCTGCAATTTTTCTTACCGGCAATATTTGCCCGTTCCAGTTTATAATATGCGTAATATGCACCACTTTTGTTTTAGAAGTAAATGCGCTTACATACTTATTAAGCAAATAATCATTGTCCTCGCTCGGCAATTCAAGATTGATCCATACCAGCTTTATTCCATCGCGCTGTTCCCGTTGTTTCCATGCGTTGATCATATTAGGATAATCCTGCTTACTTAAAACCACTTCATCGCCGGGTTTTAAATCGAGTCCGAAGATTACAGTTTCCAGCGCTTCGGAAGCATTCCGGTTCATGGCAATTTCTTCGGGTAAGCAACCTGCGATTCTTGCAAGATTGGTTCGCAGCGGCTCACGCCCCTGGTCAACAATTCGCCACATATAATAACTCGGCGCTTCCATAGAAGTATCAAAATAGGTTTTCATGGCGTCCTGCACAATTTTCGGAGCAGGCGAAACACCGCCATTGTTCAGGTTAATAATATTCGGGGAAACAGTGAAAGACTCCTGTACAAAATACCAGAAATCTTCATCGTTTGCAAGTTCCTGCGGAGAGCGGTTCTCAGCACTTAACAGCGCCTTATGAAGATTGCGGCTCCATGCCGGTTTTGTAAAAGATGAAAATAAAGCAGTAGCAGAAAGTGTTCCAAATGCATTGATAAATGAGCGGCGGTTAAAATGTGGCATACCGGGAGATTTATAAGGAATAAATTTAAAGAAAGAAAGTGAAGCGGAGTCTTTAAAATTTATTCTATCCAGTACCGGGAATCAGCAGGTATTAAAATATATTTCGTATAGCCATTATCAGTTATTAATTATCCCGCAACCTTGTTAATGTAAAATATAAATCTTTATTTTTTTAATGGAATATATTGCCGGCGCTTTCTGATTCCCATGACATGAAATGAACGCCGCAAATGCCGCATACCACAATAAATTATATTTTTATATTTCATAGCGCGAAAACCGGATGATGAAATATTACCAAATATTGATCAGTCTGTGTATGCTTACAATACAATATGTAAATGCACAGAATATTCGTGAAAATATTAACGCCTGCACAAATACCCATCCTGTTGAACAAGTGTATTTGCGAAGCTCAACAATACAATAAACGAAATAGATGGCTGTTGGCTATCAAAGGCATAAAAAATTCGTAGTTTCATATAATCCGGGGGCAGCCATTTTATTTGACAACCTTTAATTTTTAAATTCGCATAGAAGAATCAAAAGTTAGTGACTGTTTTGTCGGAATTAATCCCCTAAGTTGTCGCTTTTACACCGTGTAAAATCCTGAGGTGAATTATAGCTTTATATTGTAATAAATTCAAACTGAAGTTAAACAGCGTTATGAAAAATTTATTCAAAGCACGTAATCTGCTTAAATCAATCCTGTTGATTACAATCAGCATTATGTTTACAGCATTCCAATCAAACGGACAACAAATCAAACCTTCTGAAAGTGGCTATGCGCCTGTTAACGGCATTAAAGTTTATTACGAAGTATATGGCGAGGGTAAGCCTTTAGTTTTACTGCATGGCGCTTTTTATACAATTGATATGAACTGGGGTCAACTGATTCCCGAATTGTCAAAAACCAGAAAAGTAATTGCCATTGAAATGCAGGGCCATGGGCATACGCCGTTTTCGGACAGACAATTATCGATTACTACTTTAGCAAGTGATGTAGAAAAAGTGATGGATTACCTGAAAATAGACAGCGTTGATGTGGCAGGATATAGTATGGGCGGCTCTGTGGCTTATCAGTTTGCTGTACAAAGCCCTAAACGCTTAAGAAAATTAGTAATCATTTCTTCTACTTACAAAAGCAGTGGCTGGCTACCCGTAGTAAACAGCGGGCTTGAAAATTTTAAGCCTGAATTTTTTGATAACACACCAATAAAAGCAGCATACGATGCAGTGGCACCTGATAAAACAAAATGGAGAAAGTTTTTAGAACAGATGTTTGCCTTCGCCAAGGTACCATTCGACGTTGGTGATTCCAATATTGCGAAAATTGCTGCGCCTGTATTAATCATATCTGGTGACAATGATGGACTGGATAAAATTGAGTTGATGAAAACATATAAATTATTGGGAGGTGGTGTTTCTGCTGATCTGCAGCCAATGCCAAAATCGCAATTGGCAATTGTTCCTTCACAAGGGCATGTGAGCCTGATGATGCAGACAACAACAATTTTAAACTACTTGAACAATTTTTTAAGGTAAGCGGGCAAAGAAAAACGGCTACCGACAAAAGTATTGCTGCAAGCAATACCTGTTCGTTAGCGGCTATTGTAAAACGGCACCTTACTAAACTTTTACAGACAAATAATGAAATTAGGCATGACGCAATTAGCCCTGTAATCGGCGTATAGCCACCTTTAGTGTTAAGCAATGACATATTAATTTTGAACAATCAAAAAAAACATAATTAGTATGACAAACAACCTGACAAATACAAAAGAAAACGAAATTCAAATTCGGCAACTTGTAGAAAATTGGGCACAGGCAGTTCGTAACAAAGACATAGAGACAATACTTGCTCACCATTCTGCCGACATTGTAATGTATGACGTGCCGAAACCATTTAAGTCTGTTGGCTTGGACGCATATCGTAAAACGTGGGATACCTTCTTCGCCTTTACAAAATTGGGTGTGTTCGACATTCAGCAATTACATGTTATTGCAGATGAAAATGTGGCTTTCTGTTTTGCTGAAATGAAATGTGCAGATAAAAGCAATAGTGCAGAATTCATAGAGCTGGATTTTAGATTAACTATCGGTTTAAAGAAAATAAATAACGAATGGACAATTGTTCATGAACATCATTCTGTACCCAGTGAATAGGAAGGCAAAATCTGACAGTGACAAAAAACAACGAACCGCCGGCATGAGGTTTGCTGCTATGCTGGCTGATGGTTAAATTCTCATCTTTTTATTCGCTATCAGCAGCAGTTTCGGCTGACGTAATTCTATTCGGCTTTTATTCTTAACTTCATCATCAATAATTTTATCGGGCTTCAGTTCCGGGCAGACGAATCACAGAATTCCACCACATCGCCAGGCCGTACCGTTAACGGCAAGTATAGACACAACCTCTATGGACAAAGCAACGTACTTTTCAATTTTGACAAACAAACTGCCAAACGCTGACAAAAACACGTTGCAGCAGATTGAAAAAAATTGCTCCGTATTAATGCTTGACAAAGGCGGCCAAATAATAAAATATCAGGCAAATAATAAGAAGATTTTTTTCATTGTTTCAGGAAGTTTCATCCGCAACATTATTACTTCAAGAGGCGAAGAAAAAACAATAATGTTTCATACCGAAAGCTTTTGCGAATTTTTCAAATCGTATGACACTATTTACTTTCACCAAAAAACCGATTACGAAATAAAAGCAAATGAAAAATCGGTTGTATTAGCATTTGATTTTGATTTCCTGTTTCAGCAGGTGCAAAACGATATTCATATTCTTCGTTATTATACACAAAAAACCGAAGAACTTTTCGCCACGATTGACCTGTTCAGAAATTTTCAACTCGGTCTTGCCAGCGAAGAATATTTGCAATGGCTGTACGAGAATTACAGCTTTTTATTTCAGCGTTTTCCTGCCCAAAACATTGCCAGTTTCATGGGTATCACACCTGTTTGGCTAAGCAAACTGAAAGCCAAACTCATTTCTTAAATTAATTTAAGAGCATCACCGATTTCTGTTCTCAGCTTTGCATTATCAAATTAATGTAAACATTTAAAAACAGAAATTATGAGATCGTATAGCACAAACGAAGCGTGGAAACAGCTCAATGCTTTGCTTCCCAAAGATTTTCAACTAAACGAAAACAACCTTCCTATTGAAGAAACCTGGGAATGGAACGGCAACCAAATGCACCTGGATCGTTATCCCAATCCTGAAGCAGCATACAGAATTTTTCTGCATCACGGCGTGGGCACAAACGGCAGGCAACTCAATATGATCTTCGGTCATAAAATGGCAGCACTCGGTTATGACGTAGTGGCAATGGACAACTTAGGTTATGGAATGACAGAAGTAAATCAAAAAGATATTACTTACGACAATTGGGTGCATTCATTTGCCGACTTTGTAAATGCAGAAACAAAACGTGACTACAAAAAACCAATTCTTTACGGCTTGAGCGCAGGCGGTATGTTGATTTATAATGCAGCTTGTTATATCAATGAAGTCCACGGAATGATTGGAATGTGTTTCCTGCAAAACGACAATAAATATGTAGGCAATCAAACGGCAAAATACAAAGGAACAAATTGGCTCGTAGTTCCTGCGATGGAAAAATTCTCAAAAACACGATTAAAAACACACCTGATTGCGATGAAAGATGTATCAAAAATGGACTGTTTGGTAAATAATGAAGAAGCCTTAAAAATATTTTTGAAAGATGATGCATCAGCAGGTGCAAAAGTGCAACTGCAATTTTTAGCAGAATATATGACTTATAAATTACCAATACCTGTTGAAGAGTTTGACAAATGCCCTGTCATTTTGACTCAACCCGGGGATGACAGGTGGTGCCCTTTAGAGTTAAGTGAGATTTCTATGGAAGGGATAAAAGCGCCTTATACGGTAAAAATTTTAGAAGGCGGCGGCCATTACCCAATGGAAGAAAAAGCATTGCAACAATTGATACAATATGCCGACGAATTTATAAAAGGGTTGAAATAAAAACCTGCTGCTAACAATACATTGGCAATATGGCGGGGCTACGACTGTATTCTCAGCTTTTTGTTCGCTAACCAGCTTCGGTTTCGGCAACGAATAATGCCAGGCAACAGAATAACCAATGAGCTTTTGTATCTTTAATCAGCAGCGGCTCCGGGGAGACGGAACAGATAATACTGCCACATCGCCAATGCTTCAACATTGGGTGTTATATTAAAACACAACATTTGATGAAGCAAGTTGAACGAAGAATTGATAAAATAATTATAAGAGTAAACGAGTATAAAATTTTCCCTGCAGTTGATAAAGCACTTACAGAAAGACAAAAACGAAAAAATACTCAATCCCGGGACAAATGGCCGGCCGGACGCGAAGCCGTGAACATAAGCGGTAAGCCTTAAAAGCGACATTATAAAACGATAAACATTTAAACTAATGAAAAAAACGAGTTTAATAATTTTAGCCCTTGCAACATCATTCTGTTTTGGTTTCGCATTTAAGACGATAATTACAAAACACACTGACAGGCAAATAAAAATGAAAAAAGTAACAGGCATTGGCGGCATTTTCTTCAAGTGTAAAGACCCCAAAAAAGTGAGAGAATGGTATCAGACGCACCTGGGCTTAAATACCAATCAGTGGGGAGCGGTTTTTGAATGGTATCAGGGAGCAGACAGCGCCAAAAAAGGATTTACACAATGGAGCCCGTTCGACGAAAAAACAAAATATTTTGAACCTTCGGCAAAAGACTTTATGATAAATTACAGGGTTGAAAACATAGAAGCCCTTGTGGAAGAATTAAAGAAAGACGAAGTAACAGTTACAGATACGATTCAAACAGTCGAATACGGAAAATTTGTTCATATTCTTGATGTAGAAGGAAACAAGGTAGAACTTTGGGAACCGAATGACATCGAATATGAAAAATTAGGCAAACAGCTTGGTAGCAAGACAACAAAATAAAACGAATGGGCAAATAAAAATTCGTCTGTGAGCGCCAGCAGACGGGCGATTCACTGTTTCAGAATCTCGTTCACTTCATTCTTATATAATCTCCCGATGGGAATTTTGTGATTGCCAATAGTAATACAGGTTGGATTATAGGAAGAAATTTTTTCAATGGTAATAATGTAAGAACGATGCACGCGAAGAAACCGGTGTGGCGAAAGCAGCTTCTGCAGCGAGCTGAGACCCTGTTTTACCAAAAGCGATTTCCCGTTTTCAAGATGCAGTTTTACATATCCTTTGCTGCTTTCGATAAAAAGAATTTCATTCAATAATACTTTTTGCATTTCCTTATCAATCTTAAAATACAAAAAGGCATCCTTATTAACGCTGTCTCCGTTGCTTTCAGGAGTAATATTATTATCAATCCCGATGAGCTTTATGGCTTTTAATACGGCTTTCATGAAGCGGCCAAATGACACGGGTTTCAAAAGATAATCCACAATATCCAGCTCATAACCATCCAAGGCATAATCGCGGTATGCGGTAATAAAAATTACCTTAGGCGGGTTGGGAATGCTGCGGATAAAATCCGTACCGATCAGTTTCGGCATTTTGATGTCAAGAAACATCAGGTCAATCTTTTGCTCCTGTAAAATGCCGAATGCCTCAATAGCGCTGTTGCACACGGCGGCCATTTCAAGGCCGGGTATTTGCTGGATGTAAGAGCTTATCAGCCTTACGGCAAGCGGCTCATCATCTATTACGAGGCAACGGACATTCATTTTATAATTTTTGATACGGGAATATTTTTTACAACCGGCTCTTTCGTTTCCGGCCCTCCCAGGTCAAGCGTAAGCGATACGATGTACACATCGCCTTCCATGCCGTTTTGCAGCTCAAACTGGCCGGGATACAACAGGCTTAATCTTTTTCTTACATTATCAATTCCTATCCCTTTTTCAGATGCGGCTATGGGATTCTTATCACAGCTATTGATGATCTTAAAATACAATTGATTTTTTTTCACGGATAGATCAATGCTGATCCATACCTTTCCCAACTGCTCGGCCGTACCGTGTTTGAAAGCATTCTCTATAAACGGCTGAAACAGGATTGGTACAATCATCCTGCCTTCAATATCGCCCGAAAAATTTAAAGAAATATCCAGCCGGTCGCCATATCTTTCTTTTTCCAGCGATACATAATCTTTAATGATGCTTACTTCTTTAGATAATGATACTTCATCAGCTTTACATTCATATAATATATAGCTCAGCAGTCCGGATAAGCGCATCAGCATTTTAGGCGCCCTGTCTGATTTTTCATTAACCAATGAATAAAGATTATTCAATGTATTAAACAAAAAATGCGGATGCAGCTGCGCTTTCAGTAGTTGAAGCTCGGCGCTTACCTTTTCTTTTTCCGCCTGCTGCTTTTGTTGTTGTTCTGCATACCAGTATTTGAAAAATTTTAAAAAGCCCCCGATCATGGCAATCGTAATCATTACCACAAAGCTGCCGAACGCAAAAACTTTTCTGTAAGTCTCCGTCTCGCTAAGATTGAAAGAGTAATCGGGACGAACGCCTCTCAGCGGCAGTAAGATATAGTACCGCGTAAGATAATTCATCATCAGCCCCGCAACCATCCATACAAAGAACATGAGGCAGAAGGCAAGGTATTTCCCTTTAATCAGGTATTTGGGTACAAGCCAATAAACGACCCCGTACACGTAAATAAAATTTGCCGGCGTGAAAACAAGCGTGGTTTCAACGGATGTTTTATAATCATTCATATCAAAGCCAAAATCTCCCGCAAACACGAGAAAATAAATCACCCAAAACAGCAGGTGCCGCAGCCACCGGTATTTACCGGCAAATATTATATTTTCAAAACCTATACCCTTTACCATCCGGGCAAATTATTATTTTATATGATGCACGTCTGAATCTATCTTCTTTATTCAACAAAAATATATATTCCGGCTACGAAATGCACGATTACGCTACAAAAGGCTTTTGTTCGCGTTATCCGGTTGTCTGCCGCCAGATAAAGGCGCAGGTTGATTCTCTGTTTTTCACACTATGGGAGGCGGATAAATTGCAATAGCCGCTTTCATTAACAAAGCGATTTCTTTTTCATCTATAAACTTTAATTATGAACAAGCAAGACCAACTTAAAATGCAGCGCCGCGGATTCCTGGGAACATTATCTGCCGCAGCCGCAGCCATGGGTATTTCTATGGTAACATCCCCTCTGCAGGCAGCAGAAAAATCATTTTCGTTTTCAAGCCCCGAAGATCCCGATGCCTGGTTTGGCAAAATAAAGGGAAAGCATAAAGCGATGTATGATTTGGTGAGTGCAGAGAAGGGTATTTTCCCTTTTCTTTTTCCAAGATTATTTTTGATGACCAATGCAGCAACAGGTACTCCTGAAAAAGACTGCTTGGCTATGATGGTATTGCGGCATGAATCCGTCTGCTACGCCCTGCAGGATAATATTTGGGCAAAATATAAGTTTAAAGAATTTTTCAATGTTGCCGACCTCGGCCCGGCATTTAAAGCAGCAGACGCTGCTACAGCCACATCAACCCGCAATCCTTTTTGGAACACAAGTCCCGGCGATTTTGTAATACCGGGCGCAGGCCCTGTTCCGCTTGGTATTAAAGATCTGATGGACAGCGGCGTGATGATTTGTGTTTGCAATGCATCATTATCCGGCAAAGCCGCCATTGCAGCCATGCAAACAAACGGAAATGCCGAAGCAATCAGGAAAGAATGGATAGACAGCCTGATTCCCGGCATTCAACTGGTGCCTTCAGGCGTGTGGGCTGTGGGGCGGGCGCAGGAACATGGCTGTACTTATTGTTTTGCCGGATAAGGTAAATGAAATTTAAAATTTATTTCATTCTCATTGGCGTAATAGTGACAGTTATTCACTGTGGTTTCATCCTTTCCGCGCAATAGATACCAAAAGAATAACAGCAACGGATACTTCTCAATCGTCTATTGGTACAGGGTAGAAGAAGAGAGATAAAACGGAAGCTGAATATTATATCCTTTATTCAACAAAAACAGGTATTCCGGCTACGAAATGCACGATTGCGCTACAAAAGGCTTTTGTTCATTGTATCTGGTTGTTTGCCGTCAGATAAAGGCGCAGGTTGATTCACTGTTTTTCCCATTGCGGAAGCGGGATAAATTGCCGTTGTTATTATCTTTATCATTTAAAAAATATTTTTATGGGTTCACAGGCAATGCAGGCAAAACTATGGGGACAGCAGCCCAAAGACTGGGCAACCATTCAGGAGCCAACCGTAAAATCATGTTACGAATATGCACTTGATTTTATTAAGCTAAAGCCAACGGATAAATTATTAGATGTGGGTTGCGGCACAGGATTCTTTATCAGCCTCGCTGCCAAATCGGGTGCAGACATTACAGGTTTTGACGCCACTGCGCCATTCATTGAAGAAGCTAAACGGCGCAATCCTTCTGCAAAATTTTTTACGGGAGAAATGGAAGAGCTTCCTTTTGCCGATAATTCATTTGATGTGGTTACAGGATTCAATTCTTTTCAATATGCGGCGGATGTTAAAAATGCACTGAATGAAGCAAAACGTGTTTTGAAAAACAAAGGAAAATTAGTAGCGATGATCTGGGGCGAGAAAGAAGATTGCGAAGCTACCTCCTACCTGAAAGCAGTAGGAAGCTTGTTGCCACCACCGCCGCCCGGCGCTCCCGGCCCGTTTGCATTAACGGAAAACCATTTGCTTGAAACCATTCTTGAAGGAATGGGGCTCAAGGTATTGGACAGCGCCGATGTGGATTGCATCTGGGATTATCCTGACGTGGAAACTGCTATGAAAGGCCTTCTTTCTGCAGGCCCTGCCGCAAAAGCAATTGAAAATTCAGGATATGAAAAGGCATACCAGACTACATTAGAAGCTGCAAAGCCTTATATCAAAAGCAACGGGCATGTTATATATAAAAATAAATTCAGGGTGGTAATTTCGGAGAAATAACTATCACCAACGAACGGTTTGGCTGCAATTGGGGGACGGGAATATATCTTCAGCTTCAGTTCGCATCGTCCCTGGCCGGAGACGATGCCCGGCTTTGAATCAAAAGATAAAATGAAAATGCTGATCATTCACACATCCTCAAAATACGGAATCTCATCATGGCTGACAGATTCCCTCTGCTGCCAGTAAGCAAGGGTCACAATATGCCCGTCTTTGGTTTTCAGCATTCGTCCGAATATGGCATTGATGGTATTGAAAGTATAATCCGTTACGCCAACGGTAAATGTTTCAGAAGGCGGCGGCGGAGCAACGGGTAGCTCTCCTTCTTTGGGAGCCGCTGCCGGCGGAGCTTTTGGCGGAGGCGTGGGAACGGCAATGACTTCGTATCCATTATATTCCAGCAACTCTTTCAGGAAAGCAACTCTTGCAGGCTTCACATTCTTTTCTACAATGCCGCACTT
Organism: uncultured Ginsengibacter sp.; assembly: GCA_964627765.1. Lineage (GTDB taxonomy): Bacteria > Bacteroidota > Bacteroidia > Chitinophagales > Chitinophagaceae > Ginsengibacter. Next base: position 68,390 of record CAZVKO010000015.1, on the reverse strand, counting down.
AACGCCATTCAGTTCTTCAAATTCATGATTTTTATTGATAGCCATTTTTCAAATGCTATAATGTTTGAATATAATCGTATACCCAGCTCAGAATACCGGCTAATAAAATACCGGCGCTGCAAATGATCAGCCCGAACTTTGCCGACCTGTCAGGCTGTATTGTTTCTATGGGCTGGTCATTCCTGTCAATAAATATTGCTTTCACCACACGCAGGTAATAATATAATGATATTACCAGATTCAGCGCTGCCACTATAATGAGCCAATAGCTCGCTTTACTGCCTGCAGCCGTTATCAAAAACAGTTTACCAAAAAATCCCGCTGTCGGCGGCACGCCGGCGAGAGAAAACAATGCCAATGTAAATACCCAACTGAGAAAAGGATTGGTTTTGGATAATCCTTTATAATCATCAATATTTTCTTTGCCGCTGTATTGTGCAATTATAGAAGCAACACCAAATGCAGCAAGGTTCGAAAACACATAAATCAAAACAAAATAAACTACAGCGACAAGACCCGAATGATCATTGCTGCTGATGCCTAAAAGAATAAAGCCCACCTGCGCAATAGAAGAAAAGGCAAGGAAACGTTTGATATTCTGCTGGCGCAAAGCAAATAAATTTCCGACGATCATGGTTAATACCGCAATGCCAATCAGCAAATCGTACCATAACGCCTCCATTGGCTGAAATACTTTGAACAATACTGTTATCAGGATAAATGCAAATGCACCCTTTGAAATAACCGAAAGGAACGATGCTGTTGCAAATGGTGAGCCCTCATACACATCAGCCGTCCATAAATGAAACGGAACAATGGACAGCTTGAATGCAAATGCAGAAAACACGAATACAAATGCAGCAATTTGTAAAGGTGAATTGTTCAACTGCTGCGGCAATTCTGAAAAGCTAATCGTACCGGCTGATCCATATATCAACGAAATGCCAAACAGCAGAATAGCTGATGAAAACGCTGACGACAGGATCATCTTCATCGCGCCTTCGGAAGAGAATCTTTTACGCAGATCAAAATCCGCCATGGCAGCCACGGGAATAGTTGATAGTTCCAGGGATAAATAAAATATCAGCAGGTTTCCGGCTGATATTAAAAAAAACATTCCGAGTAAAGCGGACAACATTAAGATGAAAAATTCTGCAAGATGATGGCTTTTCTTCAGCCAGTCGGCATTCAGCAGCGAGATTAAATAAACACCGAGGCTTAATATATTTTTTTGAACGGCAATCATCGGGGACGTATAAAACATATCACCAAAAAGATTGCCTTCCCGGTTAAAAAAGAAACCCACAATGAAATTGATGAGCAACAAAATTTGAATCACGGGTAACAGCACCTCATTCTTCATGCCCCTGCTTATTTTTATAAACAGCAGTATGAAGATGATAGCCGTTACTACCAGTTCGCTTTTCATTAATGTAAAAAACTCGGTCATAAAATCTCATTTCACGAATTACATCGAATTGCACGAATCAGGGTATTCAGCAATCGCCGCTCATTCAAAGTATCGGTATATCTATGCATTAATTCGGCGTGTTACTGTGATTCAATAGCATTCTAAAATTTTCCTCAATTCGTTTCAATTCGTGTAATCATAATTAATTCTTTTTATCACCATAACTCATCTGCCTCCTACCCTGTTCATTATAATTTCCACCGCCGGTTTCAGCAAGTCATTCAACCATGCCGGGTAAAGCCCTATCGCCAAAATGCCGATCACAAGAATAACAGCGGCAAGTCTTTCATTCCACATCGCATCTTTCAACTGTAAATGATGTTCATTTTTTAGTGTACCCATTGCCGTTAGTCCTATCGCACGTAAGATATATACTGCTGTCACTACAATTGACAATACGGCGGCTATCGTCGCCGTGCGATGCAGCAAGTCATTGTTTTGCCAGGAACCCACCAGCACCGTCATTTCAGCAACGAAACCGCTAAGGCCCGGTAAGCCCAGGGAACACAGACCAACGATAAAAAATACAGTGGTGATAAAAGGCATTACTTTCATCAGACCGCCCATTTCATTCACCATTCTCGTATGCGTTCTGTCATAGATCATCCCGATCACCGCAAAGAAAAGAGCCGTCATCAAACCGTGAGAAACCATCTGCATCACTGCTCCCGTCATCGCCGTTTGCGTAAGCATTCCCAATGCCAGCAGGCTGAACCCTACATGACTTACGGATGAATAGGCATTGATGTACTTTAAATCTTTCTGCATCATGGTAACAAAGGCCCCGTACAATATTCCGATAGCAGAAAGAATGATGATAATGTTTGCATATTCTTTTGCCCCTTCCGGCAAAAGAAAAATAGCCACACGCAAACAACCATAGCCGCCCAGCTTCATGGATATACCTGCGAGGAACATAGAACCCGCCGTAGGCGCGGATGAATGACCATCAGGCACCCAGGTATGAAACGGAAACAATGCGGTGAAAACGCCGAAACCCGCAAAAAGCAACGGGAATAGGATGTGCTGGATGTTTACAGGAATATTGGTCGCTGATAAGCTCAGCAAATCAAAATCGTGATTGCTGGTAAAATACAAACCCAGTATTCCCACTAATATCAGCGCGGAACCGGCCATTAACATCAGCGCCAGTTTGTTAGCAGCATATTCTTTTTTCCCGCTTCCCCAGATACCGATGAGCAGGTATTTCGGTATTACTGAAATTTCAAGAAAGAAGAAAAGCACGAACAGGTCGAGCGAGATAAAGAATCCATACGCTCCGAGTGAAAGAAGAATGAGCAGGAAATAAAATTCCTTCGTCATCTTGTCTATGTTCCACGAAACGAGCACACCGGAAATTACCACCAAAGCAGTTAATAAGATCATGGCTACCGATATACCATCTACTCCCAAATGCAGATTGATATTCAGCGCATCGAACAATTTATGATTCTGCTCGAAAAGCATGGTTGAAGATGAGTCTTCCATTCTTGCATTACGAAAAGCAACGAGCAATACCAGCGCGAGAATTAATTGCACAACAGAGCCAAAAAGTGAAATCCATCTTACCTGCTGCTTATTGCTCGATAGCAACACGGCAATCGCAGTGAGTAAAGGAATTAATATAAGCAGTAGCAGGTTCATCCAATCTTATTAAAAAAAGTCATTTCCATATATAAACAAATAATGCTGCAAGCACAATGACAGCACCCAAAAAATAAATGGTGTATTGCTGCACCTTGCCCGACTGAAACTTTTTGATATCTCCGGAAACAGCTTCTGTTGCACTTCCTGTGAGGTTTACCAGTCCATTTACAATATTTTTATCAAACCATTGCGATACCCCCCCGATAATATTAAAGATTATTTTTTGAGTAATAAAGAGATATATTTCATCAATATAAAACTTACGGTAAGCTGCTTTGTACAGTGCCCCCAGCGAAGAGGCAATGTTAGCAGGTTTGTTATTTTGTTTCAGATACAGCCATGCTGCAATAAAGATTCCGGCAAAGGAGAGCAGCACAGGCGCAATAGTATGCTGCAGGCTGAATGTTGTTTCCAAAGCTTTGCCGTCGCCGGATACCAATTTCCCGAAAGGGATATACCCTGCAAAAGCGGCCCCCGTTGCTAATAAAATTAATGGAAGCATCATGGCAAAACCGCCTTCGCCGTGGGCTTTGCCTCCCTCCTTCGTAGAGGGAGCTTTGCTCCAGAAAATATTAAAATACAAACGGAATATATAAAATGCAGTAAGACCCGAAGTGATCAATCCTGTCCAATATATAACCATGTTATTGTTATAAGCCGCAGATAATATTTCTTCTTTGCTGAAAAACCCTGAAAGCAACGGCACGCCTGCAATCGCAAGGCATGCAATCAAAAACGTAATATGCGTGATGGGCAAGTGTTTTCTCAGGCCACCCATATCCTTCATCTCATTGCTGTGAACATAATGGATTACGGAACCTGCACCAAGAAACAGCAATGCTTTGAACATTGCATGAGTAAATAAATGAAACATGGAAGCGGTGTAACCTGATCCACTTTCGCCGCCGTATTTTGAAACACCCAATGCAAACATCATGTACCCGATCTGCGATATGGTGGAATAAGCGAGCACTCTTTTAATATCCGTTTGTGTGCATGCGATCACCGCCGCAAAAAGAGCAGAGAATGCACCAACATAGGCCACGATATTCAACGCATCCGGGGCTGATAAAGAAAATACCGGGAACAATCTTGCTACCAAATAAACGCCGGCAACTACCATCGTTGCGGCATGTATCAATGCAGACACCGGTGTAGGACCTTCCATTGCATCAGGCAGCCAGATATGAAATGGGAACATGGCGCTTTTGCCTGCCCCACCGATGAACACCAGTACCATTCCCCATGTCAATGCAGAAACACCGAGGAAAGAAGCGCTCAATGCGCTGTTAAGTTCTGCTGAACCGGGCGATGTTAATTTTTGAATAAGCGTTTCAAAATCCAATGTACCGGAATAATAAGAAAGAATAAGAATGCCGATCAAAAAACCTGCATCGGCAAAACGCGTTACGATAAATGCTTTTTTGCAGGCCGCAACAGCAGCGGGCCTGTCATAATAATAACCGATGAGCAAAAAAGATGACACCCCCACCAGCTCCCAGAAAAAATAAATCTGGAAAATATTGGATGCCACTACAAGCCCCAGCATGGAAAAGGTAAACAGGCATAAATATGCATAGTAAGTAGCAAAACGATCTTCACCCTTCATATAGGAAAGGCTATAGACATGCACCATCAGTGAAACGAAACTTACTACCACCAGCATCATTGCAGAAACAGGATCAAGCAACACGCCCATATCAATTGAAAGGCCATTTGCAAATGCAAGCCAGGTATATTTTACAGGGATCAGCTTTTGATAAATACCATCCACCTTACCGTAATCAAAGAAGTAATGGTAAGCCGTGTGTAGAGAAAAGAAAAATGTTGCCAGTAACAATATTGTTGCAATAATGCCGGAAGAATTCTTCAGGTATTTTCTGCCAAACAACCCCAAGAGCACAAAACCTGCCAGCGGCAATAAAATTATCAACTGTATATAGTTAGTGTTTGGCATGGGTCAATATTTCATTTCCTCTGTTTTTTCAACATCAATAGATTGATGTGTCCGGTAAACATTTATAATAATAGCTATTGCCACCGCTGCTTCCGCTGCTGCAATAGCGGTAATGAACAAGGTAAAAAACAAGCCGTCCATCTTATCCGGCCATACATATTTATTAAATGCAATGAAATTGAGATTCACGCTGTTCAGTATCAGCTCGATGCTCATCAGCATGGTAATGAGGTTCCGCCGGGTGAAAAACCCGTATACGCCGGTAAAGAAAAGAGCAGCGCTGATAAATAAAATATGATATAGTCCGGGCTCCATCATCTTATAAATAATGAACATTGAACAAGGAATAATTAAGGATTCGACTCCTTTTTAGAAGCTTGCTTCTTGTCAGGTTTTTGCTGTTTCTCATTTAACAAATTTTTCTTTTCCGTCTCGATGCTTTTTATAAATATTGAAATCAGTTCGTTGCTTTCCCGGAAAGCCTTTTCCACATTATCTATCTTATCAGTCAACGGGACATTTTTATATAATCAGCAAGGCATTTCTTGTTTCTCTCAATTCTTTCAAAAGAACTTTTACCTTATGAATGAAATCAGCTCTTGACTCGGCGCTTTGTGCTTCTCCATAATGCAATGCCGGTGATGTTCCGGAACGAACCATCTGACCTTCAACATAAATTCCTGCATTCGTTTTATAAAGTTTTTCACTTACTTTGATAATAAGCGCTGCAAAGTCAATCAACCGCTCTTCTAAATCATATTTTCTTTTTGTTTCCATTCGATAGTTTTTACAACTTCGATGTTCAATATTTCTTGTTCGATATTCATTATTTATGTGTTTACTTTTTCTTCTTTATGTTTTATCGCAATCACAATGCACCCCACCATGGCCGCCAGCAACAACATCGAGATCACTTCAAACGGTAAGGCATACCCACCGTTTGTAGTATTGAGCATATTGCTTCCGATATTCTGAACGGTTGGTTCAACAGGCTGACCAACGCTTCCCACAAAATCATGCTGATATACCTGCACCATGGTAAATGCAAATCCGCAAAAGACTGCCAGGGCAGAAAATATTTTTCTTCCCGGCTTTTGCTTCGGCAATTTCTCCCCGGTTTGCTGTGTCAGGAAAATGGAGAATATAATCAATACCACAATGCCGCCCACATACACCACAATTTGTACTGCTGCGATAAACTGGTAGTTCATCCAGAAATAAATTCCCGCAATGCCAATCAATGCAAAAAGTAAATAAATAGCTGCACGAAAGATTTGCCTTGTTGTAACAGAGAGCCACCCACACCCCAATGTGAGCGCTGCAAGCAAATAAAATATAATGGTTGATCCGCTCATATAAATATTGAATAATGAACAAGGAATAATGAATGAAGAAGAATTGCTTCTTCAAATTCGATGTTCATTATTTCCTTTTCGGTGTTCATTATTTCTCTTTTCATTCCACTCCTTCCATAATTTTTGAACCGGGATTATTTAAAATTTTTGTCAGCTGGTTCCTGTCATACACGCTATGCTCAAATGTTTGTGCCATTACGATGGCATCTGAAGGGCATGCCTCAATGCACAAATTACACATCGTACACAGCTCAAGATGATACACCAGCTTATCAATCGCTTTTTTCTTTTTACCGTCAGGCGTTATATCAAACTTCGTAATGACCTTGATGGTGCCATTAGGGCATGCCAGCTCGCATGCCGTGCATCCCGTGCAACGATGTTCATTGTTTTCATTATGCGGCATTACTACTTCACCTTTAAATCTTTCAGGAAGATGCAAGGTTTCACGGTTATCAGGATACTGCTGGGTAATGATCTCCCTGTGATGCGTGAAATAATACAATGTCCTCCGCATGCCAATAACCAGCGATTTTACCGCACTGAAAATATTCTTTATGTATTTTATTATAAACATTATTAAAAAGCTATAAGCTAACAGCTATTGCCTATTAGCTAAAAATGCCATCCCAAAATAGCTACTGCCGTTGTCAGCAATAAGTTTAACATCGTGACCGGCAATAAATATTTCCACTCAAGATTTAATAACTGGTCAATGCGCAATCTTGGGAACGTCCACCTGAACCACATGATCACAAATATTAAAAAGAATGTTTTGCCAAAAAACCAGATACTCGACGGAATATAATCCATCACATGATTAAAGCCCTGCCAGTTACCGATATGGAACGGCATCCACCCGCCGAGAAACAATGTGGCACCGATAGAGCACACAATAAACACATTCACATATTCCGCTAAAAAGAACAGCGCGAACTTCATTCCTGAATATTCGGTATGGAATCCTGCAGTGAGCTCGGATTCGGCCTCTGCAAGATCAAACGGCGCACGGTTTGTTTCCGCAGTTACCGCAATGATAAAAGTGATGAATGCAATGATAGCAGGAATGTGTCCTTTGAATATCCACCAGCCATTTGCCTGCGATTGAATAATCTCTGAAACCCGGAGGCTGCCGGTGAAGACAATTATCGTAAGAACAGAAAGCCCTGCGGATAATTCGTAGCTCACAATCTGTGCACCACTCCGCATGGCACCGAGCAAAGAAAATTTATTATTGCTCGACCAGCCCGCCATTAAAATGCTGATAACAGTGACCGATGAAATCGCCGATATATATAATATACCGATATTCAAATCCCATAACTGAAAATCTTTGGCAAATGCAATCGGCGCCATTAGCAACATAGCCACAATCATGGCAATGAACGGTGCGAGGTTGAATAAAAGTTTGTCTGCCCCGTCAGGCGTCATTCCTTCCTTCACGATCAGCTTTAATGTATCTGCAAGCGATTGCAGCATTCCTTTCGGACCAACGCGATTAGGGCCAAGCCTTATCTGTATCCATGCAGAAACTTTTCTTTCCATCAGCACCAGCACCAAACCCAGAATAGCAAACAACCCGATTACTGCTACGCCCGCAATCACCATTTCAATGATAAGCGTAATGGTTGGGTTGAAGTGCAGGGTCAACCATTCGTGAATTTGATTTGCTATGTTACTAAAGCTCCACATACCCCTATCCCCTGAAGGGGGAAATTTGCAATCTGTTTATTTTATTGTTGTTTGCAATATCGCAAAGAGTTTATTTTTTAACCTCACTCCGACCCTCTACAAAGGAGAGGGGCTTTGCAGTTCGCTGATATTAACTTGTCTACACGATTTCAAAGAGTTGGTTCATTTGTATCAAATAACTATCCGACTTCCTAAAATTGTCCGCACCTGAGTTCCCCCTTCGGGGGACAGGGGGCCTTACCTGTCTATATCCGGTATCACCAGATCTAATGTACCCATCATCGCAATCAAATCACCAATCTTGCCTCCTCTTGCAATATGATCGAGCACTGATAAATTGGAAAATCCCGGTGAGCGAAACTTGATCCTGTACGGCGTAGTGCCGCCCTCGCTTATTATATATACGCCCAATTCACCACGGGCTGTTTCCACCCGCTGATAAAATTCTCCTTTCGGTAATTTCAATACCGCTTTTGTTTTTGCCTGGAAATCGCCTTCAGGAATATTATCAATCAATTGCTCTATTATTCTTACAGATTGCTGCATTTCTCTTATGCGCACAAGATAGCGGGCAAATGAATCACCGCCTGTTTCGAGCACTTCATCAAATTCTACTTTATCATACGCATCATACGGATAGTACTTCCTGATGTCGCAGCTTACGCCACTACCCCGCGCAGTGGGACCGGTACAACCATAAGAAATGGCATCTTCGGGTGATAAGCAACCAACATTCTTCATCCTGTTTTGAAAAATGACATTGCCGGTTACCAGCTCATCGTATTCGTGTATTTTCCTTTTATATAATTGAATAAAATCTTTTACCCGCTTTTGAAAATCCGGATGAAGGTCCATCATCACTCCACCAGGAACCATGTAGTTCATCGTTAACCTGGCACCGCATGTTTCTTCCATGATATCATTAATCGTCTCTCTTTCCCTGAATGCATAAAAGAAAGGAGTAAATGCACCCAAATCCATAGCCATAGCGCCCCACCAAAGCTCATGAGAAGCAAGCCGGGTGAGCTCATCCATCAGCACCCGAATTACCTGCGCGCGCTGCGGAATTTCTACCTGCAACCCTTTCTCTACACACAATGCGCAGGCGTGATTATTGATATGCGCAGATAAGTAATCCATCCGGCTCGTAACATAAATGAACTGCCTGTAAGTAAGGCTCTCGCACATTTTTTCGATGGAACGATGAATATATCCCAAATGCGGCTCCACTTTTTTGATCGTTTCACCATTCAATGTAATCACGAGGTGCAGCACGCCATGTGTGGCGGGATGCTGAGGTCCTACATTAATAACCAGATCGCCTTCAGCATCTTCGCTGAGAGACGGGTCTCCGGTTGTATTTTTCAATATTTCAGTTTCGCGATACATCTTGTGAATATCGAATGTTGAATAAGGAACACCGAATAAAGAAGCTGTTTCCAGCTTCGGTGTTCCTTATTCATTATTCCTTGTTCATTATTCATTATCCCTTTATCACAGCCTTATCATATTAACCGGATCTTCAAAATCTTTTCGCAGCGGATTTTTTCCTTCCCATCCGTCGGGCAAAATCAATAACCGCAGATCAGGATGGTTGATAAAATTCACGCCAAACATTTCATATACTTCACGCTCATGAAATTCAGCAGTGCGCCAGATATGGCTCACGGTTTCAATTTCAGGATTATTTCTGTCGAGCTTTATTTTTATAACAATAGTGTGCCGGTGCTTCGTGGAAGTGAGGTGATATACCATGGATAAATGCGTTTTCCAGTCAACGCAGGTGAGACAAAAAAGATAATCGAAAAAAAGGGATTCATCTTTGCGCAGTTGTCGTGCAAATGCGGGCCATGCATTGGCTTCCATATTTATATTCAGCCATTCGCCGCCTTCATCAAATGCAGCGGCAGGAAGCAGTTCCGTAATTTTTTGTTTTAGTTCTTCTTTCAGCATATCTATTCTTTGCCTGTTCTTATCTGCTCTCTCGTTAACCCGCTTTTTATTTTATGCTGCAATGTGATTAATGCATGCAATAAAGCTTCCGGCCTTGGCGGGCAGCCGGCAACATACACATCTACCGGTATCACATGATCGGCGCCCTTCACTACGGAATATGTATTGTAGAAAAACGGGCCGCCGCTGATGGCGCAGGCTCCCATTGCAATCACATATTTCGGATCGGCCATCTGGTCGTATAACCTTTTTAAAACAGGAGCCATCTTGTTGACAATGGTGCCTGCAATGATGATAACGTCTGCCTGTCGTGGCGTTGCCCTTGCCACTTCAAAACCAAATCTTGAAAAATCATATTTCGCGGAAGCTACTGCCATCATTTCAATACCGCAGCAACTGGTAGCAAAAGTCAGGGGCCAAAGAGAATTTGACCTTGCCCAGTTGATCACATCATCGAGCTTGCTGAGCACTATTCCACCGCCGGGAGTTTCATGTATCTGCCCGGGGAAAGCGGCCCTACCCGGCCTCCCCGAAAGGGAGGAGTTGGAATCCATCAGTTTATTTTCAGTATTATCCATCCAAAAATTTCTGCTTGATTATTCAGCAAATTTCCATTCAACAGCTATCTTCTTTTTCTCCCCTTCGGGAAGCTAAGAGGGCATTACATCCATTTCAGCGCTCCTTTTCTGTGTGCATATAAAAACCCTGTAAATAAAATAAAAAAGAAAATGGTGATCTCTGTAAATGCTATCCACCCCGCTTTCTTCGCCACCACGGCCCACGGATACAGGAAAACAAGCTCTACATCAAAAATCAGGAACATAAGAGCAAAGAGATAATAGCCGACATTGAGCTGTATCCACGTCTTTCCTTTTGTAGGAATGCCGCATTCATACGGCTCTCCCTTTTGCTTGTTTGTGGTAGGCTTTAAAACAAACCTGGAAAGCATAATGGCAATACCGGAAAAAGCAACCGCAGCAATAATTAAAACAATCAGCGATGAAGCACCCATGAATAGATTGATTTACACGAATATAGCAACTCTGTGGTAAAGTGGACCGACATTTATCAACTTTTTCGATGACGGGTACTATTTCCAATTTTCTTAATTTGTTTTGGTATAATATTCCGGGTTTTGCAGACATGGCGGGAAATTAAAAATTCAACTTTAACATTGCAAAATCAAGGCTCTGTATTATTTAAAAATAGCGCCGGTTTGGAAAGCTATCATTACTAACGGCAACGGATACACTAAGAATGGCATAGTCAATTACTAATTATAAATATTTCTTTTTGCCTTCATCTTTAAATAAAAGACAACAAGGCCGGTCGTAAGACACTGCTATTGTGAATATATTTGCATACCCGGATCAGAAATTGTCAGTAATCATTTCTAAAAAATAAAATTATGAAAACAGGAATTCTCGACTCTGGTATTGTTGGCCAGGTTTTGGCCAAAGCATTTGCAGGCGAAGGTCACGATGTAATGTTAGGCACAAGAAATACTTCGAAAGAAGAAGTGGTAAAATTTAAAAATGAAAATCCGGGCATCCGGACCGGCACATTTGCAGAAACAGCGGCATTCGGTGAATTGCTCGTGCTGGCCGTTGCAGGCTCCGGAGCGGAAGAAGCGATTTCACTGGCAGATACAGATAATTTCAAAAACAAGGTTGTAATAGATACTACTAACCCGATAGCTGCAGCACCACCTGTGAATGGTGTACTGAAATTCTTCACTACACCGGATGAATCGCTGATGGAAAGGATTCAGAAAGCAATTTCTGAAGCAAAGGTGGTAAAGGCATTTAATAGTGTTGGCAATGCCCTTATGTATAAGCCCCATTTTAAAGACGGTAAGCCTACCATGTTCATTTGTGGTAATGACAATGAGGCAAAAAAAGAAGTCACTGATATCCTTACTGCTTTTGGATGGGAAACAGAAGACATGGGTAAAGTGGAGGCTGCACGCGCTATCGAGCCTTTGTGTATCCTTTGGTGTATCCCCGGATTTATCCGCAATCAATGGACGCATGCGTTTAAGTTGCTGAAATTATAATTGACATAAAAAGCTGCTTAAAATGTATGCTCCTTTTCAGATATCATCCGGGAACCAATTTCGTATATACGTTGGCGTTATAAAAAGTTAAAAATCACCGCAGCCAGCAACCCTCCTGCCAGCGGACCAAAAACGGGCACTGCAGCATATCCCCAGTGGCTTGAGCCTTTGTGCTTGATAGGCATTAGCTGGTGCAAAATTCGCGGCCCAAGATCACGCGCAGGATTTATGGCATACCCGGTGGGCCCGCCAAAACTCAGGCCCACACCCAAAACCACCAAGGCCACCGGTAGCGCATCCAATGCGCCCAGGCTGCTCGCAGGCGCAGCAATAAATAAAACGCAAAGAACAAAAATGAACGTGGCTACAAACTCTGTAAGAAAATTATGAAACGGGCTGTCGATGGCAGGCCCGGTAGAAAATATGGTAAGGATAAGCTCTGCATTATCCGTTTCATCAAAATGCTTCCAGTACAAAAGATACACCAGCAGGCTGCCGGCCATAGCGCCCAGCAACTGGCCTGCGAGATATTGGGGAACCGCAGCGCTGCTGATCTTATGTAAATACAGGAACGCAACGGTAACAGCAGGATTCAAATGGGCGCCGCTTGCCCTGGCAGAAATATATACTCCAACAAATACGGCAATGGCCCATCCGAATGCAATTACGATCCATCCACCGTTGTTGCCTTTTGATTTTGGCAGCAATACATTCGCCACCACGCCATTGCCAAATGCAATCAGGATGGCAGTACCGATAAATTCGCTTAAAAAAATAGACATAGTTAGTTAATTAGTTATTGGTCATTAGTTATTAGTCAATCGTCATGAGTTACCGGTCAATTATAATAATCAATTCGTGTAATTCGTGCATTTAATTCGTGTAATAACATTACCCGTTCGCCCACATTATCGCTGCCTTCACCGCTCTCTTCCATTCATGTGCAATATTATTTCTTGCTTCATCATTCATGCCTGGTGTAAAATTCTTCTCTGCCTGCCAATACTGCTCAATTTCATTGGTATTCTCCCAGTAGCCAACAGCAAGACCGGCAAGATACGCAGCGCCCAGTGCCGTGGTTTCAGTTATTTTTGGCCGTATCACCTTACAGTTAAGAATGTCGCTCTGATATTGCATCAGCATATCATTGGCTGTAGCGCCACCATCTACACGCAACTCCTGTACCGGCAATGATGCATCGGCATTCATCGCATGCAATACATCCATTGTTTGCAGCGCAATACTTTCAACAGCGGCTCTTGCAATATGCCCATCCTTTATGCCGCGGGTAATGCCAAATATACCGCCTCTTGCAAACTGGTTCCAGTAAGGCGCGCCAAGGCCCGTGAAGGCAGGAACAAAATAAACGCCCCCATTATCGTTTACTGTAGCAGCAAGCCTTTCTATATCCTTTGATGTCTTGATAATTCCCAATCCATCGCGAAGCCATTGCACTACTGCTCCGCCGATAAACACACTTCCCTCCAGTGCATATGATACTTCATTCCCAATCTTCCAGGCAACCGTCGTAAGCAAATTGTTTTTGCTCATCACCGGTAAATTACCTGTATTCATCAGCATGAAGCAACCGGTACCGTAAGTATTTTTTACCATGCCGGGTTTGGTGCACATCTGGCCAAACAATGCAGCCTGCTGATCTCCCGCAATGCCCGCCACGGGAATACTGGCCGCACTCAGTATCTGTTGTGTATGTCCGTACACTTCACTGCTGGATTTTACTTCCGGCAAAACCGAACGCGGAATGTTGAATAACCTGAGCAATTCATCATCCCATTGCAGTGTGTGAATATTGAATAACATGGTTCGCGATGCATTGCTTACATCCGTCGCATACGCTTTACCGTTAGTAAGCTTAAATAGCAGCCAGGTATCAGCCGTACCAAAGCACAGTTCTCCTTTTTCCGCTCTTTCTCTTGCACCCGGAATATTATCGAGTATCCATTTTATTTTGGTAGCGGAAAAATAAGCATCGATCACCAGCCCGGTCTTTTGCTGAACAGCAGGCGCATGTCCCTGCTGCTTCAGTTCATCACAATAGGAAGAAGTACGCCGGTCCTGCCACACGATGGCATTGTAAACAGGTTGCTGTGTAGTACGATCCCATACCAACGTCGTTTCTCTTTGATTAGTGATTCCTATGGCTGCAATATCATGAACGGTAAGCCCGGCTTTTACGATTACTTCCGCGGCTACGCCCAGTTGTGTGTACCAGATTTCATTTCCATCATGCTCCACCCAACCGGGTTGCGGAAAAATTTGTGTAAATTCCTTCTGCGCAACAGCTTTGATATTTCCCGTTTTATCAAAAATAATAGCACGTGAGCTGGTTGTTCCCTGGTCGAAGGATAAGATGTATTTTGACATGCAATCGTATTTGCGGCGTAACGAAATCTAAATTATTAAAATTAAGTCAAACAAATATCCGGCTCTTTACAAGACATAATTTTTAGCGACAAAATTGAAATCATCAATTTGCCGTTTGGTCCAATCCTCATCTTTATTCATTTCTCCGGCCATCATTTCGGCAACCCGGGGGGCTACCCGAATGCTTTCCCGGGCATCCAGCAACAGGCACCTGGTTCTTCTGCTTAATACATCTTCCACCGTTCTTGCCATTTCTTCACGGATGGCCCAAATGACCTGCGATTTTTTCAATTCAAATTTTTCACTGATAGAAATATCCTCTCCGGTTAAAATATTTTTTAGCGGCTTTTCATCGCTGCCGTAAAAATTTAATGCATCGCTCATATCAGCAGGCGTAGTATATCCATGAATATGCAATAAACCTGTGACAGATGCAACATGCTTCCATTGCATTCTCTTTTCCACTTCATTCATCATGTCCTCACCCATTTTCCGGTAAGTGGTCCATTTGCCACCCAGCATGGAAAACAGCCCGGAGCCAGAAACGATAATTTGATGGCTTCTCGAAATCTCTTTTGTGTTTTTCCCTTCTTCTTCCGGAGCAGCCAGCGGCCGCAAGCCTGCAAACACACTCAACACATCTTTTCGTGCAGGCGGCACCGTTAGATAATCTTTCGCCGTATTCAAAATAAAGTCGATCTCCGTTTGCGTGGCGGCAGGCTCCGCTGAAATAGCTTTTACAGGAGTATCGGTAGTACCCATTAAAAGTTTGTTGTGCCAGGGTACAATAAACAATACTCTCCCATCGCTCGTTTCAGGAATCATCAGCGCATTGTCGCCGGGGAAAAACTTCCGGTCAACTACCAAATGGACTCCCTGACTGGCAGAAATGGTCCTTTTTGCGGCAGGACTATCCATCTGCAAAATATTGTCGGTAAAAACGCCGGTTGCATTGATCACTGTTTTTGATCTTATCAAAAACCGTTCACCGGATTCCACATCAGCTGCTTTCACTCCGCAAACTTTTTCTCCTTCCTTCAACAAACCTTCCACTTTCATATAATTGATGGCTATGCCTCCCTTCTCAAAAATGGTTTGCGCCAAATTGATGGCCAGCCTTGCATCATCAAACTGTCCGTCGTGGTATAGCACGCCGCCGTGTAATTTTTTGGAATTAATACCCGGGAGCTTTTCCAGAGTTTCCCTGCGGGAAATAAAAACAGATTTACCCAAACTGAGCTTGCCTGATATCCAGTCATACAACTTCAGGCCCAGCGTATATTTTAAGGAGCTCCAACGGGTATAGACGGGTACGATGAAGGTTTGATTCTTTACCAGGTGAGGTGCATTTTTCGACAGCAATCCTCTTTCAATGCTCGCTTCGCGAACGAGCGCAATATTTCCCTGCGCGAGATAACGAACGCCGCCATGCACGAGTTTGGTACTTTTTGAAGAAGTCGATTTTGCAAAATCAGCCTGCTCTGCTAACAGTGTAGTATAACCCCGGCTGGCAGATTCCAATGCAATACCGAGACCGGAAGCGCCGCCTCCGATTACAAGCACTTCCCATTCTGTAGTTGTTTTAATTCTTTCAAGAGCAGCTTCCCTGTTCATATATTTTATCTTTCACACTTCGGCCCTTGTTTGAACCACAAAGACAGCAGGCACGAAGAGAGACAAAGGCGCTTATTTTTAATTTAAAAGAATATTTCCCAAAATATATTTCGTATATCCTTTACCGTTATTTTTTATCAGGCTGAAGGTAAGGCAGTAAAGCTTTTTGCCAGATGTGATAGCCTTTTGCATTCATATGAAGATTATCATCTAAAAAAATATCCGCCATTGGTTTCCCTTGGCTGTCAAGCATTTTGTGATATATGTCTACAAAAAAAGTACGGGGTTGTTTTTTGATATAATTACTGATAAGCTTATTAGCCTCCGCCATTTCGGACATTAATCTTTCTCTTGAAGGGCTGGGCTTTATTGACAGAAACACCACAGGAATGTGAGGCATATGGGCGCGAATGATGGAAAAAAGTTTTTTAAATCTTTCAAAAACGATCTGTGCCGTAATGGTGTCTGAATACGCCAAATCATTCTCGCCGCAATAGATTACAATTTCCCGCGGATGATAGGGAAGAATGATATCGCGGGCATAATAAATTACATCGCTTAATGTAGAGCCGCCAAAGCCACGGTTAATAATGGTTTCTTCCGGAAAATAGGATTGCACATCCGTCCATTTTCTGAAAGAAGAGCTCCCGACAAACAATATCGCATTTCGCGGAGGGAAATGCGCGCTGTCCATACTTTTGAAATGTTGTATCTCATCATAGAACGGAGGTTGCTGGGCAAAAGAGGGTTGACTCAGAATCAACAATAAGAGAAGACTGAAATACCGGATTATCCTGTTCATCATTTGTAATTAAAAAGTTTGCATTAAAGATCATTAATATTCCATGGATTCAATCAACTTTTTTTAGGGCGATTTTATTAAATAAATTTTTCTTATTTGTTCCGGCGAATTTTTAACTTAGGAAGAATATTATGAACCAGGAAAAGCTATCAATGTCCGCCGGGAGGCTGGAGGCCCTTGGGGATGGTATTTTCAGCGTTGTAATGACGGTACTGGTTATTGAATTAAAGATTCCGCACATAGAAGGAAATTCATTTCATGATTTTTGGTCGGGTTTGTATGAAATAAGGCAGGAATTGTTTTGCTTTTTTATCAGCTTTGTTGTTTTAGGCATCATGTGGTTCGGGCATCGTATGGTGTTTGAATATATTTCACGCACCAATCGTTATTTCATTTTTCTGGGTGTTCTTTTTTACATGATCGTTTGCCTTGTACCGTTCAGTACAAAATTTCTTGCTGTCAATACGTTGAAATGGTATGCTATTCTTACTTACGGGCTCAACCTGAGCATGTGCAATATGAGTTTGTATGCGCAATGGACGTACGGAATCAGGCGTCCATCACTGCATTCACACCCGGTACCACCTGAAGTAAAAAAGGAGGCCGGCTTCCTGTTTTTGATTTCGCCGATATTGTATGCAACCGCTATCGTACTTTCATTCTTCTTCCCGTGGGCCAGTATCTTTATTTATTTTATTACGCCGATTCTTTATCTGATTCCCAACAAGCTGGACAAATATTTTCCATAAACACAGGGGGCAAAAAAATGACAGGCTGCCCTGTCATTTTTAAATAATCGTAAACACAATATTATAATTGCAATGCACTATTCATACTCCTTACCGCATCTGCACTCTTGCTGAACAGTGTTTTTTCTTCGTCATTCAGCTTAAAGTCGATAATCTTTTCCCATCCGCTCTTTCCGAGAATCACCGGCACACCAATACAAATATCCTTTTGACCATATTCGCCTTCAACCAGCACACTGCAGGGGATCAGTT
Source organism: uncultured Ginsengibacter sp. (assembly GCA_964627765.1). Lineage (GTDB taxonomy): Bacteria > Bacteroidota > Bacteroidia > Chitinophagales > Chitinophagaceae > Ginsengibacter. Next base: position 50,457 of record CAZVKO010000015.1, on the reverse strand, counting down.
TCTTTTCATCGCGGACTATGGATTCCACCAAAGCGGCGCCTGCAGCGCCAGGGGCGTACCACGCGCTGGTACCAAGTAACTTGGTAAGCGTAGCGCCACCCACCATTGTATCAGCAGCCACTTTTTTCAATGTTTCTGCATCGAGCAAATTAGAAACAGGAGTTCCGTTATAAGTGGCCAGTCTTGTTAAAGGAATCATCGTAGTATCACCGTGACCACCGATTACAACTGCCTGCAAATCCTGCATGGAGCAACCCAATGCAACAGACAAATAATATTTAAACCGGCTGCTGTCCAGCGCACCACCCATACCAATTACGCGGTTTTTGGGAAGACCGGTAGCTTTCAATGCCAGATAGGTCATAGTATCCATCGGGTTGCTGATAACAATAATGATGGCGTCCGGAGACTGTTCCAGGATATTTTGTGCAACGCCTTTTACAATTCCCGCATTGATGCCGATCAGCTCTTCCCGCGTCATGCCCGGCTTGCGCGGAATACCGGAGGTGATGATCACTACATTGCTGCCCGCAGTTTTTTTATAATCATTGGTGCTGCCAATAATTTTCGTATCGCTTCCGAGCAAAGCGGCACTTTGCATAAAATCCATCGCCTTACCTTCTGACAAGCCTTCTTTGATGTCTAATAAAACCAGCTCTTCGCAAAGCTCTTTCCTGGCAATATTGTCGGCACAGGTGGCGCCTACCGCACCCGCACCTACTACAGTTACTTTCATTGTATATTATTTATTTGATGGTAAAAAATTCCGGCCAAAGGTAAATGTTATTGGTAATTAAAAATATGACATTGCCCTATTGCAGGTTTATCAACATTTTGCAAACATTGATGCAGCTGCAATCAACTTTTACAACTCATTAACTACACTTCCTTTTTCTTTAGCTTAATTTAATAGTCTGAAGCAAAAAGAACCAATGATCAAGCTATCAACTGCCTTTCTCATCATCTTCACTTCATTTTACTTTCCGGCATCCGCATCCATACAACTTATAGCGTTTACCCATCCGGGAAACCCAATGGTTACGCTGAGATGGAATATGGTTGACTATCCCGGAAGCACTGCCTATATATTATATAAGAGCGCGGACGGCGTGGTGTGGGAACCTGCTGCCGCCAATCCCGTTTTCAGAAGTTATAACGCTGCTACTGTATTAGCCTATCGCGATCATTTTACCGATGAAGGACAATTGTATTACAGGGTAAAAGTATATGACGAAAATCAGAACATTGTTGAAATGTCGAATACCACTGAGGTGCAAAATCCCGTGGAAGAAAGATACCGTGTGCACAGGCCTGAAGCCAATACTGACGAATCATCCGCCACAAATGAAACAATTACCAATAATGAACCAACAGAAAAAAGGATAAGCCGCGGGGAGGATGTTCCTGAAACCACGCCTGTCACTGCATGGCAGGTTGCCCCCAATCCCGTACATGACATGCTGAATCTTAACTATACAGGCCGGGCCAAAATCAAAGATGCGATTAATGTAACGATCCAGGATGCTACCGGCAAAACGGTAAAAAAGTTCAGGGCTGCCTCTACCAATACTCGTCTAAGCATATCCGTTAGTGGCCTTCATGCGGGCGTATATTTTGTGAGGATCACTGTGGGGCAGCAGCAGCAACTGAGCAGTAAATTTATCAAGGACTGATCAGAGCAGGCCGGTGATCAGGTCCGTATTTACACTTCCTTCAAATTGTTTCACAAATTTTCCTTTCTTATCATATATGTAAAAGGAAGGCAGGTTTCTTACCTTAAAAAATACAGGAAAGAAAAATTTCCCATCGCGCCCCATAGTGATCGCAGGGTAATCGGCAATCTTATATTTTTTATAAAAATCCACCATTTCATTGTAAGGAAGATAGGTGACCATTACCAGCTGAATATCCTTTTTCCTGAATTGATCAATATTGGCGATGATCTTTTCTGTTTCATGCTGGCAATGCTCGCATTCCGGGCTGAAGATCATAAAAACTACCGGTTCATGCTTCTTCAGGTTGTTCCTGGTAAAATCGGTGCTGTCGGTAACTTTGCTGATGGTAAATTCCGGTATGGTCGGATAACGGAGATAGACAGGCTCTGTTGAATCGGATTGCGAAAAGGCACTTGCTGAAATAAAAGCAACAAGACACGATAAGATGATTTGTTTCAAGGGAATAATTTTTATCAAAAATATATCAAAGGACAATTGTGAAATGTGAAAATTTAAAAATTGAGCCGGAATATCTTTGATAAATTTTCAAATTCAATTGTGCTCACTTTTGTGTCATTTTCTTACCTTCGCCACCTCAAAAAATTTTTATGGCTACTACTGCAGATATCAGGACAGGACTTATTATTAAACTTGACGGGAGCCTTTATACCGTTGTGGAATTCGGGCAAAATAAAACAGCACGTGCGGCTGCCAAAGTATGGGCGAAGCTGAAAGGGGTAGATAACAACCGCACCATAGAACAAACATGGAACAGCGGCGAAACTATTTTCCCGGTAAGGGTCGAAAAAAAACCTTACCAGTTTTTATATAAAGATGATACCGGTTACACCTTCATGGATACTACCACGTATGAACAAATTTCCGTGGGACCCGAAATGGTGGATGCACCGCAGTTTCTGAAAGACGGCCAGGAAGTGGCTGTTTTAATAAATGGGGAAACCGATCAGCCGATGGGCGTGGAGCTGCCTGATAAAATTGTGGTGAAAGTAACCTACAGCGAACCCGGCGTAAAAGGCGACACCGCAACAAGAACATTAAAACCCGCAACTATAGAAACCGGCGCCACCGTAAATGTTCCTCTATTTGTAAACGAAGGGGAACTGATCCGCATCAATACGAAAACAGGCGAGTATGTGGAGAGGGTGAAGGAGTAGTCATTGGTCATTAGTCATTGGTCAATAGGGATTTTGTGCAGACTACTTACTCACCATTGACAATTGACAACTCACAAATTAATCCCCTATCTTAGCGATTGGTTCGCCATTAGTTAATTTAATCTTCAGCTATGGACATTAAACAAATTCAGGAACTGGTAAAGCTTGTAAACAAAAGCAATATCGGTGAACTTACGATTGAGCAAAAAGATTTTAAGATTACCATTAAACAAAAGAAGGAGGCTGTGCCACATTTGATGGCTCCCATGCATCAGCAGATAATACCCCAACCCACTCTGCCCCCTGCCCCTCCTCCGCCAGCTGCCAAAACACCTGAACCAGCCGCCACCAAAACAGAAAATCTTTTGACAATAAAAAGCCCGATGATCGGCACATTTTACCGCCAGCCGGGACCGGATAAACCCTTGTTTGTAAACGTTGGCGACGAAGTGCAGGTAGGCCAGGTGGTTTGTATCATAGAAGCTATGAAACTATTCAACGAAATTGAAAGCGAAGTAGCGGGCAAAATCGTAAAAGTATTGGTAGAGGATGCGTCCCCGGTTGAGTTTGACCAGCCACTGTTTTTGGTAGAACCTTTGTAACCAATTTGAAAATTTGAAAATGAGTTAATTTGAAAATGATCAAAAACCTGTTTGCTGATTAAGGTATGGTAATCTATTTTCAAATTTTCAAATCATCAAATTTTCAAATTCCTAAATTTTCAAATTAAGAAGTCTTGTTTAACAAAATACTTATAGCAAACAGAGGAGAAATTGCACTGCGTGTGATCAGGACGTGCAAGGAAATGGGAATTAAAACTGTTGCCGTTTACTCCACTGCAGATAAAGACAGTCTGCATGTTCGCTTTGCAGATGAAGCCGTATGCATCGGCAAGCCCGCAAGCATAGACAGTTATTTGAACATTCCCCATATCATGTCGGCTGCAGAAATAACCAATGCAGATGGTATTCATCCCGGCTATGGATTTCTGGCAGAGAATGCCAAGTTTGCACAGATATGTAAGGATCACCAGATAAAATTTATAGGCCCTACTCCTGAGATGATCAATGCTATGGGCGATAAGATCACGGCAAAGGAAACAATGATAAAAGCAGGTGTGCCCGTAGTGCCCGGGGGTGAAGGCTTATTAAAAGACCTGGATCATGCAAAAGGACTTGCTGTTGAAATTGGCTATCCCGTAATATTAAAAGCTACCGCCGGCGGCGGCGGTAAAGGCATGCGCGTAGTATGGCAGGAAAAAGATTTGGAGAAAGCCTTTGATACGGCACGTATAGAAGCTGCTGCTGCATTTAAGAACGACGGCATTTATATGGAAAAATTTGTGGAAGAGCCCCGACATATAGAAATACAGATTGCAGGCGACCAGTATGGAAATGTTTGTCACCTGAGTGAACGTGACTGTTCTATTCAGCGACGCCATCAAAAGCTGGTGGAAGAATCGCCTTCCCCGTTTATGACCCAGGAACTGAGAGAAAGAATGGGTGAAGCTGCTATCAAAGCCGCCTCTGCTATCAATTATGAAAGCGTGGGAACTATAGAATTTTTGGTGGACAAGCACCGCAATTTCTATTTTATGGAAATGAACACGAGGATACAGGTGGAGCATTGCGTAACCGAAGAAGTAGTGAATTATGATCTCATTAAAGAACAAATAAAAATTGCCAACGGAGAAAAAATTTCAGGAAGAAATTATTATCCCGAAATGCATGCCATAGAATGCAGGATCAATGCAGAAGATCCTTATAATGATTTTCGTCCCTCTCCGGGAAAGATAACCGTATTGCACCAGCCGGGCGGTCATGGTGTACGTATCGACAGCCATGCTTATGCCGGTTATGTGATCCCTCCTTATTACGATAGCATGATCGGTAAGCTGATAGCAGTTGCCCAAACCCGCGAAGAAGCCATAGATACCATGAGCCGTGCCTTGAGCGAATATGTTATTGAAGGAGTAAAAACGACAATACCCTTCCACGAAAAGCTCATGAAAGATGAAAACTTCCGCGCCGGAAACTTCACGACAAAGTTTTTGGAGACGTTTAAGATGTGATGCTTAAACCCGTTATTAGCAGAGGCCGCTCAAGGGTTGTTTACATCAGGGATAAAAGCAGCCTCACCGGTTGGCTGTCGTATAGAGAAATGACATAGGGAGCACCACCTGAGAGCCTGTTTAAAATTGCCATTAGCGATAATACCCTCTATAAAAAAATTTAGTCTGAATATTTTACCATTAAGGTTGGTTAAGGGGTTAAGAGCATTAAGAAGCAGAACGATTAGTGTTCTAATTTCTTAAGGGTTTAAAACCGGGCTAAAAAAATAAATACAAAATTTTCGGGAATCATTTTCAAACAGCTTCTGAGACTAAATAAGTTTTTTTCGAATATCATCTCCCGATAAAACCTGTACAATAAAAATTTTAAGAAAATCAGAATGAACATAGCAATCTTACTTTTCCACGACTTCGAAACCCTGGACGTTTACGGACCGGTCGAAGTTTTTGGGCGACTGACAGATTTATATTCGATCAAATTCTACTCCCCTCACGGTGGTTTAATCAAAAACAAACACGGCGTATCTGTTTTTACCGAAAGCCTTGAAGATATAAAAAGTGAAATTGAGATATTTTTAATTCCCGGCGGCTTCGGAACACGAAAGGAGGTTGAGAATAAACATCTTTTGGAAAGAATTACAGAGGTATCAAAGCTCAGTCATTTTGTTTTGACAGTCTGCACCGGAAGTGCATTGCTTGCCCGCACCGGGCTGCTGGATGGCAAAAGAGCCACTTCGAATAAACGTGCATTTGCCTGGGTAGTAACAAACAGCAACAAAGTAAAATGGAACAAGAGTGCCCGTTGGGTTGTTGACGGGAAATTTTATACATCATCGGGAGTAAGCGCCGGAATGGATATGGCATTAGGGTTTATAAGCGACCGGCACGGTGAAGCTTTAGCAAGAAAAATCGCTTTTGAAATAGAATACGACTGGATAGAGGATAAAGATGAGGATACCTTTAAGGCGGAATGAACAGACCTAACAGGTTTTTAAAACCTGTTAGGTCTTATGCACACTAAAAATAGTTAGAAGTAGGTATTGATTTTATATTGAATCAATTGGAATTTTAGCTTACTAATCCCAGGGCATGACGATCATTGTTTACCGCTAAAATTTCTATACATGAAAAAGCTGTTTTTCTTTTCTATTCTTTTCCTTTCCCATATTTTTTTAAATCAAAGCTTTGCCCAGAATGCGGGGATAATGTCTGCTCCAATTTTTGCTTACGGGAAGATTAACGGGGAAGGAGCACATGCTGAGGCAGTTGCTTCGCTGGAACTGGATCCGATTACATTTAAATACAAAGGTTCGGCCTCTGATGAAAAAGACCGGGCACGGGTCGCCGGAAACCTGGGTATTCTTTTCAGTGAAGGTTTTATCTGGGGAGGCAGCGCTCCGGAAGCTTATAATGTACATGGAGGAGGATTATTTTTTGCAAAAGATGATGTAGGCGGTGCTTTAAATCCTGAATACTATGATGGCAACGCCCCTTCACAAAAGAAACCCATATACCTGTACTTATCCGAAGAGCCGGAATTTGTCATTAAGTCAACCAAATCCTCTTTTGGCGGTGCCGGCAATACAACCATTACCACGCTTAACTACCTCCAACTGCCGGTGCTTATTAATTATATAACTCCTGTTGCCCACAATACGGCAGCGATACATGCGGGTATCGGAGTATATATGGCTTATGCATTGTCAGGGAAATATAAAAACGGCGGCCAGACACAAGATGTACATCTTGGTAATTCTGATAATGATGATTTTAAGAGGACCGATTTTGGCATAGCCATTAATGCCGGTTATAAATTTCTAAAAAAATGGAATGTATTTATTAATTACGATTGGGGATTAAAAAATCTCAGCAACCAATCACCGGATCCCGATATTTATATTCGCGGGTTCTCATTAAACGTAGGGTATCATATTTTTTAATTTCTTACCAACGGCAATATCTATTGCACCCCCCTGCTGTTGCAAAGTATTTATGAAAGCAATACAATAAAACTTTTTATAAATAACCGGCAGAGCATTCTATTAGTAGGCTGCAACTAAATTTCTTACGCTTCGATCCTTCTGAACCTCAGAATAGAAAATATCGTTAATGCAATCATGGTGCCCGTCATTACCAGAAAGTCAGTCATCAATCCAAAGTGAGATTGATTAATAAGCGTGCTGCGCATGGCATCTACGGCATAGGATAAGGGATTCACTGCAGCAATCACCTTCATCACGCCCGGTATATTATCAAGCGGAAACATAGAGCCTGATAAAAAGAATAACGGCACTACCAGAAAGTTGGTAACGGCCATAAAGCTGGGCATATCATTTACCACAGCGCCAATAGCTGAACTGAAACTGACCATTGCAAATGCAAGCATCGTCATAAAAACAACGGTACCCATTAGCGCCGGCCAACTGTAAGGATGAAATCCAAACACCAATGCAATCAGGAATAAAGCAACCCCCTGAATTACTGCAATGGTAGCTCCGCCCAACGATCCGCCCAACATTACCGTGGTTCTTGAAACCGGCGCCACCAATGTCTCTTTTAAAAATCCAAATTGCTTATCAAAGATGATATTGGCGCCCCAAAAAATAGAGGTGAACAAAATGGTCTGGGCAATCACACCGGGAACGATAAATTGTATATAACTACCATGGCCTGCTTTTTCAAAAATATAATTGAAACCATAGCCCAGCGCCAGGAAATATACCAGCGGTTGCACAATGCTCAGCACCATCCGTAACCCGGACCGCCTGTATTTTTTCATCTGCCGGAGCCATAAAATATAAATTGCATTCATAAGAAATTTTTATCGGTTGGCAATTACTCTTCTCATCAGGTCTCTCCTGTTATCTGCGCTGCTTATCGTTTCATCGCGTACAGCCGTACCCGTTAGTTCCAGGTAGGCCTTTTCAAGATTTTCTTTTCCGGTTTGCGTTTTCAATTCTTCTCCCGTACCAAAAGCCACCATTCTGCCGTGGTCGATAATGGCAATACGATCGGCAACAGCTTCCGCTTCGCCAAGATAGTGCGTGGTAAAGAAAATGGTCATGCCTTCTTCTTTATTCAGTCTTTCAATATAGTTCCACAATAAATTCCTGGTCTGTGCATCCAGTCCTAAAGTAGGTTCATCCAGAAAGAGGATTTTCGGATGATGCAATAATCCTCTTGCAATTTCGAGCCGGCGTTTCATACCGCCGGAAAATGTTTTTACAAGAGAATCTTTCCTGTCCCATAGTTCCACGAGCCTTAATAATTCTTCTGTGCGTTGTACAGTTTTCTTTTTGTCCAGCTTATATAAAACAGCATGGAGCTGGAGATTTTCATAAGCGGTTAAATCGCCGTCGAGGCTGGGATCCTGGAACACGATACCAAATACTTTTCTGGCCTGCGCCTGGTCTTTTATTACATCTGTTCCTGCAAGTCTGAGTTCACCGGATGTGGGCAACAGCAGTGTGGTAAGCATTTTAATAGTAGTACTTTTTCCCGCTCCGTTGGGGCCAAGAAATCCGAAAATTTCGCCTTCTTCCACATCAAAACTTACATCATTGACTGCAATAACTTCTTTGTATTTTTTTGTGAGGTGCTGAACCGAAATAATATTTCCCATGATATACTGATTACTATTGTTCGACGAATAAGTGCCGGTAATATTTTAAAAATACCGGATTAAAATCTTATTGCAAAGGTTCAGGGAAAATAAAATTTTTGCAAAAGCCCATTCGGTAAAGCATGGCTTTGCGCCGGTAAAGGTGAGTATATTTTCGGCAGGTATTCACAGGCGCATCCGAAATGCAGGTATGAAAGCTGCCAGCCGCTCTAAACGTACCTGTTACCCATCTGAATTTTCAGAAGAAGCAGCTTAAGCAGCAAAATGGCTTTGTAACCAACCGGGAGGTTTTGTCGTCTAAGAAAAATAATGCAAACTCCTCCCCTTACACCCTGGCGGATGCTCAAAGGCCTTTCTATGATTATTGCTCCTTTACTGCTTGGGGCCTCCACATTTTTTTGGCACAAGGGAGAGTATGGTATTACCGGCGGCACGGTTATAGTTCTATCTATGATTTTCTGGATTCCGGCTTTTGGCGCCTTGTTTCAGCTTTTGAAAAACGAACTGCCCTATTATGCTTCCTTTGGCTACCTGGTTGCTATATTCGGATGCATCAGTGGGGCGAACTTTGGAATAGCCGGCGTTTTTTCTGAGGCATTTGGCATATCCCATCAAATATATCTTACCAAAGCAGCCTTCCATGCGCTCGCATTCAATATCCTGCTTTTCTGGTCTGGTCCTTTGTTTCCATTAAGCTTATTGGTTTTAGGGATTCTTCTTGCAGTAAAAAAAGTGCTACCTATATGGGTGGGCATATTGATATGCCTCGGCGCTATTGTTTTTCCGCTGAGCAGGATACCCAGAATAGAAATCATTGCGCATATAGCGGATATCTTGCTGGCCATTCCCCTTATATTCACTGGAGTTGGTTATCTTTCAGGTGTTTTAATTCACGCTTCTTCCCGGGCGGCTATAAAATAAAGTATCGTACATATGGTTACCGAAAAGGCATTTATTGAAATGGCATTGTCTTTTCCCGGAACAGAGCAGGTTCCGCATTTTGACAGGTTGGGGTTTAAGGTAATCAAAAGGAGAATGTTCGCCACCTACCTTGCCAGGAACAATACTGCAAATATTTTTTTATCTCCGGCAGAGCAATCTGTCTTTTGCAAAATAGACAAAAACATTTACCCCGTTCCCAACAAATGGGGAGAAAAAGGAGCTACAACTTTTGAGCTCAATAAAGTTCCCGGGGAAATAATAATGGAAGCGCTCCTCTCAGCCTACAACGAAATAGTAAAACCCGGAAAGTAACTATTGTGATGAAGCCCGTGGTGCGTGGTTCACCGAATTATTTCGTATACCCGTTTACGTTAGTATCTGGCATCTGTTCTGTTAAAACACTTCGCCAAGATTAACCGCAAACCAGGGCCGCGGAACATCTTGTCCGAATCCAACATCTACGGCAACATTTGTCTTTGAATATTTATTGAACTTGACCCGTATACCCGTACCCACAGCCAGAGAAGTAACGTCAATACCCTCGCGATCCCGGTATTTTGAATAGGAAGTATACAGTTCTTTCGGAAAATTTTGAAGATTCGTGAATACTACCCCGCCCAGCAAACCATTATTAGTGATCTGGAAGCGATACTCTGCTTCCAGGTATTGCATGGATTTGCCGCGGTATCTTCCCTGCGAATATCCTCTTCCGGTATTCCAAAAATCATCCCAGCCCGTGCTCGGCAAAAGAAGGAAAGACGGCTTGCCGAAATCCTGCCAGTAATACGCCCAGAATGCCAAAACATTTTCACGTGTGTCAGAAAAGGAAAAATACTTTCTTGCATCTATTACAAGACTGCTCCAACCCGTGTCGCTGCCCCAGCCTTTAAACGCAGGATGAAAAAGTACAGAGCCATAAAACCCTTTCCCGGCATTCACCGGGTTATCCCTTGAATCATATAAAAGCCTGAAAGCGGGGCCAATGGCCACCTCTTTCCGGGAGGGAACTTTTTTTTCTGCATAGTGTTCAAAAGCTGACCCAATGCCAAGAGGATTTTGATCGGTAGGCGTTACCGGGGGCACTCCCTCCTCTCCGATATTCCAGAAGTAATCGTAAAACAACCCGATACCTCCATAAAGATTTTTTGCCACCCTTGTTAATACTGATCCGTGAAGCTTGAGCCAGCTAAAATTGACTGAATACCCGCTGTCGAGTTTGGATATACCCCGCAATCCATAGAGGGAGGACGGATAATTAATATACCGGCTATCCAGTATAAAATTAAACCGGTCATTTTTAGACCAGACATTTACTGAAAATGGAAGAATCGTTTGATTAAATTGGGTATAGGTAAAACTGGTGTAAACATTAGACTCCTTGCCCGATTTTGGCAATGTAAAAACAGCATTGGCACCGATTGCCGCAGCCAGCCCGGTATTGGAGCTATAGCCGATTATGGGAAACACCGCAAATTGAAGATTATCTTTGCTTTTGTTTTTTTGGGTGTTTGAGGTTTTGAAGATCGTGTGTACCACATCTTTCATATCCACCTGGTGCCTGTACCGGGCAGAGTCTATGGAATTATCCTGGCCACAAACGATCGCTGATGCAATACAGGCAACGGCAACCAGGAATGTTCTTCGAAGTAAAAGTGTAAAATCCCCTTTCGCCATGATAGTATAGACGTTTTTTTGAATGAAAAAATACGGACAGGAAGATTTGTCTGGATAAAATTGCAAAGGGGAATTAAAAATTTTTTGCAAAGTAATGGATTCGGCTTCGCCATTCCGCCGCATCTATGGAAATTTAGTTAATTATAACAATTTACTGCGTCGCTGATGTTCCTTTCGCATATCGCTATTGAGAAAAAAGAAAGTAAACTTTTGAAGATGTATCAGAAAAATAGCTTCACGGGAAAAATAAGCAGGAATCCTTATAAAAAGAAAGAGTTGCAAAGTTTCCGTATTTGAAACCTGCAACTCCAATGCATCATGTTTTAGAGAGTTAGATTTGTTTTCTTTGGCTCAATGTTGTTTTGATTGATTAACGATTTTTTCATTATCCGGTTCAAAGATCGGCAGCTCTGAATTTTATAAGTCTGTATTTCGATAAGTAACAAAAGTCTTTAGATGAATGAACCATTTTTTTCGATTTCAAATTCCGGGACCAATATTCTTAAGCAGTTTTAATGACCATACCAGGAAAAGCTATACTCCTGGGCCGGGCGTGAAAAGCTGTTTATTGGCAGGATACCATGCAAAAAAGTACCCCCGATTTGGGGGCATCTCTTTCTATAACCAATGTAAACCCGGATGTCGATATTTTGTGTTACAGCCTTATACGCTTCGCATTTTCTTCGCTGTGTTCTGAATACAAAGATGGTCACAATTGCAAACAGCGCAGCCCGTTTTTCGTTAAATGAGCTACTTATTTCGACCAATAACCCTGATCAACGGATTTGAATAGAATGTAAGACAAATAGTAAAAAACTGCGTGAAGGAAGAATTACAAATAAGGATTATGAAAAGATATAAAGCCGGAAAGCAGTTCATGCCCGGAGCACATCCCGGAAATATGATCTCTGAAGAGGCCAGGTATCGGACAATGAGAAAAAGCGGCTTTGAAGAAAATTAAATAATTAAAAGGATATGGGGTTTTGAGGCCGTAAAATTTAAACAACATTCAGCTTATGCATTACACCTGCCTTGAGAGACTTGCTTATAGGGATCACTTTACCTTCTACCACAACAGAGTTATCCTGTATATCTTTAATTTTCCTGAGATTTACTATATACGACCGGTGCACTTTCATAAATTGGTGCGGCCCCATCTTTTCTTCTACTGATTTCAGCGTGCTGTGGGTAAGATAATTTTTTGAAGCGGTAAAATATTTCACATAGTCGCCCACGCTTTCTATATAAAGAATATCATCAAAATTGAGGCGAATGAGCTTTCCTTCCGCCTTTATAAAAAAATCATTCTCTTTGGGCTTCCCGGCTACTGCAATGTTATCAGAAGATTTTGTAGCTTTTTCCAGGCTCTTTAAAAAACGGTTATAGGTAATGGGCTTTTTTAAAAAATCTATAACATGATATTCAAAAGCATCGAAAGCGTATTCTGTTTTTGAAGTGGTAAGAATCACTTTGGGCATGTACATCAGCTTATCCAAAAGCTGGAAACCATTATCGCCCGGCATTTCCACGTCCAGAAAAAGAATATCAATTTCATTTTGCCTGATATATTCGAAAGCTTCTTCAGCATTGCTGAAAGAACCCACTAATTCCAATCCGGGAGTTTTGGCACAATATCGCTCAAGGAAGCTGCGTGCCATGGGCTCGTCATCAAGGATAACACACTTGAATTTCATAAAATGGGTTTACATGGTTGAAAGTCTCGTCGTCTCTTCTTTTATCAGTTCATACTTGTCTTCAAAACTTAACTTCAAATCGTCATACAGCCGCTTCAGTTCATCCTTACCGGCGGCTTCCTTACATTTCTTTTCTATTATTTCAGCCTGCCGGGTCATTCCGGGTAATCCAACATAGCTGAATATCGGTTTAAGTTTATGCACTTTTTGCCTGAAGCCTTCAACACTGCCCTTTGACAATTCCTGCTCTGCTTCATTCATCAAAACGGGCGACATTTTCAGAAAATCGTTAAAAGCCATCAGAGCGTGCTCCGTGTCATCGTCATAAAGATCCAAAAGCAAACCGGTGTCGAGTCTGGAGTCAAAAATATGATCTTTCATAGCGCTGCAATTGACTATGTCTTGTAACGTTAATCCGGCCTTTTTATTTTTCAAAACAGGCTAAATAATAAATTGCTTTTAACCCGCATTGCATCAAGAGGGGCTGCCCCCGCATACGGAAGCAGCAACAAAACCGGGCCGGCAATAACAACCGGCTCCGGCACAACTCCGTTTACATGAAAATGCCCGGAAAACAAATAAAATATGCTTTTTCACGTTATTGGAGCAGATTCCAATCCTAAAAAACCCGAGACCTTGAAGCCTGAAAATCAAAATTCCACTTCTGTATCTGCATCACCGATAAAACGGCTTTTTTCAGGTAAAAAAGACAAAGGTTCACAGAAGTCATTCAATTTATTTGCCGCGGTTTTCGAAAATTCGGCAGATGCGCACATTATTTACGATAAGTCGTCTCTTGAAATAATTAATATCAATAAGCAGACCGCGTTGCTATTGGGTATCTCCGGGGAACATGCTTTTGAAGGTTGGTACATGACCCGTTTTTTTACGCGATACCTTGCTATGGACAGCCCTAACCTTGAACGGCTTATGAATCGTGTATCCGAGGCATGGGAGGGCGAAGCAGAATTTGTAAATGAATCGAAAAAGAAAATTTACACAATTGTTACCACCAATATTGTTACTGAAGTGCCCGCCGGTTTTGAATTGCAGATATTAAGAATCCGGGACATGACCCCGGTGGTTGAAGCACGCAAGGAAGTAAAGCGTACCATGATCTTTGCGGAAAGAGCTGCAGGATCAAAAGCGCGTTTTCTCAGCACGATGAGCCATGAGCTCAGAACGCCTTTAAACGGCATCATTGGCGCAGCCAACCTGGCGCTTCTCGATGAATCGCTGAGCAGTGACGCCAGAAAGCACATCGGCGTTATGAAATACTCATCGGAGCACATGCTGGATATTATCAACGACATACTGGATTTCAGCAAGATTGATGCCGGCAAAATGGAATTCCGGAAAAATGCTTTCAATCTGAAAGAGAGCATTGATGATGTAATTACTTTTTTCGATCCTCAATATCACGACCATGACCTGGCGCTCACAACAGATTTTGACATTGACGCTTTAAAGCAGGTTGCGCTGTTTGGCGACCAGATGAAACTTAACCAGGTGATCAAAAATCTTTTATCGAATGCGCTTAAGTTTACGCTCGCCGGTGAAGTGAAACTGTCAGTGCGGGTGAAAGAAAATACAGCGCAGGGTATATTAATTTATTTTGAAGTAAAAGATACCGGCATAGGAATTCCCAAAGAAAAGCAGGACGAAATCTTCCACGCATTTTCCCAAATTCATTCTGACAATCTGAGACGAAAATATGAAGGCACCGGGCTTGGGCTGGCGATAAGTAAAAAGCTCGTGGAGATCATGGGCGGAACACTGGAAGTAGACAGCGAAGAAGGAAAAGGAAGCAAATTCTTTTTTACCCTTCCGTTTACCATAGCCGCCCGCTCATCGGCCAACCATGCTGAAAATGCAAACGGCAATCATCCTGTAAAAGATATTCGCGGGCTGCGCATATTGATAGCCGAAGACAATGAAATTAACGCCAATATTTTAAAAGGATTTTTGCAGAGATGGCAAATGCAAATAAAGGTGGCTATTACCGGTGTTCACGCAGTGGAATTATTGAAATACCATAAATTCGACCTGGTGCTGATGGACCTTGAAATGCCTGAAATGAACGGATACGATGCATTAAGGAAAATCCGGGAACAAGGCATCCATGTGCCGGTTTTTGCCTTTACAGCCACGTTGCTTGAAAATATGGACTCCCTGGTAAAAGAAGCGGGCTTTACCGACTATGTTCTGAAGCCATTCAAACCGGCTGAGCTAAAAAAGAAAATCGAGAAATACTGCGAACGTAAAATTGATTACGCTTAAGACATCTCCTGCGCTACACTTAAAAATTCCCTACCCGTTTCCCGCATCGCCATTTAACCAAACTTGTAAACTATAATTACTTTTACGAAAAATATTTTAAGTAATTATAGCCTGGTACATCACAAATGAATCGCATCGACCGGTTAAATGCAATACTGATACAGCTTCAAAGTAAAAAGCTGATAAAGGCGCAGGAAATTGCCGATAAATTTTCTATCAGCCTGCGAACCGTGTATAGGGATATCCGGGCGCTTGAAGAAGGCGGCGTGCCGATAATCGGGGAAGCCGGCATCGGGTATCAATTAATGGAAGGCTATAAGCTGCCCCCTGTAATGTTTACCGAAGATGAGGCATCCGCTTTGCTCACCGCATCGAAACTGATGGAAAGCATGAGCGATGAAAAGTCTTCTGCACACTATGCTTCGGCCCTCGATAAAATAAAGGCGGTGCTCCGGCTGCATGAAAAAGAT
Source organism: uncultured Ginsengibacter sp. (assembly GCA_964627765.1). Classification (GTDB taxonomy): domain Bacteria; phylum Bacteroidota; class Bacteroidia; order Chitinophagales; family Chitinophagaceae; genus Ginsengibacter. The sequence goes on along the minus strand of CAZVKO010000015.1, from coordinate 34,814 downwards.
CACATGGCAGAGATTGATGAGCAGGTGGCGGTGATCTCGCATCCTTCGATAGTATATAAGAGGCCTCCCGAGCTTCATCTTTCCAAATTATTAAAAGCAATTGCCTCGGCCACCGTGCTGGATATTCAATATACTTCCATAGAAAAAAATGAAACCTTGCAGCGCAAAGTGGAGCCTGTTGGCATTTATTTTCAAAGCAATCACTGGTATCTAATTGCCTGGTGCCGCCTTCGTAATGATTACCGGAATTTCAGAACCGACGGCATCAGGAAAGCGCTGCTTACAGATGAAACTTTCACCAAATTACACCCGCCATTGCAAAGTTTTGTGAATAAAATGTCGGCAGGAAAGGAGGTACAAAAAGTAGTAATTGATGTGGACCCGGATGTTGTAAAATATTTTGGCGAGCAGAAATATTATAATGGTTTCGTATCGCAGGAAGAAGCGGGCGGCCTGGTACGAATGACCTTTCTTTGCGGCAGCCTCATGGGATTTGCCAGATGGTTTATGTTGTTCGGCGATCGTGCAAAGGTTATTGAACCGGCCCAACTGAATGATCTCATTACCGAAATTGCCGAAAATATTTTGAAAAAAATTTCAGCCTCTCAATTGCTGCTGACATAGGGTTGTCACTGGGTGATAGTTATTTTGTATTAACAAAAACAAATCACTATGACATTCATTGAATATTTCAGAAAGCAGTTTACCGATGAAGGAGCCACCACACGCAAAATGCTCCTGCGCGTTCCCGAAGATAAGTGGGACTGGAAGCCTCATCCGAGAAGTATGGATATGAAAAGACTGACTACTCATATCGCCGACCTGCCGGGATGGGTCCACATGACCTTTACCACAGACCAGCTCGATTTTAAAGACCCGTATGAGGTTCCCAAAATCGAAACAAATAAAGAGCTGATGGAGTTTTTTGAAAAACGTTATGCAGAAGGGCTTTCTGTTCTGGTTCCTGAAAATGAAAAGCTGCTTGACAAACCGTGGACATTACGAAACGGTGAAAAGATTTACAGTAAGGATCCAAAGATCGAGGTGGTGCGCATGTCGCTGAGCCAGCAAATACATCACCGCGCCCAGTTGGGAGTATTTTTAAGACTACTGGACATTCCCATCCCCGGAAGCTATGGCCCCAGCGCAGACGAAAATAATTTTTAAAGCTTTACGACAGTATTATTTAACACATGAAATGCTGTATCTCACTGGTTCGTATTCTTGCGAACCTTTTTCTTTTTTGCATCACCACCCTGATAAAGCTGATTTTCGTACACTGATCTCCGTTAGTACCGGCGATTCACTTTTGATTTGAAGAATTTTTCATGTTCCCGTCTTCGGCGCCCGCCTTGTAATAGCTTCGGAAATATTCGTCAGCGGATAAAGCTCCGCTGCCCTTTATAGCAAATAAAATGAGCAACACAAGAACAATGGCGGAAATCACCAGTTCAGACACGGGTTGATTAAGCCCATGCCTGTTATTAACAAAAAATACAGCCCCAAATAAAATGGGTATCTGTACTATACAGGAAGTTCTGGTAAACAATCCTGCCGTAATAAATAAGCCTCCTAACAGGTTGATATAAGTAATTAAAAATGCCATCCACTGGGTATTCTTATCCACCACCCCGATTGCTGTCCAGTGCAAAAGCTGCTGCAGGTTGGATGCGTCTCTTATAAACGTAATACCTTTCCAGAAAAGAATCAATCCTAATGCAATTCTTAAAAGTGTCAGCCATTGCGGCTGGGTAGCACTTGTATGTTCTGTAATATTAACGTGTTTCATAGATTTGATTTTAGGTGGATGGGGGGCAATCGTATTTAAGTTAAAGTTAATCATTCCGCCACTGAAATTCAAAAGCACATTTTATACCAAAACATTTCTCAAATTTGTTTTTAAAATTTTCCTTATGCACAAATCAACCTGTATAGGCCTCCTCATCCTGTTATTCACGTATGTTTCCTGTACTGTTATAAAGCCATCAACGAACCAGCATGTATGGAGCGATTCAAATCACCTGAAATTTCTTGATGAATATGATGTTCCCTTCAATGCACCATTTATGAATACTACCATCGGCGGCCTTTCGGGAATTGACTATAACCCGGCAGATAAACATTATTACCTGATCTCAGACGACCGCTCTGAAAAAAATCCTGCGCGGTTTTATGTGGCGCGCATCGTGCTGGGAGATAATAAAATCGATAGCGTGGTTTTTACGGATGTAAGATTTTTAAAAGATTCGGCGGGTAAAAATTATCCCAACTCACGCACAGACCCCTATCACACACCTGACCCGGAAGCATTGCGCTTCGACCCAAAATCCAATACATTTATCTGGAGCAGCGAAGGAGAACGCATCGTTAAGCCCGAGAAATTGGTTTTGGAAGATCCTGCCGTTACGGAGACAACACCTGAAGGAAAGTACATAGATACATTCGAGCTTCCGTTACAGCTGCATATGCATGCAGATGAGTCTGGTCCGCGGCAGAACAGTGTTTTCGAAGGAGTAACATTTGATGAGCAGTATAAAAATTTATTCGTAAGCGTGGAAGAGCCTTTATATAATGACGGCCCGCGCGCAGGTTTGGATGACTCTGCAGGGCTCAACCGGATACTAAAATTCGATATGGTTACAAAAAAACCAGTAGCACAGTATGCCTATATTACCGATCCCATTGCACACCCTGCTACACCGGCGAATGCTTTTAAAATAAACGGCATTCCCGATATTTTATATCTTGGCAATAATAAATTGCTGGTCATAGAACGTTCGTTTTCTACCGGGCGAATGGCATGCACCATCAAAGTATTTATTACCGATCTTTCACCTGCAGAAAACATCAGTGATGTGGCTTCTTTAAAAAGTAAAATGGAGTTGCATACGGCCACAAAAAAATTATTATTCAATATGGACGATATTGGAATTTATATAGACAACATAGAGGGGGTTACATTCGGGCCAAAACTTGCAGACGGAAAACAGTCCCTGATTTTTGTATCAGATAATAATTTCAACCCGCTTCAAAAAACACAATTTCTGTTATTCGAGATTGAATAAGGCCGGCAAAAATAAAAGAGCACAGCTCAATGAACCATGCTCTTAAAAATTTTAAAACAGTTTATTTACTTACCGTCTTTATCTCCGTTTGGCTGGCCGGGTGGCGGACCTTGCTGCCCGGGTTGTCCTTTAAATTGGGGCGGCGGCATCATCGGTGCTTTTGAGTCGGGATGCGGCTCTCCATGGTGACAGGTAAAACAGCTTACCGTTGTAAATATTTGCTTATAGTCGCCGGGATTCAGCGTAGTATCTACATTCACACTCATCATATTCGCCATTTCAGCATCATGGCTGCTGTCACTCATGTCGTGATCATGATCCGCATCCATTTCTTTAAAATAACTTTTGTTTAGCATAATCGTCATCAATAGCATCTTGCGCGCAATATTTTTTTCAGGCTTCTCGTCACTGGAAAAGTCGTTTCTCACATGACAGAAATCACATCTTACTCCCAATGACGCAGTAAACAGGTGCATGACGCTGTCAATACCTCCTTTCGAAATATCCTGGGGAAGCACTTTTAAATTTCTGAATGTCGGTTGATGTAAGGTGGTGAATGCCTGGAAGCCTATCACGCACACAATGCATAGGGAAAGAACCAGTAAGCTTTTTTTCATGTTAAACAATTTATCTCCGAAAGTATCAAAAAAAAATTCATCGGAAAAAAATCTGGCGCTCTTTATTTCATTTTGTTTATTTACTGCATTATCATTTTTAACTTTTTCAACGGGATGTTAATAACTAAATTAGTAGAAAAGTTGAAGTGAATTTTATATTTGAAAACATCTAACCATTTTGTAAACTTAAAACTAACCTCATTTGACTGAAACGATCATCAACCTCGAAACCGTAAATCCTATTGAATTCTTCGGAGTGAATAATGGAAAGTTCGATATTCTTAAAAAGAAATTTCCCAGGCTAAAAATTCTAAGCCGCGGCACACAGCTAAAGATCAGCGGCGCCCCGGAGCAGATAGAGGATGCCCGGGACAAGATCAATCTTGCGGTTCAATATCTTGAACGCAACGGGCACATGTCTGAAAATTACTTTGAGCAAATACTCGGCGGCGATGACGAGAAATCCATTGATAATTTCATTGAAAGAAATCCGAATGACATCCTGGTGTTCGGACCCAATGGCAAAACGGTACGTGCACGCACTACCAATCAAAAGCTAATGGTGAATGCAGTAGATAAGAATGACATTGTATTTGCCATTGGCCCCGCCGGTACGGGTAAAACGTATACCGCCGTTGCGCTCGCGGTACGGGCATTAAAAAACAAACAGGTAAAAAAGATCATTCTTACCAGGCCCGCGGTAGAAGCCGGCGAAAGCCTCGGTTTCCTGCCAGGCGATCTGAAAGAAAAAATTGATCCTTACCTGCGCCCGTTGTACGATGCGCTGGATGATATGATACCTGCTGATAAATTGGGATATTATATGACCACGCGTACCATTGAGATTGCCCCGTTGGCGTATATGCGCGGCCGTACGCTCGATAATGCATTCATCATCCTGGATGAAGCGCAAAATGCAACCGATCTTCAGCTGAAGATGTTCCTGACAAGAATCGGCGCCAATGCCAAAGCCATCATCACGGGAGATGTTACCCAAATAGACCTTCCTCCAAAAGTGAAAAGCGGCCTTGAAAAATCAGTTCGTATTCTGAAAAATATTGATGGTATCGGACACATAGAACTGGATGAAGAAGATGTGGTACGCCACAAGCTCGTTAAGGCAATAATAAAAGCTTATGACAGAGAGAAGGCCAGGGAAATGGACGAAAACAGATGACCAACCCAATTTTAAACACCATACTTAATAAAAGGTGGCTTTATTGCTGCCTTTTATTTTTTTCATCCTGCTTTCAAAAAAATGCTGACACAACAAACAACGGGCTGATACAGGATTCACTTGCAAAAGAAAAGATGGTTACTGCTGCAATAGACAGCATTTATTACTATAAAAAGCTGGTAAGGCAGGGTGATCTGATCCTCCGCACCGGTCGCGACTTTGCCAGTGAAACCTTCAGGCAACTTTCACAGCACGACAAAACTTATTCTCATTGCGGCATCGCCGCTATTGAACACGATTCAGTCTTCGTATATCATTCTATAGGCGGCGAATGGAACCCCGATCAAAAACTGCGAAGAGATCCGTTTGAGCTTTTTTGTAATCCATATGAAAACAGGGGATTTGGCATTTACAGGTATAAACTGTCGCCTGCAGAAAATAAAAGCCTCTGTGAAACGGTGCGGCAATTTTATAAAAAACAGGTGATGTTCGACCTGAAATTTGATCTTTCTACTGACGACAGGATGTACTGTTCTGAATTTGTTTACAAATCGGTCGCCCGCGCCACCCGGGATTCAATTGTTATTCCTGTAACTGTTTTTGCAAATAAAAGATTCGTTACTATCGACGATCTTTTTACAAACCCGTGGTGCAACGTAATAAAGAGAATTAAATTTAACATCCAATAATTTACTTGAATTAAAAACGATTACATTTGTCCGACCAAAAAACTTTATATGAAAAAAATTATCACATCCTTACTAACAGCGTCATTGATAATCATAGCAGGCTGCAGCGCCGGAGGTGGTGACCCGAAAACAGTGCTTATCAGCTTTTTTGATGCCATCGCAAAAAAAGATTTTGACAAGGCAAAAAAGCTATCCACAAAAGACAGTGAAAGCATGGTAAGCATGATTCAAATGGGTATGCAAATGCAGCAGAATGAGGCAGACACGGCGGCCATGTCCAGGTTCAATAAAAATGATATGGAATTCGGCGATGCCGTGATTAATGGCAACGTTGCCACAGTGCCCGTGAAGGAAAAAACATCAGGCGAGTCCACCGACTTCACTTTAAAAAAAGAAGACGGTAGCTGGAAAGTAGCTTTCGATAAGTCAACCTTAATGCAAATGGGAGAAAAGAAAATGAAAGAGCGGGGCATGGATATGAACAATATGCAGATGGATTCGGCGCAGATGGAAAAAGCCGGCAAAATGATGGACAGCGCTAAAGAAATGATCAATCAGATGAAAGACTCAATGAAGTAATTTTTTACAAAAGAAATTCTATAGCTCCCGGTGTTGCGGGAGTTTTTTATTTAATGCAAAAGATAATTACCTTAGTTTTTTAAAATACAAAGATGAATAAACTTTTTGCAGCAATTTTTCTCGTGACGACTGTTATAATAAGCTGTACCCCCTCCGCCCCTGTGAGCAAAAAAGATCCGCTGGAATCAGCAAGAGGTTTTATAGAAGCATCCCTCCAGGGCAATTTTGACCAGGCGCAGCAATATCTTTTAAACGACAGCACCAATATGCTGTATTTTGACACCTTCAAAGATTTTTATGCCAAGCGCAGCGATGCAGAAAAAGACGGATATAAAAATGCCAGTATCATCATTGATTCCACACAAAATTTGTCTGACTCCGTCGCCATCATTACGTATGCCAATACCTATAAAAACAAACCGTCCAAATTAAAATTAGTAAAGAAAGGGAGCGATTGGCTGGTAGATTTTAAATACACTTTGAACAGCGATCAATAATCATTATGAAAATAATCCTGGCTATAGGCATTGGAAGTTTTATCGGCGGCATATTCCGTTACCTGCTTTCGTTATTCATCCAAAATAAAATACTAACCACTTTCCCTTACGGAACACTCACCGTGAATATTCTCGCGTGTTTCCTGATAGGTGTGGTATATGGATTTAGCGAAAGGGGTAATATAAATTCGGAATGGCGCCTTTTTCTCGCAACCGGCATTTTAGGTGGTTTTAGCACGTTTTCTACTTTTTCCAATGAAACGGTCAGCCTGCTTCGCGATGGACAATTGTGGTATGCATTCGGCTATGTAATAAGCAGCCTGGTAATCGGGCTGGCAGCTACTTTTGGAGGCATTTCACTTATTAAATTGTTTTAGCCATGGAAAATAATCCTGACGCAAAATTATTGCGCATCTTTATCGGCGAATCCGATAAGCTCGGGCAGCAGCCTTTATATGAAGCCATTGTCTTTGAAGCGAAAAAGCAATCTTTATCCGGCGCCACTGTTACAAAAGGCATTATGGGCTTTGGCGCTAACAGTAAGATTCATACTACGAAGCTTTTTGAAATTTCTGCTGATCTGCCTTTGGTAATTGAGATAGTGGATACCGAAGAAAAAATAAGAGCATTTACAAAAAAGGTAGAAGAATTTTTTGAACGGACAAAAAGCGGGGGATTGATCACGCTCGAAAAAGCGGAAGTGATCAGGTATAAAGCCGGAAAGTAAAATCATTTTGCAATTCATTTTTAAATATTCATTCATCACAATTTATCCTTATGTATGTACTGCATCCATGGCATGGCGCTCATTACGGTTCCGAAGCGCCGCATCTTGTAAACGCACTCATTGAGATTCCGCAAGGCTCCAAAACAAAATATGAGCTCGATAAAAAAACGGGATTACTAAGGCTGGACAGAGTGATTTACTCCTCCTTTCATTATCCGGTTAATTACGGCTTTATTCCCCAAACGCTCGGTAAAGACGATGATCCGCTGGATATACTGGTAATGTGCTCGGAATCTATACATCCCTTATGCCTGATAGAAGCCTATGTGATCGGGAATATGCAAATGATCGACGGAGGTTTGATAGACGATAAAATCATTGCTGTTGCCGCAAAAGACCCGGGTGTGAACTATATCAAAACCATGTATGATGTACCTGAATATTTTGTAAAAGTGCTGAAAAACTATTTTGAGCAATATAAAGTTCTGGAAAATAAAAAAGTAGAGATCAACGATTTTCAAACAAAAGAAAAGGCATTTGAAATCATCAACGAATCAATAGAATTGTATAAGCAAAAGTATGGAACTAAGACCGGTAATTAGTAATGGGTTCTTAGTCATTCGCTATTGACCACTCACAACCCACTATCAAAAGAATCTTTTAATGATTCTCAGTTGGTGCGTCCGCTGCTTTGTTTCCAGGTTTAATATGCCCTGCGTATCAATTTTATCAATCCGCACTTTTCCTGAGGCATGGATAATTTCATGCTCGCTTAGCAATATTCCTACATGAATAATATTCCCTTCTTCATTATCAAAAAAAGCGAGGTCCCCACAATTCGCTTCCTGTAAAAAGTTTACTACCGCGCCATGTTGCGCCTGTTGCCATGCATCCCTTGGCAGGTACGTATTCAAAAATTTGTATGTCATCTGGGTAAAGCCGCTGCAGTCTGCCCCAAAGACTGATTTACCACCCCACAAATAAGAAGTATTTAAAAATTTATAAGCTACCTGCCTTACTAGCTTTTTGCTAATTTCTATTTCTTCGGGATTCCAGATTTCTCCTTTAAAATGAACCGTATTCTTTCTCCAGAAAGCTTTTCCATTTCTGAATGCTGATAATACGCTGCCCATCGGCACATACATCAGGTGGCCGTTATATTCCACCTCGTTTACCCATCCGGCCGTAAGCTCCTTGTCTACGCGTGAATATTGATCTTCTTCTATTTCGGCAAGATGGCTGTACTGGCACCAGCCTTCGTAGCCATCATACTTCAATATAACTTTTACCCAGTTATCTTTTGCTGCCTCTTTGATAATCGATTTTTCGCCAAATAATTGCTGTGAAACCATTTCAGATTTATGCGAAGGCTCAGCCCTCAGCGGGCTTATGGGTACGCAGCACACAGTATAGCTCATGGTACTTCTTACATCTTTGTTTCCGGTGTAAATTATGGAATTTATTTATGTTTACATCTCATTTATAAAAATGCTAATCCGTTGTAATGCCGGAGACATATAACCACCAGGACGATAACGAACTTTTGCAAAATTTCTATCGCGATCACGACAATAAGTGGCTCGGCATTTTACTCCCGCGTTATACTTTACTGCTGCTCGGTGTTTGCATGAAATATTTGAAAAATGAACAGGCGGCCAAAGATAGTGTACAGCAGATTTTTTTAAAAGTCATCAGTGAATTGCATAAGTATAAGGTGGAGCATTTTAAAAGCTGGATCTATATGATTGCAAAAAATTACTGCCTGATGCAATTACGGGCCAAAGGCAAAATGACTACTGAACTAAAGGAGCAGCTGACGGCGTTACCCGATGAAGCGACAGAAAAAAATTTATTAATGGAAAAGGATGCGTTGCTTAACAAAATGTCAGAAGCAATGCTGCAGCTCAATCCCGAACAAAAAGAATGTGTAAGTTTGTTTTACCTGCAGAAAAAAACCTATGCCGAAATTTCCGCAATTACCGGCTTTACCATGCTGCAGGTAAAAAGCTATATACAGAATGGAAAAAGAAACTTACGTTTATTGATGGAACACAAATAATAATTAAGCCGGCCCCATGAGTGGTATTTTGTATGAAATAAAATGAAAGATGACCTGTTAGACATATTATCCGGAGGCCATAAAGATATAGACAATCAAAAGTTGCTCGACTACTTAAGTAATCAGCTTAAGGAAGAAGAAAAATATGAATTTGAAAAGAGTATGGCTGATTCCGATATGCTGAATGATGTGGTGGAAGGTCTTGAAAAGTTCAAAGACAAAAAAGAGGTAACCGCATTGGTAGAACAGTTAAACTCCCACCTGAAGAAGCAGCTCGAAAGAAAGAAAGAAAGAAAATTAAAAAGAGAGCTTAAAAATCCCCTGTGGCTGTATTTTTCCATTGTTATCCTGCTCATACTGGTGCTGGTTGCTTTTATAATTATCCGCAAATTTCTGGAGAATAAAGAAGACATAAAAGCTCCCGCCCCTACTACTATTATCATCTATAAATGAAAGACCTTATAGGTGTGCCGGAGCCTTCAGGGTTCTTTGCTGAATAAAAAACCCATTCAAAAATGAATGGGTTAATCTCATCTTAAGAATATAATTTCGCTAAAAAGTTATATCGTTCATTGGGAAATAAGATGAGAATAGATAAGCAATTAGCCTACAATATTACAACTTTTTTAATTATTTCCGCATAAATTGTTGTTGTGCTGCTACGTCTCCTGTAACTACGATAAAAAATATCGCCCGTTCCATTCTTTTACATAAAGGCTCTAAAAAAGGATGGCATAAAAAATCCCGCGCTACCTGCGTGGGATTTTATTCATAAATATAATTAGCAAAAACTACTTCATCTTGTCAGCTGCATCTTTGGCTTTATCTTTTGCCTGATCCACCATCTTATTACCCGCATCTTTCATTTTTTCTCCGGCCTCCTTCATCTTGTCGGTGGCCTTATCCATCATCTTATTGGCGCTATCCATCATTTTGCCGGCAGTATCCACCATCTTGCTGCCCATGTCCATCTTCATATCCATCATCTTTCCGGTGGCATCCATCATCATGCCATCATTTGCTATGCTCTCCCCTTCCTTAAGCGTCATCTTTTCGCCATCTTTCATGATTACCTGCCCGTCAGGCATCACCTTGCAGCTGTCAGCACACATCATGGGCTGATCCATAGCAGTCCATGTGCCGCTCTTCATCACCATCATTTTTCCATTTTTCATCATCATGGTGCCTTCCGCGGTATTAGACATCATCATAGAACCGCCGGTAGAATCTGCGCTCATTTTCTTATCCGCCGCTGTTGTGGAATCGGAAGAAGAAGCAGGGCCGGAAGACCCGCCGCTGTTACAGGAAACAATAAAAAGTGCAGCTGCTGCCATCGTAAGAAATTTTTTCATGAGACTTAATTTAATGTTTAAAATAGATTTCATGAGTTAAGGTAAAGTTTTTTTAAAAAACAAAAAACACCTCATTTCTTCCGGAAGAAAATGCGTACAGGAACCCCTGTAAAATCAAACGCTTCCCGCAATTGATTTTCAAGATAGTTTTTATAGGGTGTTTTAATATCCTCCGGGTAATTACAGAAAAAAGCAAAAGAAGGAACCAAAGTGGTCAACTGCGTCACATATTTTATTTTAACAGGATGCCCCCTTACCACCGGTGCATGATAAGCCTCTACCGCCTTCAGCATTACTTCATTCAGCTGCGAGGTAGGAATTTTCTTCTTCCGGTTTTCGTATACTTTCAACGCCATTTCCATCGATTGCAGAATGCGCACTTTTTCTTTTGCCGAAATAAACATTACGGGCACGTCTGTAAACGGCGCAAGCTTTTTTTTCAGCTGCTTTTCATAATCTCTTGCAGTGTTTGTCTGCTTTTCCACCGTATCCCATTTATTTACCAGTATCACAATGCCTTTTCCTTTTTTAACCACCTGGGAAAAAATGCTCAGGTCCTGCGCTGTGATTCCGTTGTTCGCATCCAATAACAGCAGGCATACATCCGCTTCGTCTATTGCCTTAATAGCGCGTATCACAGAATAAAACTCGAGGTCTTCATTCACTTTGGTTTTCCGGCGAATGCCGGCAGTGTCTATTAAAATAAATTCCTTGCTGAAAAGATTGTACGTTGTATGGATAGAATCCCGCGTAGTACCCGCAATATCGCTTACGATAGTTCGTTCCTTTCCCGTAAGGGCATTGAGCAAAGAAGACTTCCCCACATTTGGCTGGCCAATGATGGCAAATTTGGGAAGCGAAGCCTTTTCATTCTCTTCCTCACGGTCCGGGATAGACGAAGTTAACTCATCCAGCAGCTCGCCTGTACCCGTTCCGCTGATAGATGAAATCATAAACATCTTCTCAAAGCCCAGGCCATAAAACTCCGATGCCTCCAGCATTCTTGCATGATTATCCACTTTATTTACCACCAGATAAACAGGCTTGAGCGAACGGCGAAGCATATCAGCCATTTCCTGGTCGAGATGGGTAATGCCGGTAGTAGCATCGCACATAAAAATAATAGCATTCGCCTCTTCTATGGCAATATGAACCTGCTTGCGGATTTCCTTTTCGAAAACATCCTCACTGTGCGTCACAAACCCGCCGGTATCAATTACATTGAATGTTTTGCCTGCCCAGTCTGCCATACCGTATTGACGGTCTCTCGTAACGCCACTCACATCATCTACAATGGCCTTGCGTTGTTCCAGCAGGCGGTTAAAAAAAGTGCTCTTGCCAACATTGGGCCTTCCTGTTATTGCAACGGTATACGACATGGATGGGTGTTGATTAAAACCGCAAAGATATGGCTTATGAAACCTGAACGGCCGCTTTTAATTTTTTTATATCATCAAAAAAACCGGGATAAGATTTCTTTACCGCTTCTGCATGATGAATGACCGTATTGCCTTTTGCCTGTAATGCAGCAACAGCACATGCCATCGCTATCCGGTGATCATTGTGCGAAGAAACTTTTGAGCCCTTTATATTTTTACTGCCTTTTATCAGCATCAGGTCATTATTTAATTCTATGGCAATATTCATTTTACCAAATTCAGACTGCAGGGTTTTGGCGCGGTTGCTTTCTTTATGTAATAACCGGTTCACCCCTTTGATGGTGCTTGTACCTTTGCAATAAGATGCCAGGGCAACCAATGGCGGAAACAGGTCAGGAGAATCAGTAGCGTCAAAATCAAATGCATTCAGATTCTTTTTGGAAACCTTCACTTCATGATTTGTTATTTTCAAACCGGCCCCGCATGCTTCCAGCGCATTAATAATTCTTTTATCGCCCTGGGTAGAATTGATCATTGCGCTTTTCACCGTTATCTCACCTGCAATAGCGGCGCTTACCAATAAAAACGCGATATTGCTCCAGTCTCCTTCCACTGTATATTTCACGCTGTGATCACTATATTTCTTCCTGGGGAAAATATTGAACTTTTCGTAATGATCATTCTCAATTGCAAAACCGAAATGCGCTAAAATATCCAAAGTCAGATCTATATAAGGTCTGCTGGTAAGATTTTTTACTTTAATGCTCACCGGTGTTTTACATGCTTTCGCAAATGCCATTAGCAAACCGGTTAAAAACTGAGAGCTTAATGATCCATCCACCGTAATATTCCGGGGTTTCAAAGGGCCTTGTATAAATAAAGGAATTTTTCCGTCATGGGTTTGCACGTCTACTCCTAATTGAGGAAATACATCTTCAAAAAAATCTACCGGCCTCGATAAAATGCTTCCCTCGCCCGTAAGCGTAATTTCATACTTGAATAATGCAGCCAGCGGAGCAAACATTCTTAATGACAGGCCGCTTTCACCAACAGAAATTACAGAATGTTTGCCGGGATAGGCAGAAGAAAAAAGATATTCATTTGAAGTAATGACTACCTGCTTCCGGCTTGCTTCCACTGTGGCTCCCAGCTTCTTAACAATATTTATTGCAGCCAGCTCATCATTGCTTTTACCCGCATTGTCAATAACAGTGGTTCCATTATTAATCAATGCTGCAGCGCAGGCGCGTTGCATGCAACTCTTGGAAGGCGGAGCCTGAAGGCTACCCGCAATGGCAGATGGAGATATGGTAACTATCACTATATGCTATTAAAAATTTTATGTAATTGATCAAGCAGGATCGGTTTCACAGAGGCATGGCCTATAGAATCGAGAACAACAAAGTTCATGCTGTTACCGGCCTTCTTTTTGTCGTGCACCAGTATTTTCCACGTTTCATCCTTATCAAACGGATACGTTATAGGCAAATCGTATTGCTGAAGAAGGTCAATGACCTGCTGCGTATCTTTTTTATCAAAATTATTGATGAGCTCGGATATCTTACAGGCGGTGTGCATACCAATGCTGATCGCTTTACCGTGAGCGAGCCCGGTAGTGTTCTCAATGGCGTGACCGATGGTATGGCCGAAGTTTAATAACCTTCGGTCTCCTTTTTCAAATTCATCAGCGGCAACCACCTCATATTTGATATTCACATTTCGTCTGATAATATCTGCTGTATCATCAACAGACGCCCGGAATTTTTTTATAGACAAATTTTTCAACTGTCCGAACATCTCACGGTCACGGATACACGAATGTTTAATAATTTCTGCAAATCCGCTGATCCATTCTTCATCCGGTAATGTTTTCAGAAAAGAATAATCGTACAGCAAAAATGACGGATGATTAAAAACACCTACCAGGTTTTTATAAACTCCTATATCTATTCCATTTTTGCCGCCCACACAGGCATCCACCATGGCAAGGATGGTGGTGGGCGCAAAGCCGAATCTAATCCCGCGCATATACACCGAAGCAACGTAGCCCGTTACATCGGTAACCACTCCTCCTCCTACTCCAATGATCAACGATTGCCTGTCTGCATTGAATTGTATCAGTTGTTCAATAACAGCGTCTGCCGTTTGTTGATTTTTAAATCGCTCTCCGGCTTTTATTACAATCACTTTTTTATTAAAAAACTTATCGCTGTGGGCTTTATATACATTATCATCAGTGATAAGAATGATATTATCCTGTTGAAATTTTTCTTCTATTAAAGAAAAATCTGCATCAAAATACACTTCCGTCGTTTTACCGGTATAACGGAATTGCTGCATCACTTCCTTAGTCCTCATTCATTATTTTATTCTGGTGACTGATACTTTCCATATGAACGGCATCCAAGTATTTGGTGATGAATTCTTTGCTGAGGCCTAATTTTTCCCCTCTGACAAAGGCCTTTGCCAGTATATCATTCCAGCGGTTGGTCTGAAGAATCGTGATATTATTATCTTTTTTGTACTTACCGATCTTATCAGCCACCTTCATTCTTTGACCCAGCAGCATCATCAATTCATCATCAATATGGTTTATTTGTTCTCTCAGCTTTGCCAATGCTGTCTGGAATTCTTTTTCATCAGTAGTTTCAGAGCGCCATATTAAATGATCCAGCATGTCTGATAGTCGTTCAGGAGTTATCTGCTGCTTTGCATCGCTCCATGCATTGTCCGGATCAATATGCGTTTCTATCATCAACCCATTAAAATCAAGATCAATACTCTTTTGTGCGGTTGATTGCAACATCGTTCTGTTGCCACAAATATGAGAGGGATCGCAAATTAATAGCATGTCGGGGAACCTCCTTTTCATTTCAATGGGCAAATGCCACATCGGCGCATTGCGGTATTCAGTATTACCATAATTGGAAAAGCCGCGGTGAATCATACCTATTTGTTTCACCCCCGCCTTTTGCAAACGCTCAATACCGCCGCTCCACAATTCAAGATCCGGATTGATCGGGTTTTTGATAAGCACCGGCACGTCGGTTCCGCGCAAGGCATCACAAACTTCCTGCACGCTAAAAGGATTTACGGTAGTACGGGCGCCAATCCATAACAGGTCTACATCAAAATGCAATGCATCTTCCACGTGCTTTGCAGTAGCCACTTCTACCGTGATGGGCATACCGGTGATTTTTTTCGCCTGTGCCAGCCACGGAAGGCCTTTCATACCAATCCCTTCAAACATGCCCGGTTTGGTTCTGGGCTTCCATATTCCGGCACGGAGTATGTCTACCTTCCCGGTTTTGGCAAGCCTTGCAGCGGTTTCTATCACCTGCTCTTCTGTTTCCGCGCTGCAGGGTCCGCTGATGATAAGCGGGCGCTTATTCCATTTCTCCTGCATTACTTCTTTCATTGTTTTTGTCTGTGTTTGCATGATAAAATTAAATTTTAAAACTATAACGATGTAATTGATACGTCTGCCACCCGATACCACTCATTTCGAATTTTATCCTCCTTCCCTGTATATACCGGTTTCTCTCTATCCGTTCATCCTGTAAAAAGCCGCTGCTCCCGAATTTGGCGCTGTACTTAACCGGATTTTTTCTATCAGCAACCAATGCCGGATTAGAGAGTCTGTTTTTAGATACCGGGGTCCTTACTCTTTGAATCTCGCTTATGTCATTACTATTTGCTTCTCTGAAAATCATTTTATGATCCTCCTGATCTGGTTGGCGTGCTCCATCAGCTCATTTAAATAATTTATATTTTCTTTTTCCAATGCGCTTTTAAATTTTCTCAATTGAGTAATGTGTTCATTTAAAACATCAAGTACATTCTCTTTGTTTTGCATAAAAATAGGAGCCCACATGGCAGGGCTGCTTTTGGCCAATCTGACCGTGCTTTCAAAACCACCTCCTGACAGTTCGAAGATGGCTTCATCTTCTTTTTCTTTTTCCAAAACCGTATTGGCCAATGCAAAAGAGGTAATATGTGAAATATGGCTCACATAAGCCGCATGCACATCATGATTTTCCGGATTCATGTAGGTAAGATGCATACCCAGTTCTTTATAAATTATTTCCACTTTCCGGACAGCATCTTCATCGCTCTTATCCTGTTCGCAGATGACGCACGACCTGCCATTGAAAGCTCCGTGAACCGCAGCGTCCGGGCCGCTGTATTCGGTTCCCCACATAGGATGCGTAGCAACAAATCTTCTTCGCATAGGATGATCCGCAAGCGTACTGCATAAGGCAAATTTTGTGGATCCTGCATCTGCCACAATTTGTTTATCATTTACTAAATTCATCACCTGTTGCATTACCGGGATGGTAACATCAACGGGGATGGCCACATAAATAAAATCACTTTGCTTCACGGCCTCTTCTAACGGTAACGCATCATCGATAATTCCCAACTGCTTTGCTTTTTCCTCACTTTCACGCGTTCTGCTTACACCAATTATTTTTTTGGCAAAACCCTTGTCTTTCATGGCCAGCGCAAATGAACCGCTTATCAGTCCTACCCCTACTATCGTTACATTATTGAACATTGATATTTTGTTGATGGAAGAATTGTTGATTTAAAAGTGCAAAATGATTTTGGAAATCCGTTTTATGGATTCCGAAAGTTTTTCTTCTTTAGTGCATAAACTCACGCGTAGGTAGTTATTTCCCGCATCGCCGAATATTCCCCCGGGAGTAATGAATACATTTGCCTCATATAAGACTTTATCGCTTAATTCATAGCCGTCTTTATAGCTACCCGGAACGGATGCCCAGACAAACATTCCTGCCTGGGACGGGTCATAAGAGCATTTCAATATATTGAGCAATTGAAAAACTTTTTCCCTCCGGGCGGAATAAACTGCATTGAGCTCATCATGCCAGTCCTGCCCCAATTCCAGGGCTTTTGCAGCGGCTAATTGCACCGGCAGCAACATGCCGCTATCCATATTACTTTTAAAGCGAAGCACCTCATCCACCCGTTCTTTTTTGCCGCAAAGCATGCCTACCCGCCAGCCTGCCATATTATGGCTTTTGCTGAACGAGTTTAGCTCTATAACTACCTCTTTTGCGCCATCCACACTTAACAAGCTCAATGGCTTTTTGTTCAAAATGAAGCTATAGGGATTATCATGGCACAACAGAATAGCATGCTTCTTCGCAAATGCCACCAATTGCTCAAACATCTTTTTAGAAGGCAACTGGCCCGTCGGCATTTGCGGATAATTCACAAACATTAATTTCACTTTTGACAGGTCTGTCTTCTCCAGCTCATCAAAATCGGGGAACCAGCTATTTTCTTTTTTCAGCGTATAGGCGTGTACGTTAGCTCCTGCTATAGTAGCTGCGCTTTTATAGGTGGGATAGCCGGGATTGGGAATCAGCACCCCATCTCCTTCATTAACATACGTCATGCAAATGTGCATAATACCTTCCTTGCTTCCAATCAGCGGCAGAATTTCCGTGTCCGGATCGAGATCTACATGATACCATTTTTTATACCAGGCGCTGATTGCGTTTCTCAATACGGGGCTTCCTTTATAACTCTGGTAAGCATGCACATCGGGCTTTGCCGATTCTTCCTGCAATGTCTTTATCACGGCCGGATGCGGCGGTAAATCGGGACTCCCGATACCGAGATTGATCACATTTTTCCCCGCCTTATTCAGGGTATCAATTTCCCTGAGCTTTTGAGAGAAATAATATTCGCCTACTCTGTTTAATCTTGCTGCTATTTCCATCATTTTCCTTTTTTATACACGCCATAAATTTTTAATTCTTCGGTAATCGGCGCAATGCTTTTTATCACCTCATTAAATTGATCAATGGTATCGAATTCCATATCTGCGTGAAATGAATATTTCCAGTCACTGCCGGGAATCGGGAATGATTGCAGCTTGCTGAGATTAATATCCCCTTCTGCAATTTTCGTGAGCACCCGGGCCAGGCTTCCCCTGGAATGGTCGGTTTTGAAATTGACAGATGCCTTATTCGCCTCCGGAATTTCCTTAACCGATTCCGGCCTTTCGAGCACTAAAAATCTTGTATAATTATTTTTAAGTGTGTGGATGTTGGGAGTAATAATGTCCAGCTCAAATAATTCTGCGGCAAGTTTGCCCGCAACAGCCGCTACATGTTTGCTCCTGTGCTGATGAACATGTTTTGCGCTAAGGGCCGTATCTTCTGTTTCTATCAGCTTCCACCCGTGCTTTTCGAGATATTCAATGCACTGCAACAAGGCCATCGGGTGCGAATGGACTTCCCTGATATCATCAAGCTTTACTCCGGGGTTTACCAAAAGATGCTGTTGTATCTTCAGGTATATTTCGCCGACGATTCTTAGTTGACTTTTTTGCAAAAGATTATAGTTGGGCAAAATACTCCCGGCCAATGAATTCTCTATGGCCATCACGCCGCCATCACTTTTGCTTTTGTCGGAAGCGATGCTAACTACCTCCCGGAAAGTAGCACAACAAATAATTTCAACATCGTGGCCATAAAATTGCTCCGCAGCCATTTGATGGAAGCTGCCTTCAAAACCCTGAATAGATATTTTTTTACTCATTGCCTAAAACAAGAATCCCGGCTTTGGCCGGGATCCTCTATGTTATTTTTATTTTTAAAGTTTTAACAAAAGCATCCCGGACTATTTTTAAAATAGTAGCTAAAATAAAAGAAGAAATATGCTTTTGCTGTAATCATTTTCTATTTGATTTTTCAAAAGTAAGGAGGTAGCATCAAATTTCCAATCATTTTTTTTCATAAAAAGAAAAATCAGCCATTTTTCTTTAGAAATAATGCAGAGAGAAAAGTTCCGGAAAATAAAAACCGCTCCTGCGCAGGAACGGTTCTTAGATTGCTTGTCAAATAAAAATTTGCTTTATACTACCAAATTATTTTTTGGTTGTGTCAGCAGGCGCTTTCTTTGATGTATCTGCAGCCATCTTAGTGGTATCAGCAGCCATCTTCGAAGTGTCAGCAGACATTTTGCTGGACGTATCAGTAGCAGCAGGAGCTGTGGAGTCTTTTGTAGCATCAGAGCTGGAAGAACCACCACCGCAGGCTGCTAAAAAAGCAGATAAAGAAACAATTACCAGTAATTTTTTCATTTTACTAAATTTAGATTTTTATAATTATTTTACGTTTTATACCATTTTTGGGATAAGGTAACCCTCCGTGAAAAAATTTTTTCAATTTATTTTTTGGGTTACTTTTCCACATTAATCAGTATTAATTTATAACCTGGTGAGTATAGAAACAGAAAAAGCGCTTTTGGAGGGCCTTGCCAGTCATGATACAAGCGCCATTGAAACCATTTACAGGGAAAACTATTCTGTTATTCAGACCTTTATAGTAAAGAATAACGGCTTTCCCGAGGATGCAAGAGATATTTTCCAGGAGGCAATGATAGTTCTTTTTGAAAAGGCAAAGTCAAGGTCATTTGTACTGAGCTGCCAGATTAAAACCTATTTATATTCTGTTTGCAGAAGATTATGGCTTAAAAAATTGCAGCAACAAAATAAAAATTATCCTTCATTCGAATTACTTGAGGAAACCGTACCCGTGGAGGACGACCTTGAGGTGTACGAAAAGATTGATAACGATTTTAGACTGATGGAGCGCGCACTGATGAAATTGGGCGAACCCTGTAAGGGAATTCTGGAAGCGTACTACATACAAAAGAAATCGATGCCGGAAATTGCAGAAGCCTTTGGGTATACGAATGCTGACAATGCAAAAACACAGAAATATAAATGCCTTATGCGTTTAAAAAAAATATTCTTCGCCCAATACAGAAACGGCGAATAAAAAATATACAACAATGGACGACACATTACTTTTAGATGCGATTGAAAGATACCGGAACGGTGAAATGTCTCCGAATGAAATTACCTTTTTTGAAGAACTGCGAAAAAACAACCCTGAAATAGACCAGTTGGTAGTGGAACATACCGCTTTCTTAAACCAGTTGGAAAAACATGGTGAAATAGCCGCCTTCAGGCAACAGCTGCATGAAGCAGAGAATAAGCTGACCCGTGAAGGTGTTATCTCTGCAGATAAAACAAAAGGTAAATCTGCAGTAGTTTACCTGTGGACGAGATATAAAAAAATCGTGGGTGTCGCTGCTGCCATTGCAGGTTTTGTATCTCTCTCTACCGCCACCTTTGTTTCGAAGTATTCTTCTGAGAAAAAAGTCCAGGAAGATATTCAGCCATTGGTGGATCGTAAGATCAATGCAGTTACCAACAGGCTAAAACAGCTGGAAACGCAAATGACTATTGCATCCTCTGCTAATAAAACTGCCCATCCAAAACCTGCATTCGAAGCTAACTTCAGGGCTACCGGTTTTTTGATTGATGGCAGCGGTTACCTGGTTACCAATGCTCACGTAGTTGACAACGCACGGAATATTATCGTTGAGAATAAAAAGGGAGAGCAGTTTATTGCCACCGCCATTTATGCCGACAAACCAACTGATCTCGCCATTCTAAAGATCACTGATACATCATTCAGGAAGGTTACCGGGCTTCCCTATACTTTTTCAAAAAATACTTCTGAATTGGGAGAGCATATTTATACACTCGGCTACCCACGTGAAGAAATCGTTTACAGTGAGGGATACCTGAGCGCCCAGTCGGGCTACTCTGGCGATACAACAGAATACCAGGTAAGCATGTCGGTAAACCCGGGTAACAGTGGCGGCCCTGTTATTAATAAGAACGGAGAAGTAATCGGTATCATCAGCAGCAAAGAGACCAATGCAGACGGAGTAGTATTTGCAATTAAGTCAAAAAATATCTACACTGCTTTGAAACAACTGAATGACAGCATGGGCATAAAATTACCTGCTGTCAATACACTGAAAAACCTCGACAGGATGCAGCAGATCCCGAAACTGGAAGATTATGTGTATATGGTGAAAGGTAACTAAGGTTACGGATCTGATTAACTGGCAGACTAATCTGGTCAGCTCCATAACGTCGCAGGATATTCGCCGTTTTGAATCAACGTCCGGATGCTGGCTTTTACTCCTGGTGCATCTTCCTTATAAGTAACGCCAAACCATTGGGCACTGGTTTCAATTACCTTAATAGTTCCGTTCATTTCTTTTATGAAGGCATCCCCAACGATTGGGATAAAAAATTCAGCTTTGGGATTATCGCCTTTTTCTCTGAGAAATTTTTTAAACAGCTTTTCGATGTAAGCATATGCATCCGGGTGAAAACACCAGAAGTTCATGCTCACAGGCGTATTAGCCGGTAATTCCGTTTGCACATTGTTTTCTTCGTAAACAATTGTATTGTCTTCGGAATAAATTTTTACGCGTTCCACGATCCCGATCAAATTGTGATCTTTATCTGCCTCGCATACACCGCGGCTTACCGTTCCGTTGGCTGAGAGTGTTTTGGAAAGTTCGTAGCCAATGATGCTCCATACCTTCGCTGAGACCCCGCCTTGCAAAAATCTGACTGCTTTTTCAAATGCATCCCTCCCATAAAAATCATCTGCATTGATTACGGCAAAAGGTTCATGTACCGCATCTTTCGAGCAAAGAACCGCATGCGCCGTACCCCAGGGCTTCGTTCTCTCTGCAGGAGGCTTAAAGCCATCAGTAAAAGAATCCATTTCCTGCATTACATACTCTGTCTGTATTTTACCTTTCAGCTTTTTTTCAAACAGCTCCCTGAAGATATCAGCAAAGTCTTTACGGATAATAAAAACGATTTTTCCAAAGCCGCATCGTATGGCATCGTAAATAGAATAATCAATGATAGTTTCACCGGAAGGGCCAAAAGCATCCATTTGTTTGATACCGCCGTAACGGCTGCCCATACCGGCCGCGAGAATTACGAGTGTTGGTTTCATGAAGAACTACGAATTAGTTGTTTGAATTGGGAGTTATGATCATCTTTTCCATTCATCAATTTGCGCTGGTAACTTTCCTATTTTGCAGAGCGAAAATAACAACATTCTCCCTTTGCTGCAAATGACAGAGCTATTCGCCATCAATAATGCCATACCAACGACACAATTAGGTAATGAATTGTGCCGGGAAAAAAATATTTCATTGTCCATACTCCGGTTAGATGAGGTGCATCCGGTTATTTCCGGCAATAAGCTTTTTAAATTGCACTATTTCCTGGAGGATGCAATTCATAGTGACCACCGGCAGATCATCACGTTCGGCGGAGCTTATTCCAATCATCTTGCAGCCACTGCATTTGCCTGTAACCAGTTAAATATAAGAAGTGTCGGATTTGTTCGGGGTGAAAGACCCGGCAAACTTTCCCATACATTGGAATTCTGTATTGAAAATAAAATGCAGCTGGAATTTTTAGACCGTCCTACTTATGCTTCTTCCAATAAAAAAGAATTTAGGGATTCACTGGCTGATAAATTTGGGAAACATATTTTAATACCTGAAGGTGGCTTCTCCCCAAAAGGGATGGAGGGGGCAAAGCTGATATGGAACTATATCCAGCCAAAAAAATATACGCATATATGCTGTGCAACAGGTACTGCAACAACTTTTGCGGGTCTCGTTGAAGGCAATTCTTATGATGCAGAAATTATTGGCTTGCCTGTATTAAAAGGTGCAAGAGATGTTGACAAAAGATTGAAAGATTTACCGGTTTCATCAGTAAAGAATTATTCACTTATTTATGATTATCATTTCGGCGGCTATGCTAAAAAAAATAATGAATTGCTTTCATTCATAAATTCATTCTATGATGAATATAATATCCCGCTCGATTTCGTATATACCGGAAAGATGATGTTTGGTGTAACGGACCTCATCAAAAAGAACTATTTTCCTGAAGGTTCAGATATCCTGTGTATTCATACAGGCGGATTACAGGGAAATGGTTCATTAAAAAAAGGAACGCTGCATTTTTTAAGCATATCCTGTTAGGCGCCTGCGTCAGTATTAAAACTATCACACAGAACCGGTGTTCTCTTTCGGAAACGGGCTTAGCAGTCTTAACTCAAGCGGAAACGCTACTGAACGAATTAAAACGGAAGAAAGGAAGAACAAACGAACAAATACTACAATGCGTAGTTGATGCAGTTGTTTTGCTTTTTAAGTTTTTCAGTAATTCAGACGCAACAAGCGAAACGCAACAGTAATCCGAACGCTTCTTAATTTTTTTCAAAACAAGAAAATGGACTTAAAATTCCACACTGTGGCAATACCCAAAATGTTTTTCACCACATGACATAAGTCATGCGTTCCCTGTATTCTAAAATAGCGCTTCATAGCTGCTTTCAGCTTATTTTTGCGCACTGAAAATAAATGAAATTGCTTGCGAAAATAAAAAACTGGGAACAATGGCCTTTTAAAGTACTCTACGCGCCTATTACACCTGTTTGGCTGTGGTATATAATCCGGTCACGCGCCATTTGGTTTTTTACCCCCAGCAATCCCAAACTCACTTTCGGGGGAATGGAAGGCGAACCCAAAAAAGAAATGCACAATCTATTGCCGAAGCATTTATGTCCTTCTTTTTTTAATGTATCACCCGGTGAAAGCTTTTCAAATATTATCAGCCAGCTAAAAGAAAAGAATATCGGCTATCCTTTAATTGTGAAGCCGGAAGTAGGCGGCCAGGGAATCCTGTTCAGGAAGATCAATAATGAAGATGAACTGCGCAACTATCATGAGATGGTGCCGGTGGAATACTTTATACAGGAATTTATAAAATACCCCGTTGAAGTAAGTCTTTTTTACTATCGGTATCCGGGCAAGTCAAAAGGGGTGATCACCGGCTTCCTGAAGAAAATACCCATGCAGGTATCAGGCGACGGCGAACATACCCTTAAGCAACTCATCATGATGAACATGAAAACGGCAAAGCGTATAAAAGAGATTGAAAACAAACATGCGGATAATTTAAATAATGTGCCGGCAAAAGGCGAGATCTATATGCTGAGCCATGCCGCCAATCATAACCGTGGGGCCCGGTTTATCGATCTGAAAGACGAAATTGATGATGCGCTCGTGAGTATATTGGATAATATCAGTCTTTCTATCAACGATTTTTTTTATGGACGATACGATATTATGTGTAACAGCGTTGAAGATTTAAAGCAGGGGAAAAATTTTGTAATATTGGAATATAATGGTTGCGGCGCCGAACCCAATCACTTTTATGATACCGGCTATACGCTGGTTAACGCGTGGAAGGAAATACTAAAACACTGGAAGGTATTATTCCGCATCAGTAAAATAAATAACAGGGCCGGCATTGAGTACTGGCCGGCATCGAAAGGATTCCGTTTTCTCAGGGATACCAAAAAATATTATAAAAAGATTAAAGAAGCAGATGAAAGAATTCCTTAAATTTCAATTAAACTCGCATTCGAAACTGTACAAAATGAAAAAAATATTACCCCTGTTGCTGCTCGCTTTTTCGACTTCTGTGTCAGCGCAAAAATATACGCCGCAGGATAATGGCAGCAAGGTGCATTTTAACATCCGGAACTTTGGCATCAAAACAGGCGGACAACTTTCGGGGTTAAAAGGTGACATCATTTTTTTTACTACTGACCTGGCTGCCTGTAATTTCAATGTAACCGTAGACGTTTCCACCATCGATACCGACAGCGACAGCCGCGACAGAAGTTTAAGAGGCGATGAATATTTTGATGCTGAAAAATATCCCCAGATCAAAATTGTGTCTGCTAAAATTGACAAGACCAACAAAACCGACCAGGGGTATTATTATTTTACAGGCAATCTGATCATCAAGGGAGTTACCAAACCAATTGCATTTCCTTTCCATGTTGAAAAAGTAAATGACGATTATTTATTTACCGGCGAATTTTCTCTCAACAGGCTCGACTATGGCGTCGGCAGCAGCAGCGCTGTGCTAAGCAATACAGTAGATGTAACTTTATCTGTATTTGCTAAAAAGAGTTAAGCCGTATGCCTCTTGTAAAAGTTTTTTTCTGGGGACTGATAGTAAGCTTCCTCGGCACGCTCCCGCTGGGAACACTAAACGTGGCTGCCATGCAGATAAGCGTGGAGGAAAATATCAGCAACGCCCTGTATTTTTCCGTAGGCTCTTTGCTAACAGAGATGATGTATGTGCGCATTTCATTAGTGGGCATTAACTGGATACGCAGGCAAAAAGTGTTGTTTAAATGGATGGAATGGATTGCGCTGGCAATCGTGGTGGCGCTGGCTGCGGGAAGCTTTATTGCCGCAATGCACGACAAGCATCATTCTAAAAACGTAATGCTGGACAATGACATGAACCGCTTTCTGCTGGGTTTAATGTTAAGCGCCATCAGCCCGATGCAGATCCCGTTTTGGTTTGGCTGGAGCACTATTTTATTTCAGAAAAATATCCTGCAGCCAAAAAATTCGTTTTACAACTTTTACATTGTGGGAATCGGCATCGGAACTTTATTGGGCAATTGCGTATTTATTTTTGGCGGAAAATTTATTGTTCAAAAGATGGACGCCAATCAAAATATTATCAATTGGGCCATCGGTGGTATTTTTGCAATTACGGCTGTTATTATGCTTATAAAAATTTTACTGCACAAAGATGCCGTGAAGAAAATTGATGAATTGTAAGTAGCGCTCATTAACACTGCGTCGTCTTTCAATTCTCGCAGTTCATTTCATTTGTCTCGTACAACTTTTTAATTTTGCCCTCATCCTTATACGATGCGAAAATTTGAAGACACATACCGGCATAAAGGAATGCGCAAAAAGCTCATTGATTCCATACAAAAAAAAGGAATTACCGATGATCGCGTATTGCATGCGATGATGGAGATTCCACGTCATTTTTTTTTGGATACGGCGCTGGATCATATTGCTTATGAAGACAGGGCCTTCCCTATCGGCGAAGAACAAACGATCTCACAGCCTTATACCGTTGCTTACCAAACACAATTGCTGGAAGTGCAACCCTATGAGAAAATTCTGGAAATAGGAACCGGTAGTGCTTACCAGGCGTGTGTTTTAGCAGCGATGGGTGCCAACGTATATACCATTGAGCGACAAAGAAGATTGTTTGAGCAAAACAAAAATTTTGTCTTAAAAAATAAATATCCTGCCATACGGTTTTTCTATGGCGATGGCTTTGAAGGTTTACCTACGTTTGCGCCGTTCGATAAAATATTAATTACGGCTGCTGCCCCCTACATTCCGCCAAAATTGATGGAACAGTTAAAGTCCGGTGGAAAAATGGTATTGCCTCTGGATGATGATGGTTTTCAAAAGATGATGCGTATCACCAGGCATGAAGATGGCAGCCTGGAAGAAGAAACATTTGCCAACTTCTCTTTTGTACCCATGCTGAAGGGGAAAAACTGACCAGCAAGCCATGTTATTTATTGAGATCCTTTAACCGCAAGCTCCAAACAGCAAATCTCAAGAATCAGCAAATCTTAATATCCAAATTTCAAATTGAATGCACTACTGAAACTGTCTTATTTGAATATTTTCATTTCTAATTTATTTGTGAATTGCATTTGATTTTTCAATGATTAGCTGTTATTATAAATTATTAATTATATCCGCAGCTTTTTTTGCAATATTATCCCAATAAAAATGCTGAAAGAATTCGTCCGGTATCGTTTGTGTAATCTGTGACGCACTAATCATATTGTCGGAAAATGACTGCCAGTCGCCGTTTGAGGATAATAATAATTTCCCGTTACACCTATCCTGATCAACGCCAATAGCGCCGTTAATGGTTGATACAGCATTAAGGTTAAATCCCAATGCTTCCACCAGTTTTGTCTTAATGCCCCCTCCATCTGTAACGGCATTAATGAAAACATCCGTTCCTTTAAAATACAGATCTATATCCTCTACAAATCCCGCATAAATAATATTGGCATTTTCGTAGCCCTTCAGGTTATTCATTTCCGGGGGAAGGCCTTTTCCGCAAATAATAATTTTATAAGAGATATTTTTTTTAATAAATAATGGATTGATGTTTTCAACAATGTTCTTAACCGCATCGAGATTGGGTTTATAATTTAATGCTCCATTGAAAAGGTATAAAACTGTGCTTTCGGGCAACGAATATTTCATCAATAATGCTTCTCTTGCCTTTTTTCTTTCATCCGGTGACGGCGGTTGATTCCATGAAATACCAAATGTAATAACGGCAACTTTTTCCTTGTCAACCTTATAATTATTGATAAAATACCGGCGGTCGTTTTCAGTTTTACAAAAAGTAAAATCCGCATGGCTATGCACATATTTTTCATAGCGCCGCATGATCTTCCACCACCATTTGCCCGTGCTTTTAAATCTTTCCGCTTCTATGTTATGTGAATGAACAATAAGCGGTATGCCACAAAATCTTTTAAGCAACAATGCCAGCCATCCGTAATAAGGATGCTCAACAATTACATGCGAAATATTATTTTCCCGGATTATTTTCCTGCAAAGGCCGAAGTAAAAAATATTTATATATCTCAGTCTGCTGTCGCTAAGCTTATTAAAAATCCTGTACGGAGCGGCTTTCGGATTGTTGGCGCGAACCGTAATGCAAAAAATATTTTCATGCCGCGAAAGATTTTCATAGAAATTAGCGATACCTTTCTGACCGCCGAATTTTGGAGGAAATATCTTGTAGGATACAATAGTGAGCACATTGGCCATCGGCAGAAAACTTTAATACGACAAATTAATATTATTTTGCTGTAGAGACCCGAAATGATTTTTGCATGAAAATAGCTTCTTTTTTTTCAAGGTTTGCAGTAATATGCAACGGCTCGTTCGTGGTTTACCTGATCCTGAAAGAAATCGAATCAAGGAGGCATCTGTCGGGAAAAAGCGATCTGACGATACCGGTGCCCTTTTTGAAAGATATTATCATCACCCTTGCGGTGGCATCAATTTTTGTGAACATCGCAATGCTCACCTGGTATATTATTTTATTTAGCATCGGAAAAAGAAAGTTGATACCTGTATGGCTCGCTGCCGTGAATGTTGCTTTTCTTATTTTCCAGTCCTGGTATTTTTTTGTGAGAAATGCTACAGTATGACCCATAAAAACAGATGCTTTATCAGACGGCTTTGCATTTTTAAAAGCCCGCGGTTCACCGGTCAATATTTTTCTTTCAGCATCCCTGCTACTATTTGATCAATTGGCAGTGTTACGCTTTTGGCGGAAAAGTTATTCCACTCTATAAAACGAAATGTTTCAATTTCGCTTTTTTCCCGGTAGACCCTTAGTTGCTCTTCATCAAAATCAAACTCCCTTGCACGCAGCGGCACCCTAATAGGTTCCAGTGCCTCTGCAAAATAGTAAATGGAAATAATCTGGTGCTGTGGATTGAAAGCGCTCATCTGGAAATAATCTGTTGTATAAATATGATCCTGAACTTCCACTTCCAGATTCATCTCTTCTTTAAACTCCCGCTTCAGGCAATCTCTTGTGCCTTCGCCGAATTCCAGGCCTCCGCCCGGGAATTTTGTATAATACTTACCCCTTATGTACTCATCGCTTACCAATACTCTTTTGCTGTCATCTAACAGTATACCATACACGCGGATATTGAACATACTTAGATATTTATTTCTATTTCTCCCTTGAAGACCAGCTCTGCAGGGCCGCACAGCCAGATATTCCTGAACTCCTGCTCGCCCATTTTTTCATATTCCACGCTCAGCCTGCCGCCTAATGTTTGCACTTCCACCCGGTTAAAGCCATTATCATTATGCGCAGAAATAAGCGCTGCAGCAGTTACGCCCGTACCACAACTATATGTTTCATCTTCTACTCCCCGCTCATAAGTTCTGACATAGATAGTATCATCATCTATTGTTTCTACAAAATTTACATTGATGCCTTCTTCCGAAAACTCTTTGCTATAGCGTATTTCGCGGCCTTCGGCTACCACATCTATTTTCCTTGCATCGCTTACATTTTTTACATAATGCGGAGATCCGGTATTTAAAACGAAATGCATATTTTCGAATTCAACCTCATGCACGTCCTTCATTTTAAGCCGTACGTCGCCATTTAAATCTATCTCACCCTCATGTGCACCATCAATGGCGTAGAAATGATATTTACTTTTTTTGATACCCAGCATGGATGCAAATTTTAAAATGCATCTTCCGCCATTACCGCACATAGAGCTTGTATTACCATCCGAATTGTAATAAGTCATTTCAAAATCATAACCCGGCTTTTCATTTAGTAACATCAATCCGTCGGCGCCGATACCAAACCTGCGGTGGCACAGAAAATTTACCTGTCTTGCTGTAAGATTACAAACACGATGCCGGTTATCGAGCAATATGAAATCATTTCCTGTTCCCTGGTATTTATAAAATTCAAGTTTCATTTTATACAGTTTCAGAAATTATATCCAGCGTTTTTATTATTAATTTTTCAATGGCAGCAGCAGCATCGGCGCTGAAAGTTTTACTGATGCGGTTGGCCACAATCGCATTCAGGGAGATGCAATGGTGCTGCAAAGCCTTGCCCAATCCATAAATGGCGGATGTTTCCATTTCAAAATTAGTGATCCGGTATTGTCCGAATTTAAAGTCAGTAAGCCGGTCGATCAGATGGGGGTTGGAAATGCCCAAGCGCAATACCCTTCCCTGCGGTCCGTAAAACCCCGGGCAGGTAACGGTGATACCATGATGATATCCTGCAACAAAATTTTTCATCAGCGAAATAGAGGCGCCCGCAATATAAGGATAAATGAATCTTCCATGCAATTGTGTTTGTGTTACGAACGAATGCAGCAATTGTTTTTCTTCTTCATTATTATCAACCAGGTAAAAATTCAGCAAATTATCAATCCCGATACCATGAGTGCCTACAACAAAGCTGTCTACCGGTACATCCGCCTGTAAAGAACCCGAGGTACCCATGCGAATGATATTTAAATGTTTCAATTGACTTTTTATCGTTCTTGTTTCAAAGTCGATATTAACCAAAGCATCCAGTTCGTTTAAAACTATATCAATATTATCCGTTCCGATTCCGGTACTCACTACTGAAATTCTTTTTTTACCGAGCCGCCCGGTATGTGTTATAAATTCACGGTGACTTCTTTTTACTTCAATGCTGTCAAAATGTTTGCTTACCTGCTTCACACGTTCAGGGTCTCCTACCGTGATTATAGTGCCGGCAATTTCTTCCGGCCTCAGGTCAAGATGATACACAGCGCCACGATTGGTAAGGATCAATTCAGAAGGTGCAATGGGTTGCATAAATATTTATTCTGTTTTCAGTGATTTAAAAATAAATTTATTTTCAGAAACAACATTACCGGTAATAACCGCGTTAAAGTTCGCCAAAAAAATTTTATTACTTTTGTGCGCCTAAAATGGTCCTGTGGCCGAGTGGCTAGGCAGAGCTCTGCAAAAGCTTCTACAGCGGTTCGAATCCGCTCGGGACCTCCACCATCCTTTGAAGCCCGCTTTGAGAGCGGGTTTTCTCATATTTAAAGCCACGCCACTATATGGAAATAATCAGTAAACCGATTGGCCGTGTTATTAATTCAAGAAAGGAACCCATTGATGATAACTGGTCCGAAATAATTTCTGAAATCGAATTGATGGAGCACATTCCCGAAGAGTCGCTAAACGGTATTGAAACATTTTCGCACATCGAGATTGTATTTTATTTTGATAAAATTGACTTGTCAAAAATTTCTTTTGCAGGCCATCCGAGAGGTAATAAAGATTATCCATATACAGGCATCTTTGCCCAAAGAAAAAAGGAAAGGCCCAATGGTATTGGCTTGTGTATTGCGGAGTTGATTAAACACAATGGTAAAAGATTGATGGTAAAAAGACTCGATGCAATTGATGGCACACCCGTTATTGATATCAAACCGGTCTTCAAAGAATTCCTTCCATCCGGTGAAATCAAACAGCCGGCATGGACAAATGACCTGATGAAAAATTACTGGTAACCGGCAATTAAGAGCCCTATCTATACAATTATCAATGGATGACTATGAATTGATTATGCAATAAATTGCAAACCAGGATTTCGGGAAGTACTGAAAATCTGATAGCGGTATTGTTTTAGATAGAAATAAATATTATCTTTATCCGGTATCTGACAAGGCTAACTACTCCGGCATCCTGTGACATCCCTTCAGATTTGAATTCAAAATTTGTAATTCGACTCATTTCCTTTGAACTACTGTTTTTTCATTTCATCCAACCCTAAGCTAAAATACTTGCTTGTCTTCTTATATCCTGAACAAGTTTGACCGATTAAAAGCTTATTATTTCTCTGAAAGAATTACGGATGTGCATGAAGAAACTGTACTCTTTATTATTATGTTTCGGTTTGTTGCAATATAGCATCGCGCAAACGTTAATAAATCCTGTAACCGGAGGGGGATTTGATGCAGGCAATACATTCGCGGCAAATGGGTGGAGTGTTGTTAATAGTTCTGGAAATGAGTGGGTCGTTGGTACGGCAGCAGACCCAGCGCCCCCAAGTCCGCCAAATACTGCCTATATTTCAATTGACGGAAATCCGGCAAATTATTCTTATGACAATACCACAACTCATATTTCTCATTTTTATCAAAAGGTTACTATTCCGGCCAATGCATATAATGTTGTGCTGTCTTTCCAGCTAAAAGGTAATAACGAATTTGATTGGGACAATTTTATATTACACGATGGACTGTGGATTTCTGCAGACCCTACGCTCACAGTTCCTACCGCCGATGCTTTACCGGGAGGTGGCGCTTATGTTCAATGGTTTCAATTCGACCCAAACGTTACTTATATAGGTCAAACCGTAACTTTAGATGGATTGGCAGGTCAGACTGTTTACCTTATTTTTTCCTGGATAAATGATAATGATGGTGCAGGAGACAACCCACCCGCTTCAGTTGATGCTATTTCCCTCACCTATTGCCTCAAGCCTGACAATACTATCGCCATCACGGGCGGAGGAGGATTTTGTACAGGCAGTTCCGGTGTACATGTTGGCTTATCAAAATCTGTCAATGGAGTAATATACCAATTATATAACAACGGCGATCCTGCCGGAAGTCCGGTTACCGGAACAGGATCTGCAATTGATTTTGGATTACAAAATACCGTGGGTACTTATACGGTAATAGGAACTTTCGGAACTTGTACATACCCTATAGCGGGTAGCGTTACTGTTACGGAAAATCCTTTGCCGGGAGCAAGTGCGGGAAATAATTCACCAGTTTGCTCAGGATCGGCACTAAGCCTTTCGTCTTCGGGAGGAAGCACCTATTTGTGGACAGGGCCAAATAGTTTTACTTCATCTTCACAGAACCCTTCGATAAACAATGTGACTACAGCAGCATCCGGAACTTACAGTGTCACTGTAACAGA
The DNA here is from genome assembly GCA_964627765.1 of uncultured Ginsengibacter sp. GTDB lineage: Bacteria > Bacteroidota > Bacteroidia > Chitinophagales > Chitinophagaceae > Ginsengibacter. The sequence continues at coordinate 2,327 of CAZVKO010000015.1, read as the reverse complement.
CGCCAATGGATGTTCTGCGCAGGCTACCACAGCCGTAACCATCACTCCTCCCGACGCAGCAACACTTACTTCTGCGACAGGTACGGATGCTCAATCGGTATGTATTAATACGGCGATTACCGATATAAAATATTTTACCACCGGGGCAACCGGTGCTACATTTAGTGGCTTACCTCCCGGGGTAAGCGGCAGCTGGTCAGGTAATAATATTATAATAAGTGGCACCCCCACTTCTTCAGGCTTATTCACTTATTCAATCAATTTATTGGGTGGATGCTCTGCCGCAGTCACGGGTACCATAAATGTTGTTAGCCAAAATTCAATTGCACTTACTTCCGCTACTGGTACTGATGCGCAAACAACTTGTATTAGTTCGCCAATAATTGATATAACATATAGCACAACCGGCGCTACCGGAGCCACATTTAGCGGTCTTCCGCCGGGAGTAACCGGATCCTGGGCGTCTAATGTTGTTACTATACACGGAACACCATCTTCATCTGCAGGAAGCCCGTACAATTATACTGTAATGCTTACCGGTGGTTGCAGCATTGCATCAGCAAGCGGATCTATTACAGTTATACCTGCCGGCACCATTACGCTTACTTCGGGAGCGGGCACTAATGCTCAAACTACCTGTGTCAATAATAATATCACTACTATCACATATACTACTACAGGAGCAACCGGAGCAACCTTTACCGGATTGCCACCGGGCGTTACAGGTTCGTGGTCTGCCAATACAGTAACAATTTCAGGCACTCCTACAACGTCTGTGGGAAGTCCCTTCAATTATACCATAGCACTCATTGGTGCATGCGGAAACAATACTGCGAGCGGAATAATTACAGTTACGCCGCAAAATATCATTACACTCACTTCCGGCGTTGGTACCAATATGCAGACAACTTGTGTAAACACCAATATTGTAAACATCACTTATTCTACAACGGGAGCCACAGGTGCAACTTTTTCCGGCCTGCCACCTGGTGTCACAGGAGCCTGGACTGCAAATACTGTCACCATAAGCGGTACCCCTACATCATCCGGTGGGAGTCCCTATAATTATACAGTAACACTTACCGGTGGTTGCGGCATTGTAACTGCGAGCGGTTCAGTAGCTGTAACCCCGGCAAATACCATTGCGCTTACTTCTGCAGGAGGTACCGATGCTCAAACAGTATGTATCAATTCTGCTATTACTAATATTACCTATTCCACTACGGGGGCCACCGGAGCTACTTTCAGCGGCCTGCCTCCCGGTGTTTCCGGGTCATGGACGGCCAATGCAATAACAATAACGGGAAGCCCTACGTCATCAGCAGGAAGCCCATATAATTATACAATAACACTTACAGGGGGTTGTGGTCCTGTAAGTGCCACGGGTAAGATTATTGTTGCACCCGTTGCCAGCATATCCTTAACTTCAGCGCCTGGCACGGATAACCAGTCCGTATGTAACGGATCTCCGATTAATAACATAACATATACAATAAGTAACGGCACAGGCTTTATGATAAACGGATTACCGACAGGTCTCACCGTAACTCCTGGCATTGGTACCTTTACAATATCGGGGTCTCCATCCCAAGCAGGTGTGTTTCCTTATTTAATAACTATAACCGGGGGATGCACTCCTGCAACTGCTTCCGGAACTGTAACTGTAAATGCGCAAACCGTAACCCTTACATCAGCCACCTCTTCGCCTACTATGTGTAGCGGTTCGCCTATGGCTGATATTGTTTATACAATCGGGGGCACAGCTAATAGTGCATCCGTTTCAGGGTTGCCTGCAGGCGTCACTGGGACAATTTCCGGAAATATCTTTACAATAAATGGAACACCAACAGATTTGCCGGGCAACTATAATTATATTATCACTACTTCAGGCACCAGTTGTATACCTGCATCGCTTTCGGGAACGATCACTATTTCCACCCCTACGGTGGGAGGCTCAGTCGGATCTGTTTCTGTATGCAGCGGTGGTAGTGGATCCGTTAGTCTGACCGGCCAAAGCGGTAGCGTTGTAAGATGGGAATATTCAACCGATGGTGGTGCTACATGGACTTCGATTTCCAACACTTCAACCACTCAATCTTTTACGAGTATAATGATACCAACAGAGTACAGGGCGGTAGTCAATAAAGGATGTAGCGATGTTAATTCAACCCCTGGCTTAGTATCCATTCACAACTACTGGGTAGGCTCCGTAAGCAGTGACTGGAACACGGCAGCCAACTGGTCAGATGGCAATGTTCCTTCCCTGGCCTGTCCTGATGTATATATTCCAGGCCAACCCAACCAGCCCGTTCTCAGCTCTGCTCCCC
>CAZVKO010000014.1:0-63156 GCA_964627765.1 uncultured Ginsengibacter sp. | reverse complement strand
TGCAATATCATTTACCTGCATGATCCGGGAAGTCCTCACTCCGCTGCCCTCCCAGGATGCAGTATATACAGCGCCCGGATATACTGTGGAGACTTTTATATTATAGGGCTTCATTTCTTCCCGCAGATTTTTGCTAAAGCCCATTAAAGCATGCTTGCTGATGCTGTAAGAGCCGCCGTCGTCATAAGCTTTTAAAGATGCAATGGAGCACATATTGAATATGTGTCCCGAACGCTGTCTCATCATATCGGGTAATAAAGCCCTGGTAATATAGTAAGCGCTATAGAGGTTGGCTGCAATCATTTGCTCCAGCGTGCCTTCCGCCTCATTATAAATACTGCCCGGCAAAAATTGACCGGCATTGTTCACCAGTATATCGGGAATGATATTCTTTTCCAGTAACCATTTTGCAAATTTTACCGCAGAAATTTTCTTACTGATATCCACCGGGAAATACTGTACCGTTTCCTTATATTTTTTGTTGATCTCTTTTGCGGCATCGGCCAGGTCTTTTTTATTTCTTGCGCAGATAAAGACCTGGTGACCCCCGGAGGCAAATTTCAATGCCAGCGCTTTTCCAATACCTTTGCTGCCGCCTGTAATTACAATATTCATAATTTTATTGCGTTGAATGATCATTACAACAAACAAATCTAATCAATCTGTGAAACCCGCATCCCGGAAATATCAGCACATTTTTTTCGACCTGGACCATACGCTGTGGGATTTCGATGCCAACGCAAAAGAATCGATGGAAGAGTTATTTGCTTTTTTTGAATTAGAAAAAAAACAGGTAACCCCTTTTGAAACTTTTTATAAAACATATTTATATCACAATACTATTTTGTGGGATCGTTTTGAAAAAGGATATATTACAAGCGATGAGCTGAAATGGAAACGCATGTGGAGAACTTTACTCGACTTTAAAATTGCCGACGAGCCTCTTGCTAAAAATATGAGTGCGAAATTTCTTGAAATACTTCCGACCAAAAGCCGCGTATTTGATTATACATTTGAAATATTGGATTATTTGACCGAGAAAAAATATTCGATCCATTGCATCACCAATGGTTTTGAAAAAACACAATGGAGCAAGCTGAATAATTCAAAGCTGGCAAAATATTTTTCGCATGTAATTACCTCGGAAATGTCGAACTCTATGAAGCCGCAAAAAGAAATTTTTGAATATGCCCTGAAAAAGATAAATGGCGATATACATGAATGCATTATGATCGGCGACAACCAGCAGGCTGATATCCAAGGTGCATTAAATGTAGGAATGGATACCATCTTCGTAAATCACATCAAGGCCGGCCATACTGTTACGCCTACTCATACAATTTATCATCTGAAAGAGCTGGAGTCGATCCTCTGATACAAGCTTTAAATGCGGTCATTTGAAGGCTGGGTCGTCAAACCAATCAGCTAACTATTCGCCCATGCTGCAGAATCATTTTCCTCAAGAGAAACCAACGTATCAATAGTAGCCAATACGGTAACGCCCCCTTTTACTTTTTGATTGAGCTTAACATTGAGCTCTGTACCAACAGGCAACAACACATCTACCCTGCTGCCAAATTTTATAAAGCCCATTTCTTCTCCCTGTTTTACCAATTGGCCTACCTGAAGATAGTTTACAATTCTCTTGGCCACCGCTCCTGCAATCTGTTTTACCAAAATAACAGCGCTGTCGTTTTTTATCACTACAGAATGTCTTTCATTTTGCGTGGATGATTTAGGATGCCACGCTACAAGGTATTTCCCCTTGTGATATTGACTGTATATAACCTCACCCGTCATGGGAATCCGGTTCAGGTGCACGTTGGCCGGGCTCATGAAAATTGAAACCTGCAAACGTTTACCTTGAAAATATTCATCGTCATGCATTTCTTCTATCACTACTATTTTGCCATCGGCAGGGCAAATAACCTGGTGATGCGCCACTGTAAAATTTCTTTTGGGCGATCTGAAAAAAGAGATGATAAAAATTAAAACAACCAGTGTTACAAAAAACACAATCCACGAAACCACCGGCATGGAGGCACTAAAAAAATAAAAGAAAATGATATTGATAACACCAAACAGAATGGCGCTCAGTGCAATGGATTTATACCCTTCCCTGTGAATATTCATCCGGATTATTTGAACAGCAAATATAAAAATTGAAGCGAAGAATCACCTGTTTATTTGATGACCTGCATGAAAAGAAAATAATATATACCAACACTTACAGACGCTACCAGCAGTGAATCGAACCTGTCCAGAAAGCCGCCATGACCGGGCAGTATGGTTCCGCTGTCTTTTACACCGGCCATTCGTTTTAATTTACTCTCCAGCAGGTCTCCCCATGTGCCAAATACAGCACAGCCCGTTGAAATCACTATCCAGTCTTTATAACTGTAAAAGCCGGTGGCATGCCCTGTTAGCGTAATGGTAAGGATACAAAGCAATGCCCCGCCCATCGTTCCCTCCCATGTTTTTTTCGGAGAAATTTTTGAGAGAGGTGTTTTGCCAATCAGGGATCCTACTATATAGGCCATGGTATCATTTACCCAAATGGAAAAAATGATTCCGCAGGGAACGATCATCAAATATTTATTATCGGTAAAAATGTCGCCTCCTGTTCGCATACCCAGCAGAATCAGAACGGGTAATGTGATGTAAGCCAATCCGGCAATGCTAATCAGCAAATATTGCTCCGGGTTTATTTTTTTTATCAATCTCACAAATTCATACCAGCAACCAAAATGAATGATGATAAAGAGAACGATAAAGCTCCATTGGTTCCATAATAATCCTGCAAGCATAATAATCACAAAGGCAACGGCAGTGAGTGTGCGGGTTCTGAAAGCTTTGGTATCTAAAGGCATTCAATAAAATTAAGATTTTGTAGGCCACCTGCTAAAATCAAAGTCGATATCACCGGCTTCCTCTTCGGCGAGCTTTGCTTTTTGAACCGAAGAAATTTCTTTGAACCGCATGAAAAGATAAATAATGGCTATTAGCGCAATAAGTCCGGCCCATATGGGAAAATCAGATTCAATATCTTTTTGAGGTTTCCCCGCTGAGATGCTTTCATGGGTTGCATACAGCACGGTAACCTGGAGGCCGTTATATAAAAAGTGAAATAAGGCAGGCAGCCACAAATTGCCGCTGAAGTAAAACAGTAATCCTAAAATGGCTCCCAGCGCAAAGCGCACTAAAAAGCCATAATAAGAACCGTGCACCAGGCTGAATAAAATGGACGTGAGGACAATTGCAATCACCGGTCCTTTGAACCATCTTGTAAGAATATTTTGCAAACCGCCCCTGAACACGGTTTCTTCAAAAAGACCGGGCAGCAATCCAACAAGAAGCATGGAAATAATATACCGGGAGAAAGAATTAATACTAATCAGTGCGGCTTCCTGCGCCTCGCGGGAGTCTTCCCATCCTTTGAATTTCGCAGCCAGGGGGGCCGGCAACGGAACAATCTTATTCAACTCGGCCAATGCCCCGGATAAAGGAAACGTAAGAACCAAAATACCAATTACGATCAGCACCTGTTTACCGGAGATACGGGTGTTAAACCCAAGAAATCGTGAAGGCTTTCGATAGCATATTGCTGAAAACACTATCACCGGCAGAAAGAAATAGAATAGAGTAGAAACCGCCTGCAATGTTATCGCCTCATAATAATATTGAGGTTTAAACATATCATCCTGCATGGTCAATACTGGCCGGCCGGTCATCATCATCCAAATGAGCACTGACACTATAGTACCTACAATTAATCCTGCCCCGATAAGACCTATGAAAATGCCGAATTGCGCGAAGTAGCTAAAATTTCCCGAATTGTTATCTCCTGTTACCATCTCAATTTTTAAGTGCGTAAATTTACACCCAATTTTTTTGCAGGTGTGCGGCCGGTACGCCGATAGCCGTCAGACTGTTATGATTTTGAACATACTTTAATGCCATCAATCGGAAATATAGCATTACCGGGTTTCCCCCTGCTGCTTGCACCCATGGAAGATGTGAGCGACCCGCCATTTCGTGCTGTATGTAAAGATAATGGTGCGCATTTAATGTACACTGAATTTATCAGCAGCGAAGGATTAATCCGGGATGCGATTAAAAGCAGGAAGAAGCTGGATATTTTTGACTATGAACGACCCATAGGCATACAAATATTTGGCGGCGATGAAGAAAGCCTTTCACTCGCAGCAAAAATTGTAGATGCTACCAATCCTGACTTACTGGATATAAACTTTGGTTGCCCGGTTAAAAAAGTGGCTTGTCGCGGCGCCGGTGCCGGTGTGCTAAAAGATGTGCCATTAATGGTTCGCTTAACGGACGCTGTCGTAAAAAGCACTTCCCTGCCTGTAACGGTAAAGACCCGGTTAGGATGGGATGATAATTCAAAAAATATTGAAGACGTTGCAGAGCGTTTGCAGGATGTAGGCATTAAAGCGCTCAGCATTCATGGCAGAACGCGGAACCAGATGTATAAAGGCGAAGCGGACTGGACCCTCATCGCCAAAGTAAAAGAAAATCCGAGAATTACGATACCCATATTTGGCAACGGCGATATTGATTCGCCTCAAAAGGCATTAGAATATAAAAACAGATATGGAGTGGATGGCATTATGATCGGCCGTGCTGCAATTGGGTATCCCTGGATATTCAGGGAAATCTCACACTTTATAAATACAGGCGAATTGCTGCCCCCGCCTGCTATTGATGAAAGAATCGGTGTTTGTAAAACGCACCTGGTAAAATCCGTTGAATGGAAGGGGCCCATAGTGGGTATAAATGAAATGCGCCGTCATTATACCAATTATTTAAAAGGCCTGCCCAACATCAAAGAATACCGGCTGAAACTTGTTACACTAAAAGAATTGGATGCCATTACAGAAGTATTGGACACTATTGCAAAGAACTATAATGGCTATGAATTTGAAAGATCAGTAATTCACCTGATCAATTATCATGAAAAGTGTGCGGTGTAGCGGTTACGGTCCTCTTCATAGCGATCACAGAATATCCAATGGCGAAACGGAAGAAGAAAACACATTCATCAGGGTTCCATTTTCATCAACCAGGTATTTGTAAAAATTCCATTGAGGTTCTTCGCTGTTCCAGCCGTTTTTATCCGGCTCTGTGAGCCATTGGTATACCGGCTGTTTGTCTTTTCCTGTTACATCCGCCTTTTTGAAAAGCTGAAAAGTGACTCCGTAATTGACCTGGCAAAACTGTGCTATCTCCTTATCGTTACCCGGCTCTTGTGATCCGAAATTGTTGGCGGGGAAACCCAGTATTACTATATCCTTATTCTCCCGGTGCAGTCGCTCCAATTCAGCATATTGGGGGGTGTAGCCACATTGGCTGGCCACATTTACCAGCAATACTTTTTTGTTTTTGAATTGATCAAAACTTATTTCCCTGCCCGTATTGGTTGTAGCATGCAGTGTATAAAAGCTTACCGGTGGCCGTTCTTTCATTTTGTTTGATGTGATATCTATTCCAATACCGGTCAGTCTGGATAATTTAATTCTTAACGGATAGGTAAATGCCCCAAGCTTACCGAGCACAGACATTTTATGTAAACAGGTTAAGTTGTTAAAATGCAAAGTTCCGTTTTTCATCTGAAGAATCTTTTACTATTTTATCAAGAAGCTGTTTAAAAATAATTCCCGAAAATTTTGTATTTGTTTTTAGCCCGCGGATTGCGCACATAAAAACTTTTTTCATCACCAATCTGCGTAAATTCCCTGAATCTGCGGGAACATATTATATCGTTTGGAAAATTAAAATAGCGTGATCGTAAACCATTAAGAAGTTAAGAACATTAAGCGTTCTGCTTCTGAATGATCTTAACTCCTTAACTAACCTTAATGGCAGAATATTCAGGCTAAATCTTTTTCTGATTGTATTAGTGTAATGGCAATTTTGAGCAGACGCTTATTTTCCTGAAACTGTAATCGCAATTATTATTGATAATATCAGAAGCCATCAACTACTTTTTTTTGACATAAGCAAATCATTCATAACTGCTACATTTGTTGACGTAGACATATTGCATGGAATCGGACGACGAATATTTTATGAAACAGGCACTCAAAGAAGCAGGGAAAGCTTTGGATGCAGATGAAGTGCCTGTCGGGGCCGTAGTGGTAATTCAAAATAAAATAATTGGTCGCGGTTACAACCAGGTAGAAACGCTGAATGATTCCACTGCCCATGCAGAAATTATTGCACTTACTTCCGCTTTTAATCATGTGGGCTCAAAATATTTGCCTGATGCAGCCATCTATGTCACTATAGAACCCTGCGCTATGTGTTGCGGTGCGCTCTATTGGAGTAAAATTGGCAGGCTGGTGTATGGAGCCGCTGACTCTAAACACGGCGGACTTGCAAAAGTGGCACTACATCCCAAAACAGAAATTATTGGCAATATTTATGCAGCAGAATGTGCAGGAATGATGCAAAATTTTTTCAGAAAGAGAAGAATCTGAAAAAAGATTTCCTGATTCGGGAATAAAAATGAGTAAGAGCGCCTGTTGAAAATATAGTCAGTAATTTTGCAAAACAATAAATTGTTCACCCTTTAAAAAATAGATTATGGCATTTACATTACCGGCTCTGCCTTACAGCTTTGATGCGCTTGAGCCAACCATTGATAAGGAAACTATGCAAATTCATCATGATAAGCACCACCAGGCTTATGTAGATAATCTTAATAAGGCCATTGCAGGTACGGAAAATGAAAATAAATCTCTGGAGCAATTGCTCGCCAATGCCGGGAAAATAAGTCCGGCTGTTCGCAACAATGGCGGCGGCCACTGGAACCACAGCTTTTTCTGGGAAATATTATCCCCAAAAGGTGGTGGAAAACCGGAAGGCAAGTTAGCGGCTGCCATTGATGAAGCCTTTGGTTCATTTGACGAAATGAAAGAGAAATTCAACGCTGCCGGAGCCGCAAGATTTGGAAGCGGGTGGGCATGGCTGGGGGTGCTGGACGGGAAACTGACTATCTGCTCCACTCCCAACCAGGACAATCCGTTAATGGATGTGGCAGAATGCAAATGCAAGCCGGTGCTCGGATGCGATGTGTGGGAGCATGCCTATTATTTGAAATATCAAAATCGCAGACCTGAATACCTGAAAGCATTCTGGAACATTGTGAATTGGAAAAAGGTGGCCGAGCATTATGAAAAAGCGGTAGGTAAGTTAGCGGCTGTTTAAGAGATTTAAAGTTTCTTCACCTCCTTATGTAAGGAAACGTGGATAGCTAAAAATTGAATTAAATAAAATTGTCTCCTTACGGGAGACTTTTTTATTAATAAGAATTGCCTGTAAAATTATTATTTAACAGGGTGAAATTTTTGAGTTGACACAAATGAATGCCAGGTAGTTCAGCCATGGAGTTTTCATGTGAGGATAGTGATTATTTTTGAGTTTACAAAATTCTGCGCGTTGCAGAATAGATGCTGAAGATTTATAACGGAATGTATTATTGCAAAAATTTTTTAATAGCGAATTATAAACTGTAATATAAATGGCATTATTATTTGAACCTCTGAAGATCAGGGAAATTGAAATTAAGAACCGGATAGTTGTTTCGCCTATGTGCGAATATTCAAGCATGGATGGTTTTGCCAATGACTGGCACCTCGTCCACCTGGGAAGCCGTGCTGTCGGCGGCGCAGGCCTGGTATTAACAGAAGCGACTGCCGTATCGCCTGAAGGAAGAATAACCCCCGATGATCTTGGTATATGGAAAGATGAGCATATTGGGTTTCTTAAAAGAATTGCCACCTTTATTGAAGGCCACGGAGCCATACCCGGAATTCAATTGGCGCATGCAGGCAGAAAAGCAAGCCATAGCAGTCCATGGAAAGGAAATGCTGTATTAAAAAGCAACGAAGGCGCATGGCAAACATCAGCACCCAGTGCAATAGCTTACAAAGACGGAGACCCGCTGCCCAAGCAAATGGATAAGCAGGATATCCGCAAATTGATTGGCGATTTTGAATCGGCAGCAATAAGATCATTACAGGCAGGATTCAGGATACTTGAAATTCATGCGGCGCATGGCTATCTGATCAATGAATTCCTGTCGCCTTTAACCAATATCCGAACTGACGAATACGGTGGTTCTTTTGAGAACAGGATAAGAATTTTAATTGAAATAGTGGATGCAGTAAGAAAAACGATTGGTGAATCGCTCCCTTTATTTGTTCGCATTTCCGCGGTAGAATGGGTAGCCGGCGGTTGGTCTGTTGAAGATTCCGTGCAACTTGCAAAAATTTTGAAAACAAAAGGGGTGGATGTAATAGACTGTTCATCCGGGGGAAACCTGCATCATCAGAAGATCGAATTGAAACCGATGTACCAGGTCCCGTTTGCCGAAAAAGTAAAGAAAGAAGCCGGGGTGCTAACCGGAGCTGTGGGTCTTATTACTACTTCACACCAGGCAGAGGAAATTCTGGAAAGTGGTAAAGCGGATCTGATCATTCTTGCAAGGCAGTTTTTACGCGAGCCCTATTTCCCGTTACATGCAGCCAGAGAATTAAAAGTGGATGTCCCTTGGCCTGTTCAATATGAAAGAGCAAAGCATTATTGAGTTAAATAACAAACTCCGGGTAACCCGGAGTTTGCCGTAATCAATCAAAAATTTTATTTTACCGTCACGGTAATGGCCGTTGACAGCTGGCTGCCATAAGAACGATGTATGCCATCAGCAAACTGCAGCGCCAGCGTATGCTTACCGGGAGACAAATTGATAGTTGCTTCCTTTTGTGCATTGCCATAATGGATGTGTGTGCTGTCCTTGCCAATTACTATACCTTTCGGAGTAGAATCTCCCGCGTCAATCAATAAATGAAAATGTCCTGACTGAGGTCTCACTTTTCCTGAAGAATCTACCGACATATCCGCTACGCCCATTTCTATTTTTACCGGGGAAGTAACAGTTGCTCCGTTTTTCAGATTCCTGAAAAAAACTTTTGCGTCGGCAGGTACAGCAGGCAATGTATCTGCAGAAGGCATGGTGGCCATAGCCTGAGATGTATCAGCCATTTTTGACGCAGTCGTGTCAGCAGATGAATTTTCACTGCTGCTTCCGGAATTGCAGGCATACAAACCCAATAAGAATAATACAGGAATACCAATAATCTTTTTCATGTTGTATTTTATTTTAATTGAATAATCTGAGCCTGATCTTAAAGGTAACGACAAAGTTATATCAAAAAAATCTTGCCTTAGGGCTTAAGGTTTCATCATGATGGTTCTTCTTTATTCATAATTTATAACAAACAAAAAACCGTCCAAAAAATTTTGAACGGTTTTAAAGTGTTTTAATCATCACTTTATTTAACAGCCGCCGCAACGGCAATTATATTTGCAACAAGCAATTATTTTTTGCTGAGTGGTAATACGACAAAACTTTTACCCGCATCTGTTTATATACAGCTGCGGGCTTCCATTATCACGATCGCAGGTTATTTAATGGGAGTAAAGCTTTTTAACACGGTCACCGCATCGTGGTAGAACTCGTGTTTGTAATTGATCCATACATAAAAGCTAATATCAGTATAATCCGGATCTACAATAAGCATAATAGTAGCAGGGAGGCCGCCATTACTTTGACCATCTATGGCGCAGCCCCAATATCCATTGAGATTTTCAAGATAGATGGGCTGGGTATCCCCATCCACATTTTTTTCATCGTAAGAAAGATTGAGATCATTGGCCCATTTTATTAATGCATTCTTCATGCCGCTATAAGTGAGATTTTCTCCCTTTCGTGGATATATATCCAAATACATATTGTCATTACCCACCTCAAATTGAGAGGCGTCATTTCTTTTCAGATCAAGGTCGTTGGGAGCTTTAAATTCTACCTTGTAAGTATCCCATGTCCATGTTTGTAATGTTTGTGCGGTTGCAATCACACCTATAAATGATAGTGCGAATGAAAAAAGGAATTTGTAAAGCATACGGCAAGTTTTGATAGTTTGGCTGGTGCAAAATTTACCCTAATATAAAGAAAAGAAATGATTTACACGCAAATTCTTTTTATTATGTTATCATTAATTTGTTAATGACAGTGAAAAGCAGGCAGTTATTTATAAAGGAGCTAATTTAAAACTGTCGCATCCTTTTCTGTTTTTATGGAAGGATGGTTTTTTATAGACAACCATCCGCCCGAAACGTTTCGCACATTGTGATAGCCCTGCTGCTTTAAAATAGACAAGGCAATGATGCTCCTGTATCCGCTTCCGCAGTGCACATAGATATTTTGATCATCTTCCAGCTGTGCAATTTGTGCCATGTCGGTCATTTCATTCAGCGGAATATTTATTGCATCTGCCACATGCCCTTCGGCAAATTCATTCTCCCTCCGCACATCTAAAACTATAAGACGATCATCATGCGGAATGTCCATGGCAAATTCCTCTGCTTCTATATCAATAATCAGATCAACTGGCTCACCGGCTGTTTTCCATGCTTCGAAACCGCCATCGACGTACCCCTCTACATTATCAAAGCCGACCCTTGCCAGCCTTACAATACTTTCTTCTTCTCTTCCTTTTTCCGTCACTAAGATCATAGGGTGATGAAACGGGATCAGGCTCCCCGCCCATTCAGCAAATCTTCCTTCAAGGCCAATAAATAATGAGCCTGGTATAAAACCGTTAATAAATTCAGACGCAGGCCTTGTATCAAGAATTAAAATATCTTTCCCGATCTTTTCTTTTACATCCTGTATGCTCAAGGGTGTAAGGCCTCTGGTTTTTATTTCTTCAAGGCTTTCATATCCTTCTTTATTAATTTTAGCATTTATCGAAAAATAAGGCGGCGCTTCATTTAAGCTGGAGGTAACCGCCTTTATAAATTCTTCTCTGGATTGTGGCTGCAAAGCATAGTTTGTTTTCTTTTGATTACCAATAGTAGTGGCTTTTTCCGTACCAATATTTTTTCCGCAGCTTGATCCGGCGCCGTGAGCAGGGTAAACAATAATATCGTCTGCCAAAGGCATTATTTTATTTTGAATGGTATCATACATTACCGATGCGAGCTCCGTACTTGACATATTTCCGCTGCTGAGGTCAGGTCTTCCGATATCTCCGACAAATAAAGTATCTCCTGTGAAAATGCAATACGGTTTCCCGTTTTCGTCTCTCAATAAATAGCAGGTGGACTCAATGGTATGACCGGGAGTATGTATTGCCTCAATGGTAACATCGCCTACTTTAAATATTTCGCCATCTTTCGCAAGATGGAACGGGAAATTGGCTTCCGTATCCGGTCCGTACACAATAGGCGCTCCGGTCTGCTTACTCAGGTCCAAATGGCCGCTTACAAAATCAGCATGAAAATGTGTTTCGAAAATATATTTGATTTTCGCATTGTGCTGTTGCGCAAGGTTTATATATGCTTCCGTGTCTCTCAGTGGATCTATCACAAGGGCCTCACCCTTACTCTCTATAAAATAGGCCGCTTCACTGAGGCAACCGGTATAAAGTTGTTGCACGATCATATAAATAAATTTAAACTGCCTGCAAAGGTAAAATAATTACAAAAGGCAGGAAGAATCTAAACGGAAACCTGCCCATGAAGACTAACCTGCAAGATTTTTTGAAAATTCATTAATCTGCTCCAGCCGCGGAAAATTGAGGGAATAGTAAATATATTTTCCATCGCGCTGGGTGGTTACAATACCGGCTTTTCGAAGAATAGCAAGATGCTGCGAAGCAACCGATTGTTCGAGGCGAAGCTTTACATAGAGATCGGTGACAGTTAAATTGCTATTGTCGAAGATGGTCTTAATAATTTGCTGACGCAGTTTGTGATTCACCGCACGTAAAATGAGGGCAGCTTTTTTGATAGCATAATAATCAATATTAGGGATATTTTCATTTTCAGCGCCTTGCCCATCTTCGTTGGCATGCCGGATTGTATCGGGGAAGGTCATAATTTATAAATTTTTGAGTTTTATAAATAATTCGCATATAAAGGTACAACTTGACAGGCAATAAACGGCTTAGGGATTCAAAAAAGAACGCATAATCAATGTATTTTAACGATTCGAATGAAATTCCTTTACATATAACGGCTGCGCATAACCGATATTTTCAAATTGATTATTAGTGTATCTTTTAAAAGAAATAGCAGACATGCAGTCAGCAGCGATATCCTCTTCAACAAAGGCTGCATTTTTATTCGCAATGATTTTTTCAAATTTTTTACTACCGCTGCCAAAAAAATAAATCTTATTTACAGATAGCATTTCCCGGTAAGAATTTTCATCGAGGATCATCGCAACCGGGGGCATCAGCTCTTCCCCGTTATAATTATACAATGCCGCAAACACTTCCATTCTTCTTGCATCGATCATCGGGCAGTAACGGGCGCCGGTATCAGGAATATTTTTTATTGCCGAAAGCGCCATCAATTCGAGCGAATTGAAAAATACCAGGGGTATATTCAGGGCATAGCACAATCCTTTTGCCGTAGCCATACCTACTCTTATGCCGGTATAGGAACCAGGGCCACAGCTTACCCCAACTGCCTGCAGCTGTGTGATATCAAAATGCAACTCATTCAATAAATCTTTTATAGCAACATGAAGAAAAGCTGCATGCTGCCCGGAATCCGTATTGGTGAAAGCCTTCAATATCCTATCGTCTTCAGCAATGCTTACGATTGCCTTTTCTGTAGCAGTATGAATATTCAGAATATATGCCATGCAGTTACCGGGATAGTAAGGAGAATTGTTCTTTTAATTCGGGCGCCACCAAATAGCGTTTATTCATTTCCGTTAGTTTAGAAAGAAGCTTGAATATATTTTCCACACCAATCCTTTTACACCATTCAAAAGGCCCCTGCGGATAATTTGTACCCAATTGCATAGCCAAATCGATATCTTTTACGCTGCTTACCTGCCCGCCTAATGCAAAATAGGCTTCATTTATGATCATAGCTATCACTCTTGCCGCTACCAGTCCCGGCTCATCTTTTACAAAAAGGACCTTCCATCCGAGTATGTCAAATATTTTTGAGAAGGCTTCTTTGTTACTGCCGGCCGCTACCTCCCACACTTCTCTTTTTAAAAAGCCGCTCCATCCGTTGATTCTGCAAAAGTTTCCGGGAAAACCCTCCAGCGTTTCAATTACCGAATTGATCATAACGGGCTTCGCAGTTAAAACTTCCGGCGCACTGAGATCTGTATTTTCATCCAGCATCAATAATGCGTCATAATCATCGCTGTCAATAATTTCATTCAGATTTTTAACGAAAATTATTTCTGCACCGGCATTTATTTTCTTTTCAAGAATTTCTTGCTGTTGTTCTACATTTGCCACTGCAATAATTTTCATCACTTATTTTTTGCAAAAATAAGTTCATTGACTGATGGAAGGATGGCAATTTTACCAAGCAACAAATATGAATAAGAAAATCATTAACACTGCATCTGCCCCTGCGCCCATCGGGCCTTACAGCCAGGCTGTACTTTCGGGAGGTATGTTATTTATATCCGGCCAGATTGCACTGGTACCCGGCACTTCTGATTTGCTAACGGGCAATATTGCAGGCGAAACAGAACAGGTAATGAAAAACATACAGGCGATTTTATCCGCAGCGGGCCTTACTTTTTCCAATGTAGTAAAGACCACCATTTTTTTAAAAGACATGAGTTTATTTGCTGCAGTAAACGAGGTATATGGAAAGTTCTTTCAATCTGATTTTCCGGCCCGTGAAACCGTAGCAGTAAAAGGTCTTCCCAAAGAGGTGAATGTGGAGATCAGCATGATAGCATCAGCATAATTAATTGAAAAGTTGAAAAAACAGGTAATCATCACGGCTAAAGTGCATAACTATTTAATAGATGCGCTTCAGCAAAAAGGATACTCGGTTCTTCATAATGAAAAGATCACTTATGAAGAGTTATCTGCCATTATCGGGCAGGCAGACGGAATCATTATAACTACAAGAATCCCTATTGACAGAGCCATTCTTGACAAAGCAGCAAGATTAAACTGGATCGGCAGATTGGGAAGCGGGATGGAGCTGATAGATGTGGATTATGCGGCCACCAAAGGCATTCGCTGCATCAGCAGCCCGGAAGGCAATCGTAATGCCGTAGCTGAACATGCGCTGGGCATGCTGCTTAATCTCACCAATAAAATAAGTTCCAGCTTTGAAGAAGTAAAACAAAAGAAGTGGGTCAGGGATGCCAACCGGGGAACAGAGCTATCCGGAAAAACGATAGGTATAATCGGCTATGGAAATACGGGTTCGGCATTGGCCCAGCTGCTTTCTTCCTTTGATGTAACGGTTCTCTGTTATGATAAATATAAATTTGGCTTTAGCTCGGGTTATATTAAAGAAGCCAACCTTGAACAGGTATGCCGCTATGCCGATGTAATCAGTATGCACGTGCCGCTTACTGACGAAACATACCATATGGCAAATGAAAAATTTTTCAATTCGCTGGAAAAGCTTCCCTATTACATCACCACCTGCAGGGGTAAGGTAACAGATACAGGCGCCTTGTTAAATGCATTGAAAAATAAAAAGATTGCCGGTGCGGCACTGGACGTACTGGAAAATGAAAAGCTGGATTCATACAACAAAGAGGAGACCCGTCAGCTGGATGCCTTGCTCGAATATCCCAATGTACTTATTACCCCGCATATAGCAGGGTATAGCAACGAAGCCTTTTTAAAAATGGCCAAAGTTTTATTAAAAAAGCTGGAATTAGAATAATTCGAACTAATTTTTTACCTTTGTTGTATACAACGTCTCACGAAAAGTGAGGCGTTGTATTTTTTTTCTGTTTACCGTAATAAAATATACAATTTTTCAAACGCGGGTATATGAGCCAGACCAATTATGTAACAAAAGAAACCTTTGAACAGATGAAAGCGGAGCTGCAGCATATGAAGACTGTTGACAGGCCTGCTGCGTCCAGGGCAATAGCAGAAGCCCGTGAAAAGGGCGACCTCAAAGAAAATGCGGAGTATGACGCAGCCAAGGAAGCCCAGGGGTTACTGGAAGCCAAGATCAAACACCTCGAAGCAACGATTGCTACGGCAAGAATTGTGGATGAAAATACCATTGATACAAGCAAGGTATCTATTCTTACCAAAGTCACGCTAACCAATCTTACTACCAAAAAGCAGGTGACTTACCAGATTGTTTCAGAAAAAGAAGCGGATCTCAAAATGCAAAAGATATCGGCTACTTCTCCGATCGGAAAGGGATTGCTTGGAAAAACAGTCGGTGACACCGCAGAAATTCAGGTGCCTGCAGGCATCATAAAATTTAAGGTAGAAAGTATCACTGCCTGATTTCGTATATACATGCTCGTTAGTCCCGTAAAATTTTCCCAGATGACCCTCTTTTCAAAAATAATTGCAGGAGAAATTCCTTCGTACAAGATTGCTGAAAGCGACAAGTTCTTTGCCTTCCTCGATATTTATCCCATGGCCGTTGGACATACGTTGGTAATACCAAAGAAGGAGGTAGATAATTTTTTTGACGTGCCGGATGATTACCTGGAGGAAATTCTGCTGTTTGCAAAACCTATTGCAAAGGCCATTGAAAGGTCATTTGATTGCAATCGCTGCGGTATGAGCGTTATAGGGCTGGAAGTACCCCATGCGCATCTCCACCTGGTTCCTATCAACCGTGCAGATGATTTGAATTTCACCAGAAAA
The DNA here is from genome assembly GCA_964627765.1 of uncultured Ginsengibacter sp. Taxonomy (GTDB): domain Bacteria; phylum Bacteroidota; class Bacteroidia; order Chitinophagales; family Chitinophagaceae; genus Ginsengibacter. The sequence goes on along the minus strand of CAZVKO010000014.1, from coordinate 47,446 downwards.
AAATTATCTCTTTCTGCAGATGAGATGAAAGCAGCGCAACAGAAAATTTTACAAAATATGTAAGGGGCTGCCAACGCAACCTTCACCCGTGGCTACTTTATTCTTCCGGGATTTTTCACCACAAAATCCTTCCACCCATTTACCCGGTTTATTTTTTCATCCATGAAGGAATTATGTTGAAAATGATGACAGACTGCTACGGCCAATGCATCGGTTGCATCAAGATATTGCGGTGCCTCCTGAAAGCCTACTATTCGTTGCAGCATCTTCAACACCTGCGTTTTATCGGCATTTCCGTTTCCGGTGATGGATTGTTTTATTTTTCTCGGCGAATACTCCGTAACCGGAACCCCTGCCTGCATAGCAGCCGCAATGGCTACCCCCTGCGCCCTGCCTAACTTCAGCATGCTCTGAACATTTTTACCAAAAAATGGCGCTTCAATAGCCAGTTCATTTGGAGCATGAGCCTTCACCAGCTCACTTACTTTCTCATGGATGCTTTGCAGCCGTTCATATGAGTCCCTCCCGGAAGAGAGCTTCAACACATCCATCATAATCAGCGAAATCCTCTTTGAAGAAACTTCAATTACCCCATACCCCATCAACAACGTACCGGGATCAATGCCTAAAATGATTTTTGAGTTTTTATACAATTGAAAGTTATTTTTGATCTTACATTGAATACTGCTGATGCGTAAAAATCGTTTGTAAAAACCGGATGATCCGTTCACGCAAAAATATCAAAATAATATTCAGGTATATTATCGCTCCGCTGCTGGGCGCCTGGCTATTTTATTCTCTTTATAAGCAGGTAAAAGGCCAGCCTCACCTGGAAGAGTCAGTTCGTCTAATCAAACAGGCACCCTTCGGCGACAGGGCATTGCAGTTTTGGCTGGTAGTTATATTGGCCTTTGTAAACTGGGGCATCGAAGCAAAAAAATGGCAAAGGCTTTTGCAAACCATCCAGCGCATTAATTTTTTTACGGCCTATAAATCGGTGTTAAGCGGCGTGGCGCTTTCTATTAATACACCCAACCGGATGGGCGAGTATGGCGGCCGTATTTTATATGTAGAAGATGGTAAAAGAATCAAGGCCATCTCGTTATCCATTACCGGCAGCATCAGCCAGCTCATCATCACTTTAATTACGGGATGCCTGGGGCTTGCTTACATGATTCTTTTCAAAATTGACAACTATGCCCTGGTGATGGGCCTGAGCTTATTTTGGATAAAAACGCTTTTGATATTGTCATTGATAGCAACCTTGATTACAATTCTTTTTTACTTCAGGCTGTCATGGCTGATACGGCTGATTGAAAAAATACCGTCTATGGGCCGGTACGTTGATTACATCAATGTATTAGACAGCTTTAATGTCAAATTATTGTTAAGGTTACTTTTTCTTTCCTTTCTGCGGTATGTTGTTTTCGTTATTCAATATATATTACTGCTCCACGTTTTGGATGTACCTATCGCGTGGATGAACGGGGTGTGGGTGATCAGCATTCTTTTTTTAGTATTGGCAATAGTGCCTTCCTTTGCAATAGCGGATTTGGGCATACGCGGGAAATTCAGCACAGCGTTACTGAGTTTTTACAGCAACAATACGGTGGGGATAATCGGTACTACGTTTGGGATCTGGTTTATCAATTTATTTATTCCTGCGCTGGCAGGAAGCCTGTTGATATTGGGTATAAAATTTTTAAGGACAAATAACAAAGATTGAGAATAAGAATAATAGCAGTACTGTCTCTTTTGCTGTTTGGATTCACCCCCCAGGCAGGCGATAATTTTTGCGGAATTACCAACACCGCCTTTAGCCCCGGTGAGGTAATCACCATGAGAGTGTATTATACCACCCTCGGTATGTATGTGGGCGCAGGGGAAGCCGTCTTCTCCACTACCCTGGAAAGATACAACGGGCGCCCCGTTTATCATTGCACAGGTACGGGGTCGTCTTATTCTTTTTTTGATAATTTTTATCGCGTTCGCGACAGGTATGAGTCTTACATTGATACCGCTACCATGCTGCCTCTGAAATTTATTCGTAATGTAGACGAGGGCGGAACCCGGTTTTACGATAATGTTACCTTCAACCACGAAGCAGGTACGGCCGTGAGCACAAAAGGAGTATTTAAAATCGGATCCTGCATACAGGATGTGATCAGCGCCACGTATTATGCACGCAATATTGATTTCAACAAATATAAAGTGGATGACAAGATCCCGTTTGACATGTTTTTGGATAATGAAACTTACCATTTATACCTGCGCTATGAAGGAAAGGAAATTATTAAAACAAAGTACGGCAAGTTTCACGCAATCAAATTCAAGCCACTGCTGATAAAAGGCAGCATTTTTACAGGCGGGGAAAAAATGAATGTATGGATAAGCGATGATGAAAACCATTTGTTGCTTCGGGCAGAAAGTCCCATTGATGTGGGCACCATCAAGGTAGATATGATGGGGTACCGGAATCTGCGCCATCCCCTGACATCGCTTATAAGTTTCAGATAAACTAAATTTCTTCCAGCTTAAAAACTTCGCCGCTTCGTATACCCCTCTCCGTTAGCTGTAAGGTACAACATTCAATATCAGGGTCGTGCTCAAAAAATAAAACGTAATTTTTTTCCAGCGATTCTTTCAAAAAAGATTTCTTCTCCTGGAGGGTAGTAAGCGGGAACATATCGTAAGCCATCACATACGGAACCGGGATATGCGCCATGGACGGTAAAAGATCTGCCGCAAAAACAACGGTAGTATCGTTGTATTTAACAACAGGCAGCATCATCGCTCCGGTATGGCCATTTACAAACATAAAGGAAACCGAAGGGAGTATATCTGAACCAACCCGTGCTAACTGCCCGTTCATCATAGCTAATCCGGGATTTGAATGCAGCGATTGAATATTTACCATCTTCAGTTGGCCGCTTTCCCTGATAGGCAAAATATTTTCTTTGAGGAAACTTGCCTTTTCGCGTTCATTCGGTTCTGTAGCCCATTGCCAGTGCTTTTCATTGCTCCAGTAAACTGCATTTTTGAAAGCAGGAATTAATTTATCGCCGCTGCGCATTATACTTCCGCCGCAATGATCAAAATGCAAGTGCGTGAGGATCACATCCGTAATATCGTCCCTGGTAAATCCATATTTCGCCAGCGATTTATCCAGCGAATCATCGCCATTGAGATAATAATAAGAAAAGAATTTGGCGTCCTGTTTATCTCCAATGCCATTATCAATTAATATCAGCTTATTCCCGTCTTCAACCAGCAAACACCGCATGGCCCAGTTACATAAGTTATTTTCATCAGCCGGGTTCAGCTTGTTCCAGATAGTTTTAGGCACCACTCCAAACATAGCGCCACCGTCCAGTTTGAAATAGCCCGAATTAATCGAATAAAGTTTCATAGTTATAGAGCTAATTGCGGCTTTCTTTGTTTTGCAATAGTACTTAACAGTATAAAAAATGCAATGATAAAATAAGTCATAATAAACAATACGGCATTTCTCATGCCGCCCAGGCCTTCCGTTGCAAGGCCGAAAGTAACCATACCAATCACAGTGCTCACCTTATCGCATACGTCATAAAAGCTGAAATAAGATGCGGTATCTTTTGTAGGCGGCATCAGCTTGGAATAGGTAGACCGTGACAGCGATTGTATGCCGCCCATTACCAAACCTACCGTTCCTGCCAGGCAATAAAACGGAATTTCGGTATAAACAAAATATGCCCAGATACAAATGCCGGTCCATATTATCACGCCAATTATCAGCACTTTGAAATTGCCAATTTTTCCGGAGAAATAAGAAAACATATAGGAACCCGCAATGGCCACCAGTTGAATGATCAGGATAGTCAATATTAGCTTACCTGAATTGGCGGCATCCACTTCTTTATTTCCTGTTTTGGGAAAAATTAAATGCTTGGCAAATATGGCCGCCGAATACATTACGGTTTCCACACCCATACCAAAGAAAAAGAAAGCAAGCAGGAAACGCTTAAGCGTGTTTTGCTCCTTCAGCTCATTCCATACCTTTCGCAATTCGGCATATCCCCTGGTAAATACATTGTGGCTCCTTGAAACAGGATTGGGCATGCTCTTTGGTAAAACCGAAAAAGTAAACTGGGCAAAGCCCATCCACCACAGACCGGTTAATAAAAAAGAGATTTGAGACGCTTTCGTTTCATCAGCTATCCCGAACCACGAAGGCCTGGAGATCATTACCAAGCAAATGATGAGCAAAATAACGCTGCCAATATATCCAAAAGCAAATCCCCGTGCGCTTACGCTATCCTGGTCCTTTTCTGCAGCAATCTCCGGAAGATATGCATTATAAAAAACAAGACTGGCGCCAAAGCCGATAGAAGCGATAATAAATAAACTGATGCCCAGTTGCGGATCGTCAGGAGCAAACCAGTACATCGCACAACAACTTACAGAACCGAGATAACAAAAGAATTGCATAAATCTTTTCTTATTCCCGAATGCATCGGCTATTGAGGACAGCAGGGGAGAGAAGCAGGCAACAATTAAAAATGAAAACGCCACTGCATAATCATACAAGGCAGTTGGCTCTGTGAAATTTCTTCCTAAATATTTAACGGTCTTCCCGGAAGTAACCGCCTCATAATAAGAGGGGAAAACCGATGATGTAATCACCAGAGAGTAAACCGAATTGGCCCAGTCGTACATGGCCCATCCGTTGATCACCTTGCGGGAAGCAGTTTGCATGTATAAGAGTATAAGTACTCAAATTAGCGATTTTTCTCAAGATGAAACGAACACGACAAGTACGGAATGCGTTTAGGCGTTTCCGTTAGCTTTTGAGGTAGCCGGTAAAGAGCATGATCAGCAAAACAATACCTCCCGCAACACGATAAGCGCCCCATACCTTGAATCCATGTTTTTTGAGCATGCTGATAAAGAACCGGATGGCGAGCAATGCAACAACGAAAGCCACCGCATTGCCAATGGTGAGAATTTTTATTTGCTCGGAAGTAAAGCTTCCATTTTCTTTTATATACTTATAAATTTTAAATACGGTAGCTGCAAGCATGGTGGGTACAGCCAGGAAAAATGAAAATTCTGCAGCAGCGCTCCGGGTCAGCTTTTGCTGCATACCGCCAATTATAGATGCGGCACTGCGGCTCGTGCCGGGTATCATAGCGATACATTGCCAGATTCCGATGATGAACCCTTTTGCATAAGACACCTCCTGCTCGTTATGAATGGCAGGGTTCTTAAAAACATTATCTATAAACAGTAAAACAATACCTCCCAGCAGCATGGTAATGGCAACCGTGGTAACGCTTTCCAGTAACGTATCTATTTTAGAAGCGAACAGGGCGCCCAATATTAAAGCCGGAACAACAGCCACCGCCAGCTTTACATAAAATTGCCAGCGGCTGAAATCGAAAAACTTTTTCCAATACAAAACCACTACCGATAAAATGGCTCCTAACTGAATGGCTACCGTGAAAACCGTATTAAACTCACTATCCGGAATATTCAATAATTTTTCGGCAATGATCATATGGCCGGTAGAAGAAATAGGGATGAACTCCGTGATGCCTTCTACAATACCAATGACGACAGATTGAAATACAGTCATTTTATTTATTTAAATGCAAAGCAGCCTGGTGAAGAAAGGCGCTGATTTTATTCGCTCCGGTTATCTGCTGAATTGGTTTTGGGCTTTTTTATAATGGCAAAAATTTCCACGAGCAGCCCCCCGATGATCAATATTGGCGCAATGGTAATGCGGGTAGTGCTGTAAATAACATCGTCGTTAAATACATTCGGGTCTTTACTTTTGCCCCCGGACATCAGAAAGAATCCCAATGCGAGGATTACAAGACCTATCAGCATCCACTTATAATTTTCTTTTGTAAAAAGCTCGCTCTTTTGCACTACCTTCTCAGTCCTGGATGCTTTTACCGGCGCACCGGCCTTTTTTATTGGTTGTAACGTTGCCATGTAAAATTTTAGTTTGCAATATTAACGTTTAAATATTTTGAATTAATACAATTCATCCAGTTTCATCCTCAGGTATTTCAGTACCGCCCGGTGGGTGCTGAATAATGTAATGAAGAGCCCCAAAACGATAATACCGGAAAATAAAAGGATCATATTTTTTGAATCATGAATAATCTTCAGTTCGGGAATATACTTTTCCGATAAACTGATAAAAACTACCATCAGCGCAATAGCAATTCCGGAAGCAATCAGGCCGTTTACAATGGCCCGCCCGTCCAGCGGTTTTGCAATAAAATTGCGGGTAGCGCCCACCATTTGCATAGTCTTGATCAGGAAGCGATTGCTGTACATAGCCAGCCGAATAGTATTATCAATAGAAATGATCACCAGTATAGACAAAATAATTGCTACAACCAACAGCACCCAGGTAGTATTTTTTACAAACCGGCTCACCCCTGCAACAGTTTCTTTCGGGCTGGATAATTCAGAAACCGTGGTGGGGAAATTGGTGAGCAGATAATTTTCAATTTTATTAATACTGTCTTTATCGACATAATTAGGCTTTACGTAAAAATCGATACTCTCGGGCAGGGGGTTATTAATGGCCAGTTTTTTCCAAACAGTATCGTTGTCCTTATTATAAATCTCAATAGCTTTTTCGCGGGTGATGTATTCAACATTTACGGCATAAGGCAATCCTTCAATATAATTTTTTACGGAGTCAATCTGCTGGGGAGTAGCCATCCGGTACAGGTAGGCATGCAGCTGAATGTTTTGTTTAAAATAATCACCTGTCTTTTTTATGTTCAGAAAAATCCACCCGACAACCCCAAACAAAAACAATACTAACGACACCCCTATAATTGCATAAACATAAGATGGTTTTCCCTTTTTGGCGGAAGCTTTACCGATTTGAGACATAAGATGATTGATCTTTTAAGTATATACTTTCAGCAGTGGGCAAAATTAAATGTTTTTAAACAGTTTAGTATTTTTGCGCCCGGACTGCTAATGTAATCTACAGGCAGCATTGGAGGTAATAATCTTGGAATGAATAACATTTATTTCACAAATAAGCGCCCGCATCTGTGCAGGTGATCTTCCTTGCATTTTTTCAAGGCTTTTACGAGACAATGTTTATTCGATAAAGAGAGATAACTATATCATGGAATATAATTTCAGAGCCATAGAAAAAAAGTGGCAGCAACGCTGGAAGGAATCAGGCGCTTATAAAGTAGAAAATGATTTTACCAAACCCAAGTGCTACGTGCTGGATATGTTTCCATACCCCAGTGGCGCTGGGTTGCATGTGGGTCATCCGTTAGGGTATATCGCAAGCGATATTTTTGCACGCTATAAAAGGCTGAAAGGTTTTAATGTGCTGCATCCAATGGGGTACGACAGCTTTGGCCTGCCTGCAGAACAATATGCGCTGGAAACAGGTCAGCATCCTGCCGTGACCACAGAAAATAATATTAAAAATTTCAGGCAGCAGTTAGATAATATCGGCTTTAGCTTCGACTGGAGCCGGGAAGTACGAACCAGCGACCCGGAATATTACCGGTGGACCCAATGGATATTTTTACGGCTTTTCAACAGCTGGTACGATGTGCGGCAAAATAAGGCAAGAGGTATAGATGAGTTGGTGAGAACATTTGAGAAGGAAGGAAATGCCAGCGCTAACGGTTATACACAAACGAAAAAAATTTTTACCGCCGGCGAATGGAAAAGCTTTTCAGAAGCTGAAAAGATGGAGGCGCTGATGGAATACAGGCTGGCCTATGCCGCCTATGGCGAAGTAAACTGGTGTGAAGCGCTGGGAACCGTACTGGCCAACGACGAAGTGATTAATGGCGTGAGCGAACGCGGAGGTTATCCCGTGATAAAAAAGAAAATGCGGCAATGGTATTTGCGTATCACCGCCTATGCAGACAGGTTGCTGCAAGGCCTGGGAACGGTTGATTTTTCAGATGCCATGAAAGAAATGCAGCGTAACTGGATTGGGAAAAGCCAGGGCGCTGAGATTACATTCGCTATTGACAACTCACCACTCACCCTTGACGTTTATACCACCCGTCCGGATACTATTTTTGGTGTTGACTTTATGGTGCTCGCGCCGGAACATGAATTGGTTGAAAAAATTACAACACCGGAGCAACGGGCACGCATAGACGAATATTTGAAGTATGTAAAAAGCAGGAGCGAGCGCGAACGCCTGGCAGAAGTGAAACAGGTTACCGGCGAATTCACCGGGGCTTATGCCATCAACCCTTTCAATGGAAGAAGAATTCCGGTATGGATTGCAGAATATGTGCTGGCGGGTTATGGCACCGGGGCTATTATGGCTGTGCCTTGCGGCGATCAGCGGGATTATGATTTTGCCACGCATTTTAATATCTCAATTACTAACATTATTGGCGATTATTATAACGGAAAAGAGGCCAATCCCACAAAGGAAGCCACGCTCATCAATTCCGGCTTTTTGAATGGAATGAAAATGACGGATGCTTTTGATGTGGTATTGAAAAAAATTGAAGAAGCGGGTATTGGCAAAAGAAAAGTAAACTACAAAATGCGCGATGCGGGTTTTAGCCGCCAGAGATATTGGGGCGAGCCTTTCCCGGTGGTATATCATAACGGCATCGCATACCCGCTGAGTGATGAGGAACTGCCGGTAACGCTTCCGTATGTGGAACATTACAAACCGGGCCCCGAAGGCGAAGGGCCTCTCGCAAATGTGACAGATTGGGTTAATGTGAATGCAGATGAAATTGAGTTGGGAGATACGTATTTAAACCTCACCCCGGCCTCTCCTGCTGACGGAATTTACAAACGCGAAACCAACACCATGCCGGGTTATGCAGGTTCATCCTGGTATTTTCTTCGTTATATGGATCCGCATAATAATAAAGAATTTGCCGATCGCAAAGCCACCGATTACTGGAACCAGGTAGATATATATGTTGGCGGAACAGAGCACGCTGTCGGGCATCTTTTATACAGCCGCATGTGGACAAAAGTTTTGTTTGATTTGAATTTGATTGGTTTTGATGAGCCGTATAAAAAGTTGATCAATCAGGGGATGATTCAGGGGAATTCTCGCTTTGTTTATAGATTGAATATTTTAGGAAGTTTACGGAATGATCCAACAAATAAAATAGTCAGAAATAACGTTTTCGTTTCATACGGAATTTATAAAAGAATTTTAGAAGAGGGCACACTTATTCAGTCTATAACACCATATTTAGTTGCGAATAACCTTTTTGGAAATATTGTGTTATCAATTCATGACAAAATAAGCGATCATTTTAATGGAATTCATATTGATGTGAATATCGTCGATGGAACTGAATTGAATATTGGTCTGTTTAGAAAGCTAAAACAAGAATACGCAGACGCCTTTCTCATCTTAGAGGATGATAGTATTCTCTCTCCAGGGCAAGATTTAAGCGAAACCTCCTCAAAATACATCTGTGGCGCCGAAATCGAAAAAATGTCCAAATCCAAATACAATGTCGTTAACCCAAATGACCTTATTGACAAATACGGCGCCGACACTTTCCGCATGTACGAAATGTTCCTCGGCCCTGTTGAAGCCAGCAAACCCTGGGACACAAAAGGCATTGAAGGCGTGCATCGCTTTTTAAAAAAATTATGGCGCTTGTTTTTTGATGAGGAAAAAGGAAAAATCTGGAATACGGATACAGCTACCGATGCCGAATTAAAAATCCTGCACAAAGCCATTAAAAAAATTGAGGACGACACAGAAAGATTTTCTTACAATACCGCAGTAAGTGCTTTTATGGTTTGCGTAAATGAGCTCAGCGATGCAAAATGCCATAAAAAGGAAATCCTGGAACCACTGCTGATTTTACTTGCTCCGTATGCACCGCATATTGCTGAAGAGTTGTATCACCAGGTCAACTCTTTCTCCGCCGGGGAGGCTTCAATCCTGACAGCCTCTTATCCGGAGCTGGAAGAAAAATACCTTGCAGAAACAGAAAAAGAATATCCTGTTTCTGTAAATGGCAGGCTCCGTACTACCATTAAAATTTCTCTCGATGCCTCGCAAAGCGATGTGGAGAAAATTGCTTTGGGCAATGAGGTGATACAAAAATGGATGGAAGGAAAACAACCGAAGAAAATCATTTTTGTAAAAAATAAAATGATAAACGTAGTGGTGTAATAAGACCTAACAGGTTTTTAAAACCTGTTAGGTCTGCCAACAAAAAACTTTAATCTCCCGTGGCGAAAGATTCACTACATGCATGGCTTCAGAAAAACAGGAACCTCTTTCATCCAGTGGTGCAATTCAACCCCGGAATTGACAGGATCATTCATATTGATTCATCAGACAAAAATGAGGCATTTGCAAATCTTGACTTTTCTGATACAAAAAGCTTAAACGATTACACCGATAATTTATTAATCCGGGCCGGCGCCATACTGGGCATTGGCGGCTACGACGAAATACGACCGATGTATTCCCGAAGTGAGCTTTTTAATAAAAATATCAGCGATCCTTCGCCTGCAGAAGAACCGAGAAGATTACACATCGGCATAGATATTTCAGGTAAAGCCGGCACTGAAATTTTTGCACCTTGTGACGGTACCATTCACAGCTTTGCATTTAACAACCGGTTTGGAGATTATGGGGCTACTATAATCTTAAAGCACGAACCGGATGATATCATTTTTCACACCTTATTCGGTCATCTTAGTCTTGCAGATATTCAAAATATCCGGGAAGGACAAAAAATAAGGAAAGGGCATCTGTTTGCTCATTTTGGTAACGGGCAGGAAAATGGTCATTGGCCGCCGCACCTGCATTTCCAGATCATTCGCGATATGGAAAATTATAAAGGCGATTACCCCGGCGTTTGCAAAGTAAGTGAAAGGGAAAAGTATTTATCCAATTGTCCTGACCCTGACCTGATATTGAATATGATGCGCCTTGTTGGCTGATGTCACAAAATCCCTCATTCTGCCATACTATCTTACTGTTTTTTTCGTATATAATTTGTTAACCATTTAACGGGTAACCGAATCTCCGTTAACTCACCTAAAAACTTAACTTTGCGAAGCAAAATTTCGAACATGGACATCCAGCCCGGTAAACTGCTGCGAAAAATTGACAGCCCCGCTGACCTGAAAAAACTAAGCCGGCAGCAGCTGCCGGAAGTTTGCGATGAACTGCGGCAATATATTGTTGACATCGTAAGCGTATATGGAGGTCATTTCGGGGCCAGCCTCGGTGTGGTTGAGCTTACGGTTGCACTGCACTATATTTTTAATACTCCCTACGACCAACTGGTTTGGGATGTCGGCCACCAGGCGTATGGTCATAAAATTCTTACCGGGAGAAGGGATAATTTTAAAACCAACAGGAAATACAAAGGCATCAGCGGTTTTCCTAAAAGAAGCGAAAGTGAATATGACGCATTCGGGGTGGGCCATTCTTCTACTTCTATATCTGCCGCGCTGGGTATGGCGATGGCTTCGCACTATAAGGGCGAAACCGGCAGGCAGCATGTGGCCATCATTGGCGATGGCGCCATGACAGCAGGCCTGGCTTTTGAAGGGCTGAACCACGCGGGTATTGAAAAGACCAATCTCCTGATCATTCTCAATGATAACTGTATGAGCATCGACCCCAATGTGGGTGCACTGAAAGAATATCTTACTGACATTACTACTTCTCATTCTTACAATAAGCTGCGCGATGATTTCTGGAAAGCGCTGGGTAAGCTGCCCGCAAAAACATTCTCCAGGAAAATGGCATCAAAAGTAGAGACCGCATTAAAGGGGATGTTGAGTAACAGCAGCAATCTTTTTGAATCTTTACAGCTCAGATATTTTGGCCCGATTGATGGCCACAACATCACTAAATTAGTGGATACCCTCAATGACCTGAAAGATATTCCGGGGCCTAAGCTTTTACATATAAAAACGATAAAGGGCAAAGGATATGACTTGGCAGAAAAAGATCAAACCAAATGGCACGCACCGGGTTTATTTGATAAAGTAACAGGCCAGATTTACAAGAAAAAATTTGATATCCCCCAGCCACCCAAATACCAGGATGTATTCGGGCATACCATAATTGAGCTTGCCGAACGGAATGATAAAATAATGGGAATCACTCCGGCCATGCCGAGCGGCAGTTCATTAAAATATATGATGGAACAAATGCCGCATCGCGCTTTTGATGTAGGTATTTGCGAGCAGCATGCAGTTACCCTAAGCGCAGGGCTGGCGGCGCAGGGAATGAAAGTTTTTTGCAATATATATTCCTCCTTCATGCAACGGGGTTACGACCAGGTGGTGCATGATGTAGCCATACAAAATCTTCCGGTAATATTTTGCCTGGACAGGGCCGGGCTGGTAGGCGAAGACGGGCCCACCCATCACGGAGCTTATGACATTGCCTATATGCGTTGCATTCCCAACATGATTATAAGCGCCCCGATGAATGAATGGGAGCTACGCGACCTGATGTACACAGCGCAGCTCGATAAAACAAAAAATCCATTTGTAATCCGTTATCCGCGCGGTCAGGGTGTAAAATCTGAATGGAAATCGCCAATGAAAGAAATTGAAATTGGCACCGGAAGAAAATTAAAAGAGGGAGAGGGGACCGCCATTCTTTCTTTCGGGCATCCCGGAAATTTTGCGGCAGAAGCCATTCGCGATGTGAAGCGCGAAGGAATTAATCCTGCACATTACGATATGCGTTTTGTAAAACCGCTCGATGAAAATTTACTCCACGAAGTATTTAAAAAATATTCCAGAATAATTACGGTAGAAGATGGTACTGTCAAAGGCGGATTTGGCTCTGCCATACTGGAGTTTATGGCAGAGAATAATTACCAGGCTCATGTAAAAATTTTAGGAATCCCCGATACCATCATCGAACACGGCACGCCAAAAGAATTGTATTATGAAATTGGCATCGATGCCCATCATATTGCGGATGCAATAAGAGATATGGAAAAAATAGACGTGCAGAAGTTAATTCAGCAATAAGGCCGGTGTATTCGTCAATTATTGATCGGGTTAAAATCCACGGATACATTTTCCGGGATCTCTTCCACCCGCTCATTATTGTATTCTATAATAAAATTGTTGATCCCTTCGCCGAGTAATATCATAAAATACTTTTGCTGCACCAGCTCCAGCATGTTCAGAAAAAGAAAAATTGCATGGATACGATTCTCTGCAATGTCAAAAATCTTTTCGAAGGAAATAGAACGTTCATGCTTTACGAGGTCCAGTATAAAAGCCCTGCTGCCCTCCATAGTATAATTGTATTGAACAACCGTATGAACCGGGCGATGGCGTTTGTCATATAATTTCCCTGCCACGCGCTCAAAGGCCTTCATCAGCTTAAACAGCGTCACGGCTTGTATTTCGGTACCTTCACCCGAGGCTTCGCCGATTACCGAAAGTTCCCTCTGAATATTCCCGCGCTTTACCATCAGCATGCGCAGGGCTTCCATCTCACTCATTTTGATGGCTGCCTCCTTGAATCGTTTGTATTCAAGAATTTTATCCACTAATTCCTGTCTTGGGTCTATTTCATTACCCTCTGCATCTATTTCTTTCCGTGGCAATAACATTTTAGCCTTTATGCGCATCAGTGTGCTGATGAATAAAATGAACTCGCTGCTGAGCTCAATATTCAGCGCTTCGCTTTTGTGTATATAGTCCAGAAATTCATTGGTAATTTTAGTGATGGGAATATTATAAATATCCAGCTCGTCTCTTTCAATAAAAAACAGCAGCAGGTCAAAAGGTCCTTCAAATTGCGGCAGCTTAATCTGGTACGTTTCTGTGTTCATTCACCTAAATTACTTTTATCAAAAATCACATTTAATTTATAAACCACGCAAAAAAACCCGTTGTTTTTATCAACGGGTGAGTAAAAATTTTGGGTAAAAATTTATCCTTTTTTCAGTTCATCCCTGATCTCCATCAGCAACTTATCAGTAGAAGATGGTTCCGGGGGAGCTGCGGGGGCCTCTTCTTTTTTCTTTTGCATAGAAGCAATGGACCGGATCAGCATAAAAATTACCAATGCGATTACAAGGAAATTGATAATAGCTGCCAGGAAATTGCCATAGGTGACACTTCCCCATTTTAATTGCTTGATATCGCTCAAATGCGCCGCATTCAGTGCTGGTGTAAGGATCAATGGTGTAATAATGTCATTCACCAGAGATGTTACAATGGCCCCAAATGCTGCACCGATAATTACTGCAACAGCGAGGTCCATCACATTGCCTTTTGAAGCAAAGGCTTTGAAATCTTTAAAAAAGCCCATAGTGTTTCGTTTTTAAATGGTTATGAAAATTGATACTATTTTTTAATGCCGGGATATTGCATATTGAGCCCGGTCAATGCTTCTTTTAGTTTGGATGCTATAACAAATTCTTTATACCAGTTTTGGTCGCTGGGTACAATGGTCCATGGTATCACGCCGCAGTTTTCAAAGCAGTCTTCGTACATCTCCATGTAAATATCCCACAATTCTGCTTCTTTAAAATCACCGGCATTATATTTCCACATCTTTGCCGGGTCTTTCATTCTTTCCTGCAGTCGCTTCTGTTGCTCTTCAAAGGATACGTGAAGATAAAATTTCAGTATTACCGTATTGTTATGCTTTGTGAGCAATTCTTCCCAGTCGTTGATCGCCTTCATCCTTTTTTTAGCAGTTTTATCATCGCACCACTTGTGAACCCGCGTTACCAGTATATCTTCATAATGGCTGCGATTAAATATCTGGATCATTCCTTTAGCAGGAGCCTGCAAATGAATGCGCCATAAAAAATCATGGCTCAGCTCTTCAGGTGTAGGCGCTTTAAAGCTTTTTACATTCACCCCCGCAGGATTCATCGAAGTGAAAACGTTTTTTACAGCACCATCTTTGCCACTGGCATCCATTCCCTGTATCACCACTAAGACAGCATGCTGATTTTCTGCATACAAAAGATTCTGCAACTCATCTAACTCGCTGAGGATTTCCAGGGTCTTTTCTTTGGTAGCCTTTTTATCAATGTCTTTCTCTGCCCGTGTGCTAATATCTTTCAGCTTGATACGACTCATTTACATAGTATTAAAGCAGACCGCACTGTTCAAAAACGCGATTCAAATTAGGGAAATTTTTGAACACCGAAATGTAAAAATATTTTCATTAACCGGCTAAAATCCCTGCATTTTGTAATTACAGAATGAAATCATTTTGATTCCAGTAACTCCCGCCGTAATTGTTTTGCTGTTTTGGTGCTGCCATCATGGCTCCAGCCGGGGGGTTTGTAGAGATACTTTAATTTGGTGACAAAAGGTATTTTCTTTTTAAGATCAGTACCGATATCCTGCCATTCATGAAAAATTATTCTGCCAAGATGATAGGGTTTGCCAAGATGTTTGGTCAGTCCGTATTTTACCGGGTCTTCTTTTACTTCTTCCTGGAAGGTGCCAAATAACCGGTCCCATATGATCAATACCATTCCCATGTTTTTGTCGAGATACCGGATATTACTTGCATGATGCACCCGGTGGTGCGATGGGCTTACAAATACTGCTTCAAACCACCGCGGCATCCTGTTGATGTATTGCGTGTGCACCAATATTCCGTAAATCTGGGTAAGGGAATACATAAACACGATGTCAATTGGTTTAAATCCAAGCAAAACGAGTGGAAGAAAATAAACAAACCTGTATAAAGGCTGCAGCACCGAAGACCGGAAGCCGGTAGTTAAATTAAATTCTTCCGAAGAGTGATGCGTTACATGCACTGCCCAGAAGATGCGGCAATAATGATCCACCCTGTGTTCTGCATAAAATGCCAGGTCTTCCAGTATAAACAACAGGCTCCAATAGGCAATTACATCCGATGAAAAATCTATAAAATGAAACCGGTAAACATATACCATTATAAAAACATATACCGTTCTGAATAAAAGATCTATGCCGCTGTTCATAAGGCACAGATATACGTTCATGAGGGTATCCTTTACAGTATAATATTTTCTTACCTGGAGATGGCTCAATATCATCTCCAGTGCGATTACAACAATGTATAAGGGAGTTGATATTAATATGAGTAGCTGCTCTTTCAAGGCATTATTACTGAAGTTTATACGGCCATAATTTCCTTTTCCTTTGCTGCCAGGTGCTTATCTACCAGGATGATGAAGTTATTCGTGATCTCCTGCATATTTTCTTCGCCTTCTTTTGCCACATCTTCACTTAATCCCTCTTTTTGCAGTTTCTTTATATGTTCAATTGCATCGCGGCGGATATTTCTTACAGCCACTCTTGCATGTTCGCCTTCTGCATAAGCTTTCTTAACCAGCTCTTTTCTTCTTTCTTCGGTTAAGGGCGGCAAAAAGAGGCGGATGATGTTTCCGTCGTTCTGCGGATTGATCCCGATATTGGCGGCTATGATAGCCCGTTCAATTGGCTGAAGCATATTTTTTTCCCAGGGCTGTATGGTAAGGGTGCGTGCATCCATAATATTGATGTTACCTACCTGGTTTACAGGAGTTGGCGATCCGTAATAATCTACTACGATTCCATCAACGATATTGGGAGTAGCCTTTCCCGCACGGATCTTGATAAGCTCTGATTCAAAATGATCGATTGCTTTTTTCATCAGTTTCCTGCTATTATCCAGTATGCCCGGTAAATCGTCTGCCATTGCTATAGATTTAAAAGATAGTGTTGTGCATGGAAGAATGCAACACATCAAAAAGTGAGCAAAATTAACGAAATCGGGTTGATAAAAAAGTCAAGGCAGCTTAATTCTGCTCCACCGGATCGGGCATAAGTGTGAGAATATTACGCGGCTTCAATATTACCTCCGGCTGTTTGTTATGAGGCAATTCGAATACTCTGGGTTTGGGCTTGGGACGGCTATAATATACTATGCTGACAACAGTAAGCGAAACCCCGGATAATGCAAGAATTTCCATGGTAGTGCCGCTATGACGGAGAAGATAGGCCAATGCTATAAACGCGATATTACCAGCCAGGCAGGTATAGGTGATCATCCGGTGACTCATACCCAGTTCAAGCAGAAAATGATGTATATGATTTCTATCCGGGCTAAATGGCGACCTGCGGCTCATCACGCGGATGGTTACCACACGCAGCGTATCAAAAAGGGGCACGATAAGAATAGCAAATCCTATGGCAGGAGCCGACTCCAGCGGAAGGCCAAATTTTGGATTGGCGGCGATCTCGATAAACTTTATAACAAAGATCGAATTCAGCATCCCGATTAACAATGAACCGGTATCTCCCATGAAAATTTTTGCGGGCGAAAAATTATAAATAAGAAATCCAACGAGGCTGCCCACGAGTGAAAAGGCCATCACTGCATACATATATTGACCTGTTTCAAAAAAGTAGATACCGAATATCGAGGAAGTTAAAAGGCCCAATGAGCCTGCCAATCCGTCCACGCCATCAATTAAATTAAATGAATTGGTAATTACTACAATGGTAAAGAGGGTAAGTAAAACACTTACCGTATGCGGTATGGCATGTATGCCCAAAAAGCCATGCATATCGTCGATATGAATGCCGCCGAACTTTATGATAATGCCCGCTGCAACCAACTGTCCGATGAACTTTTTTGAGGCAGACAGAATAAGTATATCATCCTTTATTCCTAAAAAGAAAATCACCATTAAAGCGGCAACAAAATACTGGAAAACTGGAGGTATGGATGCAGGTACGCCGAGAAGGGAAGCCACGATAAATCCGGCAAAGATTCCAAGGCCGCCGAGGGTAGGAATTACAGTTTTATGAACTTTTCTTTCATCGGGTTCGTCGAACAGCTTTTTGTCTTTAGCGACTTCTATGATTACGGGTATCGAAAAAAACGTAATTAAAAAAGCCAATCCTCCACTTAATAGTATATTATCCATACGGGTTGTATAAATAATCAAATCTGTTACAAAAATAAAATATTCGTTTAAAGAAAGGCCATATTACCCTAAACTCATATACTTAAAATTGTGTAGCAGACCTGAGTAAAAAAATGTCTCAAATTCGTAAATCGTATTTCCTCGAAGTAACTTGTTCATAATAAACGCATGTTAGTCGTTCATTATTATGTAATTCAGAAGAAACCCTTATTCACTCAATGATCTTTTCATCCACAGCACCGGCAACTATGCTGGCACTGATTTTTTTAATTGGATTCCGATGGTTTTCATCAAAGATTCTTTGGTTATTTAAAATGTCAATACAGCTAAAGATAGCTGCTTTGAATGACGAGCTATCTGCTTTGTCCTTACCCGCTATATCAAAAGCCGTTCCATGATCGGGACTTGTACGAATACCGGGCAGCCCGGCTGTAAAATTTATACCTTCACCATAAGAGAGCGATTTAAAGGGTATCAGTCCCTGGTCGTGATACATGGCCAGTACCGCATCAAATTTATTATACTGGCCTCTCGCAAAGAAGGCATCGGCGCTGAAAGGCCCTACCACCAGCATGTTGCGCTGTTTGGCTTCTTTAATTGCAGGCTTAATAATTTCTTCTTCTTCTGTTCCGATCAGGGTATCATCTCCTGCATGGGGATTCAGGGCAAGTACTGCAATTTTAGGCTTTTCAATATTGAAATCTTTTTTCAGCGAAGCGTGCAGAATATGGAGCTTGCTCACTATTTTTTCTTTCGATAGCTGTGATGCTACTTCCTTCAGGGGTACATGCTCGGTAACGAGGCCCACCCTCATATTTTCCGATACCATCAACATTAATACATCCTGTACTCCAAAAAAATCTTTCAGGTACGGTGTGTGGCCGGTATAAGAAAATGCTTCACTTTGGATATTTTTTTTGTGTATAGGCGCTGTCACCAGCCCATGAATCTGGCCGCCTTTTAATGCGGCAGCGGCAGCCTGCAGACTCTTTACTGCATATTGGCCCGCAGTACTGCTCAGCGAACCGGGATTAATGGCAACTTCTTCTTCCCAGCAATTCAAAACATTTACCTGCTTTGAATTAAGCCTCGACAACTCTTTTGCACTGGTAAAATTGAAATTGAGCCCGGCTATCCCCTTCCTGTAGAAATTGATTAGCTTATTACTGGCAAAAACTACCGGTACACAAAACTCCAGAAAACGATTATCTGAGAGGGCTTTCAAAATAATTTCAGTCCCGATGCCATTTAGGTCGCCGCAACTGAATCCTATAATTGGTTTGTTTTCTGACAGATTAATACTCAAATTGAAAAATTTGAAGTGACATTGTGCAAATTAGGCAATTAAACCTTTGCAGCAATGGGTAAAATGTATTATTTATTTTCCTACATAGTTTTCTACGGGCATCCTGTTTGAAATGCTTCTGGCCAGGGTCATCTCATCGGCATACTCCAGCTCACCGCCAAATGCAACACCGCGGGCAATGGTAGTGATCTTCACGGGATTGTCTTTAAGTTTTTTGCTGATATAAAAAATAGTGGTGTCGCCCTGTATATTCGGGCTTAAGGCAAAAATTATTTCTTCGGTATTTTCATCCTTCACCCTCCGGATGAGGGAATCTATTTGCAACTGGCCCGGCCCCACCCCATCTAATGGGGAAATAATTCCACCCAATACATGATATAACCCGTTATACTGCTGCGTACTTTCTACGGCTATCACATCCCGGATATTTTCTACCACGCAAATCATATTTTGTTTACGTGAACGGTCAGCACATACATTGCACAATTCCTTGTCAGCAATATTGTGACAGCGCACGCAAAATTTTATCCCTTCCCGCATTTTTACAATCGTTTCGCTAAAGCCTTGTACTTCACTTACGTCTTTTTTTAGTAAATAGAGTACCAGCCGCAAAGCGGTTTTTTTACCAATGCCGGGGAGTTTGGCAAATTCATTTACCGCATTTTCCAGGAGAGTTGAAGAAAAAATCATCCGGCGAAATTAGCCTGTTGAGCCCGTTTATAAAACAATATCTTTTTCATTATCCCAGTTGGCGCGAATACTGAATTTCTGGGAAATGGAAAACACTTTTTCCGGCTGTCTTTTTTCATGATAATTGCCGGGATCCCATATGCCATTCTTATTGGCATCTTCCAGAATCCGCAGATCATAATTACCGGGATTGAATAATTTGACGGTAAGCACATTGGAAGTGACGGGGTAAGCATTTACCACCGCATTGTTAGCCACGAATTGCAATACCGGGTTTTTATATTTATCAATATTCTTAAAATTAACCTGCACGCTTCCGTAGTCCGTTTCTTTTTTTGTTTTAAACTTTACCGTATCCGATTTTAATAAGCCCGTGCCGAGGGAATCGGTTGCAAAATCTTTTGAAATTACCAGCCGGTAATCGGTATTATCTGCCCACTTTGTTTGCACCGTAATTATTTTATCCGTACTGTCCATGCTAATGGAGGCTGCCAGCGGATGGTGCAGGGTATCGGTTAACTGAATTTTCGAACTGTCAAAATTCTTAAGCTTATTATTAAAAGTGATCTCCAGCGGGGTAAGCACATCCTGCTGATTGCCGGTAAGCGAAGTGGCGTATTTTAATTTTTTATCCGGAAGTGCGGAAGATGTCTTTGTTTTGGGCAGCGGTTTTTCCTGGTTATAAGCAAACAATTCTACCGGTTTTACGGAATCAGAAATAGTGACCGTACTGTCTGAAAAAGCAAATGTTTCATCATCGCGGGTGTACATACGCTGACCGCTTTCATCTTTCAGGGCAAATACATTATACACACCCGGCGGAAGATTATGGAAAACAAACCGGCCCGTAGTATCCAATCTGGTTACATACCTCGGCTTTTCCTTGTACACGGCAGAATCGGTGAGATCTTTATATAGAAATACCAACAGCGTTGAATCTACCTTGCCTGTTTCCGCTAATATCACCTTACCGCGAAACTGTAACGAATCCAGGTAGGCGCCGGTAGAAAATACATAAGAAAAATTTTTATAGGGGTTGCCTTCATTATTGTCTGCTATTGAATTCCCGAAATCAAGGCGGTAGGTTGTATTCGGCTGCAGCGTATCGCGAATCTTAACCGTAACGGTTTTTAATTTGTAATCCACATTGGGCGTAATCTTCGGTGTGGGGTTCACCAGTAAACCTTGCTGCACATTTACGAGCTGCACATATTCATCAAACGTAAAAACAATTTTATTCCCCGTAAAATGAAGTGTGCTATCCGGGGGAGTTGATTTGAGCAGTACGGGCGGAATAGTATCTCTCGGGCCGCCCGTGGGCGCGCCTATCTGTGCACAACCACTGTTCATTACTGCAATGGCATATGCAGCAATGCAACCCAATATGAACAAAATAAAATTCCGGAGTCTCATTGTAAAAAAAGCAAGATAGCTGCTTTCTATTGATAATACGGGCGCCTCCTCCTAAAATAATTCTAAATCTGGGAAGCTGTTGAATTTTCTTTGAGGTGTAACCATACAGGCATTTAAGACATACAAGAAAATATTTCATCCATATATGCCTTGTATGGTATGGTTCCATTATTAAATTCAAATAGAAAACGTTTTTAAATAGCTTCTCAGGTGTTGCCGTTCAGAAAACATATGTGCTATCTGTCAACCCTATTAATTTATAACAGAACTTAATAGCGGGTTACATCTCTTCCTCCGGTTCTTCCGCCACTTCATGCAATGCAACAGCCATGTTGTTGGTCTTTACAAATTCACACCAGTGGCAATCGGGTTTGCCGCAACCCGTATAAAAATCATGTGCCTGTATTTTATTCCACACGGTTTTTATCTGATGCTTTACAGTTGTAATATCTTCCGGGGTAACGAATAATTTTTCTTTGCGATAATTTTTCTTTTTATCCGGCTCTATAAAATCAAATTCGCTGCTCACTGCAATCCAGTCGCGGTTGTAGTTATCAAGCAAAATTTTATAAAACACTGCCTGGCGCCAGTAATCGCCACCATTGGGAATCTTTTCTTCAGGCGCTTTCAGCTTGTCTTTTGCTTTATCAGGGTCGCCGGTTTTATAATCCACCACATTCACCTGCTTGCCGGTAAATTCCAGCTTATCCAGCTTGCCCTTTATGGGTACGCCATTTACTACATTTCGTATGTTCCTTTCAGTGGCCACAATTTTATTCCATGTACCGATATATTTTTCATAATAGTTGGTCAGCACTTCTTCGCCATATTCCATCCTGCGGTCAAATTGTTCTTTGGTAAAACTTTCCCTGTGCCGCGCCATGTACCATTTGAAGTCGCCAATAAAACCCTGTACCGCCGGAAAAACATTTTGATCTGCCTGCATTTTTTTGAACAACTGATCCAGCGCATAATGCACCGCCGAACCAAATTCTGTAGCTTCATTCTTCGGCGAGGGAATGCGCACCAGGTTCCTGAAATAAAATTCCAGCGGGCATTTCAGGTAATTATTCAGCGCCGTTACATTCATCACAAATTTTTCCATCAGCACGTTGACATACTCTGTTTCTATTTTCTCTATCTCCGGCTTTACATCATTTTGCAATTCGAGAATTTGAAATTCCGCCTGCGTATCACTATTCACAAAAACTTTCTCCGCCTGCAATGCATGCTGCTCCTGTATCTCCGCAATAAACATCGAAGGCTCCAGTTCCTTCCCGTCATTTTTAAAATTGCAATACGAAATATATAAATGCTGCGCAGCCCTCGTAACAGCTACATAAAACAACCGGCGGAGTTCTTCATCGCCACTATCCGCATCCCCGGACGATTGGAATATCGTATCCGGAAATTTATATCCATTCGAAGGCTTTCTCTTCTTCTCCCACACACTCGCATTGCACCCGGCAAGAAAAACATATTCAAACTCCAGGCCTTTGCTTCCATGCGCAGTAAGCAGGTTCACGCCTTTATCATTGCCGCTCACTTCCACCAAAGGCAATGGCAAATCTTCTCTTTCCATCAGGTCAAACAATCTGATGAGCTCTTTCAGATCAAGCGTGGGATCACGATGCGTTTCTGCTTTGATGAAGTCAAACAATCCTGTCAGCACCTGCAGCAGCCAGATCTTTTCATCGCTCTGCATAATGTAGCTCAGCACACCCGCTTCGCGAATCACACTTTCAAACAATACCTGCAACGTTACATTCGGCACTTCGCCAATCAGGCTTTCCATCGCTTCACTCGCTTTCCTCAATCCCGCGTTCATTCCCTGCGTAAATAAATCCTTCACCGGTTGTTTGCTGCGTTTCTGTAACAATTCCCGGATCGAAGTTTTATC
This sequence comes from uncultured Ginsengibacter sp., assembly GCA_964627765.1. Taxonomy (GTDB): domain Bacteria; phylum Bacteroidota; class Bacteroidia; order Chitinophagales; family Chitinophagaceae; genus Ginsengibacter. The sequence continues at coordinate 24,222 of CAZVKO010000014.1, read as the reverse complement.
AGCAGTATATTGTTTATCCGCAACCTCGATGCTGATGCGTGCAATCTCTATTGGCAGAATGCCAAACCAGTCATAATGCAAAATCTCGAACAGCAATTCATCGCCGCTGTACGGAATATCATGCTCAAAAGAAAGATAGCGCAGCATCGCAATGATCTTCCGCGCAAAAGGAATATGTAAAATGTTTACGCTGCGCTTGCTGTAGTACGGAATATTTTTCAGCTTCAGGTATTGCGCCAGCTCTTCGCCGTATTTATTTTCTTTATAAATGATGCCGATGGCGCTGGGTTCTATTCCCTGCGACATGATCTTTTCCACTTCCTGCACAATGCCGATCATTTCCTGCCGCTGCGTTTCATATTCATAAATAACAGGCGTATGCGCCAGGTGTTTTATCGCATCGTTCGATGAAACCAGTTCCTTGCTCAGCCCGTCGATTTTTTTAATGAGGCGCTGATCATTTTTATCAATGATCGTTTTGCTTACGTCCAGTATCGGCTGCACCGAACGGTAATTTCGTGTAAGCACCACCGTTAGTAAGTCGTTTTGATAGCTGTTGGCAAACGCCAGCATGTTCTCCACGTTCGCGCCCTGGAAGCGGTAGATGCTCTGGTCATCATCGCCCACTACAAATACATTCGGCTTATCCCAGTAATTGATCAGCAGTTCCACCAGCCGGTTTTGCGTACCGCTCGTATCCTGGTATTCATCCACGAGTAGGTAGAGGAACTGCTCCTGATACCGCAACAACAAATTCGGGTTCTCTTCAAACGCCCTGATCACCCAGTTGATCATATCATCAAAGTCATAGAGGTTGCGGCTGCGCATCAGTTGCTGGAACCGGTCGAACTCATTCACCGCGGCACGCAGGCGTTCCATCTTTTCCTTTTCTTCTTCAATCTTATCCGTGCGTACATCGCCCTTCTTAAAATCTTTTGTGGCGCGCTTCGCAATGTATTCATCGCGCTGCGGCAGACCCGAAATATATTCATCTATCCGTGCATTGATAAACTGCGGCGTCCAGCCTTCGCGCTTCATCGTGCTGAAGAGGTGTTGCAGGTTGTTGACCTCAAAATATACATCGCCGCGGTAGCGCTTCAGCGGGTGATTTTTCGGAAACGAGTCGATGAGTTGTTTGAACAGTTCTATGCGTTGCAGATCGCTCACGGGGTCCAGCGCGGTTTTTTCAAACAGGCTGAGGTTGTCCTGTATCACCTCGTTGCAAAAAGCATGAAATGTATAGATGTGCACCTTGTAGGCATCCGCGCCGATGAAGCTCTGAATGCGTTTGCGCATCGCTATCACGCCTGCATCCGTGTAGGTGAGGCAGAGAATATTTTGCGGCTGTGTATCCGTATCCAGCAGTATTTTGCCGATGCGTGCCGAAAGTATCTGCGTCTTTCCCGTACCTGGCCCTGCAATCACCATCACCGGCCCCTCGATGGTATCCACCGCCTTTCGCTGCTGCTCATTCAGGCGATTATATTCTTTCTGAAATTTTTCCAATTGATAATTGTTCCGCGGCATGGTGTAAAGGTAAGATGCGGGGAAAGTAAAAAGTGAAAAGTTTAAAATTAAAACTCAAACGTCATTGCCTTAATGCGCCATTGCTATAACGACGAAGGAGGAAGTCTGTCAGCCGTGGCGGAAAGCTTCCCGCCCAGGTTCGTATTCCCACAGACCAAATGTTCTTTCCAGGCAACGTCTCCAGGGCGTTGGGTTAAGTTAAATTGAAGATTTTATGTTCGGCTTCAGCATTACCATATGCAACATCCGCTTTGCGATACGTTGAAAAAAACCACACTCAGATATCTGCATGTTATTCATCTTTTTAAAAAATCTCCCGTTACGGAGTGGTCTGTCGTATATAATGATTATTTACAAAACTGCCATCGTGTAAACTGCATTGGCAATGGAAATAACAAACCATACAGCCAGCAGTATCGTTGCGGAATAAAAATCTTTTAATCCCTTATGCAGCAGGTTATCGTCCGACGTGTCGATATAGGTTTTCAGGTTGCTCCATGCCTTGTACAAAAGAATGATCCATGTTATATTCATAGCGAGCTCTGTCAACTCGATCACGGGTGTTAGCGTGTACCGATAAAAGGCATGCGGCAATTTTGATACATTCGGTATATCATCTATGTATTTATATACTTCAAACAGGTTCAACAGTGTCCATATCACCGTAAAAAATCCGATAAGTCCCATCAGCTTATAAATTTTCTTTACGTACGATTCGGCCCCGGGCCCGCTGAGGTATGTAGAAAGAAGATCATCCATGATAGTTAGTTTTAAGTATAGTATTCATCAATCATCTTATTCAGGATACGTTACGGTAATTATTTTATAAGCATTCACATAACGCCCATTTTGCTGACCCGGCAGCCATTTCGGACCATTCTTTATAGCACTAACTACAATAGACGCTAAATCGCTCTTGCCCGAAATTGCCTGCACTTCGGTTACTTCTCCCGACATACGCACTATAAACCTTACGATACATTTACCGTTATAATCCGATTCGCTTAACTGATCTTTTATCTTTTTATTGAGATACAATCTTAATGCTCTCTCCCCGCCGGGAAACGCTGGCTCAATTTCTTCTTTGATAAAAACCTTGTCTTCATCGTTTTTATCAGTTGTATCAGCGGGCATTAAATGACCTGCCTTATCATAAAATTCATGGGAGCTTCTGTGATTCTTCAGGTCAGAGACCGAGAGCTGGGTTAATTTTGGGAAATAGGTAAATGTCTTTTCCAAGCTCAATTGCCCTGCTTCATATAGAGAGGAATCCATAATATTGCCCGAAGTATCCCATCGCTGCCACCATCCATCTTTTTCATTGTTGGTATAGTTGCCTTCTGATTCTTTTTGCCCGGAACTATAGAATGAGGTAAAAAGGCCATCACTTACCTGCAGCGACGAGTCGGTAAAATGCTGTATTACGATCACCTGCTTGAACCGGTTATTATACAGCATCAGCCGGAGATGATCTCCTTCATACTCTCCCACGCCATAAATTACAGATACCTCCTTAGCAACAAGGTTAAGATCTTTATCAAAAAAATATTCATATCGTTTATCCTGGCCTTTGCCTGCCAACGAAAGAATAATGCAGATAAGAGATAATGAAAAATATTTCATAGCTGTTGGTTGCTGTACCGAAAATAAGCAAACCTTTTTTCTGCTGCAAGGGTGTATGGAAAATGTTGCAACCACTAACTTTATACAATGGCAGATGTACACGATAAAGCAACAAGGAGTAAAAACATGGCAGCCATTAAAGGCAAGGATACAAAGCCCGAAATGCTGGTGCAGAGATTTTTACATGCAAATGGTTTCTCTCGTCCGTGGTTCGTGAGACACGAACCATGAAAAGCAGAAAATGACATCTTATACAACTTTGTTTTGCTGTGCAACGGTGACCCTGCAATAGCTAAACTATTAATTTATTCAGACTCAGGCTAAAAATTTCCGAACGGTTGTGCTGTCTCACGAACCAGGGAAAATCAGATTGATGAAGTATTATCTATTGAGAAAAGATTACGGGCCAAAAAGAAATGAAAAAAGGCTTTTGCAAAATTGAAATCAATTATTGCGGAGGTAAGATTTTTCAGAACTAAAGATACAGGATACTTTAAACCCGCAAAGCTTTCAAAGGCATAGATAGCATTCCTACAAAGCCGGGCCACATATCCGTGCCCGGGTGTCGTTCACCAATCTTCGTACCTGTGTCAGGTAATTATATTTCCTAAAGCCTCATTCAAATAAGGATATTTAAACTCATATCCGGCTTTAAGCAGTCTCCCAGGGATAACCCAGCGGCTTTTTAAGATCAGTTCAGTTTCTGTTCTAATAATCACTGCACCTATTTCAAGCAACCATGCAGGTGCAGGCAAGCCAAATGAAACATGCATAGCCTGTCTTAATACCTGCATGAATGTTTTATTGGCAACCGGATTGGGAGCAGAACAATTAAAAATCCCTTGCAGGTAGCTATGCGTTTGAATGAATACAATGATACCATATACATCTTCAATATGAATCCAGCTAAACATCTGGTTGCCGTTTCCCTGTTTGCCGCCTAAGCCGAACCGCACAAGATTCGTGAGTGGCTTTATTACGCCACCATCTTTGCCAAGCACAATTGCCATGCGCAAAACAAGCTGCCTGGTAGCAGGTAATTTAAATGCGAAAAAAGATTGCTCCCAGCTTGTGGCAACATTTGCTGAAAAGCCTTTTCCAATTTCGCCGGTATCTTCCATCATGGGCCGGTCTTCTGCATGGCGGTAAATTGTTGCTGTACTTGAGTTGATCCAAAGTGAAGGAGGATTATTGCATTTTAAGACGGCGTTGCCCAAAGCTTTTGTTGTGCCCGTTCTTGATAGCAATATTTCTTTTTTATTCTTTTCATTATAACGACAGTCAACACTTCTACCGGCAAGATTGATTAACATAGCTGCATGTTCCATCACTTCTATAATTGCAGCTTCATTATTCCAGTTAATATTGTCGGTATCTCGCGAAATAAACAGCACATCATAACCGGCCTCACTGAATTTTTTGTTTAAATATTTTCCGATGAAGCCGGTTCCGCCTGCAATCACAATCTTCTTTTTCATTGTTATTTATTTTCAGCACTTATTACGGGTGTGGGTTGCACCGGTGCTTCCGCTCTTTTACGTCTCGATGCGTTTTTACCCCTGAAAAAGAGAAACATGTTGGCAAAAAGCATCACGCCGAGGTAAATGCTGAAGCCTCCTATTTTCTGGCTGAGTACTTCAATTACCGATTGCGTGGAATCGGGGGCATTGTAGATCTGTAAAATAAAAAGCGCAAAGCCGATGTTGACCAGGTAAAAGCCTATCTTAAAAAGTGTATTGGTGGCCACTGCAATCTCGCGCCTATTGTTGAAAATATCGTTCATATACACAATGCTGTTTTTAAAAAGATTGTGGGCTACATAGAGCGTTAATGCTACGACGACCGGCAGGTAAATAATGTAAGCTGTAACAATTAAACTTTTCATGACTAATAATTTTTTGATGTTATAAATGAATTCTTTTTAGATAAGAAATAAATAAGCGCAATATTGAAATAATGCGTGATAGCCAGGATGAATATCAGTATGCCGGTTTTTTCGGCAACAGATGCAATCAGCATATCCGTACCGGTAATTTTTTCCCACAGGCTGAATTGCACAACAGCGTAACCGATATTGAACAGGTAATATGCTAGCAGTAACAGGTTGTTGGTGGTGTCTGTCACTGATTCATTTTGATGAAACAACCTCAGGATGAATATTCTTCCATTTGTGTGAAACAATCTGCCCACCCATACGATGATGTAAATAGTGATACCCCCATAAATGCAATATGTCAGAATATTATAGTTCATTACATGATAATTTTTAGAAGCCTCATCAAAAGCTCACCGCGGTTCGAGGCAAATATTTTATCTGCCAGGCTGCTGAATTGTTCTGTAAACAGGTGAATATCATCAACGGTTTTATAGAACTCTTTCCCTTCCGTTGATTTATTTTTTTTTGTTTCTTCCTTAAGCTCTTTCAGTACGTTTACTACGGGATCAATTTCTTTTTGTTTACGCATCATCGCAATTCTTACTGCCCATTTCCATACGTCTTTCTCAGCAACAAAATATTCCTTCCTGTCGCCTGCAATTACTTTTTTATAAACGATTCCATAATCCAGTAGTTGACGCAGGCTCATGTTTGCATTACCTCTTGATATCTTCAATGTTTCCATTATTTCATCTGTTGAAATGGGTTGCGTGGAAACCAACAGCAATGCCTGCACCTGCGCTACCGATTTGTTAATACCCCACTCGCTGCCAAGCGAGCCCCAGGTATCTATAAACTTTTGTTTTGAGGTCTGTAGGTCCATATCTGCGTTTTAATACCCCAAATATATTTAATTTTTCTGAATTTTCAATATTTTCTGAAAATTAAATATATTGACCTTTATTGACCCTCTTGCATGGTTCGGGAGACACGGGTTATGAAATCTTACCCAATTCCCCGTTTCCATTACTTCTTCCCGCTGTGTACATTCGAGCCTTGCAGTACAAAAATGTTACATACAAATCAATCATTAAAAAACACGGGATGAAAAAAGTATTGATAACGGACGCCAATAAAAGCATTGGCTTTGAAACTGCCCGGCAACTCTTCGTAAAACACAGCATCGGAGAAAACCATCTCCGTGATTCGTGAGACACGAACGAGTTCTTCCAATCCTTCTTTCTTCCAACATAAGCGGATAATTGATATTTTTAAAATCTCCATACAAATACGAAAGTCGTATACAGCACAAGGCAAGATATATTTTGGAGCAGCTCCCATTTACCAATGATTGTCTGTGCCCGGTTCAGCAGAAAACAAGCGCATCTTCCTCCACTCACTCAAAAAGTTAACTGATCATGGCGGGTAAGCATATATACGCTTGTACCGGGAAAACGATAAATTCCGCATCGTAAAACAATCGTAAATTGTTTAAAAATATGGGCCATGATACAAAAATTATTTCTTATTCTGCTGCTTTCCGGCACGTTTAGCCTTGCCCGCGCACAGCAGGACACTGTAAGTGCCTACACCAAAAAAACCTACATGGTACCCATGCGGGACGGAGTAAAACTTTTTACGGTTGTGCTTTCGCCGGTAAATTATCATCATCCCGTTCCCATACTCATTGAGCGGACCCCCTACGGGGCAGATATCCCGCTAAAAGAAGATTCTGCCGTAAATGTTGATTTACTACCCGCCTATTACCGCAGCATGCTAAAGGAAGGCTACATTTTCGTGCGCCAGGATATGCGTGGAAAATTTAAGAGCGAAGGAACTTTTGAAATGAACAGGCCCCTGTATCACTTAACCGATCCTTCCAAAACAGATGAAAGTACCGATGCGTATGATGCGGTGGAATGGCTGATAAAAAATATTCCGGGCAACAATGGCAAGGCCGGTATCTTTGGCATTTCTTATTTAGGCCTTACTTCCTTATACGCCATAAGCGATCCTCCTCCTGCTTTGAAAGCCAGCTCGCCCCAGGCATCTCCTGCCGATATGTTCCTGGGAGATGATTTTCATCACAACGGCGCCTTTCGCCTCAGCTATGGTTTTGAATACAGCTATATGGTAGAAAATGAAAAAGAAGCCAACAGCTCTTTTCCTTTTCCGCAATTCGACCTTTTCAACTGGTATAAAGACCTGGGTCCTTTAAAAAACGTAAATGACAAGTATTATAAAAACCGGCTTCCTGCATGGAACGATTTTATAAAACATCCCAATTATGACAGCTTCTGGCAAAAACAATCCATGTTATACCAGGTTCAATACCCTGCCATCCCCACCATGCATGTGGGGGGCTATTATGACCAGGAAGACCTTAATGGCCCGCAGATCATGTATGAACATCTTGAAAAGAAAGACAGTTTCAACAGGAATTATATTGTGCTCGGCCCATGGTTTCATGGTGAGTGGGCTGCACCGGACGGCGACAGCCTTGGCGAAATCAATTTTAAAAGTAACACCTCTGCTTACTTTCAAGGCTTACAAAAGAAGTGGTTCGATTACTGGTTAAAGGGAATCGGCGATGGCCATTTCCCGGAAGCCACCTGCTTTCAAACGGGCACCGATGTATGGAAAACCTATTCTGCGTGGCCGCCCCGGGAGGCCCTTTATCAAAAGCTTTACCTTCATGCCGGCGGTTCGTGCAGTTTTGATAAGCCCACCGCGCCTACCGGCTCTGTCAGCTACGTAAGCGACCCCGCCAAACCGGTTCCGTACCGCAAACTCCCGATAGAAGAAACTTACGGAAGGGGCAGCCGCTGGAGAACATGGCAGGTAGAAGACCAGCGCTTTGTGGCCACACGGCCCGATGTGATAAGCTTTGTTGCTGACAGTTTGCAGCACAACTTAACCATTACCGGCAATGTAAGGGCTCACCTGCTGGTAAGCACCACCGGCACAGATGCCGACTTTGTGGTAAAGCTGATTGATGTGTATCCCGGCTTTGATACCGCCAGCCTTACCATGAGCGGGTATGAATTTCCTGTAACCATGGAAGTTTTTCGCGGAAGGTATCGTAAGAGTTTTGAAAAGCCCGAGCCTTTTGTTCCCAACCAGCCTACTGAGATTGTTATCAACCTGCACCAGGTAAATCATACTTTTTTAAAGGGCCACAAAATAATGATACAGGTACAAAGCTCGTGGTTCCCGGTAATTGATATGAATCCTCAAAAATATGTTCCCAACATTTTTTTAGCGGATAAGAGTGATTATATAAAAACCACCGAAACGGTGTATTGCAACAATAAACTTGCTACTTATATTGAGCTGCCGGTAATGAAGGAATAGTAAGCTAACAAATAAGGAAGGGCTATTTTGCACCAACCCCCGGAAATTAAGGCGGCAGACGTAAATAATTAAGTAACCAAGCAGCTTTACAAACCGTTACTAAGATTGTATCTGATCATCTTAACAGACCTCAAGACCCTGACAATATCCACATTCAATTCTGCTAAAAGTGAAAAATTTTCTGATTGACATATTTGTTACCTCCCTGACCGGTGTCCTTACCGGGCAATCCGGGACGAGGATGGTGAGGACACCATCCATGGGAATAGCAACTATGTAAAGAACCATCTGAATACAAATATTCATCAGCAAAGTTTTATGAAAAAGGAGAAGATGAATTTAAAATACTTATTCATTTAATGGATAAACTGTAACTGAGGAATGTGGGGTGAAGACACCCGTCAGGGGAGGGGTGGGTAGTTTGGAAAATAGATACAAATTCAACGGAAAGGTATTCAAACAAGATCTTAATAATAACAAAGCTGTAGTTCTGCGGCCTTTAATGTTTTACAGAGTGGCGGTGTTTTTATTAAAGAGTTCTTTTAACTTTTTACTGGTAAGCATTTTATCGATAAGTTTGAAGATGGTTTGTCTATCTTTTTCATCGGGCTGCTGAATGGGGATACAATTAATTTTTTACTGATAAAAAATGAACCGGAAAAAATTTGAACAGGGAAAGGCAACAGAAAAACATTTATTTCATTAAATAAATTAATGCTTCAGGATGTTTAAAAAAATATGGAAACATACATATATCCCTTATATTTTCGTCTGTTGTATCATAACAGTCATTTATTTTGAGATTCAGGTATCTGCAGCGCCCTCTGATACTTCACAACCGCATACACCCCATATCGTCAACATCATAAACTTTATCCGCCTGCTTGAGCCAAGAGATTCGTCCATTACCGAGGACGTCTTATATCAAACCGTAGTAAAGCAGGTAGAAATTTTAAAGTATTTTCATTTAAAGGGAACTTTTTTATTGCAGTATGATGCACTTCTGGATAACCGCTATCAAAAATTGCTGAAGGGCCTGCCAAAAGATGAATTTGAAATCGGCGCCTGGTGGGAGATACCGCAACCGTTAGTAGAAAATGCAGGAATGGAATGGCGCGGAAGATACCCGTGGGACTGGCGGGCAAACATAGGTTTTTCAACAGGATATACACCGGCGGAGCGTGCCAGGCTCATCGATACTTATATGAGCGACTTTAAAAAAATTTTCGGTTACTACCCAAAGTCAGCAGGCTCATGGTTTATCGATGCCTATTCTCTTAACTATATGTATGAGAAATATCATATCGTGGCATCGTGCAACTGTAAAGATCAATACGGCACCGATGGCTATACATTATGGGGCGGCTATTGGAACCAGGCGTACTATCCCAGCAAGCTCAATGCATACATGCCGGCGCAGGATGAAACGGGCCAGATACCCGTACCCATTTTCAGAATGCTGGGCAGCGATCCCGTCAGGCAATACGATAATGGCCTGGGTAATGCAAGGCAGGGTGTAATAACACTGGAGCCCGTATATCCGTTTGGCGGCGGCGATTCGGCATGGGTACACTGGTTTTTTCAACAATTCACAGATGGCGAATGTCTGGCCTTCGCTTACACGCAGGCCGGGCAGGAGAATTCCTTTACCTGGAAGGCTATGGAAAAGGGATATACACTTCAAATGCCATTGATTGCGAAACTGAGAGATGAAAATAAGATTGATGTGGAAACATTGGAAGAATCGGGTAAATGGTTTAAGGATCATTTTAAGCTGACGCCGGCAACCGCAGTTACGGTAAATAAAGACTTAAGCGAAAATGATAAGAAAACCGTTTGGTACGACAGCAGGTTTTACAGGATAAATATCTTATGGGAAGATAATGCATTGCGGATACGCGACATTCATTTGTTCAATGAAAATTTTCCATCGGTTTATGAAAACGAAATTGCAACAACCAACGAATGCCGGTTCTTTACGCTGCCATTCGCAGATGGATATTTATGGAGTAAGGGCGATACCCTGGCGGGGTTGCGTATAAAAGCAAATATGGACGGAAAAGAAATTTCATTGTTGGGAAATGATCCTGAGGTAAAGAAGATCGGCAATAATGAATTACAGATTACCTGGCCCCTGAAAACCGTACCGGGAAAATTTATTATAACCTGCAGCGAACGAAAGTGGGCGATTCGTTTTGCGGGGCCACAGAAGATGGACTGGTATCTTGATTTGACCACAGCCGCCCATGCGGAGCTCCCGTTTATAAATATTGATTCGAATGTCATTCAATGCAGCTTTGAAAAATTCAATTATAAGATTATTGCGGACCAGGGAAAATTTTCAAAACCGGGTAGCAATATTGAATTGAGATTACATCCCACCAACAATATAATTTCTCTGCAATTTGATAAGGGTTATTAAAAGTTTAAAACAGGGGTTTGCTGCCCTCCTTTGGAGGAAGGGTTAGGGTGAGGCACTATCTTCCAAACATTTTCTCCAATTCATCTTTTTTGAACTCGAGATAAACAGGTTTGCCGCCGGGAGTTATATTATTTACTTCACAATCGAACAGATCATCAATCAGCGATTGCATTTCTTTTTTGGTAAGAGCTGTGTCCGGCTTTACAGATTGCTGCCATGCCATGGAGCGGAGCAGCTTTTCTCTCTTATTGAAACCAATATCATTGCTGAAATGCTTGTATTGTTCCAGCATTTTTTCCAATGAGACTTTTTCATTGCCTTCGGGTACATCAGCGGGTGATCCGTGAATGACAAAAGTATTTTTGCCAAATGGTTCTATCTCATAACCCAGCAGCTGAAGATCGGGCAGCAATTCATTCATCAGCACTGCATCGCCAGGTGTCATCTCAAGCGTTGCCGGAAATAAGCTCTTCTGGGTGGCAATAGGCTTGCCTTTCAGCGCAAACAGGAATCTTTCATACAGGATCCGCTCATGCGCATTTTGCTGATGAATCAATAAAAATCCGTTGTTATCCTGGGCTGCGATAAAGGTATTATGTATTTGAAAGAGCTCTTCGGATGTTGGTTTTTTATCTTGACGAATGGTTCTTGCCTCGTTGCTAAAAGCATCCTGAGATATTTTTTCCTGTTGAAATGAAATACTTTCATCGGCTTTTTGATGAATTGCTTTTTGTACTTCAGGAAAAACGGCATTCCAGTTCTCAAGATTACTTTTATTTTCTATAAGGTGGGCCTGGTTTTTTTGTGCAAATGTTTTATACAGGGAGGATGCCGCTGCTGCATTTTGACGGTCAGCGGTAAAAGGCTGTCTCACTGCTTCTGTTTGCTGAATCGATGCATCCAGGTCAAAGTCCAGAGCGGGTGTAACGCTGTATTGCGCCAATGCGTGCTTTACGGCCGACTGCACAAATGCATACACGATCTTTTCATCCTCAAATTTTATTTCCTGCTTGGTAGGATGCACGTTAATATCAACTTTGGAAGGATCGAGATCAATAAACAAGGCATACATGGGGAAACTGTCTTTGGCAATCATATCGGCAAATGCATTCATCACTGCATGATTGAGATAGGCGCTTTTGATAAAACGGTTGTTTACAAAAAAGTATTGATCTCCCCGTGTCTTCTTTGCTGTATCAGGCTTCCCGACGAAGCCGTAAATATTGAGATAATCGGTTTCCTCTTTTACGCTTACCAGTCTGGCATTATAATTATTCCCCAATATTTGAATGATCCTCTGTTTCAGCGAACCGCGTTCCAGGTGAAAAACTTCCTGTCCGTTACTGGTTAATGAAAAGAAGATAGGAGGAAAAGCCATGGCAACATGGATAAATTCATCCACGATGTGCCGCAGCTCGGCAGTATTGCTTTTTAAAAAATTTCTTCTGGCAGGCACATTGAAGAATAAATTTTTCATTGCGATGCTGGTGCCTTCGCCTGTTGCAACAGGCTCCTGTGTAGTCACCACGCTATTTTCAATTTCGATATAGGTGCCGACGGCTTCGCCATGTTTTTTGGTTCGCAGCTCTACCTGTGCTACGCCGGCAATGCTTGCGAGCGCTTCGCCGCGAAAGCCCATGGTCCTGATATGAAAAAGATCGTCGATGTTTTTTATCTTGGAAGTAGCATGACGCTCAAAACACATCCTGGCGTCGGTTTCGCTCATTCCTTTGCCGTTATCCGTTACCTGCACCAGTGATTTGCCCGCGTCATTTACAAACAATTTTATTTCCGTAGCGCCGGCATCCACGGCGTTTTCGAGTAGTTCTTTTACAGCGCTGGCGGGTCGTTGAATGACTTCACCGGCAGCTATCTGGTTAGCAATATTTTCAGGCAATAAGGTAATGATATCTTCCACGCGGCTCATCTTTAGGCTGTAAAATTAATAATTCTATATGGGTTGCCTTTTATGATGATACGTTTTGAAAATAACGGCTTGCACAATACATTCATCACTTTCCCATGCCATTTGCCATGCATAATGTTTAACTTGCAATTTTTGAAAATATCTTTTGCTGATGTATAAAATCCTCTCTGTTTTTTTTCTTTCACTATTCATTTTTTTCTCTGCCTATTCCCAACAAACCAGGAACAAAGAAGCCAGGCACTGGGCGGACAGTGTCTTCTATAGTCTGACGGATGACCAGCGTATTGCTCAACTGATGGTGCTGCGCGAAAGCAGCTTCAGTAAGGATGGCCCGATTTATTATGATTCACTGATTGAAGACGCTATAAAGAAATATGATATCGGCGGTATTGTGCTTTTCCAGGGAACGCCGGTAATGCAGGCAAAGTATATCAATTATTTCCAAAGCATCTCGAAGACGCCCCTGATGGTTTGTATAGACGGGGAGTGGGGATTGGGTATGCGTCTGGACAGCGTGATTCCGCTAAACTACCAAATGATGCTGGGTGCGGTAAATGACACTTCTGTTATTGCTGCATATGGCAACCTCGTTGGCAGGCAATGCAGGCGGGAAGGTATACAGGTAAACTTCGCCCCTGTAGTGGATATTAATAATAACCCGGATAACCCCGTTATTAATTTCAGATCCTTTGGGGAAAATAAATATAAGGTAGCTCTGTATGGAGTTACATACATGAAAGCATTACAGCGCAACGGTATTTTAGCATGTGCAAAACATTTTCCCGGCCATGGTGATGTTTCAGTGGATTCGCATTTGGATCTTCCGGTTATAAATAAAAGCATGCAGCAACTCGATACGCTTGAGTTGTATCCATTCAAACAAATGTTTGCGGCAGGGGTAGGAAGTGTAATGATTGCCCATTTGTATATTCCTGCAATTGATTCTACGCCGAATACCGCAACATCATTGTCAAAGAATAACGTAACCGGCTTGTTGAGAAATAAGTTACACTTTAACGGCCTCACGTTTACTGATGCGTTGGGTATGAAAGGTGTTGCCAAATATTTTCCCGGTGGTGATATTGCGGCACAGTCGCTCATTGCAGGAAATGATATGCTTTGCCTGCCCGAAGATGTTGCAACTTCTATTGCAAAAATCAGGGAAGCAATACTCGCCAATAAACTTAGCTGGAGCGATATTTATGCAAAGTGCAGAAAGGTTTTGGAATATAAATACCTGTATGGTGTCGCAAATGCAAAACCTGTTGATACAACTAACCTTGTCAGTGACCTGAATGCAGGTGCAAATGATATAAGGAAAATAGTGGCAGAAAATGCATTAACTGTTTTGAATAATCGCGATAAGGAATTTTTCCCCCTCACGGACGAAAATAAACAAATTGCTTATATAGGAATTGGCATTGACAGTGCCAATACATTCGCTGACCGGCTCAAAAATGATTTGAAAGCAGATGCATTTTATTTTGACTATAAGGAAGGTAAGGAAAGGATTCTTTCAACAGCAGAATTAATTAAACAACGCTATCAGGCAGTAGTGATAGGTATTCATAATTACAATCGTTATCCTGCCAATCAGTTTGGCATTAGTGATAATGCACTGGATCTCATCAGCCAGGTGCAGCAAAATAATAAAACCATCATTTTTGATTTTGGAAATCCGTATGCTTTAAAAAACTTCTGCAATGCGTCCAATTTAATTGCCTGCTATGAAGATGATTCCGTCACTCAAAACGCAGCTGCAGATATTCTTGAAGGAAAGATTATTGCCAAAGGCACTTTGCCTGTTACCGTTTGTTCAGATTATAAATATGGCAGCGGGATTTTATCAAAAAGGGTAATGCCTTTGGCAACGCCCGCAGAAGAGGGGCTTAATGGATTGCAGATGGAACATGATATTGATTCAATAGCCAGCCTGGGAATTACCGGTGAGGCCTATCCCGGCTGCGTGGTTTTGATAGCCCGTCATGGAAAAATTGTTTTTGAAAAAGCGTATGGCAAATACAATTATGATACCCCGGAACCTGTCAGTTTGAACTCCATTTATGACATGGCTTCTGTTACGAAAATTTGCGCCACCACTCTTGGGGTAATGAAGCTGTACTCCGAAGGAAAACTGAGGCTCGATAAAACACTCGGAACCTACCTGCCATGGGTAAGAAAAAGTGATAAAAAAAATCTGAACATAAAAAACATACTGCTGCACCAGGCAGGGTTGGTAGCAGATGTTGTTTTTTATAAAAAAACAGTGGACCCGGTTACAGGACAGCCGCTACCCCGGTATTTCAGGCCCGATTCATCAGCTGAATTCAATGTGAGAGTAGCACAGCATTTGTATTTACGGAGAGATTATGCAGACTCAATGAATCAAAGCATTCTTGATAGCAAGCTTCTTCCCGGAAATAAATATGTTTATAGCGACAATGATTTCATTTTGATGGCAGATGTTGTAAGGGCCATTTCGGGATTGAGAATTGATAAGTATGTCAATAAGTATTTTTACAAACCGATGGGCCTTCATTCTATTGGATTTAATCCCAGGAACAGGTTTGATACCGATTTGGTTGCCCCGACGGAATTGGATCAATATTTCCGGTTTCAGCATTTGCATGCAGACGTCCATGATGAAGGAAGCGCCATGTTTGGCGGTGATGCAGGGCATGCAGGCTTATTCAGCAATGCAGAAGATATCGCCGCCATTCTTCAGATGTTTTTAAATGGCGGTTCATTCAAAGGGAAACAATATATTAAACCTTCAACGTTGAAATTATTTACTGCCTATAATTCAGGCATCAGCAGGCGTGGTATAGGTTTTGACAAACCGGAAAAAGATAATTATACTACAACAGACCCCCACCCTTATCCTTCGAGGTTTGCGTCACCACTTACTTTTGGGCATACGGGTTACACAGGGACGTGTATTTGGGTTGATCCAAAATACGATTTAGTTTACGTATTTTTAAGTAATCGGGTAAATCCTTCAAGAAGTACAAATCTATACAAATACAATATAAGGGGAGCTATTCAGGATGCGGTTTATAAGGCGATGGTTCCGGCTATACCAGAAGTGGTCGGAAGAGAAAAATTTGAAGAAGCTCAGCAGGCGGATAAAAAATAAAGCATCAATATAAAACGATTGAAATATGAAATATCCTTTTCAGGTTACCTCTTTGGAAGGGTACAAAGAAGCTTATAAAAAAAGTATGGATGATCCCGAATCATTTTGGGCAAATGTTGCTGAAAATTTTCAGTGGAGAAAAAAATGGGACAAAGTTTTATCCTGGGATTTTAAAGGTGAAAATGCGCCGCAGGTAAAATGGTTTGAGGGAGCCAAACTGAACATTACAGAAAACTGTATCGACCGGCACCTGAAAGAAATGGCCGATAAGCCTGCCATTATCTGGGAACCCAACAATCCTGAAGAAAGAACAAGGATTGTTACTTACGCAAGATTGCATAAGCGGGTATGCCAGTTTGCGCAGGTATTGGTAAATAACGGAGTTAAAAAAGGCGATCGCGTTTGCATTTATATGGGCATGGTTCCGGAATTGGCTTACGCTGTTTTGGGCTGCGCGAGAATCGGAGCTATTCACAGCGTCATCTTTGGCGGGTTCTCAGCACAAAGTATTGCCGACAGGCTGTACGATGCACAGGCGGAATATATAGTTACCTGCGACGGCGCCTTTCGCGGAGGGAAAGATATTCCATTAAAAAGCGTAATTGATGATGCATTGATCGGGAACCGGACCGTAAAAAAAGTGATTGTTTATACAAGAACCCGCCGGCCTATATCCATGATCAAAGGCCGTGATGTATGGTGGGAAGATGAGATGGAGCATGCGCTTAATCAAATTGAGACCAACAATGTGGCGCACTTTCCTGCAACAGAGATGGATGCAGAAGATCCGCTCTTCATTTTATATACTTCCGGATCTACAGGCAAGCCCAAAGGCGTGGTTCATACCTGCGGCGGATATATGGTATGGACCACTTACACTTTTGCAAACGTGTTTCAATACACGCCCGGCGATATTCATTTTTGTACGGCAGATATCGGGTGGATCACGGGCCACAGTTATATTGTGTATGGGCCTTTGAGCGCAGGCGCTACTACCCTTATGTTTGAAGGTATCCCTACCTGGCCTGATGCGGGAAGATTCTGGGATATTGTAGATAAATACAAAGTAAATATTTTATACACTGCGCCAACTGCTATCAGAAGCTTAATGAGCTATGGAGAAGAGCCCCTGAAAGGAAAGGATATGTCATCATTAAAAGTGCTGGGTACCGTGGGCGAGCCTATTAATGAAGAAGCATGGCATTGGTACGACGAACACGTTGGGAAGAAAAAATGTCCTATCGTGGATACGTGGTGGCAAACGGAAACAGGCGGCATTTTGATTTCCAATCTTGCCGGGGTGACGCCCGCAAAACCAAGCTGGGCCACACTTCCATTGCCGGGGGTGCAACCCGCTGTGATGGATGAAAAAGGAAATGAAATAAAAGATGGAGGAAATATCAGCGGGAATCTGTGTATGAAATTCCCGTGGCCGGGCATGCTGCGGAGCACCTGGGGCGACCACGAACGTTGCCGTAAAACATATTTTGAATCTTACCCCGGCTATTATTTTACCGGTGACGGATGCTTAAGAGATGAAAAGGGCAATTATCGCATCACCGGTCGCGTGGATGATGTATTAAATGTAAGCGGCCACCGGATCGGAACGGCAGAGGTAGAAAATGCCATCAATATGCATACGAATGTGGTAGAAAGCGCGGTGGTCGGATTCCCGCATGATATTAAAGGACAGGGAATTTATGCGTATGTAATTACTGAAAAAGAAGTGCACGACCCGGATCTTACAAAAAAAGATATCCTCGAAACGGTTTCAAGAATCATTGGACCCATTGCCAAACCGGATAAAATACAATTCGTAAAAGGATTGCCAAAAACAAGAAGCGGAAAGATCATGCGGCGCATTTTAAGAAAAATAGCGGAGGGCGAAATGGAGAACCTCGGCGATATCTCCACCTTACTTGATCCTGGTGTGGTGGAAGATATTAAGGCGAATAAGGTATGATCTTCGTATAGGCATTGACGTTATATTTTTAAAGACAGCATAATTTCAGATGAAAAGAGTTTTTAAAATACTGCTATGGACCCTGATTGTCCTTTTCATAGTGATCAATTTCATCAGCGCCACCAATGCCTACAAGTTTACCCATTTTTATGACGGCGGATCAAAGAAAGAAAAGCCCGAGGATAAAAAATCTGCGTGGGACAGGTTAGGCGATATATTTTTCGGTAAAGATTATTTTAAAAAAGAAAATGTGCCGGTCCCGGATTCTTTTTCTGCAGTTACCATCGCCTCTACTGACGGCATACAACTGGAAGGATGGTACCGCCAGGTGGCTAATCCTAACGGCTCCGTTGCCTTATTTCATGGATATGGCGATAACAAAACGAAAATATTACCGGAGGCAATGGGCTTCCTCGATATGGGATATAATGTATTGCTCATAGACTTCAGGGGGCATGGAAACAGCAGCGGCAATACGTGTACCATAGGGTATCGTGAAGCAGACGACGTAAATGCCGCTTATAAATTTTTAAAAGACAAGGGAGAAAAGAACATTATACTTTGGGGCATTTCAATGGGGGCTGCTTCAATAGCCCATGCCGTTGAAGAGTATCATCTGCAGCCTTCAAAAGTAATTTTGGAAATGCCTTTTGCAACCATGAAAGATGCAGTGGAAGGTCAGCTGAATACAATGCATCTGCCCGAAGAGCCATTGGGAGTGTTGCTTACTTTCTGGGGTGGCATTGAGCACGGTTTTTGGGCATTTAATGTTGATCCGGATGAATATGTGAAAAATATTCATTGCCCGGTATTATTACAGCAAGGTGTTAGCGATATAAGGGTAAAGCCGGCTGAAACAAAAGAAATCTATCAGAACCTGCACCAGCCGAAACACCTCATTATGTATAACAGCAGCGGCCATGAATCTCTTTGCAAAAAGGAACATTTAAAATGGCTGGCAACCGTCACTGCATTTCTGAACAGCTGATCATGCAACCACAGGATTTATCCATCAACGATTTCGATTATACACTTCCTGAAAAGAAGATTGCCTTATTTCCGCTGCAGGAAAGAGATCAATCCAGATTACTGATCTACAAAAATGAAGCGATCAGCGAAGATATTTTTCGCAATATTGCTGATCATTTACCCGAAAAGAGCTTTCTCATTTTCAATGATACCAAAGTTATCAATGCCAGGATATTATTTACCAAACCAACAGGCGGCGTAATTGAAATTTTTCTTCTTGAACCTTGTGAAGAGGTAAATGATTATTCTGTTGTACTGCAGCAGCAAAATTCAGTAAGATGGAAATGTATGATCGGCGGTGCAGGAAAATGGAAACAGAAGTCTCTTGAGCAAGCCTTCGCTATTGGCAGTAATTCAATATTGTTGAAAGCCACTCTGGTGGAAAAACTTACGGATGCGTATGTTGCTGAGCTTAGCTGGTCTCCCGGGCATTATCCGTTTGCCGAAGTATTGGAATATGCCGGTAAAACGCCATTGCCTCCCTATATAAAAAGGGATGCTGAAGAAAGTGATGTCCGGCGATATCAAACCATCTATTCGCGTTTTGAAGGTTCTGTGGCGGCGCCCACGGCTGGGTTGCATTTTACTGAAAGAATTTTCAGCGACTTAAAGCAGAAGCAAATTGAAACAGGATTTGTAACGCTGCATGTCGGGGCCGGGACATTTAAGCCGGTGAAAAGCGAAACCATGGCAGGTCATGAAATGCATGCGGAGTGGATGGATGTTTCAAAAGATTTTATTGGGCAGTTGTTGAAGAATCTTGACAATACTATTATCTGCGTGGGTACTACGGCCGTAAGAACTATTGAAAGTTTGTATTGGATGGGCGTAAAAACAATTCAAAGCAGGAATGTTTCTTTTCAGGATCTGGAAATACATCAATGGGAGGTATACGGTAATTTGGAGAAGGCCCATATTGACGTGAAACGATCGTTACAGTCATTACTCAGATTTTTAGAGGATAAAAAACTGAAAAGACTTTTTTTAAGAACGCAAATAATCATTGCGCCGGGGTATGAATTTAAAATTATCAATGGCATTGTTACCAATTTTCATCAGCCGAAATCGACCTTGCTGTTATTGGTAGCTGCGATTGCGGGAAATGACTGGAGAAAAATTTATGACTATGCGCTTTATCATGACTTTCGTTTTTTAAGTTATGGAGACGGGTGTTTAATTTTTTCACTTACCTGAAATTTTAACGAACTGTAATCATATAATCCGCGAATCATTTATAATTTTAAGTATAGCCAAAACCCGGTATGAAACTGCAATGAATACCCGTATCGTTTTTTTCTGCTGCTTTATCTGCGTATTTTTTTGTGAGCGTCTTTATGCCCAGCCAAATATTACCCTTTCCACCGGGCCGGCAAAGGACCTGAATAATACAAACTATGAATTTTATTATTTGCCCGTGGCTGTACAGTGGAACCCCGGCAATAAAAAGAGCCATCCGTTTTTTGCAGAAATATCTTATGGCCAGACATTTAATGTATCAAACAGCGGTACTGCCTATACGCTACATCCTTCATTGCCTCCGTCGGAAACATTAAAGGAATCCATTTATGCAAATATTGCCACCTTCAATTTGGGAGGCCGGATACGTGTGGGGAGACCAAATAGAAAAAGCGACGTAAATATTATTTTGACGGCCGGAATATGCAGCCAGAATTTTAAAGTGACTTATAAAAATTATGATAAAACAAATTATGAGGTGCTGAATCCCGATGTAAATACGAATATGAGCGGGGCTGTAGAAGGGTTCGGCATTGAGTACCACTTTTCAGTTCATCACTCGGTGCGCCTTTACGCTCAGACGCCTCTTCTCATAATAAGGGGAGACTACCCGCTCTCTTTCAGATCTATCGGTAGTGTACAGCTTGCATACGGATATAAATTCTATTATAAAAAGCGAAAATGAAAAATTTTATCTTAACGATATTAGCTGTCTCCGCAATAATATTGTTCACAGCCTGCGCCAAAAGGAATTTTTACCCCGATGATAACGATGCCGGGCTGAGCCGCTTCACGTCCTACGGGTACAATATTGCAACGAACTACATCAACGGAAAACCGTTTATCAATCCTTTTAGCGCCTTGCATGGAAATTTTTTACCTGTTTTTAATAAAATTTCGACTAACAGCTCTGAAGATACACTTAATATCTCCTGGGCAATAGAGCGGGAGGATACTACCACTTATGAGCCTTATCATTATCTCAATCTTTGGATACCGGTTTCAAAAACTTTTTCAAAGGAGAACTTGCTGGGATATAACGGCACGCGAATTACCGATAGCTGTAGTATTACCCTGGAGCGGGCCCCTGTCAGTCCTGATACAACTACAAAGGGCAGCGCCAATATTTATTTTGTAAAAATAGAAGAAGATAAAAGCTATTCACCGGCTCATTTGCAGATCAGTGGCTTATTTGACGGAAATATCGGTGATTCGGTCCTGATAACAAAAGGAAGATTTGATTTTAATATTGCTGAATCCGCTTTAAATTTTTAGTGCAGGCTGAATTGCAGATAACTAACGGATAAGGATACACGATTTTTACTCCCGTTATTCCTCAATTGTAACAGGCGTGCCAACAGGAATATAGCCATAAAGATCCTTTGCTTCGGAGTATTTTAGTGAGATGCATCCATCCGTCCAGTTTTGGTAATAATCCACCGTCCATTCCTCCTGCGGCCGGGTACCATGAATGGCAATGCCTCCGCCGATTTTTGCATTCCGTGGAATTACTCCCTCTGCCTTCCTTTCCCTGAATTTTTCTTCGCTTTCCTGGTTGGGATAATCGAGCAGCATTTCATAGCTCCACTGGGCATTGTCCTTTTTCAGAATTATTTTAAACTTTCCATCAGGCGTTCTTTTGTCCCCTTCCATGTATTTATCACGCAGGTCATCGCTGCCGAATACACAGGGGTAGGTTGCATACCAGCCCTGGTCATCATACACTTTTAGCTCGTAATCTTTTTTGGAGATAATAATATAATAAGGATTGCCCTCCGAAATATTTTTCTGAGTAATGGCGGCACGTTTTGCAAAGCCGGGCAATGCATTTCTTTTTGCGGGAACAAAAGAAAAGAACAACATGGCAACTATTGCTGATGGTATGATAGTACGGGTCTTCATGGCAGGAAAAGCTTACTGCAATATTATTCTAAACGTGTTTTGATTCAAAATTATTTCTCCCTCCCGGGGTTGATTTAACTTTTTTTTCAACGCCACGCGGCATGCAGTAGTGGCACTAACTGGCTGTATTTTTTACGTAGTAAATATGTCATGCGGGTATGCCCGGATTAACCGCTAATGCATAGCCTCTGCCATACTTATTTTTTTCTGACGGTTGCCTTTTACCAGCAGAATAAAGGGGACGCATATCAGGAACAGAACTCCGAGGTAAAGAAATACATCCATATAAGAAAGTACAGTGGCCTGCTTTGTGACGCCATAATCCAGCGCCTGGTAAGCACTCTTTAGGGCCACATCAGCTGTTTTCCCTTTTGCCATAAACGCATGTTGCATCATAATGACTCTTTGTTGTACTACCGGATCGTTTACATTTAAATGACTGACGATATCGGTTCGATGCACCATATTCTGGCTGGATACAAACGTGGTGATAATGGCAACGCCAAATGAACCGCCTAACTGACGCATCATACCTGTAAATGCAGCGCCCTGGCCTATTTGCTGGCCATGTAGTGTAGATAAAGCCAGGGTGGTAATAGGGATAAACAGCATGCCAAGCCCCAGTCCTCTTACAATTAACAGCCACCAGAAGTTATCCGCACCGGTATCAGGCGTAAGAATTTTATAGGCCCAAAGACTATAAATGAAAAATGTGATGAGGCCTCCGGCTACCAGGTATTGATGTTTGACACCGCGCTGCAGGGATTGCCCGATCAAAGGCATCATAAATGCAGTAGCAATACCGGAAGGAATCAGCAACATACCCGATTGCTGCGCCGTCCACCCAAGTATGGATTGCGTGTACAGGGGAATGATAAAGGTAGAGCCATACAATCCAAATCCCAATAAAAACGACATAAAAGTCCCTACCCGCAGGTTACCGTTTTTCAGCACTCTTAATTCAACAATGGGATTTTTATAAGTAAGCTCTCTCCATAAAAAAAAGAAAAATGCGAAAATGGAAACTACAGTGAGCAATACGATGATGTTATCATTAAACCAGTCATCATCATGTCCCTTTTCCAATACATATTGCAATGAGCCGACGGCCACAGCCAACAGTATAATTCCTAAAAAGTCAATTTCACTTCTTGAGGTTTTCTCGGCATATTTCGGGCTTCTTACAAACTGTAAGGTGAGTAAGGTTGCTGCGATACCAATGGGAATATTTATATAAAAAATATAAGGCCAGCTATAGTGGTCAATGATAAAACCGCCCAGCGGGGGCCCTAATGTCGGGCCAATGATTACTCCCAATCCATAGATGGCTTGCGCCATTCCGCGTTTTTCAAGGGGATAGCTTTCGGTGATAATAGTTTGTGAGGTAACCAATAAAGCTCCCCCACCCACTCCCTGCAGGAACCGGAAGATTACCAGTTCCCATATACCGGATGCATTTCCGCAGAGAAATGAAAACAAGGTAAAGATCATGATGGAAGCAGCGAAATAATTTCGCCTTCCGAATTGTTGCGATAACCAGCTTGTCATCGGTACAATGATTACGTTGCCGATGGCATAGGCGGTTACGACCCAACCGATCTCAGTAAGGGTAGTACCCAGGTTTCCTTTCATATCTGTCAATGCAACATTCACAATTGTTGTATCAACAATCTCCAGCAAAGCGCATAGAATAGCCGTAACCGTTACGATCACGCGCCTTGCTCCATATTCAACCAAAGAATTTTGTTGCGGTATCATTACATTATGTTTTAATACAGCCCGGCCGCCTTGCAATAGGGCTGTAATTGTTTATTGCGGCATGATGACGGAAAGTGTCATATGGCGGGTCCCGCATTATGCCGGAGGCCTTGCCGCAGCAACGGGCTAATTCACATGAACATCCACTGTCACATTCATACCGGCCTTCAACCTGTTTACTAAAGAATCATTGTCATTTTTTACAAATTCAATTTTTACAGGAAGGCGCTGTACCACTTTTACGAAATTGCCGCTTGCGTTATCAGGGGGCAGCAAGGCAAATTCAGCACCTGTTGCGGGAGAAAATGACGACAACACAGCATGAAAGTCATGACCCGGGAATGCATCGGCATGTACAATTACTTCCTGGCCCACCCGCATCTTTTTATATTGTGTTTCTTTAAAATTAGCCACTATCCATACGCTTGTATTATGTACAATACTGAATAATGACTGGCCTGCCTGTACA
>CAZVKO010000013.1:0-79480 GCA_964627765.1 uncultured Ginsengibacter sp. | reverse complement strand
ACCGGCGCAAATCCATAGCCGATCCATTTGCTTAAAGCGCCAAAAATAAATATCAATGATATCAGGCAAATAATAATAATATGGCCCGCAAGCATGTTTGCAAAAAGACGTATCATCAGGGCAAAGGGCTTGGTAAATATTCCGAGTACTTCAACCACCACCAGAATGGGCTTCACCCACCAGGGTACGTCAGGATTGAAGATGTGCGCCCAAAAGTGCTTATTGCTGCTCAGAATAATCACGATAAATGAAATTAGCGACAATATCATGGTGAAAGCAATATTGCCGGTCACATTCGCTGAGCCCGGTATCAGTCCGAAAAACGTGTTAATCAAAATGAAGAAAAAGATGGTAAGCAGGTAAGGCATATATTTTATATAGCTCTTACCAAGATTGGGTTTTGCCACTTCATCTGCAATAAAATTCACAATCACTTCAATGGCATTCTGGGTTCCTTTAGGAGCCCTGATTACGCCATGACCTTTCTTATATTTTTTTGCAAGTGAAATCATCAGCCACACAAACAGGAAAGTGGCAATAAGCATTTGTATCACATTGCGGGTTAGGGATATGTCATAAACTTTTACACCCGGATCTACCGGAACAATTTTACCCTCCTCCAGCTTATACCCATCTGCTTCCCCGTTGTGACGAAAGGCAGATGACATAAAAACTGAAAATCCTTTTTGTGGTGAGTAAAGTATTACCGGCAGGGGAATCGACGCCTCATGTTCTTCGCCGTCGCTCCCTTTGTAGCTGAGAAAGTGAAATTCATGAGCGTCTTTCACGTGGCCGAAAATAACTTCATTGGCATCAAATCCTTTTTTATGCCCACTGGCAGCATCCCTTTTTCCCTGGGCAAAAGCGCCCGGGAAAGAAAATAGCAAAAAACTGCTGAAAGCCGCTACCAACAAAGATTTCGACCGATTTTTCCGCATGATTTTTCTCAATTTGGCGCAAAGATAAGTGGTTTGAATGAGGATTTGTAATGACAGTAATTTAATTTTTTTACAGGGTATTTAATGCTCTCAAAGGCCGCCCGGAATCGCCACCGGATTCAGTAAATTTGCAATGCCGCTGAAAGGAATTATTAAGATAATGCAGACAGTGAAAAAAATATTAGCCGCTCCTTTTATAGCGTTTATAAGAATATACCAGCTCGTCATTAGTCCCTGGCTGGGCCCTCAATGTCGTTTTACCCCTACTTGTTCGCAATATGGTATCGAAGCGCTGCAGAAATATGGCCCGGTTAAGGGTCTTTGGCTTACCATTAAAAGAATTTCCAAATGTCATCCCTGGGGGTCGCACGGGCATGACCCGGTTCCGTGAGGCGATGCATACATGAGATTAGCATTCAGTGCACCTTCTTTTTTAAAAAATAGGATTCGTAATACCTGTAGCTGATCACACTAATCAGGAAGCTTATCGCGATGCATATGAAAGCGGATATAATAGCAGCAGAAGTATTGGTAAAATTCTCTTTTTGTATAAACCAGCCTGCCAACCGTTGCCGGAAAGCTTTCAGCACCAGCCAATGAAAAATATAGAAGCCATAAGAAATCCTGCCGGTAAATTTTAGCCAGTTCCGGTTGAAAATTCTTAGGATAATTTCGTTGCCGTTATTAATAATGCTGTCTATAAAACCGGCAAAGAGAAAAGCCACCAATGTAAAGCCGACGGTGTCAAAAAAGGGGTTTGCAATGCCGCTTGCATTTTGCGTAAAAAATATCCCGGCAATAATGCAAAGAAGTGCTGCGAAGTAATAGCCTGTATTAATTGATTTACCTTCTTTGTTGTGCCGGATAAACAATGCACATCCGATTAAAAAGCCATCCATCCGGCAAAAAGTATTGTAGAAGTAATACCGGTAATCCTGCCAGCCGGAATAATGAAAATAAATCAGCGACCTGAAGCTAATGATCAGCAGAATAATCATAAGAATCATTTTACCAAAATATTTTTTTTGCCAAAAGAAATATAAAAGCCACGGCCACAAAAGATAGAATTGTTCTTCCACCGCCAGCGACCAGAAGTGATCCAGGAAATTTTCCCGGATATTACCGGAAAAAATCATGCTCCAGTTTTGAAAAAAGAAAACAAAGGCCGGCCAGTTGTGATTATAGAATGTAAACAGGTAAAAGTTTTCTTTTTTAACAAACAGGTTAAATGACAGGTAAAAAACGGCAAGCGCCAGGTAATAAATTGGCAGGATTCTTAATGCCCGGTTGATGTAAAATTTTTTTAGAGGGTTTTTTTTCTTCTGCAAAGCAATCAGCCGCGAGGTAATGAGATAGCCGGACAACACAAAAAATAAATCCACGCCGCTCCAGCCAAAAGAAAATACGGCATAATTGCCGAAGTAATGAAAGGTAACAACAAGAATGATGGCCAGCCCCCGGAGGCCGTCTAATTGGGGAATATATTCTTTTATAACGTTCGAACGCATAACACGGCGATAATCGGTTTTCAGTTAAACTTTAGCACAATTATTCCCGGGTAAATATCGCTTAAAATGGCCGTTGGATTAAAAACACTGGCGCTATGGAGCAGCAGGTCCTTTTGAGAGGGGGTATCGTAATACAATACATAGTAATTGATGTGATACTGTTTAATTGCACCGGCAATTTCCTCGTCAGTATAATCTGTAGTAAAGGGGCCGAACTGCCTGTTGCGCGAAAGAAAATTTATGATGACAGACTTGGAAAAATTTTCGCTGCTTTGATTACTGTACAGCAGGTTGCCTGAAATGTGGTTTTTCTTAAATGCATCTGCTATTGCAAAATAAGTTTTTCCGGAACCATATTGATTTTTCATTTCAATAATCGGATAAATCCAAAACTTACCGATAATGATCAGGGCGAAGATATACAACAGCTTTTTGGTGAAATTAAAATGATTGATCACTGCAGATGCCAATATGCCGGATAGCAACAGTACCGTCAGATCAATAATCCATAGATATCGCGGCTCCACATGAAAAAACAGGTATCCGAGGGGCCATATCAGGATGAAGCTGAGCAACAGCATTGTTTTTTTCTGATCAAGGTAATTTTTATAGAAAAAAATGCTCACCAAAATGATCACGATGAGTGCAAAGGAGAAATCATTAAAGTGATGGATGGTCTCAATCATATTGAAGCCGATAAGTTTTAATTGGGCCACGAAAACCTTCATGCTGGTAAACGGGGTAACAGGGATTTGCTTTTTATAAGTAATGTCGTCAAAAAGAGAATAGGCTCCCGGGAAGGGCGGTGCATAGAAAACTACCCGGGGCTGTATGTAGGTATGGGAAAGAGAACCGGTAAAATTCTGCTGGCCGAGGAAAAAATGCCCATATTTGATATTTAGCACCACCAGCCAGATGCCGGCAATAACAATGAGCGGAATAATCCCTGCCAAAGCTTTTTTAAGAAACGTCTTCGGGGAGAAAGAGTCATTGCCCGCTTTTTCCGCTATATAGACGGCAACGGGTAAATGTAAAAGCGCAAAATAAAATGTATACTCCTTGGCATAAAATGCGATTCCGGCTACACTGCCGGCCAGTATGATCTTTTTATAACCCTTATTGAAGTTATCTGAAACAAGGATATTAATATAGAGCAAAAAGAATACAAGCGCGAGAAGGCTGGCAAATAAGCGAAAGAAAGTAAAATGTAAAATGAGCACTACAGCGGTCAGCATAATCGCCATCTCTATAAAAAACCGAATCCGGAATTTTTTTACCAGGTAAAAGAATGCAACAATCGTGGCAGCGCCGTATACGCCATTCAGGTATTTGGCAGCCAGCACTTCATTAACGGGAAGCCTTATCAGCGGGGCGAATAACCATGATCCCAAAGGACTCCAGATGCCATTAACCGAGTTGAAAAAATTTCCTTTTGCCATCTGCTCGGCTACGCTGAAATACCCGGTGGAGTCCGGGTCAATTACATACCGGAAGCCGGGAAAAAGAATAAAAAACAGGACGGAATAAATAATAAGAAAAAGAAACAGATGTTTTGTTTTCATTATTTTTTTTCATTGATGGTCGTCAGCCGCTGCACGTATTTGCCCAGGATATCAAATTCTATATTGGCTACGTAGCCTGTATGTATACTTTTAAAATTCGTGTGGTTAAAAGTATAGGGAATAATGGCCACTGTAAAATGGTTGTTTGTTACATTGAATGCTGTGAGGCTTACGCCATTTAAACAAACAGACCCCTTTTCGATAATAAGCGCCGCAAATTTTTCATCAAAGCTAAAAGTAAATTCGATGCTGCCCTGCATATCTTTTCTTTCAGTACATAGAGCAGTTCCGTCTGCATGACCTTGCACAATATGCCCGTCCAGCCTTTCTCCGAGTTTCATGGAGCGCTCCAGGTTTACTACGTCATCAATTTTCCATTGGCTAATATTGGTTTTATTGATGGTTTCCAGTATAGCCGTAACGCGATATATATTGTCCCGGATATCTTCTATGGTAAGGCAGACTCCGTTATGGCAGACGCTTTCATCAATTCTCAGCTCAGGAGCAATATCGCTTTCAATCCAGAAGATTTTATTGGTCTTATCCGAATCTATTCTTTTAATAGTACCTAACCTTTCTATGATACCGGTAAACATTATGCGGTTACATTTCTAAATTTAAAAAATTACCCTATCTTTGCGTCCCTAAAAACAAAAAAACGTTTATGCTCATTATTGATTCAAAGGATTGCGAAAATATTGATAAAGCGCTCAAAAAGTACAAGAAAAAATTTGAGAAGAGCCGTACTTTATTGCAACTTCGCGATCGCCAGGCATTTACAAAGCCTTCCGTAAAAAGACGCAGCGAGGTGCTGAGAGCGGTTTACAGGCAGCAAATCGCCAGCGGCAAAATTGAACTTTAATATAGCCTCCGATCATATCTGTGCGGATAGCATTAGTTTGTTAACTTTACGCTATCCGTTTTTTTATGCAATCAGCCCAGCCATCCTCTGTCCGCGAGTTTTTGGATTATATCACGTTCCAGAAGCGGTATTCGCAGCATACCGTTATTTCCTATCAAAACGACCTTACGGCTTTTTTTGATTTTATATCCATTCAGTATAATAATATTTCGTTGCGGGAAATCTCGCCTGCTGTAGTCAGGTCGTGGCTTGCATCTTTAAAAGAGCAGGCCATTACTTCCAAATCTATCAACCGGAAAATATCTACGCTCCGGTCTTTTTTTAAACACCAGTTGAAAACGGGCAGCATAGGAGTGAATCCCATGTCTTCCATCACTTCGCTTAAGGTAAATAAAAGGTTGCCGTCTTTTATAGAGCAAAAAGACATGCACACTTTATTCAGTTATATTGAATTTCCCGATACGCCGGAAGGAAAAACCGAACGGCTCTTATTAATGATATTTTATCAAACAGGAATGCGTCTCAGCGAGCTGATCCATATTAAAGAATCGCATGTTGATAAAAGTAACGGGAGCATTAAGGTATTGGGAAAAGGCAACAAAGAGCGCATTATTCCTGTACGCGACAAATTGATTCACGAAATTTATGATTATATCCGGGCGAAAAAGGATTTTGAAAATGCACCCGTGGGCCCGTATTTACTGGTAAACAAAAAAGGGAAAAAGCTGTATCCCAAATATGTATATAATGTGGTAAAAAAATATTTAGGCACTGTTTCCACCAGTGAAAGAAAAAGTCCGCATGTACTAAGACACACCTTTGCCACTCATCTTACCAATAACGGGGCAGACATCAATGCAGTGAAAGAACTGCTGGGGCATGCCAGTCTTGCTTCTACACAAATTTATACCCACAATTCAATTGATAAACTCAGGGAAATATACAAACTTGCCCATCCCAAATCATGATGCATATCAGGTAAATTTTATGTCAAATTTATTTTGAAAAATCCTGGCCGGAATGTAATTTAGTTTGTATGGATTACAGCTGCTCACCTTCATTTAATTCGTTGACCCATACAGGTACAATTAATCCATTTTTAATTTGTTTACATTTAAATTATTATTCCATGAACGTTAACATTCAGTCTCTGCATTTCGACGCAGATTCAAAACTGGTTTCCTATGTTGAAAAAAAGATTACCAAGCTCAACCAGTTTCATGACCGGATTATTAAAGTAGATATTTTTCTGAAACTCGATAACGTGGTTCATACGATTAAGGACAAGGTGGCCGAAATAAGGGTACACGTACCCAGGCATAATTTTTTTGTAAAACATTCTTCCAAATCATTTGAGGAAAGTTTTGACCTGGCGCTTGATTCCGTGATAACACAGATGAAGCGGAAGAAAGATAAAATGGCCGCCTGATCTTATGTGATCTGATAAATGCCCCGGTTTTCCGGGGATTTTTTTTGTTCCTGAAAAAATTGCACTAAACAGGGAGGTAACGGGGTTTATAACACGCGTAAAATTTCCATTCCAAAATTTTTGCATTAAACAATTTCCATTACCTTTGCCTTCCCAAAAAAATAGCCTTGCAAAGGTATGTGCATTTGGGAAGTTCATTCACAGATAAAGTAGGCAATTGCCAGTGTAGCTCAGTTGGCCAGAGCAGCTGATTTGTAATCAGCTGGTCGGGGGTTCGAATCCCTCCACTGGCTCTTCGGCTCTGAAATTTATGATTGCGGTTTGTCAAATTTAAAATTACAACCAGTCTTCATTTTTCTACCGAAATGCTAAACGGGCAGTTTCCAGAGCGGCCAAATGGGGCGGACTGTAAATCCGCTGTCTTTCGACTTCGGTGGTTCGAATCCACCACTGCCCACATCCTTTGTTTTGCTTTATTGAGATCGATGAGTTTGACTTCTTTCAGGCTGTTGTAGCTCAGGGGTAGAGCACTTCCTTGGTAAGGAAGAGGTCGTGAGTTCAAATCTCATCAACAGCTCTTATAAAACAGGGATATAAAATAATAAGCGGAAGTAGCTCATTTGGTAGAGCGATAGCCTTCCAAGCTATAGGTGGCGAGTTCGAGCCTCGTCTTCCGCTCAGCAGGGTGTGTAAAACACCTGAATTTTAAAACATACAAAAACAAAAAAAATGGCAAAAGAGAATTTTAAAAGGGATAAACCCCACGTTAACGTTGGAACCATCGGTCACGTGGATCATGGTAAAACAACGCTGACTGCCGCTATAACCGATATTTTGTCTAAAAAAGGTTTAGCGGAAAAGAAAAATTATGATGAAATCGACGGTGCTCCGGAAGAAAAGGAAAGAGGTATTACGATTAATACAGCGCACGTAGAGTATGCAACTGCCAACCGTCACTATGCTCACGTTGACTGCCCGGGTCACGCTGACTATGTAAAGAACATGATTACCGGTGCTGCGCAAATGGATGGCGCTATATTGGTGGTAGCAGCTACTGATGGTCCTATGCCCCAGACAAGGGAGCACATCCTCCTGGCCCGCCAGGTAGGGGTACCACGCATGGTGGTATTTATGAATAAAGTGGACCTTGTAGATGATCCGGAATTACTCGAACTGGTTGAAATGGAAATTCGCGAGCTGTTGACCAAAAACGGTTTCGATGGAGATAATACCCCTATTATCAAAGGATCTGCTACCGGCGCTTTGGCAGGAGATGCAAAATGGGTAAAAGGAATTGATGAACTGATGGAGGCGGTTGACTCATATATTCCATTACCTCCGCGCCCGGTTGACCAGCCGTTCCTCATGAGTGTGGAAGACGTATTTTCTATCACGGGTCGCGGCACTGTAGCTACCGGCCGTATCGAAAGAGGCCGCGTAAGAGTAGGCGATCCCGTAGAAATAGTAGGATTAATGGAAAAGCCGCTCGCCTCTACTGTGACCGGTGTGGAAATGTTTAAAAAATTGTTGGACGAGGGTGAAGCAGGTGATAACGCAGGTATCCTGTTGCGTGGTATTGAAAAGAACCAGATCCGCCGTGGTATGGTAATTTGCAAACCGGGAAGCATTACCCCGCATACCGAATTCAAATGCGAAGTATATGTGCTGAGCAAAGATGAAGGTGGCCGTCATACTCCTTTCTTCAATAAATATCGTCCCCAGTTCTATTTCAGAACTACCGACGTTACCGGTGAAGTAGAATTGCCGGCAGGTACCGAAATGGTAATGCCCGGCGATAATACCTCGCTTACTGTAAAGCTGATTGCTCCTATCGCTATGGAAAAAGGTCTCAAATTCGCTATTCGCGAAGGGGGCCGTACAGTGGGCGCAGGGCAGGTTACAGAGATTTTGAAATAAGAGGAGCCCACCTAAATCCTCCCTAAGGGAGGGCTTTGGAAACGGTTTACATAAATTTGCAAAGTACTTAGGCGGTGAGCTTGGGTACTTTGTTTTTATGAGTTCTTTAAAAATCACTTCTCTTTAACTCCCTCCTTTGGAGGGGAGAGAGGCTTTACGGGTATAGTTCAATGGCAGAATAGAGGTCTCCAAAACCTTTGATCAGGGTTCGAATCCTTGTACCCGTGCGCGCAAACGAAATACTATTTATTTAAAGCAGGTTTATGAATAAAATATCAGCATATATCAGGGAGTCTTACAAAGAACTGACACAAAAAGTGACCTGGCCTACATGGGAAGAGTTACAGCAATCTACCATGATTGTACTGGCTGCTACTTTGATCATTACCGGCCTGGTGGCATTGATGGATTTTGCATCCAATGGCGTTTTAAAATTTATTTATTCTTTATTTAACTGACATGACGGAAAATAACACAGCAGAAGAAATACATACCGGGGAAATGTCCGCTGAGCCATCTTCGGTGCCGGCGAAGGAAACAAAGTGGTATGTATTGCGGGTGGTAAGCGGTAAGGAAAGAAAAGTGAAGGAATACCTGGACAAAGACATTGTGCGCAATGGCTGGGATAAGCTCATCCTGCAGGTTTTTCTGCCCGTGGAAAAAGTATATAAAGTGCAGAATGGCAAAAAGGTAATGCGGGAACGCAACTTCTATCCCGGCTATGTAATGATAGAGGTGGTGGACGGCAAGCTGACAGATGAAATGGTACAACATCTCAGCAACATCAGCAACGTGATGCACTTCCTTACCGACGGTAAAGGTTCTAAAGGCAATATCATCAGCCTGCGTAAGGCAGAGGTAAATAAAATGCTGGGTAAGGTGGATGAAATGGCGGATGCCGGCGGAGTCAAGATGAGTGAGCCTTTTATTGTAGGTGAAACCATTAAAATTATTGATGGACCGTTTAACGACTTTAACGGAGTGATAGAAGAAGTAAGTGATGAAAAGAAAAAACTGAAAGTGCAGGTAAAAATCTTCGGGCGTGCCACACCCGTTGAACTAAGCTACATGCAGGTAGAAAAGATATCATAAAAAAGATAGTCTGATTTCAGAAAGCCATTTCAGCAATGAAGTGGCTTTTTTATTTATGCAGGACGCCTGGCATTAGGAACCCACTGTATTATAATACCCCTGGGAAGCATAGTAGCTTATTGAATAAGATAGAATGGCAATTTACTGACGAAATGATTGAATAACATTTTTGTAAAACACATCCGGCTCAATTTATTCCTCTTTTCTTTTTACCAATAAATACCAGTCATTTTCCAAAGGAAGATACCCGAGATCATAACAAAAAAAATAAACAGTGCCTTTCTTATTGGTGTAGGTGTGCGTGATGTATTTAAACTGAAATCCCTTTTGCAATAATTTCTCTTTTGTTGTTTTGGTCATTTCTTCACCGGCATCAAACATGCTTTCTAATATGCGACGGTTTTTCCCCAGGGCATTATTGATATTGCGTACAAGATTATTGGTCGCGGATTTAAGCTGGTTATTGTAATTGTTTCTGCAATAATCGTTGCAGAACTTTTTGTCGGTACGCCCTTTAAGTAGCTTACCGCAGGTAATACAATTTCGTGTACCGGTATCTTTTGTCATGCTTGCCCGTATCAGGTTTCAAAAGAAAGATACAATAAATATTTTATAAGTATAATCGTTTACAAACGATTACATTCACATAGAAACGACTAAAATACGAGTATGGCTTTTTCACAATAGCATCTTTGCTGTGTTGATGTTGCGCAATAATCGTCGGCTGAAATAAAAAATCTTTACGAACAGGCTCATTAAATAATGAGCGCAAAACTCAAAATCATGAATGCTTTAAGAAACAAAGTTCAACTGATCGGAAACTTAGGTAATGCACCCGAAGTACGCAGCACAGAAAGCGGTAAAAAATTAGCACGCTTTTCCATTGCTACCAATGAAAGCTACCGCAATGCCAAAGGAGAAAAAGTTACCGAAACGCAATGGCACAATCTTATAGCCTGGGGCAAGGTGGCAGAAATTGCAGAAAAATACCTCGGCAAGGGAAGTGAAATAGCAGTAGAAGGTAAATTAGTAAACCGCAGCTATACGGATAAAGAAGGCAATAAAAAATATATTACCGAAATACAGGTACACGAGTTACTGATGCTTGGCAGTAAATCTGCTGCATAATTTTACTTTTGCTGTGGACGGCTATCGTGCAATTGCAATATGCCTTCTGCAGCTTTTAATTTTATTCATTGGTAATATAACATTATGCAAACGGCCGATTCTATTGAGCGCAATGAATTATTTGACCTTGCCTTTCGTTTCGTGTCTGAGACGAATGAGAACATCTTCCTGACAGGTAAGGCCGGTACCGGCAAGACTACCTTTTTAAGGTATCTTATCCGGCATTGTGCCAAAAATGTAGTGGTTGCAGCACCTACGGGAGTTGCGGCCATTAATGCAGGCGGTGTTACGCTGCACAGCCTGTTCCAGCTTCCCCTGCATCCGTTTTTGCCCACTGCGGCGAACAGAAAGGAATTGCTGTCCCGGATGAAATTTAACAGGCATCGTCAACAATTGCTTCGCAGAATGGAATTGCTGGTGATTGATGAGATCAGCATGGTGCGTTGCGATGTGCTGGATGCAATAGATACGATTTTAAAATCGGTGCGAAGAAATTATAATGTACCGTTTGGTGGGGTGCAGCTACTTTTTATTGGCGATATGTTTCAGCTTCCGCCGGTAGCGCAGCAGCAGGAGTGGGAGATACTAAAAGAATATTATAGCACTCCATTTTTTTTCGACAGCCATGTTATAGAAAATGAGGTACCCTTACTGATTGAACTGAAAAAAATATATCGTCAAAAAGATGACCATTTCGTTTCATTGCTCAATAAAGTGAGGAATAATGAAATGAGCGCAGCCGATTTTGAAAATTTACATGGCCGCTATAATGCTGCATTTCACCCGGCTCATGACGAAAAGTATATTACCCTCACTTCTCATAATAACATTGCCGACCAGATCAATCATCGCGAGTTGTATAAGCTAAACAGCCCCTCGCATAAATATGATGCATTTATTGAGGGTGATTTTCCGGAAAATAATTACCCTGCAGAAGCTGAATTAATTTTGAAAGAAGGTGCACAAGTGATGTTTTTGAAAAATGATGTAGCAGGTAAAAAATATTTCAATGGAAAGATCGGTGTAATAAAAGAGTTGGGAGATGATATTATAACTGTTACCTGCGAGGGGCTGGATATCGGTGTGTCAAAAGAAACATGGGAGAATATGCGGTACACTTTGAACAGAAGTGATGGCAGGCTGGAGCAGGAGAGAGTGGGTGCCTTTACGCAGTTTCCTTTGCGGCTGGCGTGGGCGATCACTATTCATAAAAGCCAGGGGCTCACATTCGATAAAGTGATGATCGACGCATCCGCAGCTTTCAGCAGCGGGCAGATATATGTGGCGTTGAGTCGTTGCACCAGCCTTGAGGGAATTGTCCTGATGTCAAAAATTTCGCCTTCAGTTATTTATTCGAATGATACCGTTTTGCAGGCAGAAAAAAAATTTGCACCGAAAGGATCTCTTGCAGAAAGATTCGAGGGTGCCCGGCAGATCTTTACGCAACAGTTGCTCCGGGATATTTTTTCGTTTGATAATATCGGTCAGTCTATTGAAGCGCTTGATCAAGGTATACAAGATGCAACAGAAAAATTGAATAATGAGGCCGCAGCATGGATCAAAAAAATAAAAACCGGCTTTGCCGAACATAAGATGACCGGCACAAAGTTCATCAGCCGGATTGGCGAAATGATGCGGACAGAACCCGTGATAGAAAAAAATGAATTATTGCAAAAACGTATTACGGATGCCGCAACTTATTTTAAAAAGCAAATAGAGTTTTATCAGCAGTCTCTGAAAGAACATCCCCTCGTTACCGAACATCGTGAAGTGGCAGCGGAGTTAAACGAATTATTAAATCAGCTGGCTTTTGCGCTTCATGCGGAAGATTATTATTTGCAATACTGCCTGCAGCCATTTATGATGGCATCATTTCTCAGGCATAAGCTGCAATATATACAGCCACGGTTCAATTTTACCTGCTATGCCGGCAGCAAAAAATACTCAGCCGGAGACATGCCCAACCTGCCGTTGTACATACATCTGAAGCAATGGCGCGATACAGTTTGTGATAAAAAGAACCTGCCTATTTATTTAGTTGCCAACCAGGCTACGCTGAGAGATATCGCAACTTATCTTCCTATGAGCAGGAGCGATCTTATGAAGATGCACGGGCTTGGCGCTGCCAAAGCAGATAAGTACGGAGATGAAATATTGAAACTGGTAAATGAGTATTGCGATAAAAATAATATCCCTTCTAATATGGATGCAAAAGCTGAGGAGCCTAAAAAAAAGCGGCAGCCCAAAGCAGACGGCAACGGTCTGGATTCTAAATCTGTAACCCTGCAACAGTATCGTGCCGGTAAAACCATCGGTGAAATCGCCGCCGAAAGAAATCTTGCCATCAGTACCATAGAAGGGCATCTTGCCTGGTTGGTAGGGAATGGCGACCTTTCAATCGGTGAGATGGTACCGAAGGAAAACCAGTCATTGATTAAAGAGGCCATTGAAAAGTTGGGCCGGCAGTCAATTAAAGAACTCAAAGAGTACCTTCCACCCGATATCAGTTACAACGAAATAAGATTGGTGGTTTCTATGTACAGAAACGGAGCAGAAGGCGAGTCTGAAGAAGAATAACGGGATATACCAGGAGGATTTTCCTTTGTCCCCTGAACTTTTGAAAAGTTTCGAAACTTTCCAAAAGTTTTGTATTAGCTACATTTGTACATGTCTAAAAGCATTTCACAACTACTCCTTGGGGCTATTGCACTGCTGGTAATAGGATTTTATATAGGGAAGAATTTTTCGGGTTCTGATAACAAAGCAACTACTACCACAACCAGCCCGGTCAATACGGGCAACAAAGTAAATGAGCCTTCCACACATGCAGCGTCAGCTGAAAATACAATACGATCTGTTGCGGGTGTGCCTCAAAGGGCGTTGGATGTGTTGCAATATGTAAGAGCCCACGGAGAACCGATGGAGGGGTATGTTGGTGGCAGAACATTTGGCAATTACGAGCACCGCTTACCGGAAACAGATGAGAAAGGTAACCCGATGCATTACCGGGAGTGGGATGTAAATCCAAAAATCGAAGGACAAAACAGGGGTACCGAACGCCTCATCACCAGCGCCAACGGGCAGGCATGGTACACAGGAGATCATTATCAAACATTCATTGAAATAAAACCGGATGGCAGTAAGTAATTTTTATACCGAGGGACATATACGTTATGTTTTTATTGACGGCTCGCTATGTGATACGATGGAGAAAATATATGCCACGTTGAAGGCGCAACTTTCATTACCTGATTATTTCGGCAATAATTTAGACGCATTGAGCGATGTGTTGAGTGACCTGGAGTGGGTGAAGGAAAAAAAAGTGAAGCTGATCATTGTAAATAAAGATGCGTTGTTGCAAAATGAAAAAAACAAAAAAAGTGGTTTCCTGTCCCTGTTGAAAGATGTTGCTTCGGAGAGACTTGAATTGATTAACATTTAAAGATTAAAAAGCCTATGGAAAGAAAAGAATATTCAAATGGCGAAATAACCATAGTATGGCAACCCGGTCTGTGCCGGCATTCAGGAGTATGCGTAAGAACATTGCCTGCTGTTTATCATCCTAAAGAGCACCCGTGGATAAAGATTGAAAATGCAACCTCGGAAGAATTGATAAACCAGGTGGCGAAATGTCCGTCAGGGGCGTTGAGTATAAAAAAAGAGTGAGTAACTTTTGTAAGGTTCGAAACTTTTTAAAAATCTTTTGCTGATGAAAGAGGTACCGGCGAATGGCTGCGGGATGGAAGCGATATCCGCTGCACCTGCGGCTTTAGTACGGATGGTTTGGTGGCGTATATAAGCGGACAGCCCGTACTGTCGCTAACACATACGTTACAGATGATAGCCCCAAAATCACCTGAAAAAACTTCTTGCCGGAATCAATTATTTGGCTAACTTTGCCGTCCCAAAAAAGTTCTTTTATAGAGTTTATTGATTGGGAGCCCGCTACAGGCGAGGCGCTAACACCAAATTTTTTTATATGGCTAAAGAAATATCCGGCTATGTCAAGCTCCAATGCAAAGGAGGACAGGCCAACCCGGCACCACCGATAGGGCCAGCTCTTGGTTCAAAAGGTGTCAATATCATGGAGTTCTGCAAGCAATTCAATGCGCGCACGCAGGACAAGCAAGGGAAAGTGCTCCCGGTAATCATTACTGTTTACAGCGACAAATCTTTCGATTTTATTATTAAAACTCCGCCAGCGGCTGTTCAATTAAAAGATGCTGCCAAAATTCAAAGCGGAAGTAAAGAACCTAACCGGAACAAAGTGGGCAAGGTAACCTGGGCGCAGGTAGAGGCTATTGCCAAAGATAAAATGGCTGACCTTAACGCCTTCACGCTTGAAAGCGCTATGAAGATGGTGGCTGGCACTGCACGCAGCATGGGCCTTACGGTAGAGGGAGATGCCCCCCGGACAAAAAATTAATGATTTGTATTGCAATTAAACTTTTTGAAAAATGATTAGCAAAAAAAGAAAGGCAGCCAATGCTAAAGTGGACAAGAATAAAACATATTCTTTGAAGGAAGCTTCTGCCCTGATAAAAGATATTAATACCACCCGCTTTGACGCATCGGTGGATCTTCACATCCGGCTGGGTGTGGATCCGAAGAAGGCAGACCAGGCAGTACGGGGTACGGTTTCACTTCCTCACGGAACCGGTAAAACAAAAAGAGTATTGGTGCTTTGTACGCCCGATAAAGAACAGGCAGCAAAAGATGCCGGGGCTGACTATGTAGGGTTGGATGAATTCATTACCAAAATTGAGGGCGGCTGGACCGACGTAGATGTGATCATAGCTACTCCGTCTGTGATGCCGAAGATTGGACGTTTGGGTAAAGTGTTAGGCCCCCGCAATCTGATGCCCAACCCCAAAACCGGAACAGTAACCAATGATGTGGCTGCCGCCGTGAATGAAGTGAAGGGCGGTAAGATTGCCTTTAAGGTGGATAAGGTAGGTATTATCCATGCGTCGATAGGAAGAGTAAGCTTTTCACCGGACAAGATTGAAGCTAACAGCCAGGAATTGATTAACGCCGTGATTAAGCTGAAACCTTCCAGCGCAAAAGGCATATATCTGAAAAGCCTGAGCATGGCCAGCACGATGAGCCCCGGAATTACCATTGATGCAAAATCTGTTCAGAACTAAAATTTGCTTTTGTAATAAAAGCTCAAAACAAATTGTATGAATAAAGAACAAAAACAGGAAGTAATAGATACTTTGAAAGATAAATTTTCACAGTATTCCAATTTCTATATAACCGACACTGAAAAGCTTACGGTGGCCCAGGTAAACGCGTTGCGCCGCCATTGCTTCGACAAACAGGTGGAGATGAGGGTGGCTAAGAATACACTTATTAAAAAAGCGTTGGAGAGTATCGATAAAGAAAAGTATTCCGGTGTGTATGATTCGCTTCACAAAGTAACAGCGCTGATGTTTAGCGACAGCCCGAAAGATCCTGCACTGATCATTTCCGGCTTTCGTAAAGAAACAAATGATGAAAAGCCGGTACTAAAGGCAGCTTTTTTGAATGGAGATATTTTTGTAGGCGATAACCAGCTGGCTGCATTAACGAAGATCAAGACTAAAAATGAAATGATTGGCGAAGTGATCGGGTTGCTGATGTCGCCGATACAACGGGTAATTGGTGCGTTGCAAAACAAACCGGAAATCATTGAAGAAAAAGCAGCTTCGGCTACACCTGCGGCTGATACGAGCGCTTCCGCAGCGCCGGAAGCAAAGGCAGATGATGCTCCTGCTTCAAATGCAGTAACGGCACCGGAAGCATAAAACTGTATTTTCATGGGTATGTATGATCGTACCTGTTTAAATAAATGAAACAATTTTTTTAAAACAACTCCGCCGGACTCTGATAACGGGGAAAGAAGGCGGAAAAGATTAAACTCAACAAAATGGCAGACGTAAAAACATTAGCTGAAAGTTTAGTAAGCTTAACAGTAAAAGAAGTTCAGGAACTGGCAGACTTTTTAAAATCGGAATATGGCATCGAGCCGGCTGCTGCTGCGGTAGTAGTAAGTGGCGGCGGCGAAGGCGGCGGAGCTGCTGCAGCCGAAGAAAAGACTTCATTCAACGTGATTCTTAAAGCAGCAGGTGCCAACAAGCTGGGTATTGTAAAAGTAGTGAAAGAGCTCACCGGGCTGGGCCTGAAAGAAGCTAAGGATCTGGTAGATGGCGCTCCCAAAGCAGTTAAAGAAGGAGTGGATAAAGCAACTGCTGAAGATATTCAGAAGAAGCTTGCTGAAGCCGGGGCTGAAGTGGAAATCCAATAAGATAACAGTACCCAAAAATATAAGGCCGGAATTTCCGGCCCTTTTTATGTTCCCTATATTATAACGGTAAGGCTTATACGAAGATGAGAAAATAATACTAAAATATTTTGCCATTCAGGTTAGATAGGGAGTCAGGAACAGTAAGAAGCAGAACGCTTAATGTATTCTTAACTTCTTAATAATTTAAAACCGGACTATTTTAATCTTCTGAACGGTATAATTATTTAGTTATCCTCTCTTCTTTTGCGTCTCCATTTCTTTTCATGGTAAATAGCTTTGCATTTATCTGTCATTTCAATAAATTCCTCTTCGAGATAGTTGCCTTTTTGCAAGGCTGAAGCGGCAATATCTTTTATATCTTCCCATGCCACGTCATCCGGGAAATATTTCGACTCTCTTAATTTGAGCCCGAACATAGTAACTGCTGTCGCAAACCGGAGACCGGAAGAAACAGAATCAAAAGGAAGGTAATTATCAGGGCAGATATATGTTATATAGTTTCCCGTAGTATCGTGCGGCAATTCGTAATGCAAGGTGACATTGGCATAGTAAGGAAGATTATTTTTAATACTGTCCTTGGGCACCGGCGCTATTTCAAATATAGCGGTATTGCCGGTTTGCGGACCTATTTCCCCGCCTTCCAGTTCTTCCCCCTGCTCGTCGAGTATGTTTCGTTTGTTTTCGTATCCGATAAGCCTGTATTCCTTTACGAGATTGGAGTTAAGGGTTACGGTAAGGTATACATCATTTGCAATGGTATACAGTGTTTGTGTAAATTCTTTTACCAGTACCTTTTCCGCTTCCCCGATATCATCCAGGTAAGCAAAATTGCCATTACCTTTTTTTGCCAGCACTTCAATTTTTGAATCTTTATAATTGCCCATTCCGACGCCGAGACATGTCAGGTACACGCCGGTTTCTTTTTCTTTGGAGATTAATTCTTCCAATGCTTTTTCGCTCGATTCGCCGATATTAAAATCACCATCGGTAGCCAGTATAATCCGGTTGTTACCATTTTTTATGAAGGTACTTTTGGCAAGCTTGTACGCGGCCCGGATAGCTGCTTCACCGGGAGTATCACCTTCTGCATTTAATTGCTCAATTGCTTTGATGATTTTGTCTTTTTGGTCGCCGCTTGTAGGCGGAAGCCACGTACCTACTACTCCGCCATAAGTGACAATGGATACTGTATCTTTTGACCTCAGGCTTTTTACTAATAACTGGAAGGCTTCTTTCAGAAGCGGCAGCCGGTTGGGAAGGTCCATACTGCCGGATACGTCGATCAGGAAAACAAGATTGGAAGGAGGCACCTTATCAAGGTTTAGTTTTTTGTCAGAAAGATTTAAAAACAAGAGACGATGATCCTTATTCCACGGGCAGTCGGTTAATTGCGATTCTAATCTGAAGATATTTTCTCCCTGCGGTTCTTTATAATTAAAATTAAAATAATTCAGCATCTCATCTATCCGCACTGCATCAACAGGCACTTTTTCACCCTGGTTGATAAATCTTCTTACATTACTGTAAGAGGCCTTATCAATTCTCATGGCGAAAGCGGTAGTATGGCTGTTCCCTGTTTTTATAAAATCATTTTCTAAAATGCTGTTGTAGGTTTCATTATTATAATAAGACGTCGGGTAGATATGCCCTTCATTGCCGAAGGTAAGTGAGATAAGTTTTTGCTTTTGCGTATTAATACCGATCTCTCCCAATGCTTTTAAAGTGATTTCCTGGTAAATGCTTGTTTTAATTTTTAAAGCCCTGGTTTCATAACCGTCGGCACTAAAAATTAATGAATCATATAAGCTGGCTGAAGGAATGCCAAAGCCGCCGGTGGTTCCGCTGTAATACATGCGGTGGGTAGCCGGCATATAAATTTTTACATTCTGTAAGGGTTGATTTCTTTCGTCCTTTACATCGCCCCTGATGTAATATTGAGCGCCGGCAGGTAGTATCAGGGCTAAAAAGAAAAAAGTAATAAATACTTTCCGCAAGCAGTTTTTATTTTGTAAGATAAACGCTTCTCTGCAAAGCAAATTTTCTTTAAAAAATGATATTTCAATTATTCTACCAATTGGTATATCTCTTTTATATTCCTTCCTAAGCCGTCATAGTCAAGACCGTACCCGATTACGAATTTGTTGGGGATAGTGAAACCAAGATAGTCAATTTTTATCGGATGAATCATGGCTTCAGGCTTATGAAGCAGGGCGGCGATTTTCAGAGAAGCAGGATGCTGGTGTTCCAATTGTGGCAAAAACTGGTATAATGTTTTGCCCGTATCTACAATATCTTCTACAATGATCACATGCCTGTTATGAAGGTCTGCATCAAGGCCTATGGCCGTTACCACTTTACCGGTTGATTTTACTCCCTTATAGGACGCAAGCTTTATGAAACTGATTTCGGATTCGATTGATACCTGCTTGAAGAGATCCGATGCAAAAATGAAAGCCCCGTTAAGAATCGCAATAAACAGCGGACGCTTTTCCTTATAATCACGGCTGATTTCGCCTCCCACTCTTTCTACTTCTTTTTGAATTTGTGCAGCGCTTAAATAAGGAGTAAATTTTTTATCGTGTACCTGGATAATATTCATATTTTATTTTGAAACGATTAAGCGCTGGCCAGTTTTTAAATTATTACTGTCAAGTTTATTCCATTGTTTCAGCTGATCTATTGTGACGCCGTACTGTTTTGAAATGGAATATAAATTTTCTCTTTGGCGTACCGTGTGTACCACAACGGGCTTTTTTTCGTGCACCCCCTTGCCGCCGGCAGCATCGTTGTCTGAAACCGCCCGGGGAATTTGAGGTCTTAAAAATATTTTAGAGCCCGGGGAGAGATGATCAGCGGAAGTGATATTACTGTTGTAATCGTAAAGACTTTGCAATACTACTCCATTCCTTTGCGATACC
This sequence comes from uncultured Ginsengibacter sp., assembly GCA_964627765.1. Lineage (GTDB taxonomy): Bacteria > Bacteroidota > Bacteroidia > Chitinophagales > Chitinophagaceae > Ginsengibacter. The sequence continues at coordinate 59,837 of CAZVKO010000013.1, read as the reverse complement.
TCATAAAGTGATTCATCGCCCCGGACTATGTAATAGTCCTTGTCACCCTGTTTTTGTTTTTTTTCTAAAAAGATATACTGGTCTTTATCCAGCAGTCCGTCGTGTTGCAGGTCATTCATCTCGAGTAAGCGGTTCAGATTAATATTGTTTTGTGTTGCAATAGCCAGCAGTGAGGTGCCTCTTGCAACAAATAAGGCTTTGCTGCCATTAATCGTTACCGGGTTGGATAGCGTGCCGTTGGCTATATCTTCGGGTTGCAACGTATCATTAGGATTCTCTTCCCCGTCGTTTGCGGCATAGTGGGACGTGCCGGAAGACGGCATATCATTCAATGCAGCAATGGTATACTCCTGCAGGTTATTATCTTCTATATTCTTTATAAGAATTTCGGGATATTTTGGATTGGTGGCATACCCGGCTTTGCTCAGTCCGTATGCCCAGCCTTTATAATCGAGCGGATCGAGTTTGAAAAGAAATGCGTAGCGGTCGCTTCCTCTTAAAAAGTTGGAGTGGTCGCGATAAGAATCTTCGGCAGACGGGTATACACGAAAACATTCGCCCGGTGCATCATCGTCATGACTGAAGGTGGCAGCGGTCCAGGTGCTTTTGCATTTTATGCCAAAATGATTGTTTGCCTTTTTTACCAGCTCGCTGTTTCCATTTTCTGATTCCAGCAGGCCCTGTGCCAACGTAATAGCGGCGGGCACTCCCATTCTTTTCATTTCGCTGATGGCAAGATCCTTGTACTGGGCGATATATTCTGCTGCAGTCATTTCCTGTGCATACAATGCTGTTGAAGAGCAACAGGCAATCAGCCATAAAAAAAGTAATTTATTCATTAAAGGTTGCGGAGCCCGATTTATTTTTTACGTATTACCATAACGCCGTCTCTGACGGTCATAAGCACATGCTCAATTCGCTGATCATTTTTTACATGCTCATTAAAGGCATGAATGGCCTTCGCACTTTTTCCTTTAATCTCGTCTTCCAATACTTCGCCATGAAACAGCACATTATCTGCGAGAATAAAGCCTCCCGGTTTCAGCAGCGGCAAAGTTAGTTCGTAATAATTTATATAATTCACTTTGTCTGCATCTATAAAGATCAAATCCCATGCTTCATGCAGTGCAGGTATAATTTCCAACGCATTCCCGGTGTGTAAAATTATTTGTTTGGCGTATAAGGATTTGCTAAAAAAATTTTGGGCAATAGCTGCATCTTCTTTCCTGATCTCAAGAGTATGAAGCTCACCGTCTGCGGTGAGTCCTTTAGCGAGGCACAACGCGCTATATCCCATGAACGTTCCTATTTCCAGGATTTTTTCCGGCTGCAGCATTTTGCTGATCAGCTCAAGCATTTTGCCTTGCACCGGCCCGCTAAGCATGTGCGACTCCGGATGATTTTCTTTGGTAAATTTTTCAATTTCCTGCAGCAGTTCATCTGTAGGGCTGGTAAATGAGGCTGCATACTCTGCTGCTTTATGATTAATAAGTTCTGTCATGAAGTTAAAAGTTGAGTCGCTGGTTTCTTTTTTGAAATTAATAGCAAACCGGAGAAAGTAAGCAACCCGTTTATGATGATCAGCTCTTCCGCAAACACATACCCGCCGAGCAATTGCTTTGAGTACATATCAATAAAAAAGCACGCAATCGGGGCAAGTATACAAATTACCGGGGTTGCTTTGTCAATAATGACCCTCTTTTTTGAATACATCGCAAATGCGAATAAACCGATCAAAGGGCCATATGTAAAGGTAGCTACTTTAAAAATGGCGCTTACTACTGATGCCTTATTTATTGCGTTGAATAATAAAATTACCCCCATGATCAGTATCGAAAAAAATATATGTACATAAGTTCGCTTCCGTACCAGTTGTTTTTCGGTCAGGGTTTTATTTTCATCAAATCCTAAAAAGTCAACACAAAAAGATGTAGTTAAGGCTGTAAGGCCTGAATCAGTAGTAGCAAAGGTTGCAGCCGTTAATCCGAGCATGAATACCACTGCCGGCAAGCCTTTGAAATGATTTAATGCAATTTCCGGAAACAGGTAATCCGTTCTTGGTAAATGCGTCGCATCATCCAGCGGAATTGAGATTCCCATTTTACTGGCATAAATGTATAAGAGCGCGCCTACACTCAAAAAGAATAAATTAATAATGACAAATACAAACGTAAACGTGAGCATGTTTTTCCGGGCTTCTTTCAGGTTTTTGCAGCTTAGATTTTTTTGCATCAGATCCTGGTCGAGCCCAAACATTCCGATCGTTACAAAAATTCCTCCAATGAATTGTTTGCTGAAATGAAATTTGCTGGTAACGAAATGATCCGTAAAAAATATTTTGGAATAATTACTGTCCTTAATAGCCGTGAGTGCATCGCCGATATGGTAATGCAAACTGGAGCAGATAAAATAAATAGATAGAAAAACCGAAGAAACTAAAAACAGGGTTTGCAATGTATCTGTGATAATAATTGTTTTTAAGCCGCCCCTGAAAGTATATCCCCATATCAGCAATAAGCAAATCACGATGGTCAGCCAGAACGGAACATGCATTGAATCGAAAATAAATCGCTGCAACACAATTGCAACCAGGTACAATCTGAAAGATGAGCCAATGGTCCTGGAAATTAAAAAGATTGCCGCTGCCGTCTTGTGGCTTACTTTTCCCAGTGTTCTCTCTATTACTTCGTAAATAGAAATGAGATGCATCCTGTAATACAGCGGTAATAAAATGCCCGCTACAATAAGATAGCCTGCTGCATTTCCTAATACGAACTGAAAATATCTGAATTGCGCACCCGCCGCATTTCCTACTTCTCCGGGCACTGAAATGAAGGTAACACCGCTGAGGGCAGTACCAATCATACCAAATGCCACGAGATACCATTTGGAAGACCGGTTTGCGATAAAAAACGTAGCATTGTCATTCGACTTTCGCGAAGTGAAATAGGAAACAGCAATCAGCATTAAAAAATATCCGATGATAAATAAGAGTAAAACAGCAGGAGACATAATGTCGTAGATTTCTTAACAGGATTTGTGAATAACAGAAATAACGGAATTCAAGATTTATATTTTTAATTTTATTCAAGATAAATAAAAATATGTCAATAACATCGTTAGCAGTTTTTTGCGGTTCCAAAGAAGGCAGCAATCCTTTGTATTGCGAGCATGCAAAACGTCTGGGCTATATGCTTGCTGAAAAAAATATTACGCTTATTTATGGCGGCGGCAATAAGGGAATTATGGGCGCTGTAGCCAATGCAGCGCTTGAAAGGAATGGCAAAGTGGTAGGCGTGATGCCCAAGCTATTGAATGGAACAGAGCATAGTCATTCCGGTATTTCGGAGCTTCATGAAACGGAAGACATGCATTCAAGAAAAAAAATGTTATATGAAAAGGCGGATGCGGCCTTGATTTTACCCGGAGGGTATGGTACGATGGATGAGTTTTTTGAAATGCTTACCTGGAATCAACTGGATATTCACAACAAAAAAATTTTTGTACTTAACTCAGGTGGCTTTTATGACTGCCTGATCGGGCAATTGAAAAAAATGGAACAGGAAAAATTTTTATATAGGAAACTTAACGGCCAGGTTACCATAGTATCTGAGCCGGAACAGTTAAAACTGGATTAATTTCTAAAAATTGTAACATTTTATTCAAAAAGATTTTTAATGAACAGGATAGTTTTTATTACAGGCGCTACTTCCGGGATCGGGAAAGCATGCGCTGAAAAATTTGCCCAAAGTGGCGATCATTTAATACTAAATGGCCGTAGAAAAGAAAGGCTGGAGGAATTAAAAAAATCATTGCAGGAAAAATATAAAGTTAATATTCTCGCTGTTCCTTTTGATGTGCGCAACAGGGAGGAAGTGTTCAATGCAGTTCATTCGTTCCCTGAAAAATGGAAACAGATTGACCTGCTGATAAATAGCGCTGGTCTTGCCGTGGGAAGAGATTATTTTGAGGAAGCGCCCCTGGAAGACTGGGAAACCATGTTGCAGACAAATGTAACGGGATTGCTTTACGTAAGCAGAGCCGTAATTCCTTTTATGATTGCAAAAAACAAAGGGCATATTATTAACCTGGGGTCTGTAGCCGGCGATGAAGTATATGAAAAAGGCAATGTATACTGCGCCACTAAAAGTGCAGTGGAGGCCATCAGCAGATCCATGCGTATCGATATGCTCCGGCATGGGATTAAGGTGACGAATGTAAAGCCTGGTGCGGTCGAAACAGAATTTAGCCTGGTAAGGTTTAAGGGAGATGCCGCCCAGGCTTCCAAAGTATACGACGGTTTTACACCGCTCACGGGCGATGATATTGCAGGCATTGTGCATTATTGCGCCTCCTTACCTCAGAATGTCTGCATAAATGACATAGAGATTACTCCCCTTGCACAGGCAAATGGAATTTTTTTCTACAGGCAGCCCGGGTCCTGACAACAATTTTTGCTTTTAATCGTTTTTAAATGTTGCTTAATCCGCAGAGGAAAATCTTTTCCTTTAACCATAAAAAAAGACGCTGATCTATTTCGTAAAATCGCTCATATTTTGTAATATTGTTTACCTATACCTATCAACTCTATGAAAAACTACCCGAAAAGTTTCGTATTGATTTTATTTCTGCTGACCTTCCAATTCTCGGTAAAAGGACAAGATGTAATTAAACAGGTTTCCTGTTACGATTCCACTCTCAAAAAAGAGGCAGACAGTTTAAAAGCGGTTTTTTACCAAAGAGGATTTGTAGTAGTGAGAGAAGCTACCATGACGATGGAAAGCGAATATGAAATGCCGGTAATTGTTCCGCTGACGCAAGGGAGCTGGTACCAGTTTGTTTTTATCGGCGATGAGACTTCCAGGTTATATGAAGTGAGAATGTATGATTACGATGATAAACAGGTGGTATATGTAAAGCATTATGGCGACGATAAAGATGGAAATATTATCAGCTATTCTTACATACCCCAGTTTACCGAATACCATATGATAAAACCGGTGCAGGTAAATAAAGAAAAAAAGAAAAATGTTTGCGGCTATATTATGATGCTGAAAAAGATAAAATAGTTTTTTGTATGCTTGTTGATAACTTAACCCGGAGCGTGATTAACTCCGGGTTTTTGTTTGCCTGTCCGGTAAAAAAATGTTTTGTAGAATTAATAATCGGTAATTCTGAATTCGTGTATCACCGGGTTATCGCGCCAAGGAAATTCTTATCTGCACGCCACCGCGTGTATCTACAGTAGGCGGCGTGGACGAGATGTAGGGATTTACTCTCCGCTGGTCAAAGTATAATTTAATATTGATCCTGTTATTTATATAGTAATCGATTGACGGGTCGATGTCAATTTCCTTGCTTCCGTTGGTGGCAAATGCGCTGTTCTGATCGAGCCTGCTGTTGGAGGTTACATTATCTGTTAATTTCAGGTCAAGCCTGAAATTGATCTCATTATCCAGCTTTTTAGAATCCTTTTTGGAGAAGGGTACTTTGAAAGGCAGTTTTAATCCGCGTTTACGGAATCCCCCGCCAAATGTGTATTGGGTAGAACGAACCTCACTGAGCTGGTAGTCGATAAGGCTCAGGCTGAGTTGCCGTTGTTTTGCATATTCAAATTTCAGGCTCAGCTGATTGGTAAAGGTCATGTCCGCACCTATTAACGGCGCAAACTGTTCCTGTATCGTCAGGTTGGGAATCAGGAAATAAGGGATGTAATTATTATTACCTGCTGTAGTATCTATAAAAGACGGGTAGCCGTATCTCGACACATCCTGGTACAGGAGCGCAGAGGTAAAGCTGTTCATACCGAGGCTTGCCGTATAAGCATGCGTAAGCGAAAAGTTGGTAAAGATCTTATCCAAGCCCGGCACCCGGCTTAAGCCATTATAGGAAATTCTCCAGTTGGGTTTTGGTATGATGCCTCTGAAAGGATTCGATTTAATATTCGGGTTATTCTGGTTAATTAAAGAGATTTTATTCGGATCCTGCCCGGTATACGCTGCAATAAATGCGGGTACCAATACATCCACCGCATATCTTCCATATCCTATAGCATATCCATCGGCCGCGGCAGGATTGCCCTGGAGTTTATTATAGGTATTTAGATCGCCCAACCGCTTTGAAAGAATTTCGCGGTAGCTTTCAAATTTTAAAAAGGTGGTGGAAACCGAATTGGGATCATATTTCCCAAAAAGGGTTTTCATGGCAATATAGCTGACATTGAAATTTCCCTGGATATAGGGGCTCAAGTGACCGAAATAATTCCCTGTTCCGGTGGTATCTTTAAATGTTTCGGAATAATTTTTCGAAAAGGTTTTATCAATATTTAAGTCGATGGTAAAATCCTGTACCGGCTCAATCTGTGCAGAAGCGGTAATATGCTGATTAAAGTTTTGGGTAAACAGATCATTAAATGTAGAATCGCGTGTTATCAACCCTCTTTTTGCAGCCTCATTGAGCCAGGAGGTATCCACCTGTTTTCCCAGGATGAATCCAAATCCCGGGGCCATACTTTTGAAATTCTCTCCCAGTATTCTGGTACTATCAGTATAGCCGGGCAACCGCGTATTGCTGTTTTGAGATACCGTTGCATTTATTGATTTAACGCTGGTGAGCAATTTCCCGATCACTCTCGCAAAACCCGTTACTTCCGGTAATTCTTTTTTCCCTGTTTTAGATTGAACGGAAGGTACTCTGGCCGGTCTTTTTAAGTTTGATGAATCCTGCGAAGATTTATTTTGCTTACTCTCGCGTTTCAAAGGTTGCTGTACCGCCTGTAACCATTTTGATTTATTATAAAGCCTTGTAAAATCAAGCTGAAGATTTGCTTCTTCATCCTGCATGTTTTCAAGGAAGTTGCCAAGATTTACTGCAAGCTGCGATGCAGCAGTCCAGTTATAATTGACATTATAACCCAGCCTGAGATTCATCCAGTCGGTTAGCGGTAATTTATTTAAAGGTACATTGTAGGTAAATGCCAGCGACTGTGTAAAGTTGGTATTTCTGCCGCCCGAAAGCAATCTTCGCAGTACCGTATCCTTCTTTGCCTTTGTATCAATGCGTCCATAAGGCTCGTCTATTCTGGCATAGTCTACTGCGCTATAATCCAGGTTTAAGGAGCGTGTGATATCCCATCGCAGAATGTAATTTCTATCGAAGGTGAAATATTTATCGTACGTTTCGGGAATGATGTATTTATCGCCGCCAATGCTTTTTGGCCTGAACACGCCGAATTGCCGGTTTAAATCTGCACGGATTTGAACCTGCGTAGGAACAGGATTGAAGTTAAAATCTTTGATAAGATCGAACCAATGCGTTTTCGATTTCTTAAATATTTTTTTAAACGGCTCAATGTATTTTGGTTGGGTGGTGAACTGATACCCTATACTGGCCCGTTGTTTGGTAACATCGTTGTAATCTATCAACGGGTTTCGCGCCGTAGTTTGAGTATATGAGTAGCTTACATCAAAGTTTTCAATATCCCAGGGCTTCGGCTTTTTATTGCTGGTTCTGTTCTTGTGTACATTGGTGAGATTGATGGTTTTGGTGGATGTGAAATCGTTGGCGTTGCGCCTGATTGAATCTCTTTCACTTTTGCCGGATGCCTGGCGCAGCTTTTGTTTCAGGGTAATGTCCATATCGTATGGGTCGTACTGGGGAGTGCTTACGGATTCGGAATAGTTTGCGTAAAAAGGAATTGAAACGGCGGCCTTTTTGGGTAAAAGCTTTCCCAGCTCAAGGTTGGTGGCTGCATCTAATTGAAGGAAGTTATCTTTAAATCTTTCTCCAATGGTTTGCTCTAATGTGCCGAATCCATTGCTGTGGGTATTAACAGAAGCAGTAACAGTACCGAGATCAGCCAGATTTGCGTCTACGCGTGCCAGTGAGGCCCATCCTCCTTTTTCATCGAGGGCGGTGAGCCGTAGCTCATCAAACCAGAGTTGTCCGCAGGCAGACGGCGAATTTAGATTGGTCACACCCATCAGCACACCGTCTACCTGCCCCAGGTTGGGATTACCCATCACCGAATATGTTTGCCCATTCGGCTGCAATTGTGAGTATAATGTGGTTAAGGATGCATTGGATAAATTCCGCGCATTTTTAATTTGCGTCAGAAGATTCAAATCCAGGTCCAGGCTATTGCTTTGTATCCAAAGGGTATCATTGTATTCCTTGCTGTCGGGGTTTAAACCCAGGTTTAACGGGGTAAGCTTTAGAGGAATTCTTACTTCATAATAGTTCGAAACAAAGTCACTTCCAAATCTTATTACGGCTTCCAGGTCATCATCATTCAGCTGGCTGTTCACATCCTTTTCGGCGTGAATGTATAACTGCATTTTTTTGTATTGCCTGAAATCCCGTTCTGCAAAAGTCTGGAATACGGCTTTCCCGTCATTTTTGGCGAGGCCGCAGAATTGCAAAGTGAGCGATTGTTCATTTTGTAAAATGTTCACCCCATTATTGCTGACGGTTTGTTCTCTCTGCACTGCCAGCGGGGTGCGATAGGGCAGCGGGTATCTCTGATCATTTTCTTCAATATTTACGGCGCCTACGTTGAAGTCGCTTGTTACTTCGGGACTGTAATTACCGGTGCTATCCAGTTTAAAAGTAAATTTTCTCCATGTATTACGAACCAGGGAAAATTTTCCGAAACGTACCACCACACTGTCAGAGAAGTTGGTCAGGAACATCCTGATAAAACGAATCGATTTGAAATCAGGAATGTTTCCCACTTTGTTGTTGTAAGCTTCTATCGGAATTCTCAACTGATACCACGTCTCGTTTCTTGTGGTTCCGTTGACGAGTTTAATAGGCACTACACGTTTATCTACAATAAAATTCTGGCCTATTGCCATTTCAGGATCCGTCGAGGGTTTCAGGTCAACCGTGTATTGAAAATACGCCTCTGTTTCATTCAACGTATTATCATGGTTTAGATCTTCCTGGTCCGGGTAAAGTGTGGCCGCCGATGAATACTGCGAATTAGTGCTTGCAACGGGTGAATTTCCCTGAGGGTTATTAAAGTCCTTATAACGGGCAAGTATATCCGCATTCTCTGCATCAAGGTCACTGCCACGATAGTAGTGGTAGTCATCAGCCGAAGGATCTTTTAATGCCTGTTGATATACCTGCGATCCCGTACCGAAATTACCCGCTAACACATTTAAATAATCCGGGGTTCGTTTTTGTACTTCGGCGCTGTCTGTTAATCCATCAAAGCCTACGTCCTGGTAAGGCCGGTCTGCCGGGTCATTGCTGAATGCATTCGTTACCTGTATTGGGTTCCGGGGTATTACGCCCCAGATAGAAGTGTCTACCTGGGCAGGAATATTAGGTGTGGGTAATCCATTTTCATAAAACCGTTTCGAATCTTTCAAAACATCTTCGGAAATATCTCCCAGGTCTATATAAAGTTTGCCGCCGTTGCTGGCCGGGTCGGTAATAAAAGGATCCTGTATCCAGCATTCAATGTATTCTATGTTTGCCGTTTCAAAATCGGTCTGGTCGAGGCTCCTCATTAACCCCCCCCATCTTTTTGCCGGCCGTAATAGTTTCCCGGTTGTGGATACATCCGCCCGGGACGCATCATAGTTATAGGGCCCCCGTTCCGAAGGATAATAAGCAAGGTCGAATGTAACCAACTGGTTTTGCCCGATATCAGTTGAGATTTGAGGAAAGATTTCTGTTTCCGAGATAGCGCGCATTCTCGGATCTGACAGGGCCTCCTTATTATTGCGCAGAGGGTTATTAATATTATTGGGGTCTTGCAATGTGGGTTCTATTTCATACCAGGCAATTTTAGCGCGGTTTTTTCCATAGGAAAGATCGTCGTTATTGGCTGCTTCCGGAAACAGCACATTGCCTGCAGCGTCGGTGGCTCCCTGGGGTGTGGATGCCAGCGACCAGCTGATCGGCGGAAAACGCAGATCAATATCTCCCTGACTTCCTTCAAAGTCGTCAATATAGATGGCGCCATTATTTCCTTTGCCAATTTGCGGAGCATGACCCGGTTGCAGATAAGCAAATTCTGCATAGGCATTAAGAGCAGATGGTGCGGTAGTTTTATAAAAAGGGAGCTTATCCAGTATTTTCGTTAACCTTGGCATTTCCCGATGATAGTTTACATCCGTTCCATACATGGTATTCCGAATGGGGTCTTCGCCATAATCTACCTTGGTGAAATAAGGTCTTTCGCTCAGCCGCACTATGGTACCGCCGATATTCAACTGTTCCTTGTCGGTATTTTTTGCCTGGTAGTCCAATCTCAAACCGAGATAGCTCTTTTGCTGAAGTCCGTATGTTGCATTATTTTCAAAATTTACCTGTACCGGCAGGCCTGCATTCAGTATAGCCGGGTTTATTATTTTGATGGTTCCAAGATCGTAGTTAATTGTATAGTCCACATTTTCTACCAACGTTTGGCCGCCGGCCGTAACTGTAACCGAACCTGGTGGAATATTATAGCCAATGCTTATATCCGCCGATGAAGAGGTCTTTGCTGTTCCCTGCAATATAAACCTGTCAAGGTTGGGGAATTGTTGTTGCGCCACCACTTTTATGGAGTCGTATAGCGGGTAAAATAAGCTGTCTTTTGCCGCTGCCGTATCGCTAAATACCTTTGGCGCAAGGTCGCGTCCGAAGGGTTGCAATACAGGGAAAATCACCCTGCTGTATTGCGGAATAACGGTATAACCAGATACAAAGTCAAACACACCATCGGGTTGCGGATCGCCCTGGTTATTTAAACGATCGAGGTTTACCAATGTCAGCAACGGAGTTCCCAGGTTCAGGTCGCCAAACGGGAGGTACCTTTTTGCGCCAAGACCCGGCTGCTGATACAATACATTAAAATTAAAACCGGTTGAATCCAGTGTGCCGAATCCTACGCTGTACACGTTTTTCATCATCAGCTGCCAGATCGGAAGATTGGGGCGCTGCGAGGTAGCCTTCAGCAATTTCAGGAATAATACATTTTGATTTCCTGAAGTAGAATCCGGCGGAACATCCTGTGAAAATTCACCCACCTGATAAATGTGGCCATTGTACGAATATTGAAAGGCAACAGCAAGTACCTCGTCTGGCTGCAAAGGCTGGCTTAACGAAATAAAGCCAATCCTGGGATTAAAATAATATTGGGTGGAATCCAGTTTCCGGGCAAATGTTTTTTCAAAATCCTGCACGGGGCTTAATCCCATATTCTGAAGCTGGGTCGTTATCAATGCAGAGTTTCGGCTGTTGGGATTGCTGATGATACTTTGATATTCGGCGTTGGTATTATTTGAAGGAAGAGAACCCGTCACTGTAAATGGGTGGTATGGATTAGATTCACCTAAATCCATAAGCCCTACAATCTCCCTTGCATTGGTAGTAGCTCCATTTTTATTGGTTACCCATACTTCCAGCCGGAGAATATTTACCGGCGTAGTCACAGCCGGTAAATTTGCCATAGCCTTATTGTAATTGTTCTTAAAATATTGGGCTAACAGGAAGTGGCGGTTTTCTTCATAGTCATCGGCTTTTAGCTGGAACTGCTGGGCAGCGCTTCCGCCTTGAAGATTTACCGTTTGTCGTTGTGATTTTTGATTGGCCAGAATTCCTGTCACCAGCAGCTTGCCAAATTGCAGTTGTGTTTTTATCCCAAAAAGCGATTGTGCGCCCGGGATTAATGTACTTCTTGAAGGGAAAGAAACATTACCAGCTTCAAATTTTTTCAAAATCTCATCGTCTTTACCTGTATAGTCAAGCTTTAGCTGGTTGGTGAAATCAAGATTGGCCAGGGTATTATAGCTGATAGGAAATTTAAGCTTATCGCCAATGTTTGCATTCACATTTAACTGGGTGTTCATGTTAAAATCAAGTCCGCCATTTTTTCGCGCTATTTCAGGCAAGGTTGGGTTCTTGATATTTTGTCCCTGATAGCCGGCGGTAATATCCACATTTCCCTGTGGCTGAATATCTATCTTTCCATTACCAAAAAGCCTGTTGAAAAGGTTGTCGTAAATGCTCAGCTTGGGCTTTACAAGTCCTCGGTTAAGTATATCAAGGGTATTCGCCCTTTTCTGAAAATATTCTATTTCCGCCTTGCGTCCCTCCATTTCCATAAATTCCTGCTGGGTATACTCGGTAGGAGTTCTGTAATACTTATCTCCTATTTTTTCGTACACGACATACATGTTCGTAGCCGGGTCATACGCTACCGAATCTTTGATATTGGAAGGAGTAGAAAGATCAAAAGGACTTTTTTTACCGGATAAAAAGTCGCCCCGGGTATCATAAATCGGGAACCTGAGAGAGTCATTGCTGCCTGGCGGGGAAACAACCTGCGCGGATACAGGCTCCATGCCTGAAAGGGCCCACAACATTCCTGTGAACACCATTACCAATAACCCCCGAAAAACTGGAGCCAATTTTCTTTTAAAAAGCATCCCGCGTGTAAGTTAAAGGTAGAGTTGGGTCAAATAGCTTTTAAAGCACTTTTTATTAAATCTTCGAGGTTATTAATATTTGGGTTGGAATTGATTACGTTTTTTATTGAATTTTCTGCTAATGGTTTTCCAATTCCGAGCGCCACTAAAGCATTTAACGCATCTTGCTGTAAAGTATTGTTATCAGTTTGATTTAAAGTGGCTATGGGGGACAATTTAGTCATTTTATCCTTAAGTTCAAGAATAATTCTCTCCGCAGTTTTTTTGCCAATACCCTTCACTTTTTCCAGCAGTCCCGCATTTCCCCGGGCAATTGCCTTGCTTACCTCATCCGGCCTCAGATTAGACAACATCATTCGCGCCGTTGCTGCACCCACTCCCGAAACGCTGATCAGCATCAAAAAAATTTCCTTTTCAGCAGGCTCAAAAAACCCATAAATTGTATGAGCATCCTCCTTTATCTGGAGATGGGTATACAATTTCCCCTCATTTAATTTCTGAATCTGCGAATACGTATTCAGGCTGATGTTTACCTCGTACCCGATCCCCTGCACTTCCACATGTACCATAGTGGGTGTTTTATTCAAAAATTTTCCGGTAAGGTATGCGATCATCTTATGTTAAAGAGCGCCAAAAATAAGTAATTCAATCCTAAGCCCGTTGCAGAAAATATCCCCGATTTCTCATGTAAAAAATTATAATAAAGTAAGTCGTACTTTTATTGCTTCTTAAAGAGATCGTTGATGGATAAAAAAATTTATGCAGCCATCACAGCAGTAGGTGGCTATGTTCCTGAATATAAACTGACGAATGCCGAGCTCGAAACCATCGTAGAAACCAATGATGAATGGATCAGAAGCAGAACAGGTATTGAAGAAAGACGGATTTTAAAAGGTGAAAACAAAGGCACCTCTGATATGGGCGCACCCGCAGTACTGGATCTTTGTAAGAAACGGGGCATCACCCCGGCAGAGATAGATTGTATCATTTGTTGCACGGTTACCCCGGACATGATCTTTCCGGCCACTGCCAATATCATTGCCGATAAGATTGGCGCCACCAATGCTTTTAGCTTTGATCTCGGCGCAGCATGCTCCGGTTTTGTATATGGCCTTACTACAGGCACCTCATTTATCGAAAGCGGGAGGTATAAAAAAGTAGTGGTGGTAGGTACGGATAAAATGAGCGCTATTGTAGATTATAGCGACAGGACCACCTGTATCTTATTTGGGGATGGGGCAGGCGCTGTGCTGCTTGAACCCAATGAAGAAGGCTACGGGGTGCTGGACAGTATTTTAAGATCGGACGGGAGTGGTGCACAATACCTGAAAATGGTAGCGGGCGGCTCAGCGAAACCGGCCAGTATTGAAACTGTAATGGCAAAAGAACATTATGTGTACCAGGAAGGGCAGGCTGTATTCAAATTTGCAGTGAAAGGTATGGCCGATATATCGTATGAGTTGTTGCAGAGAAATAATTTGACCGGTGATGACATTGCATGGCTGGTACCCCACCAGGCCAACAAGCGAATCATCGACGCAACGGCTCACCGCATGGGATTAAGCATGGATAAGGTAATGATCAATATACAGCGGTATGGCAATACTACGGCGGCCACCATACCCCTTTGCCTGTGGGAATGGGAAAAGCAGTTGAAAAAAAATGACCTGATTGTCCTCGCCGCCTTCGGCGGCGGATTCACCTGGGGCGCTACTTTGGTAAAGTGGGCATATGATATCCAATAATTTTCGTGTAGGCGTGGGCGTTATATTTTAATTCTTTCTTTTCTCCTGCTAAACACAATAAAATCCGTGCGGGGTATTTTTTCAATTTTATTTTCCCGGAGCATTGTTACCAATTGTCCGCGATGATAAGTTTGATGATTGAAAAGGTGTATCAGCATTTCATATACCGGTTGCTTGAAATATTCTTTCTGGGAATTATAATAGGCAAACACATGATGCAGGTTACTTTCGCCGGCATTTGCTACCCATTCATACCATTGTCTCGAAAGAAGGAGCAATTGCCTGCTGAGCTCGTCAAAATTACCGGTAAAGGTTTTCCCCGGCCATTCTACATGCTCCTGTAGCCGGAGCCGTTGCCACCAGATACTTTCCACGTCCATCAAATGAACAACAGTTAAAAATAAACCCGGGAAACTGCTGGGAGTTTCTTTGCGAATGATTTCTTCCGGAAGCTGTGCAATTCTGTCTGTAAGCATCTTATTTGCCCAGATGTTGTATGCCGCATACTGTTGCAAAAGTTGCTTCATGTTTTTACTACTTTTGCCAAACTTAAATATTAGCTGTTTCATTTCAACTTATAATTTATTCACATGCCTTTAAAAAAGCGGAATGGCCGTTGAAGATGCGCAGACCTTTTCCAAAAAGGCAGAATTTGTGAATTCATAGCTGATAGCACATGCTTAATTATTTTTGACAGATGAATGTAGTAATGCGAAAGGCAGAAAGGAAAGATTGTAAACGGCTGATGGAACTTATTCATCAGCTGGCAGTATATGAAAGAGCCCCGGGAGAAGTAACCGTAACGCAGGAACATTTTGAAGAAAGTGGTTTTGGCGAAAGGCCTGTCTGGTGGGCATTTGTAGCAGAAGTTGACGGGGTAGTGGAAGGCTTTGCCTTGTATTATATCAGGTACTCTACCTGGAAGGGACAGCGAATGTACCTGGAAGATTTTTTGGTAAATAAGACCTTGCGGGGACAGGGTATCGGCAAAATGTTATTCGATAAATGCCTTCAGGAAGCAAAAGAAAAAAAATTAAATGGCATGGTTTGGCAGGTGCTTGACTGGAATGAACCAGCGATTAATTTTTATAAAAAATATGACGGAGTGACTATTGATAACGGATGGTTAAATTGCGTAATTAATTTTTAAGATATGCCGGGAATAATTGAAATGGGGAAAGACGGGTCGCTGATAGTGCCGGATGATCCGGTAATTCCTTTTATTGAAGGAGACGGAATCGGGCCGGATATATGGAATGCAAGTGTTCGCGTGTTTGATGCAGCGGTGAAAAAAGCTTATGAAGGAAAAAGAAAGATTGAATGGATGGAAGTGCTCGCCGGGGAAAAGGCATTTAATGCCACCGGCGAATGGCTGCCGCAGGCAACCATGGATGCATTCAGAAAATACAGGGTGGCTATTAAAGGGCCCCTGACCACTCCGGTTGGCGGCGGAATACGAAGCCTGAATGTGGCGGTAAGGCAGGAATTGGATTTATATGTAAACCTGCGCCCCGTGCGGTATTTCGAAGGCGTGCCTTCCCCGATGTGGCAACCCGAAAAGGTGAACATGGTTATTTTCAGGGAAAATACAGAAGATATTTATGCGGGTATCGAATTTATGACCGGTACAGAGGAAGCAAAAAAACTGCTTGCCTTTTTGCAAAATGAATTGCATGTAAAAAAGGTTCGCTTTCCCGAAACGAGTTCTTTTGGTATAAAAGCAGTAAGTAAAGAAGGTTCGGAAAGGCTGATTCGTGCGGCAATACAGTATGCCATTCAGCACAGGCTTCCTTCTGTAACTCTTGTTCACAAAGGAAATATCATGAAGTTTACCGAAGGGGCTTTTAAAAACTGGGGATATGCGCTGGCGGCGAGAGAGTTTGCGGGCGATGTATATACATGGAATCAATGGGAAGCTGCCAAAAAAGAAAGCGGGGAAGCTGTAGCCAATGAAGAAATGAAAATCGCCGCCCGGGGTGGCAAGGTGATTATCAAAGATGCAATTGCAGATAATTTTTTGCAGCAGGCATTACTGGCCCCGCAGGACTATTCGGTAATTGCCACATTAAATTTAAATGGTGATTATATCAGCGACGCCCTTGCCGCGCAGGTGGGAGGCATAGGTATAGCACCGGGTGCAAATATCAACTTCATTACAGGCTATGCAGTATTTGAAGCGACGCACGGCACGGCCCCCAGATTTGCAAATACTAATACCATGAATCCTTCATCGGTAATGCTGAGCGGCGTAATGATGTTGGAATATCTGGGCTGGAAAGAGGCAGGAGAGCTGATCACCAATGGTATTGCCAAAACAATCCGAAGCAAAAAGGTGACAATAGATTTTTATAATCTTATGAAAGATGCCACGCTTTTGAAAACAAGCGAGTTTGCAAGTGAGGTGATAAAAAATCTGTAAAAGCGATGTGTATGAATTCTTTTATCTTTGTGTATAAATAGAAAGTAAAAAATGAGAACAAATATTGATATAGATGATGATATAATGAAAAAAGCTTTAAAACTTTCAGGCAATAAGACGAAGAAGGAAATTGTCAATTCGGCTTTGAAAGAATATGTAAAGTATCAAATGCGGTTAAAATTATTATCCCTGCAGGGTAAGGTAAAGTGGGTTGGCAATTTAGATAAAATGCGCAGAAATGCCCGCTGACATTGTTGTAGATAGTTCAGTTTGGGTTGATTTTTTTAACAAGAAAACCTCACCTCAAATTGAAAAAGTAAAATCATTTTTATTAAACAATACTACAAAAAGCCCTTTTATTATTCTACCGGTTATCATGCAGGAAATTTTACAGGGAATAGAAGATCAAAAATTTTATATTATTATAAAAGAGAATCTATATGGGTTAGAATTTTTTAATTATGATGCTTTCGGGCTTGCTGTTCAGGCTGCGGAACTTTATAGATTTTTACGAAAAAAAGGAGTTACAATCCGGAAATCAAACGATTGTTTGATAGCATCTGTTTGCATTGCACACAACTTCAGGATTATCCACAGCGACAAAGATTTTGATCAGATTGCAAAATATACCTCACTCAAAATTTATAAATAGTTTATGACAAAAATTAAAGTAACCCATCCTGTAGTGGAATTAGACGGAGATGAAATGACCAGGGTGATCTGGAAATTTATTAAAGACAAATTAATTGTGCCTTATGTGGATGTGGAAATACAATATTTTGACCTGGGTATTGAACACCGGGATGCCACCAATGACCAGGTGACGGTGGATGCAGCCAATGCCATAAAAGAATGTGGTGTAGGTATTAAATGCGCTACCATTACTCCTGATGAAGCGCGTGTAAAAGAGTTTAACCTGAAGCAAATGTGGAAAAGCCCTAATGGCACGATAAGAAATATTCTGGATGGCACTGTATTTCGCGAGCCAATTGTAATCAACAATATACCCCGGCTGGTTCCTAACTGGACGGCCCCGATCATCATTGGCCGGCATGCTTTCGGCGATCAATATCGTGCAACCGATACCGTTATAAAAGGTAAAGGAAAGCTTACCATGACCTTTACCCCTGAAGGCGGCGGCAAACCTCAAACTTTTGAAGTGTATAATTATAAGGGAGATGGGGTTGCGCTTTGCATGTACAACACTGATGAAAGCATCTCCGGCTTTGCAAGAAGCTGCTTCAATATGGCGCTAAGTAAAAAATGGCCGCTGTACCTCTCTACAAAAAATACCATTCTTAAAAAATACGACGGAAGATTTAAAGATATTTTTGAATCCATATACCAGCAGGAGTTCAAATCCAAATTTGATGCGGCCGGAATTACTTACGAACACCGGTTAATAGATGATATGGTGGCCAGTGCATTGAAATGGCATGGAAATTTTGTCTGGGCCTGTAAAAATTATGATGGAGATGTACAAAGCGATACGGTGGCGCAGGGGTTCGGCTCCCTGGGTTTAATGACTTCTGTATTGATGACTCCCGACGGAAAAATATTGGAAGCAGAAGCTGCTCATGGTACTGTTACGAGGCACTACCGGGAGCACCAAAGGGGAAATCCCACCTCAACTAATCCCATTGCTTCCATATTTGCATGGACGAGGGGACTTGCTTTCCGCGGCAAGCTGGACAATAATCAACTATTAATAGACTTTTGCCATACACTGGAAGCAGTATGTATTGAAACGGTTGAAAGTGGTAAGATGACCAAGGATTTGGCCGTGTGTATCAATGGAAATAAGGTGTCGCACGAAAAAGATTACTTATATACTGACGAGTTCCTGGAGGCAATTAATGATAATCTGAAGAGTAAATTAAAATAAATACAGGAGCCGCTTTCAAAGTTTTTGGAGATAATGGAATTTTCGGAACAAACTTTGATGCTTGAAAGTGCTTACAGGTTTTAAAACCATCAACACCGGGCACAACGGAAGATAATTTTTATAATTTTAGAACACTGAAGCTTAACAAAGGAAAATATTAAATCTCTTGGGGCGTTTTAATTTTTTCTTTTGCGAATCCGAAATTAACAAGTATGTCCAAGATTCTTGTCGTAGATGACGATATAGATATTCTGTCTGTTATGGAAACACTCCTTAAAAGGAAGGGGTTTGAGGTTGAGACAACTACCAGGGGGGAAACCACCTTTTCCAAAATTGACACATTTAAACCAGATCTCATTTTGCTGGATGTACTTATTTCCGGACATGATGGCCGCACAATTTGTAAAAAGCTGAAGTCGAACCTGGATACCCGGCATATTCCGGTTATTATGTTTTCGGCCCACCCGGCTGCCGCCGCCTCTATTTCAGAATATGGCGCTGATGATTTTATTGCAAAGCCTTTCGACATAAACAACCTGCTTCAAAAGGTAAACAATCAAATAGGGCTGAGTAAAAATTAGCCCCCTTCAATTTTAATACTTAGATTGCTGTAAAAAAATTTTGACTTCATACCAGGCTTCCTTTTTTAATTTGGCAAACAGCCGGACCAGGTGGGGGCTGTATTTATTTGCAAAACTTCCTGCTGCATATTTTTCAGGAGTAAAAGTACAGGAGATCAGTGAAGACAGGTGTGTTACTTCAGTAGGCTATAAGTTTCTTACTAAGAATCCTTTCAAATCAATCTACTTCGCTTCACTGGCGATGGCCGCAGAAATGAGTACCGGCCTGCTTGCCATGAGTAATATGTATAAAAGAGATTTTCGTGTATCCCTGCTCGTTATAAAAATGGAGGCTTCGTATTTTAAAAAAGCAACAGGAACCATTCTGTTTACCTGTGAGCAGGGACGGGAATTTGCTTCTGTCATCGAACACGCAATTCAATCGGGAGCGCCTGCCACATTTGTTGCAGCATCAATTGGCAAAAATGAAATGAATGAAGCAGTCGCCGGATTTTACTTTACCTGGTCATTTAAAGTTAAAACAGGGAAGTTATAATTAACTATTTTATTTTGATTTCATACCTTCAACTCATAAAGTAAAAACACTAATACATGAAGATTGCTTTTCACGGGGCAGCCCGCACCGTAACCGGCTCAAAACACTTGCTTACTCTTACAAACGGGAAAAAATATTTGCTCGATTGCGGAATGTTCCAGGGACTGGGTAAAGAAACAGACGAATTCAACCGGGACTTTGGCTTTATCTCTTCAGAAGTAGATTACCTGATCCTTTCTCACGCACACATAGATCATTGCGGACTGATACCGAAACTGGTAAAAGAGGGATTTAGGGGGAAAATCTTTTGCACCGATGCCACAAAGGAACTCTCCGGAATATTAATGGCTGACAGTGCGGAAATTCAGGCAAGTGATATTGAATTTCTCAACAAGACACGTGCAGCGCAGGGCCGCCCTTACCTTTCACCCCTCTACGACATGGAAGATGCGAAACGCGCACTCGGCTTTTTTGAAGTGGTAAAATATGGGGAATGGCATGCGATAGATGAAAATGTTCAATTCATGTATCTGGATGCGGGACACATTATTGGAAGTACTACGGTTCATTTGAAGATCAAGGAAAATGGCAAAGAAATCCGCCTCACCTTTTCCGGTGATGTGGGACGGTATAGGGATGTCATCTTGAAATCTCCCCAAATTTTTCCGCAGGCAGATTACATCATTATGGAATCCACATACGGTAATAAGCTGCATGACCAGGTTACCGGTACTGAAGAATTGCTGCTGCAGTGGATCGAAAAGACATGCCTTCAGAAAAAGGGAAAATTGATTATACCTGCATTTAGCGTAGGGCGCACGCAGGAGATTCTGTATTTTCTGAATATGCTCGAAAACCAGAACAGGCTTCCATCCTTAAAATATTTTGTAGATAGTCCTTTAAGTATAGAAGCAACGGAAATAGTAAAAAGCTATCCGCAATATTTTAATAGCCGGGTTCAGAAAATTTTGCTGAATGATGATGATCCGTTTGCATTTAAAGGACTGCGTTTTATTAAGACCGTAGAGGAAAGTAAATCGCTCAATTATCTTACGGAGCCCTGTGTTATTATTTCTGCAAGCGGAATGGCAGAGGCAGGCAGGGTAAAGCATCATATTGCAAATAATATTGAGAACAGCAGGAATACTATTCTGCTTTCCGGCTATTGTGAACCGAATTCCCTGGGCGGCCGGCTGAAAAATCATCCGAAAGAGGTGGGCATCTTTGGCCAGTCATTCGAAGTACATGCAGAGATCGGCGAGATAAGGAGTATGAGCGCTCATGGTGATTATGGCGATCTCAGTCAATGGCTTGCCTGCCAGGATCCGCGGCAGGTGAAGAAATTATTTTTGGTGCATGGCGAATACGATGTTCAGCTCGATTTTAAGAACCGGTTAATTTCAAAAGGCTTTTCGGATGTTGAAATTCCCGAAAGACATTCTGAAATAGGATTAGGCTGAGATATTTGGATTTTACATTAAAATAACGGTAACGCGTAAACGAGCATATTCCCGTTATCCGGCTAATTTATCTGCGGAGGGTGGTTACAAAATCTCCGAATGTGCCCGCAGCAACCGTAACTGTATAGTTAAGGGTAATCGAATTGTCGCAGGAAGAATAACTTCCGGTAGTCACCCCGGAAATGGTGCCCTGCCCATAAGTAAGAACGCTGTCGCAGAGCTTTTGAGCTGCAATTGTTGTAACCAGGTTTGAAGAATCGCTCCAGTCAAAGCTTACCGCTATTCCCGGTGATATAGCTGCGTCGGATCTTACATAAGGCCCGAAGCTTGCCGAGGCAAGGTTGCGTATATAAAGAGTGGCAGAGGTGGTTCCTGTTGACAATACGGAATCTACCGATACACTGTATGGAGCCGAAATTGAATTGTTTTTGTCTGTGCAATTTGTATAATCACCGATAAAATCGTAAATATTGGAATGGCAATATTGCCGGAGAACAACTGTGTAAGTGGTATAATCTTTCCGACCCCCGATATCGCCGCCTGTAATGGTGAAGATCAAAGTATCTTTTCTGCCGGAAGTATACCCTGAAAAAATTCCTTTTAACGGAATCGAGTCCACCAATGTATTTGCCGGTATTGTTATGGAAGTGGCCCCAAGACTATATTGCTGGCCCTGCAGCGCGCCTGAGGGCGAAGCGACCGTAAAGTTAATGGTCATTGGTTTTTCACAAGCCGCAGTCAGCCCGATTGGTATTTCAAAGACAGAGCTGGTATCATCTGAAATCAGGTATTTGCCGGTCTGAGAAGCATTTATAAATTCTGAGAAAATGGCTGCATTGGTTGTTGCGGTATCCTTTTTACATGAAAGAAGCGACAGAACATACCCGGCGGTTATTAAGAAAAAAAAATATTTTTTGAAAATTTTCATCAACAATATTGGATTTACCTTTTTGGCGATGCTACCCAGGTATATTAATAACAGAAAACGGGAAGAATTGTTGTATTCATTCTGCAACAGGATTGTAAAAAATTACTTTTTCCGTTTGTTCACAAAAAGTAATAAGACAGGCAATAAAACAAGATTGGTAAGAGTAGCGGTAAGAAGCGTGACTGAGGTAAGCCAGCCCAGCGATTGGGTACCGCCGAATCCGCTGAAGCAAAAGATAATAAAGCCGGCAATCAAAACGATTGAAGTGTATAAAATGCTCAAACCGGTATTGCGAATCGTTTGCGAAACAGTTTTCGTTACATCAAAATGGTGCGACGGAAGCTCCTGCTTATAATTTACTAAAAAGCGAATCGTAACATCAATGGCTATACCGAGAGCCACGCTGAAAATTAGTACAGTAGAGGGTTTCAGCCTTACGCCTACCCAGCCCATAATTCCGGCTGTAATGACGAGGGGAATAATATTGGGGATGAGAGAGCACAGCAGGATTCGAAGCGATTTGAATAGATACAACATGCATACAGCGATAAATAAAAACGCCCAAAGCAGGCTTTCCTTAAGACCATTAATGATATAAATACTTCCTTCGAGAAAGGTAACGGTAGAGCCGGTAAATGTGATCTTGTATCTGGAAGTATCAAAAAGCGTATCGGCGCGTTTAGCAAGGTTGCTTAGAATTAAGGGAAGTTTTTCCGTGCCTACATCTGCCATGTTAATGCTCATCCTGGTGTCTTCTCGTGCTGTATCAATAAAGCTGGAAAGCAGGTTATTCAGATTACTTTTTGAAGAATCACCGGTCCCGGAGGGCTTCAGGTAGTCGCTTAAGAATGCAGCCTGGTAAGAATCCGGAATGGAATAATAAGAAGAATCACCATCATAAAAACCCTGCTTTACAAACTTGATGCCTTCTGCGAGGGAAAGAGGCCTTGCCATGTCCTTTTGCGTGGTAATGTAGGCGGAAAGTGCGTCCATCCCGGCGATTACCGGCAATATTCTTGATCCTGCGAGCCCATATCTTTTTTTAGAATCGATAATGATCTCCAGTGGCATTACGCCATGAAAATTTTTTTCAAAAAATTTGAGATCAGTATAGATTTTGTCTGTCTGTGGCAGATCATCTACTATGAATCCTTCTGTTTTTAATTTAAAAATTCCAGTCACAGAAAAAATAATTGCAATTAACGTACATGCATATACGAAAATCTTGTGATGCAAAACCCAGCTTTCAATTCTTAAAAGCAGATGGGTAATGAATCTTATATCCAGGTATTTTAAATGTTTTCTGCCGGGAGCGGGCATATAGCTTAGAGCACCGGGTAATAATATGAATGAAATAACAAAAATGAGCATTATGCCTGTGCCTGCTACCTGCCCAAACTCTTTAAGGATGGAACTTTTAGTAAGAGCAAACACCGCAAATCCTATTGCCGCAGTAAGATTGCAAAATAGCGTAACCACCCCCATTTTGCTTATCATATCAATAATTGCCCGGTGCTTATCTCCTGTCTTTTTATAAGATGAATGGAATTTGTTCAAAAAATAAATGCAATTAGGAATACCAATCACTACGATGAGCGGGGGGATTAATGCTGTCAGCAAAGTGATCTTGTAGCCAAATAGCTGTGTAATGCCAATAGCCCATATCACCCCAATAATGACCACCAGGAGTGATAAAATTGTGGTACGGACAGAGCGAAACATCAGGAGCAACATCAGGGCAGAAAGAACAAGCGAACCAATAATGAACCATTTCATCTCCCGTGCAATTCTGTCAGCAACCTCTGTACGGATAAGCGGCAGCCCGCTGATATGAGTAGCAATATTTGTTTGCCTGGTATATGTATCAGTCAGTTTGATAATATCACTGATCACCTTTGTACGGCCGGGTAAATTCAATATTTCTTTATTAATCCGGACAACAATTAAATAAGCATTTGTTTCAGAGTTGTATAAAAGCGTACGGTAAAAAGGCAGGTTGAACAGGATTTTTTTTGAGCTGTCTAATTGCGCCTGCGATGCAATGGAGCCGGCAAAAACGGGAACAGCATTTAATTTTTGCGAAGCGGTATCCTTTACAAGATTTACAGAATTGGCTACGCTTAAAACATTTTCTACATGCGGTACTTTTTTTAATGAATCATTTAATTTTCTGAAGGCGGAAAAATTATGGATGTTAAAAAAAGAATCTGTCTGAACACCCACTACCAGCAGGTTACCGTCATCTCCAAACTTTTCTTTAAAAGAAAGATAGTCCTTGTATTTAGGATTATTGATGGGAATAGCTTTGGCAAATTCATAGCTCAGTTTTATTTTACTTGCATAGTATGCCATTAGCCCCGTACATGCAAAAAGAATTACCAGCAAAACGAGCCTGTTTCGCACTACAAATTCAGCAAGTCGCTTCCACATACTTTTTATTCAGCGTTTTGCGCAAAGAAACTAAATAATGACTGGAATCGGTCAATAAAAATTATTATAACTTCTCCATTTCCTCCTTCACAAAATCCATCAGCGTTTTGATGTTGTCAGGAGAAAAATCAAACTTCAGTCCGGCCGCCCGGTAAAGTTCCGGTAACGTTTTCGTGCCGCCCAGGCTCAGTGCATTCATATAATTATCGAGAGCCTGCTCAGGATTTTTTTTGTATTGCATCCAAAGCCCGATGGCTCCGAGCTGGGCAATGCCGTATTCAATATAATAAAAGGGTACTTCAAACAAATGCAATTGCTTTTGCCAGTAGTTTTCACGGAAACTGTCGAGGCCGCTGTAATCAATTACATCGTCGGAAAATTCACTGAGAATTCTCATCCATGCCTGGGTTCTCTCTCCGGTGGTATGATTGGGGTTTTCATAGATCCAATGTTGAAATTTATCAATGGTTGCAATCCACGGAAAGATAGTGATCACTCTTTCCAGCTGATGTTCTTTTGCTCTTTTCAGGTCTTCTTTATTATCAAAAAACACATCCCAGTGATCCATGGTAAAAAGCTCCATCGACATGCTGGCTACTTCTGCAATCTCCATTGGGTATTCTTTGAATGCGGTCAGTTCGAGGTTGTGGGAAAGAAATGAATGCACGGCATGACCTCCTTCGTGCACCATGGTGGTAACATCGTGCATTTGTCCGGCGGCGTTCATAAAGATAAATGGGGCGCCACTCTCGGCAAGGGGACAGTTGTATCCGCCGGGAGCCTTGCCATTCCTGCTCTCCAGGTCAAGGTGGTGCATTGAATTCATTTTTTTCAGGCAATCTCCGAAGAAGGGACGAAGCCGGGTAAAGCACTCCACCGACTTTGAGAGCAGTTCATTTCCCGTAGTAAACGGACTAAGGGGTTTTGTTCCCCCGGGTTCTGCCTCGGTATCCCAGGGCTTCAAAACCTCTACCTGCAATTTTTTCCTTTTGTTCTCATAAATCTTATTCACAATGGGAAGCACGTGTTGTTTTACGGCATCATGAAATTTGAAGCAATCTTCTTTTGAATAATCGAAGCGGCCCAGTTCTTTAAATTTATAATCGCGGTAATTTTCAAAGCCTGCGTTTACTGCAACTTGTTGACGTTTTTCAACAAGCTGATTAAAAAGCTTATCCAATATGGCTTTGTCTTCCAGCCTCCTCGCATTTATTTTGCGATACACTTCCTCACGCAGTTTCCGGTCGTGATTTTCCAGAAATTTAGCGGCCTGTTGCAGTGTGTATTCCTTTCCATTTACCTCAACCGTCATCTTACCGGTAATGACTCCGTATTGTTGCTGCAACACGGCCAGCCCGGCAAGGAGGGGGATGTTGGCTTCCCGGAAGAGATCAATGCTTTTTTTTACGGAGCGCAGGTAAGTAAAATATTTTGATTGGTCGAGCTCTTTGGTAAAAGGTGAGTTAACCAGTTTTTTATTAAGCGCATCGGCATAGGGTTGGATCTTAGGATGAATTTCCATGAAAAAGAAATTAAAAGATTCTTCCAGCTTCTTGTCTGTAGTATCGCATGTCATCCTGATCTGCCGCCAGCTTGCATCTTCGCTTATTACAGCATCCAGCTCACTTACATCACGCAGCCATTTTTCAAGCTCCTGTTTTGAATTGATTTTTCTTTCCAGTAATTCTTTACAATACGGTTCTATCGATTCCCAGCTATCAATCATTAAATCGGCAGGAAGAAATTTTCTTTCAATTTTTTTTATATCGGCGGATGCTTGTATCATTTGCAATGTATAGGTTAAATGCGAAAAGCATTTGTTTTAAGGTTAAGGGCATAAGGTTAAATAAGACGGATGGGCTGCTGTCTTATATTACTTTACGCCGCGACTTTCAATTTTCCGGGGCGCCACCTTTGGTGGTATCATCTCTTTTGTATGAATGGTGTCCGTATGCGCAGGCTTGTTGGGTTCATGAGCATTTTCCTGAATTTCTTCAGAGGAGGCAATTTCTATTTTATGCTTTTTCAAAATATCAAACCACTTTACCATTTTCTTCATATCACTGATATATACCCGTTCAAAGTCTATATCCGGGTATATTTTTTCAAAATACGTTTTCAGCGTCTTATTATCCGCTTTTGCATCGGGCAGTTTTTCCCTGCTCTTTTTCATTGCGGCAAATATTTCCGAAAGGTTCACGTTTTCTTTTACAGTATATACTTCTATGCTTTCGAGGTGAGAAAAATTGTGTTGCCGGGTACTTACAAATTTTGTGGTGTTGTCATCAAGCGACCTGATCACTGCGCCATCGGATTTTGAAGAAAGCAATTCGAATAAACCGCTCAAACCGGTAACCGCAACAAGTTTATTATAATCCATATAGGTTTAATTTTATTGCAAGATAAATGAAATGATTTTTAATAGTGCTGCTGAAATAAAAAACAGCGCAATTGTCATTTTTGAATGTGAATATGATTAAAGAAACGGGACTGGCGAAGGTTTTAAATTTTTCTGTCGTCGTATTCAATATCATTATTATTTTATGGTCCGGATTGTAGTTTTCGTACTGATTGTACTTTTTTCATTTGTGTCGGCAAATGCGCAATCTGTTATAGGCAATCTAAAGGATGCTTCTGATAACAGCCCTGTTAAAAATGCCACAGTAAAGTTGGTATCTAAAGTAGCTGCAGGTGCCAGCTTTTCAACGGTTAGCAATGGCAAGGGAACTTTTATTATCTATAATGTTCCCGCGGGCCAATATTCTCTTACCGTTACCTCAATTGGATATAACGATGTTCATAAGCTGGTTACCATAGGCGATAATGCCACTGATCTCGGCGTGATAACGACAACAAAAAATGCAAAAACACTGCAGACGGTAGTAATTAAGGATGAAGCGCCTGCCATAAAACAGAAAAATGACACCATGGAATTCGGCGCAGCCCAATACAAGGTAAATCCGGATGCTACGGGGGAAGACTTAATCAGAAAAATGCCCGGTATAACGGTTGATAAAAAATCAGGCGCCGTAACGGCGATGGGCGAAACTGTGCAAAAGGTTACAGTGGACGGCCGTGATTTTTTTGGCAATGATGCAACGGCCACATTACGTAATCTCCCTGCGGATGTTATTGATAAAATACAGGTATTTGACAGATTAAGCGATCAAGCACAGCTGACAGGTTTTGATGACGGTAATACTACCAAGTCGATCAATATAGTTACCAAAGTGAATATGCGCAATGGCAGCTTCGGCCGTATCTATGCAGGTTATGGAACTGACGGAAGATACAGTGCGGGTGGCAATGTTAGCTTTTTTAACGGCGACAGGAGAATTTCGCTGATAGGCATGGCCAACAATGTGAATGAGCAAAATTTTTCTTCGCAGGATTTGCTGGGGGTATCGAATGTGGGGAACCGGGGTGGTGGCGGGCAACGCGGTGGCCGGGGGGGCAATTTTGGCGGCTCAAATTTTACTATTGGCCAGCAGGATGGGATTGCTTCTACTAATTCGTTTGGGATAAATTATAGCGATGCGTGGGGTAAAAAAATTGATGTTACCGGGAGCTATTTTTTCAACAACAGCAATACTTCAAATAATCAACTCGTCAACCAGCAGAATATTATCACTTCGGATAGCAGTAATTATTACAATGAAAACACTTACTCCGATGCGAAAAATTATAACAATCGTGTCAACTTCAGGCTTACCTACCGGATAGATTCGAGCACCAGGATTTTGGCGACGTCCTATCTGAATTTCCAAAGTAATAATTCTTATAATAATGTAAATGGTATCAACTATGTAGATAAGGCTTTTCAGGATGAAATAAGCCAAACCGCAAATGACCTGACCAGCGACCTGCATGGCAACAGCCTGACCAACCAGCTGCTGATAAGCCACGCTTTTAAGAAAAGAGGACGTAGCCTGTCATTGGGTATCAACAACACCTCAAGCGATAAGCTCGGAAATAATTTTTTAAATGCCCTGAATAATTATTTTATACCGGCCAATAGTACGGACACGGTAGATCAGCATTCGCACCAGGTAACCCATAATAATCAGTACTCGTTCAATTTAGTCTACACTGAGCCACTGGGCAAAAAGACACTCCTGCAGGCGAACTTTCAGCCATCGTTCCAGGTAAACCACGCAGACCAGGAAACATTTAATTACGACGGCACCACTTCAAAGTATTCTCTGCTGGACAGCGGCCTCAGTAACAAGTTTAATAATACTTATAATACCCAAACCACCGGAATCACGGTGCGGCATGGTGATCGTGACAACTTTATATCTGCCGGTATATCTTACCAGCATTCGGAATTAAACAGCAGCCAGGTATATCCTGACTCTTCGCATATAGACCGGGTGTATGATAATATATTGGGGAATGCTTTTGCCCGGTTTAAGTTCGACAGCAAAAGCAATCTTCGTGTTATTTTCCGTTCCAACGTGAGTGCGCCATCGGTGACGCAGTTGCAGAATGTAATCAACAACTCCAACCAGTTTTTTTACAGCACCGGCAATCCTGATCTGCAGCAGCAATACAACAATAGCCTGATATTGCGCTATAATTATACCAATACACCCAAAGCAAAAAGTTTTTTTGCGAATATATTTTTTCAAACGATTGGCAATTATATTGCCAATGCTACTTATACCGCTACCCAGGATTCAGCACTCACTAAAACCATCATCCTTAACAGGGGTTCGCAGATTTCAAAGCCGGTCAATTTAAACGGCTATTTTAATGCAAGGTCATTTTTTACCTATGCCATGCCGGTAAAATTTTTGAAATCAAATCTTAACTGGAACGGTGGTATCAGCTATTCAAATACTCCCGGTTTGCTCAATAACATAGAAAATGTTTCAAAAACAATGAACTACAATGTGGGTGCCGTCTTGTCAAGTAATATCAGCGAGTATATTGATTTTACGCTTTCTTATTCGGCCAATATCAATACCGTAAAGAATACGATTCAGCCTTCGCTGAATAATAATTATTTTATGCAAACAGCAGAATTCAGCGCCAATCTTCTTACTAAAAAAGGAACTTTTTTTAATACGGACTTAACCAACGAATATTACAATGGCCTTGCAGCCGCAGATAACACAAACTATTGGCTGTGGAATGTGGCCATCGGGCAAAAGATTTTTAAAAAGCAAACGGGAGAAATCAAATTATCTGTGTTTGATTTGCTGAAGCAGAACAGGAGCATTTCCCGTAATGTAACCTCATCTTATATCCAGGATGTCAATAACCAGGTGCTGCAGCAGTATTTTATGCTTACGTTTACTTACAAATTAAAGAACTTTGGGAAGGGTAAACCGGGAAATAATTTCGGCAGGCAGCGAAATTTCCGGCAGTTTGGTCCACCGGGAGGATTTCCTTTTGGAGGAGGCGGGCCGGGTGGTCCGGATGCCCCATCTCTTTAGTACATAAATAAATACCCGTCTTGACAGAAACTGAATTAATTGATTTACTGAAAAAAAGAGACAGAGCGGCATTTAAACAAATAGTGGAAACCTGGCAGGGCATGGTTTACAACACTGCATTGAGCATTTTGCAAAATGCAGAAGATGCGGAAGACGTCACCCAGGAAGCTTTTATCCAGGCTTTTGAATCAGTGGCAAAATTTAAAGGCGAATCAAAGTTTTCAACGTGGCTCTACCGCATTACAGTTTCCAAAGCGATGGATCACATCAGGAGAAAGAAAAGAAAAAAGCGTTTTGCCTTTATAGAGAGCCTGTACGGGACGAATGATAAAATGGTGGTAGATCCTCCTGATTTTTTTCATCCTGGCGTAAGCATGGAAAGGAAAGAGAATGCAGCCATTCTTTTTAAAGCAGTGGAGCAGCTGCCGCCAAATCAAAAAACTGCATTTGTCCTGAACAAAATAGAAGGCCTTTCCTATAATGAAATTGGCGGGGTAATGAAGATCAGCGATTCCGCTGTGGATGCATTATTGCAGCGGGCAAAAGGCAATTTGAAAAAAATATTAAAAGATTATTTTGCGATGATGAATAAGGGATAGCCGGAGATTTGTTAAAAAAGAAAAAAATATCCCGGGCATTGCAAGGGATTTAAATTCAGATAACGTCAAAATATAATAATCATGGAAGGCGAATCATTAAATAAAAAAATCGATGAGGTGCTAAACAGTACTGATGGCATTCAGCAGGCGATGCCGCGCCCTTTTCTCTTTACGAGAATTGAGGCAAGAATGCAGGAAGAGAAAAATATCTGGAGCAGAATTTCATCTTTTGTGGCACGGCCGGTAGTAGCATTCGCCTGTGTTTTTTCAATAATTATTATTAATGCCGGGGTGTTATGGTTTTCCGATATTTCTGCAACGCCGGGCACCCAGCAAGCGCCGGAAATAGCAACTGCCGATGAATATAACCAGGTAAATTATACTTTATATGATTTTGAAAATGCAAAGCCATGATCGATTCGGTAAAAAAGAATAAGGCCCTGGTATCGATTATCATTTTTCTATTGATAACAAATGTGGCAATGCTGGTATTTTTCCTGGTGCTGAATAATCATTCCCCCAAACCTCCGCGCAACCATGATGGTTTGTCGGGCATGCTGCAGAAAGATGTGGGTTTCAGCAAGCAGCAATTAGATGCTTATGAATCACTAAGAAAAGGTCAGTTGGATTCGGTACATGCATTATTTGATGAGCTGAAGAAAGAAAAAATCGATTTCTACAATATGATTTATGCTTCAAGCATGGATGATTCTACCCTCGAAGCTGCAGCAGAAAATATTGCTGCAAAGCAAAAGGAACTGGAAATAAAAATGTTTTATCATTTTAAGACGGTCCGGGCAATATGTACCCCGGATCAGTTGCCCAAATTTGACAGCACCTTAAAAAAAGTAGTGGTACGTATGATAAGCCGGGCAGGGAAAGATGCGCACAATGCGAACACCAAATAACCTGTAAACTCAATAATTACTAAAAAATAAAACTCAAATTATGAAAACAAAGATTGCAATGCTTGCAGCTTTCTTATTCTCTGCCATAATAGGCGTACATGCTCAACAGGGAGGGATGTCACGCCCTACAGTAGAACAACGGGTAAAGATGACCATGGATAAGTTAGCCCCACTGAACCTCACAGCAGACGAGCAAACAAAAACCGAAGCCGTGTTTACTGATTTCTACAATCAGCAAACTAAAATGTTTGAAGACGCAAGAAGCAGTGGTACCAGGCCGGACAGGGAAGCTTTTCAGAAACTTACCAGCGACCGCGATGATAAGCTGAAAGCAATTTTTACGGATGACCAATACAAGAAATTTACTGACGAAATAGAGCCCACCTTGCGCGGACGCCGGGGAGGTAACAACCAGGGCGGCGGCCAATCATCGGGAACGAATTAAAGATTGTGATTAAGATGGGTATTTAAAAAAAGGTCTGCCTCCGGGCAGGCCTTTTTATTCTGTATAACGGTAAAGCATATACGAATTTTATTCTGCTTGCTGAAAGATAAGAGCGGTGTCCTTATTAATCTTTACGGTAAGCTTATACACAAAATCCAGCTGTTCGGCAAGCTGGGGATTGGGCATATCGGACAGGGTCTGTGGAAAGGCAATTTTTTCCTCTGTTTTTACATAATTTATATCGAGGTTCTTGATACTTTGCTGCAGGTTGCTTACAGACTGCCGGATCAGGTGAATTTCATCTTTGGATACAGCGCTATTTCTGTACGATAATGCTGTGGTAACCATTCCGGCAATATTGGATGAAAGAACATTGTTCAGCGCCACAAATTCATATATTTCGTTTTTGTGAAGCTGCTTCGTCTTTGGTTCTGAAAGCATCCTGTTGAACGCGCCGGAGAGATTGGCTGAGCTCAGAAACACTTCCTTTCTGACCAGCTTGTAATCTGTTACTGGTTCCTTTTTCCCGGCTAAAATATAAGCCAGGCGGTAGAAGTAACGGAGATTTGCTTTTAGCATAGCTGCCATATAATTAACCAGGCTGTCTGATTCCCATCGGGGAAACAAAAGATAGCTTGCTGATAACGATAAAGCAGAGCCAATAGCTGTATCCAATAGCCGTTCCTTTGCCACATCTGCCACATGGGCTCCGAGAAGACTGAAAAGGATCAATAAATACGGTGTCATAAAGATGACCATAACAATGTAGTTCATTCGCTGAAAAGTATAGGTGCCGGTCATAAAAATGATGATAGCAGCCAACAAAATATAACGGTCATGGATAAACGCTAATAATAATACTCCTATGATACCGCCGGCAAGGGTGCCTAAAAATCTTTCCCGGTTTCTCTGCTTTGTAAGGCCGTAGCCGGGCTTCAGAATTACAATAATGGTAAGCAATATCCAATAGCTATGGTGACCACCCGGGAAAATTTTAGAAATAATATAGCCGGCCATACAGGTAACCATCACTCTCAGCGAATGCCTGAATACGGAGGATTTCATGGTCAGGTTATTTCGGAAGACCGTTGCGTCAATTTGCTGGTGGCTTACAAAACGCCAGTATTCGGGGAGATTACGGGTTTCCGCGTTGCTGCCGCTGGTGAAGTAATTGCTTAAATTATTTACACGATCATTGAGATCCCTCAGGTTCACCAGTATTTTTTTTAAAATAAGAGTGCCGTGATTTTGCTGACTTAGCCTGTCAATATTGTCTTTCAGCTCATTCAAATCATGGAGGGCGTCATATTGTTTTTTATAAATACTTTTTGACTGAATGGCATAAGCTATATTATCCAGCTCATCTGCAATCTTTATTCCTATGGCTGCGATATTGTTTAAAATGCCGGAGGAGCTGAATTTTTCACGGAGCAAATTATAATTATACCATCCTGCAAGAATTTGCTCGTAAAGATCTACCAAATCGGCAAAGGTCAGAACCAGCAGGCGCCCGCTGCTTATGGATTCCTTAAGCATTGCGCGGTTTTTGAACAGAAGTTCGCGTACCTGCTCCTGCTTTTCATTAACAACCACCTGCTGGCTTACCAGTTTTTTATATTCATCATCTACGTTCGTAGTTGTATCGTATAAGGCTGCTTTAATACGAAGGTATTTTGCAGTTTCACGTATGCATTCCCCGAGAGATCTTTGGGCCGGCCTGTAAGGATTAAGGCTGTTAAAGACCAGTGCCAGCACCATATACCAGGTTCCGCCGGCCAATATTAACAGGCCTTCGGTAAATGATTCTTGTATCCCGGTTACCGTAGTCATCCGGAGGATCATTACAAGCAATGCGGCCGTTCCTACAGAGGCGCTTCTGTTGCCGTATATGGAAAGCATGGAAAAGAAAAAAGAAGAAATGATAATGAGCGTTCCCAGTAAAATTGTGTTATTGCTTACCAGCCCGGTAAGCAAAGCCATTATAAACCCAAAAACATTACAATAAAACATCCCGTTTCGCCTGTGTTTCACAGGTCCCGGTACATCGCAAATGCTTACACAAAGGGCCCCTATGGATATAAGGAGGCCTTTTTCAAGGTCGCCAAACCAGTCGTAAATTATGGAAGGAATAACGATTGCAATTGTTATCCGGATGCCATCCGCCAGGTATTGGCTAAATAAAAATTGTTTGATATCGCGGCTTTTCCCAAACATACACTTGTGCAAAGTTTTACAAAGAAAATAGTAAACAGAAATATTACAGAATGATAAAACCCGCCTGGAATGTGAACATTTTAAACAATTATAAAAACAATACGCAATACTTCGCCTGCAAGTATTTACATTTGTAATCCGAAAGTCATAGTCAAAAATATGGTTAAAGAAGAAGTTCTACAGGATGTAGTTATCAAATTTGCCGGCGATAGCGGAGATGGGATGCAACTTACCGGCACACAGTTTACTGAAAATACCGCACTGCTTGGTATCGATCTTGCAACATTTCCTGATTTTCCGGCCGAAATACGGGCGCCGCAAGGCACACTGCCCGGGGTGAGCGGATTTCAGCTTCGTTTTTCAAGTGATATGGTATATACCCCCGGCGATCAGTGCGATGTGCTGGTGGCCATGAATGCGGCCGCCTTAAAAAATAACCTCGGAAGCCTGAAGAAGCATGGGAAAATCATTGCTAATGTAGATGGATTTGATGTAAAAAATTTACGCCTTGCCAACTATCCTGAAGGAGTGAACCCGCTGGAAGACGGTAGCCTTGAAGGGTTCGAAGTAATAAAAATTGATGTTACAAAGATAACGAGAGAAGCCTTGAAGGACTTTGACATGGGCACAAAAGAAAAAGACAGGGCAAAAAATATGTTTGTCCTCGGCTTTTTGTATTGGATGTTTGAGCGCAATATGGATAACACGATCAATTTTTTGAAAGAAAAATTTGGAAAGAAACCCCAGATACTGGAGAGTAACATTAAGGTATTACAAGCCGGGTATAATTATGGAGATACAACAGAAACCTTTACTACAAGATATCGCGTAGAAAAAGCATCTATGCCGGCAGGCAATTACCGCAGCATTATGGGAAACCAGGCGCTTGCTTTGGGATTAATAGCTGCTGCAAAAAAAAGCGATCTGCAACTTTTCCTGGGTTCTTATCCTATTACCCCGGCGAGTGATATTCTGCATGAATTGAGCCGTCACAAAAATTTCGGAATAAAGACCTTTCAGGCCGAAGATGAGATTGCCGCGATCACTTCAGCCATTGGCGCTTCCTACGGAGGCAGCCTCGGGGTTACTACTACAAGCGGGCCGGGTATGGCATTAAAGACAGAAGCGATGGGGCTCGCCGCGATGCTCGAGATTCCATTAGTGATCTGTGATATTCAAAGAGGAGGGCCATCCACCGGGCTTCCTACTAAAACAGAACAAAGTGATCTGTTGCAGGCTTATTATGGCAGAAACGGTGAATGTCCTATGCCGGTAATTTCGGCCTCTACACCCAGCGATTGCTTTGATGCTGTTTATGAAGCGGTGCGAATTGCCGTTCAGCATATGACGCCGGTAATATTTTTAAGTGACGGTTACATAGCCAATGGCGCTGAACCGTGGAGATACCCGGAAAGTAAGGATCTTCAGCCTATTGAAGTAAAATTTAAAAAAGAGCTGGGCCATAATGAACCCATATTTCAACCATATCTGCGGGATGAAAAATTAGTAAGGGCATGGGCGATACCGGGTACGCCGGGCCTGGAGCACAGAGTGGGCGGCCTGGAAAAGCAAAATATCACCGGTAATGTTAGCTACGACCCGGAAAATCACCAGCTAATGGTAAAACTGCGGCAGGAAAAAGTAGATAAGATTGCAGATTACATCCCTTTGCAAAAAATAGATAATGGCCCTGAAAAAGGAAAAGTATTGGTGATAGGATGGGGAAGCACATACGGAGCTATCAAATCTGCCGTTGCAGAGTTGTTAAAAGAGGGTAAAGAAGTTTCGCATATCCATCTCCGTTATGTCCGGCCATTTCCCAAAAATATCGGGGATATTATCAGGAATTTCCAACACGTGTTAGTTCCCGAACTGAATAATGGCCAATTAGTAAAAATAATCAGGGACCAGTTTTTGGCAGACGCCACGCCCTATAACAAAATAATGGGCATTCCTTTTACCAGGCAGGAGCTGATAGATGAGATAAAGAAAATTCTTGAGTATTAATGGGTTCTTTCTCTGCCGAGCGTTAATCCCAGCTTGATATTGAAGGTGATATAAGAATCGTTGTTTTTAGGATTGCCTCTGATACCATTCGGATGGGCTGTTTCTGCACCTGGTTTGGCCCTGTCATTAAGCAATAAGGCATTCGCAAGGTCCTGACCTGATAAATACTTTGAAAAAACAGCCGGATCAATATAGCGGCCGCTCACATCATCCAGATAATCGGTCTGTAAAAAGCGGGTCAGAATTTCTGCGCGTAAATTTATGATTGGCGATACGTCATAACGGGCCCCAATACCTATTGGAAAATTGATCTGGCTTAGTTTATAATTTTTTACATTGGGATACTCTGCAAAGCCTTCCCCTTCCGTATGCAAAGGTTGCAGGTTGACCCAGTTATTCCCAAGTTTCGCTTCGGGGTTAAAATGAAAGTAGCCTATACCCGCCACTAAATATGGTGAAACCGCAGGGGGAGTATGGTCCTCGTCATAATCTCCAAATATATAAAAGGGATGAAATTCAGCTACCAGTGCAATTTCGCTGATCGGGCTCCGGAAGCTCAGATTTCTATAATACCGTTCCTGGCTTTTGTCTTTTACGGAAGCAAGAATACTGTCATAAGCTTCTACATTACCGAAAGTGGCCTCGAGTCTTAGGGCAAATTCATTTTTGTATACGACACTGAAAAACATGCCTCCACTCATTTGCGTGGTCTTAAGGTTAAAGTCTTTTACAAATTTCTTACCTATACCTTTTCTTCCTCCGAGGTCGGTAAAGCAGTTCATGCCACCAATAGAGCCGCCTATTTCAAAAACCACATCATTTTCGTAATAGTCTCCGTTATAAAAATAATATTGGGCATTAAGGCTACTACCGCAGGCAAGGAGCAGGGTTAGGATTAAGATTCTGAATTTCATAAAGTCGAATATGTTGTACTGTTTCTGTAACTGATTGCCTTAGAAGGATACAAAATAAGAAGTTTTTTTAATAAATATCATAGTGCGCCGAATAATATTTACAAACGGTTTTTATACCGCAGATATTACATTTCGGGTTTCTGGCAGTGCAAATATATCTGCCATGGAGTATCAGCCAGTGGTGAGCCTTGTGAATCAAATCTTTTGGGAAGAAGGTAATCAGTTGTTTTTCGGCAGCTAATGGTGTTTTGGCGTTAGTAGTAAGTCCGATGCGGGCTGCCACCCTGAAAACATGGGTATCTACCGCCATGTTTGGCTGGTGATCAATTACGGAGGTGATTACGTTTGCAGTTTTTCTGCCAACACCCGGGAGTTTAATAAGTTCTTCCACCGTCATTGGAATATTTCCATTAAAATTTTTCTGTACCATCTTTGCCATTTCGATAAGATGCTTCGTTTTACTGTTGGGATAGGAAATACTTTTTATTAGCGGGAAAAGCTGATCCGGCGAGGCTTTGCTAAGACTTTTTATGTCGGGATATTTTGAGAAAATTTTCGGTGTGGTTTCATTTACCCGTTTATCGGTGCATTGTGCAGAGAGCATTACCGCCACCAGGAGCTGATAAGGTGTATCATAAATTAATTCAGTTTCTGCATTGGGGGAATGCTTAAGGAAATAGTCGGTTACAAACGCGTAGCGCTCTTTTTTAGTCATAAAAAATCCCTCTGTGGCGAGGGATTAAATATACAATGATTTTAGGTTTATATTAATGCAGTTGACCCACCTTCTTTGCTGAGTATTGCAAAATCCTGTCTGTCACTTCCTCTCTTGGAGAAAGCTTAACTTCTTCCAGATTTTTCTGTGCTGTACGTATTTGTTCAAGGGTTTCTCTCAGCTTCCAGTCGCTGTCTAATGCTGCTTCAATTGCTGCAGTCTTTTGTATTGAGGTCTCTTTATACAGATACCGTACCAGGTCTTCTGGTGTGAACTTAGTCATGCAAAAAACGCTTTTAAATGAGAAATAATATCCAATCCTGTTATTTAAAACGTCCCTATATCAGAAATATTGTGTGCTATTCATCTGAAGATGAATCCGAAGTAATAACAAAAAGATCCTCGTTATCCTTTTTCATCAAAAACTTTTCCCGCGCATACTTTTCAAGGGTCTCCGGGCTGTTTTTCAATAGGTTCAACTCCTGTTTTGTTTCGGCAATTTTTTTATCCATCGCCTGTTCATTTTCTTTCAGCTTTTTCAGCTCATTCACTCTTTTAAGCTGAAGGGAAACATCATTTCTGTCAAAGAACAGCATCCATACTGCAAAAGCTATGCCCGTAATCAAATATTTGCTGGTAAATATTTGTTTAAGTATTCGCACTGCGTGAAATATTTTTTTTAGTTGAAAAAAAGAGGGTTTTTACTTGCCAAATTTAATTTTTCCTTTTGGAAAGATAGCGGATTCTCCCAACATTTCTTCAATGCGCAATAGCTGGTTGTACTTGGCAATACGGTCGGTTCTGCTTGCGGAGCCCGTTTTTATCTGCCCGCAATTCAATGCCACAGCCAGATCTGCAATGGTCGTATCTTCTGTTTCGCCGCTCCGATGGCTCATGATGGTATTGTACCCGTTATTTTGTGCCAGCGTAACTGCATTTATTGTTTCTGTCAGTGAGCCAATCTGATTTACTTTTACCAGAAGGCCATTGGCTATATGGGCATCAATGCCCCGCTGAAGTCTATTTACATTCGTTACAAAAAGGTCATCACCTACCAGCTGAATTTTTTTGCCTAACCGTTCTGACATTAATTTCCAGCCATCCCAGTCATCTTCGGCCATCCCGTCTTCGATAGAAACAATGGGATATTGTTTTACCCAATTTTCCCAGAACTCAACCATTTTTCCGCTATCCATTTTTTTACCATCGCTCTTATGAAAGTGATAAACTTTTTCATCTGTCTTGTACATTTCACTGACAGCCGGATCCATAGCAATAGCCACCTGCCTGCCTGCCTTATAACCTGCTTTTTCTATTGCATTTAATACTGTTTCAATAGCCTCTTCATTACTTTGGATATTGGGTGCAAACCCCCCTTCATCGCCTACATTGGTGCTGTAGCCCTTTTTCTTTAATACAGATTTTAACGAGTGAAATACTTCAACGCCCCATTGCAGTGCTTCACTAAATGAAGCGGCGCCCACCGGCATGGCCATAAATTCCTGGAAATCGATTTTATTATCTGCATGCGCCCCGCCATTGAGAATATTCATCATCGGTATCGGGAGCGTTTTTGCATTGGTGCCACCCACATACCTGAACAGCGGGAGATTCGATTCCAATGCCGCTGCCTTGGCTGCGGCAAGACTAACTGCAAGAATAGCATTGGCACCCAGTACACTTTTATTTTCGGTTCCATCCAGTGCAATCATCGCATCATCGATGCCTGTTTGATCGGTCACATCCCATCCGTTAAGTTTTTTTGCAATGACCGTATTTACATTTTTTACAGCTTTTAAAACGCCTTTGCCGCTATAGACTTTCTTGTCTTCATCTCTCAATTCAACAGCTTCATGTACTCCGGTGCTGGCACCTGATGGCACAGCCGCTCTTCCTGAAAAGCCATTTTCAGTAAGTACTTCTGCTTCAAGTGTGGGATTGCCACGGCTGTCCAAGATTTGCCTTGCATGTATGTTTGCAATGTAGCTCATAATTGTATTTGATTAATTGTTTTGAATATTGCCTGTCAAATTTCTGAATACCTCTTCAAGGCTTTTCGTTTCGCTTTGCAATGAAGTAATACCCACATTATTGTCCAGGCTTAGTTTAAGAATTTGTTTTTTTATGCTTTCAGGATCTGTAGTCTGAATTTTATAGGTATTAGCCAGCTGCTCTTCTAATTTTTGTATGCCATTCATTGCGAGGAGAAGCTGCGGGTCTACTTTTTCAGAAAATTGTACAGCAACTATGGTATAATTTTTACCGGATAGCTGCAGGTTGGATAAGGTGTCGTCTGCAACAATGTTACCTTTATTGATTATTATAATCCTGTCGCAAATACTTTCTACTTCCTGCAGAATGTGTGATGAAAAAAGGACCGTTTTATTTTTTCCCAGGTCTTTAATTACCTGCCTGATCTCTACAATCTGGTTAGGGTCCAGGCCGCTGGTGGGTTCATCCAGGATCAATACCTCAGGATCATGGATTAAAGAAGCGGCAAGCCCTACGCGCTGTTTATATCCTTTGCTGAGCTGGCCGGTTTTTTTATTGCTTTCATTTCGCAAACCTGTAAGGTCAATTACTTCTTCAATTCTTTTTTTAGCATCTTTTATCTTATGTAACGATGCGGTAAATGAAAGATATTCCCTGACATACATTTCATAGTATAACGGGTTACCCTCCGGGAGATAACCGATATGCTTTTTTGCTTCCAATGCATTTTTATTTACATCGATATCGTTTACCCATGCTGATCCTGAATCGGCCTGCAAATAGCCGGTGATTATTTTCATTGTGGTTGATTTACCCGCACCGTTCGGCCCGAGAAATCCGACTATTTCATTATTGGATGCCGTGAAAGAAACATGGTCAATAGCTTTTTGACTTCCATAAGTTTTTGTGAGGCTGGAAACGGAAATTGACATTAATGAAGGGAATCAGTTTTAAAAATCGGATAAAAGTACAATAACTAAAGATTTTTAAAAAAAACTGTTATGAAAAATTTTGATTCCGGATGAGGTTACCTTTTATTATTGCGGTTATTTTGTTTTTGATTTGATGGATTGCTATTTTGATTTTTTTGTTGTTTTGCGTTATTCTCATTGTTCTTACGATGTTTGTCCTTTCTGCGGCGGACAGTTTTCTCGAGAGAACGCAGACTGATCTGCCCTACCACATCTACAAAAGCGGGTTCCGCCTCTTTTATCTTTTGATTGACAATTTCCACCGTCTCGAATTCTTCGGGTTTAATGCCCTGCTTGTTTTGCGCTATAATTTTTTTAACGTTTTCAATTGATAACGGGTAATGCCGCGTACTATCCTGCACAGAATACCACATCAGGTTGCGGAAGATGTCTTTTTTAACAAGAAATGCCCTGCCCCTCGCCAATTCTATAGTGTCAGCATCATCCGGGAAATGTTGTAGCGCATCAAGATAGGTGTCCAACTCATAATTCAGGCAGCATTTCAGCCGTCCGCATTGACCACTAAGCTTGGTTTGATTGATGCTTAGATTCTGATATCGCGCGGTGTTGGTGTTTACACTTTTAAAATCACTCAGCCAGGTGCTGCAGCAAAGCTCGCGGCCGCAACTGCCGATGCCACCCACTTTTCCCGCTTCCTGTCTTGCCCCGATCTGTTTCATTTCCACTTTTACCTTGAATTCAGATGCATATATTTTTATCAGCTCACGAAAATCGACTCTGTCGTCGGCTATATAAAAAAATGTGGCTTTCCTGTTGTCTGCCTGGATCTCTACTTCTGCCATTTTCAGATCCACTTTCATCTGCCTGGCAATGGCCCGGCTCCTGATCAATACATCATGCTCACGCGCTTTGGTTTCTTTCAATTTGCTTAGGTCGTGATCATTTGCCTTTCTCAAAACCTTTTTGAATTCACTATCTTCTTTCAGAGAATGTTTTTTGAGCTGGATGCGTACCAGCTCACCGGTTAAGCTTACGGTGCCCACATCAAAACCGCTAACGCCCTCTACGGCCACTACGTCTCCCTTTTCAAAAATCTGAAGCGAATTGTTCCGGTAAAAATCCTTTCGGCTTCCCTGGTTAAAAGAAACCTCCATAATATGACAATTACTTTCCGGATCGCTGAAAGGCAGGTTGGCCAGCCAATCATATACATTCATTCTGTTGCAGCCACCTGAACTGCAGCCGCCATTACTTTTGCAGCCATTGGGCTTTCCCGTACCGCAACTTGCACAACTCATAAAATTGATTCAAAAAAAATAAATAATTACAGCGGGAACAATAAAAAGCGCAGATATTTTACAGCTATTAAGGCAGTTAATCCTACATACATTCAACGCCGGTTAAGCTGTATGAATTATTCAAAAAACATATAAAGCATTTGCTAAAATAGACTTAGCAATATGCATATAGCTGAAAAGGTGAATTCAATAATTTTATACCTGCCGCAATTCTTTCCCTCAATCCATCAAAATTAACGAATTATCCTTTATTATATGATACAGCCTGATAGTAAGTGCATGAAATAACATTTTTGCATGGGCATTCCGCTCAATATAAAATATTGCGTCGTTCAAATCATTTATCATTGCTTCCTGGGCTCCGGCAGGGCACATTTTATTTATACGCCTTGCAAAATCTCTTTTATTTTCCGGCATAAGGATACTTTCGGGATTGCTCACCAACTGCCATCTTAAAGACTGGCTAAGCAAATGAATAAAATATCGTAAAAGCTGTTTCTGCTTTTCGCGTCCCAGTTGGCTTATCTCATCTATCCACTTCACCTGTGCGGCATTGTTATTTTTTACAATTATATTCAGCCACTCGCGTATCAATGCCTCCCAGTCCTGTTCCGCATCCTTTAAAAGCCGGAGAGCCTCGCGGTAATTACCGTCGCTGATGCCTGCAATTTGTGAAGCTTTTCCGGCCGGCGTGTCGGCAAAATGAATTAACCCGTTTTCTATTTCATCATTCGAACAGGCAGGAATTTTAATTAACTGGGTTCTGGATAAAATAGTTGGCAGCACCTGGCTTTCATCTTCAGCTACGAAAATAAAAATGGTATCGTCCGGCGGCTCCTCAATAAGTTTGAGCAATTTATTGCCTGAGCTACCCAAAAATTCAGGCATCCACATGATCATGATCTTGTATTCACTCTCAAATGATTTCAGGCTCAGTTTATGATTTATCTGGTTGCATTCTTCAGCGGTAATATTTCCCTGTTTGTTTTCTGCTCCTAAAAACTGCAGCCAGTCATATACATTGCCATAAGGGTTGGCAGCAATAAATTCGCGCCATTCATTTATATAATCATCACTTACGGGCGGACTTCCTGCTTTCTTTGGAATTACAGGAAACGAAAAATGTATATCCGGATGAATCAATTGTCCCGCCTTGATACAGGATGCGCAATGCCCGCATGCATCTGTTGCGTCATTATTTTTTTTGATAGTGGTATTTTCCCCGAACAGTCCTTGTTGCGGTGATGAGCTTTGTTTAGCTGAAGTACAGGCTATATATTGTGCAAAGGCAAGCGCCAGGGGTAAGCCGCCGCTTCCTTCTTTTCCCAGGAAAAGCAACGCATGACTGAGGCGGTTATGCTGCACCATCTCCGCCAGCTTTTGTTTAATCTTCTCTTGTCCTATGACCTCTTTAAAAAGCATTCGATAAAGATAAAATCAAAAGAGGCAAATATACTATTGCCGTATTTATAGTGGAAAGATTGGGTATCGTCAGCCTTACTTCGTGAGTCCTTATATCATTCGTTCAGATATTTCATTAATTCATCGTAGGCTTTTTTACCGGCGGGGTCGGGGTTATCCGGGATAAGGCGGTCCCTGTTAAAAAATACCGTAAGAAAATTTCCATTTTCATCGAATAAAAATTTGGTAAAGTTCCATTTTATGGGATCCTGAAATCCATGTTCACCGGCTACCTGAACGATATACTTATAAATCGGAGCCATATCATCTCCTTTTACAGAAATTTTCGCGGCCATGGGAAAGGTAACGC
Source organism: uncultured Ginsengibacter sp. (assembly GCA_964627765.1). Taxonomy (GTDB): domain Bacteria; phylum Bacteroidota; class Bacteroidia; order Chitinophagales; family Chitinophagaceae; genus Ginsengibacter. The sequence goes on along the minus strand of CAZVKO010000013.1, from coordinate 16,193 downwards.
CATAATTCTTTTTGCAAAACTCAGCGATGTCCGTATTGGTGCCCGGCTCCTGTCCACCAAAATTATTAGCGGGAAAACCTACGATAACCATTTTGTCCTTATATTTTTTATATAAATTTTCCAGGTCGTCGTACTGCGGTGTATTGCCGCATTTGGAGGCTGTATTTACAATCAGGATTTTTTTGCCTTTGAATTGTGAGAAATCTATGACGCCACCGGTTAACCCCTCTACCTTAAACTGGTAAATAGACGTTTTTACAAAGAATTTTTTCTCAGGCCGGGGAGCAAATGATACCAGCATTAAAGCGGTCAATGCAAAAATTATTTTTTTCATGTGTATATATTTTTATTGTTTATCAGGTCATTTCCGGTTAATCTTTTATAAAGATACGAATTCAATTATCGTACAGTTACTATTATTGATGAGCGGGCAGGCAAGTATCATTTTTCATAACAACCCATAGCCGGCGGGTCGGCCCTTGGCAAATCATCAAGATCCAGCGGGAATGATGTTGGTACGCCTGCCCCAATTGCAGGCGAATTATCTTTTAAATGAAAATCATAATAGCTATGCGCCGCATCGATGCTGTCAAACAACGGGTCCGTGTTGACAAGTGACGAGGAAAACGTGGCATTGGCGACGGCCTCTTTTGCCTTGTAAATCACATGATCAAAATTTGCCGTGAATGAGTTGCCTTCTTTATCCAACACAATTTCATTATCTACGTTCCCAAGATCACCCCAGAAAATGCAGTTTTGAAATAAAGCCATAAATGGCTGTGGCGGCTGTGTTACCCCGTTTTGAGTCGCATCATCTGAAGCCTGCAGCACCGGATTACTGTGAGTTATATAATAATTATTGTAAGAGGCTACCGTACAGTTCACAAAACTATAATTACCGCCCAGGAGCAATTCAATATTACTGCCGCAATTACTGATTAAGCAGTTATCTGCGGCAATGGCTGAATTGACAGCCAGAACTCCTGCATCATACACATTATTAATGATACATTGCGACAACCGGACTTTCGGGTTTGCATTTACGGAAGGATCTTGTACAATGATTCCCTGGTAAGCATTTTTTATTATGGCATGGTCCAGATAATTGTTCTTACTGCTGCTGCCGAAAAAAATGCCCGGCCATCCTGCGGGAAGATCTTTATAATCTGCATCTAACCTGTCGCTGTTAAATACCACGCTGTCTTGCCTGGTTCCGTTTACAACCAATGTACCATTCACTAAAAAAGGCGCGTCTGCATGGAGATATACTCTTACGCCCTGCGGAATGGAAAGTGTGGCATTTGAATCAATAAGAATGCCGCCCAATACTACATAGGGCAGTGTTTTATTCCAGGATACATTTCCTTTGATGATTACCGACCGCAGGAAATTGGCATTCTGACCATACGCCTGCAATTGAACATATTTTTGATTGCCGTTGTAGCTGATTAAAATGCTATCCTGCACAAGGAAAGGAAGATGGGCGCTGGTTGGGTTAATATTTACCTGTACAAAAACGTAGATGCTGTCGTTCGCATTAATGTCGATGTCATTCACCTCACTTGATGCGAATCCGTCAATATTTATTTTAAAGGCCGAGCTATCGCCTCCGGAGAGTTTTATTTCTGAGAGCCGGAGCTTTTGATTGTTGTTATTGAAAATTTTGAAGCTTTGCGTAATTGAACCCGCAGATGTAAATACAGTATCAAAAAATAATGTGTCTGCGCTGGCAGACACATTTGCCTGTGGGCTGGTAATAAAAGAATCTTTCCTGCAGGAAAAAAATATTGCTGCCGGTATTAAAATTATCCATCCGTGTTTCAGGTAAGTCATGTATCAAAAATAGATTTTATTGTTCATCTGCCGATGGAGCATAGTATATAACAATAAAACGGCTATTTTGTTGCGAAAGCAAGTGAAGCTATACTCAGCCGGGTTCCTTCTATTTGTAAAATTTCTGATCCGCAGGCTTCCATGGTGGCGCCTGTAGTTATCACATCATCCACCAGCAATACGTGTTTATTTTTGAAAATTTCCGGATGGGTTACTGAAAAACTGCGTTCCACATTTTTCCATCTTTCCGTTCTTCCTTTTTTTGTCTGGGTTCCGGTATGAACCTTGCGTACTACATTTTTAGAAACAACAGGAAGGTTAATTACTTCACTTATTCCGTTACAAAGAATTAGTGATTGATTGAACCCTCTTTTAAATTCCTTCCCGATATACAAGGGTAATGGTACCAAATAATCTACGTCAGAAAACCGGTTGCTGTTGAGCAGGCTGTTGCCCATCATTTTGCCGAGGTATTCACCGATCTTTTTGTTGCCTTTGTACTTGAATTCGTGAATGAGGTTTTGGATAATAGAATTTTTTGCAAAGTAAATCTCGCTTGTGCCTGAAGTAATGGGTAATCTTCCCCTGAAAATTTTTTCAACGGGATTATTGGCGTGCAAGGCAAAGCCGGTGTGCGGAAGATTATTAATGCAATCGAGGCAGAGAAAGTTATTCGCATCCAGTACATCACTGCCGCATCCGGTGCAAATGTGCGGATAAATAAAATGCAGGAATGGCGATAATATACCGGATGGTAAATTCAAATCAGGCGTATTTAAAATCTCAAAACAAATATTGATATAACTCTTCCACCCTGGCTAAGGCGACTACGTCTATTTTAAATTTCGGCTTTCCCAAACCTTTATTATTATACTTGCTGACGACGATTTTTTCAAAACCGAGTTTCTCGGCTTCGGCAATTCTTTGTTCAATTCGGTTTACTGCCCGTATTTCACCACTCAAGCCTACTTCTCCGGCAAAGCAAATATGCCGGGGAAGCGGAATATCTTCATAAGATGAAAGCAGTGCGCTTAACACAGCCAAATCGATGGACGGGTCTTCTACCTTTAAGCCGCCGGCAATGTTGATAAAGACATCTTTTATGCCAAAATGAAAGCCTCCGCGTTTTTCCAACACGGCGAGTAAAAGTTGGAGCCTGCGCAAATCGAACCCGGTATTTGTTCTTTGTGGAGTGCCATATACACTTTGTGTCACCAGAGCCTGCACTTCTATCAGCAGGGGCCGTATTCCTTCAATGGTGGCAGCTATTGCCACCCCGCTTAGCGGCTCTTCTTTTTGTGTGATCAATATTTCAGAGGGATTGCTGACCTGCCGCATGCCTTCACCGCCCATTTCATAAATGCCCAGTTCGGACGATGAACCGAAACGGTTTTTAAGGGTTCTTAAGATTCTGTATGCATAATTCCTGTCGCCTTCAAACTGCAGCACGGTATCTACCATGTGCTCCAGTATTTTTGGTCCGGCAATGCTTCCCTCTTTTGTGATATGGCCGATTAAAAATACCGGCGTGTTGGTTTCTTTTGCGAAACGCTGAAATTCGGCGGCTGTTTCCCTTATCTGTGAAATACTGCCCGGTGCAGAGTCAATATAAGGAGATGCGAGTGTTTGAACGGAATCAACAATTACCAGGCCGGGCTTTAATTTTTTTATTTCCTTAAAAATTTGCCGGGTATTGGTTTCGGTAAGTAAAAAAAAATTTTCATTCTCAGTTTGCAACCGGTCTGCCCGCATCTTTATCTGTTGCTCACTTTCTTCGCCGCTGATATAAAGTGTGGTTATGTTTTTCAATTGTAATGCATCCTGCAAAAACAAAGTTGACTTGCCAATACCCGGTTCACCTGCAACCAAAACAATGCTTCCTGTTACTATACCGCCGCCCAGCACGCGATTTAATTCTGCATCTGTTGTCTGGATTCTTTTGTTTTCACTGCTTGTTACCTCCTGCAGCGAAATGGTTTTTAAACCCGATCCCGGATTTGAAAATTCATTCCATGCATTTTGTCTTTTATCACTGCCTTTTACCAACACATCTTCAATAAAAGTATTCCATTGTTCGCAAGACGGGCACTTGCCCAGCCATTTAGCACTTTCGTAACCGCAGTTGCTGCAAAAAAAAGCAGTTTTTGTTTTACTCATTTACCAAAAATTATCACCAATGAAATTAAGCAAACATCATGAGAGGTAGTTTAAATATTGTTTGTAGAGCGGAAGAAAGTGAGATAAATATGCTGCCTTATAGCACACATAAAAAAGTAAAAGGGCCGATATTACTACCAGCCCTTTATACTTACTAACCCATTAAATTCTATTGCTAAATTACAAATTGCAGGCACATAAACAAATTAATTTTCCGTGATGTTAATAAATTGCGACTTACCTGAAAAGGTGTGAATAAAAAATATTATAGTGCTAAATATATGAAAATCATATTATTAATTATTTCAGGATTCGGCTTTAAAAAAGCAATTAAAAAAAATTGGATAAAAAATTTGATTTATAATATAAACTAATTTATGTTTGTAACAAATTTACAAATATGTTCAGGGTTCTATTGCTGGGTTCTATCCTGATAAGTCTGACATCCAATGCCCAGGTTAAAATATCAGGAAAAGTTACCGATAATCATAATAAACCGCTCCGGGGTATAAGCATCAGCATTAAGGACTCGTATGACGGAGCTACTTCAGATTCCACCGGTGGTTATTCTTTTGTTACCACAGAAAAAGGCGCCCATATTCTCCAGGCCACGGCAACAGGATATAAATCTTTTCAGGAAAATATAAATATCAATCAAGCTGCTTTAAAGATTAATATTACCCTCAGAGAAGAAATTACAGAACTAAAAGCAGTAGTAATTAGCGCAGGCACTTTTGAAGCGAGCGATCAAAAGAGGGCCAGCGCTTTAACCCCGCTTGATATTGTTACCACAGCAAGTGCGAATGCAGACATCACCAGCGCTTTAAAAACTCTTCCGGGTACACAACAGGTGGGCGAGAGTGAAGGATTATTTGTGAGAGGGGGTACAGCTGAAGAGTCCAAAATTTTTATTGATGGCACTTTAATAAACAAATTCTTCTATTCAAGCGAACCGGAGCTTGCTACAAGAGGCCGGTTTAATCCCTTTCTGTTTAAAGGAACCATTTTCAGCTCCGGCGGCTATTCGGCATTGTACGGGCAGGCGCTTTCTTCCGTGCTCTTATTAGAGTCGATTGATTTACCGGAAAGAACTTCGGCAGACTTCGGGATTTCTTATCTGGGCGTAAACGGCGGTTTACAAAAGCTTTCGAAGAATAAAAAGTCGTCCTGGGGATTTACCTATTCATATACCAACCTCGCCGTGGCCTTTGGAATTATAAAACAAAAGCAAGGTTATTTTAAGGTGCCGGTTCTCAATGAAGGCGATGCCAACTTCAGAATAAAAACTTCGCCTACCGGTATTCTGAAATATTTTGGATCATTCAGCACCTCCAATGTAGGCCTGAGAAACCAGGACGTGGATTCATTGACGATGAAAGATGCTTTTGGGCTGAAGAATCTTTATATGTATCATAACCTTTCATGGCGGGAGTCTGTCGGGAAAGGCTGGAAACTGAATACCGGTATTTCTTACAGTAATAACCGCGATGATATCAATAATGAATTGCAGAATGCCGATAACGAAAAGCAAATATTGAATGATTCATTATATGCATATAAAAATTTCCGGCTGGCCAACCGGGATAATTACTTCAATGGCAAAATAGTCTTTGAAAAGAAGCTGTTAAATCTCAACGCTATCCGCTTCGGCAGTGAATATAATTACAGCAATGAGAAAACTACATATACCCAGTATAATGGTATTGAATACCCTCAGACAGTAAAAGAAAATTTGTGGGCAGTCTTCGCTGAAACAGATGTTTATTTAACCAACGACATAGCGGCAAAAATCGGCGCCCGGGCGGAGCATTCGCAATTATTGAATAAATGGAATCTTGCGCCAAGAATTTCTTTGGCGTATAAGTTTCAGGATAACAGCCAGCTTTCGCTGGCGTATGGAATCTTTTATGAAAATCCGGACAGGAAATATTTGCCTACGATCAATAAGCTGGATTTTTCGCAGGCGACCCACTATATTTTGCAATATCAAAAGATCTCCAACCAACGTACATTTCGCGCTGAAGCATTTTACAAAAAATACAAAGACTTATATAAAACAAGCCTTACGGGCTATGGCGAATTGATGGCGGTAAATAATAATGGTTTCGGGGATGCGAAAGGAATTGAATTTTTCTGGCGGGATAAGAAAACCATCAAAAATGTTGATTATTGGGTCTCCTATTCTTATCTCGATACTAAAAGAGATTTCCTGAATTACCCTTTTGAAATTGTGCCGCCATTTGCCACTAAGCACACGGCGTCACTTGTGATGAAGAAATTTGCGACAAAATTAAAAACACAGTTCAATGCTTCGTACACTTTTGCAACCGGTAGGCCCTACTATAATATTAATTATGATTACACATCCAATAGTTATAAAATTTTTGACCAGGGCCATACGAAAGACTATAATGATCTCAGCCTAAGCGTGAATTATTTACCTGATATTGGCAAAACAAATGCAAAAAAATTCACGGTATTTGTATTATCTGTAAGCAATGTATTGGGCTTTAATAATGTATATACCTATAATTATTCTTTTAACAATCAGCATAAATTGGCAGTAACGCCGCCATCAAAAAGATTTATTTATCTGGGATGCTTCATCAGCTTCGGTATAGATCGTTCCCAGGATGAAATAAATAATCATTTATAAAACTTTAAATACAATCTTTAAAAACAAAAACACAAGAACATGAAAAAGCTCGTTCTAACTACCACGATTATCTTTTTAGCTTCGCTTTCCTTTGCACAAAGCGAAAAATATGAAAGCGCCATGAAAGCGAATATTTCCCAACTGGATTCTATGATGGGGAAGGGCAACAGCCTGGAACTGGCCAATAATTTTGAAAGGATTGCCAATGCAGAGAAAACACAGTGGCTGCCTTATTATTATGCCGCTTACTGTACGGTGGTACAGGCTTACACGGAACAGGATAATTCAAAAAAAGATGACATTGCTGATAAGGCCCAGCAACTGATTAATAAAGCGGATAGCCTGCTCGGCAAAGAGAGCTCGGAAACAGATGTAATAAAAAGCATGATAGCAACGGCTCACATGATGGTAGATCCGCAAAGCAGGTATATGACCTACGGACCTCAATCCAATGAGCTTATTGAAAAGTCTGAATCGCTGGATTCTACCAATCCGCGCCCTGTATTGCTGAAAGCCGAAAATACTTTTTATACGCCCGAACAATTCGGAGGCGGCAAGGATGCAGCAAAGCCATTGTTTGATAAGGCGAAGGAACTGGCTGACAACTTTAAGCCGGAAACCGATTTATCGCCCAACTGGGGCAATAGCGCTATCAATTATTTTCTCTCCCAATACAAATAAGCAATATGACAGAAGAACCAATAATGACGGAAAAAGAAAGTATGGAGCTCACCACTTCTATGATCAACAAAGCAAAAAATAATTTCGGCGAACGCGGATTATTGTATTTGATCTGGGGTTGGGTCATTTTGTTTTGCTGCCTGGTAAGTTTTGCAGGTAACTACTTTTTTAACTTTGATAAAATAAATTTCATCTGGCTGGTGGTGTATCTGGTTATTATATTCCAGGGCTTTTATATCAGGAAGAAACGATCGTCTGCGCTGACCAGGACTTATACCGGGGAAATCAATGGTTATGTTTGGCTGGTGTTTGTTGTAAGCCTCATCCTTATGATTTTTATTTGCAATGTCGCGAAGCAATATGTGCTTATTGATCCGTTATTATTGGTTTTATATGGTATGCCCACGTTCTTATCGGGCATAATTATGAAATTCAAACCATTGATTATTGGCGGTATAGGCTGTTGGGTACTTGCGGCCCTGTCGCCCTTCATCAATGAGCAGTTTTCAGTTTTGCTGATTGCGGCCGCTGTGATAGTGGCATGGCTCATTCCGGGTTATCTTTTAAAACAAAAATTTGAAATTTTAAATGAAGGCGCTAAATAAATGGCCCTTTAATCTCAGGCATTCCAATGGAATTTAAAGACCTTGATCCTATATTACATTCGCAGCTGCGTCTTGCTGTTATGTCTCTTCTGATAAGTGTAAAGGAAGCGGAATTCAATTTTTTAAAGGAAAAAACAAATGCCACCGCGGGCAATCTGAGCGTGCAGATCAATAAGCTGAAAGACGCAGGGTATATAGATGTTATCAAACAATTTAATAACAATTATCCGCAAACTATTTGTAAAATCAATGAAAAAGGGATTGCAGCATTTGAAAATTATGTAAAGGCCTTACAAAGCTACATGTCGCTGTAATATATTGCCCTGATCATTAGCTGCATTTAACCTGCTCAATAAAGGCGCTTTGCTGCGATAAAAATTTGATGTACGTTCGCAAAAAATTAAAAAGGATAAAGTATGGAAATCAAAGACCTGAAAAATATGGCAGCACAGATAAGAAGGGATATCGTAAGAATGGTATACAACGCCCAAAGCGGGCATCCGGGCGGCTCTTTGGGATGTGCTGATTTTTTTACGGCTCTTTATTTCGAAGTAATGGACCGGAAGAAGGTTTTTGATATGAACGGAAAGGATGAGGATATTTTCTTTCTTTCCAACGGACATATCTCGCCTGTATGGTATAGTACCCTGGCCCGTGCAGGATATTTTCCCCTCGAAGAGCTGAATACCTTTAGAAAAATAAATTCCAGATTGCAAGGGCATCCGGCAACGGCAGAGCATTTACCCGGTATTCGTATAGCTTCCGGTTCTCTTGGCCAGGGAATGAGCGTAGCTATCGGGGCGGCTACTGCAAAAAAATTAAATAAAGATAATCATATTGTATTCTCATTGCATGGCGATGGTGAATTAGATGAAGGGCAAAATTGGGAAGCGATCATGTATGCAGCGATGCATAAGGTAGATAATCTCATTTCAACCGTTGATCGCAACAACCAGCAGATAGATGGTACTACCGATAGCGTAATGAGCCTGGCAAAACTCGGACAAAAGTTTTTAGCATTTAACTGGGAGGTAATAGAGCTGGAAGACGGAAATGATATGGACCAAATACTGGCTGCCTTTGCAAAAGCTAAAAGCTTTGTGGGCAAAGGAAAGCCAATCGTTATCATTATGCATTCCGTAATGGGTAAGGGAGTTGATTTTATGGAAAATAATCATGAATGGCATGGCACCGCACCTAATAAAGAACAATTTGAAAGAGCGATGGCCCAGCTTCCGGAAACTTTGGGAGATTATTGATTATATACCCGTTCCATTTTCTTGCATATTTTTTATTCGTACAGGCATTTATGTTTTCAGGCTGAATGCCTGGCGCGATGCTTTGCTTGCCGGGAACCAGGATGCTGTAAAAGCAATCACAAAAGAGGTAAACGCCACAAGCAAAAAATCGGTTACCTGCATTTTCACAGGAAAATAATCTATTAAAAAAGAAGTGCCTGCCAGCCTGATAATTTTAAATTTCAGCTGGAGAATGCAAATGATTACGGCCATCAAAATACCGGTTGCAGCGCCTGCGATTGCCAGCAGCATACCCTCGCTTAAAAAAATCTTTTTTATAAGAGAATTATCCGCTCCCAAAGACTGCAATACATTGATGTCTTTTTGCTTTTCCAGTACCAGCATCGTAAGTGCGCCGATCATATTAAATGCCGCGATGATGAGGATGAGTGTAAGTATTGCATAGATGATCCATTTTTCCAGCCGCATGGACCTGTATAAGCTGGCGTTTTGCTGATATTTGGTAACCACCTTATAGCTGTTTCCAAGAACGTCCCTGATTTCTTTTACAAAATGATCATATTCATTGGGATTTACTAATGACACTTCGAGCGCGCTGAATTCATCCGGAGTATAATTCATTTGTTGCTTCACAAAATCAATATTGGTGATGGCATATTTATTATCAAACTCCTGCTGAATCGCGAAGCTTCCTGCGGTAGCCGCATTCCCTTCACTGAGGGCGGCCAAAGGGTTGGATTGTGACGTCTTTTTAGGAAGGAATACGGTGACAGGGAAAAGGTTCTTTTCTGCTTCCACCCCTAATGCGCTTTCGATGCCAACGCCCAATACCAGCTTCGGGTTATCCATAGTGCCAATATCAAAGCTGCCACGGTACATACTTTTAGGTACTCCCGAAAGATTCCTGTAATTGCTGTCTACTCCTTTCAGAAAAACGATAGATTGCTGGTCGCCGTTTTTTAACAGTGCTTTTTCTTCAGCAATTTCACTGACACCTTTCACCCCCGGAAGCGCGGTGATTTTTTTTAACTGACCGGCGGTAACGGTAATCGTTTTACCCTTCGCAGGAAGGACTTTTAAATCAGCATAAAAATTGGAATAAAGAGAACGAACCAGCCCTTCGAAGCCATTGAAAACGCTCAATACCAGCACCTGGCACATGGTGGAAAAAGCAATGACCCCCAGCGTAACCCATGATATTATATTAATGGCATGGGTGCTTTTTTTTGCCTTAAAATATCTCCACGCAAATTTTAAATACATGCAGGACGGTGATTGAAAATTGTTTAATTGCTGATGGGTTGATTAAGCTGAAATTTACGGTTTGTGTTCCTGGTCGTGTTTTTTTATGTCGTCCAGCAATTGTTCAATCTTAAAAACATAATCCAGCGTATCGTCAATATAGAAATTGAGTTGAGGAATAATTCTCAGCTGATGCCTCACGCGCTTGCCCAATTCATTTCTTATTTCGCTGCTTTTATCTTTTATCCTTTCAAGCACGGCCTCATTGTTTTTTACCTGGAAAAAGCTGAGGTATACCCTTGCTTCAAAAAGGTCCGGCGTGATTTTTACCGAAGCAATTGATACCATTCCGCCTTCCAGCATATTCAACCCCATCTTCAGGAAAATTTCATTTAATTCTTTTAAAACTACGCCGGCCACCTGCTTTTGTCTTTTACCTTCTGTCATGTTGCATAATGATTGATCTTTGTAAAATTAGTTACTTTGCTCCCATTTATCAGTCATTTTAATTTTTTTGATGAAGAGCCTGCGTGTTATTTTCCGGTATGTGTCAAAGTATCCTAAATTAATTTTTGCCTATTTCAGTTTCAATATACTTTCCACACTTTTTTCCCTTATTTCATTAGGGCTGCTAAGTCCTTTCCTGCTGTTAATATTTAAGCAAAATAAGTCTCTTCCGGTTCTTCAGGGAGCCAAAGGATTTCTGGACAAGCTTAATCCTATTAATTATTTGAAGAGCTGGCTTACAGGCATCATCTCGCAGCCCGGAGGCGATATAAAGGCCCTGGGCATTATTTGCCTGCTTGTTTTAGGTGCAGTGATTTTAAAAAATGTGTTTTTGTTTTTTTCTATTTATTTTATTACACCCATCCGCAATGCAGTAATCAACGATATGCGGGAGCGGATGTTTGCAAAAATCCTGGTATTGCCCATTGGTTATTTTAATGATCAAAAGAAGGGCGATATCATGAGCCGCATGACGAACGACCTGGTGGATGTGGAAACATCGGTGATGAATTTATTGGAAACACTTTTCAGGGAACCGGTGACGATACTGCTGTTCTTTCTTTATATGGTGATTCTGAGTCCGCAGCTTACCCTTTTCCTGGTTTTGTTTTTGCCGCTCTCCAGTTATATTATCGGCAGAATCGGGCGTTCGCTGAAGAAGCAAAGCACGGCCGTGCAGGAAACGTTGGGAAATATACTCTCTACCATTGATGAAACGCTCGGCGGAATCAGGATCATCAAAGCATTTAATGCTGAGAAAAAGCAATACAACAAATTGGTTGTGCAGAACGAGGACCTGTTTTCCAAAAAGAACCGAGCCAATGTTCGCAGGGATTCGGCATCGCCTGTGAGCGAGATTCTCGGGGTGCTTGCGGTGGTTTGCGTTTTGTGGTTTGGGGGAAGACTCGTATTGGGGAATGCGTTTCTGAACCCCGGTGATTTTATTACCTATATTTTGATTTTTGCTACCCAGGTGATCCCGTCGTTAAAAAATCTTTCTTCGGCATTTTATAATATTCGAAAAGGTTCTGCCAGTATTGAGCGAATCGAGCATCTTATAGCAGAGGATACTGATATTAAGGAAATCAATAACCCGGTAGTAATGCCGGCTTTTAAACGCAGCATTGAGTTCAGGAATGTTTCTTTTTATTATGATGATAAAAAGATTTTGGACGATATAAATCTTACTATCGAAAAAGGTAAGACCGTTGCCCTGGTTGGCTCATCAGGATCAGGTAAAAGCACGCTTGCAGATCTTATTCCGCGTTTTCACGATGTCTCGTATGGCGAATTGCTGATTGACGGCATTAATATTAAAGAATATTCTTTGGAGTCGCTGAGAAGTCATATGGGCATTGTGACACAGGAAGCCATTTTGTTTAATGACACTATTGCCAATAATATTGCGTTGAGCATGGATACTGCTACCGAAGACCAGGTTGTTAGTGTGGCAAAAATTTCCAATGCACACAATTTCATTTTGCAAAAAGAAAATGGCTACCATACTAATATTGGTGAGCGGGGTAATAAACTAAGTGGCGGAGAAAAACAGAGAATAACCATTGCCAGGGCTTTATTGAAAAATCCCCAAATATTAATCCTGGATGAAGCTACTTCCTCCCTTGATACAGAAAGCGAGCGACTGGTTCAGGATGCGATTAATCATTTAATGACCAACCGCACCAGCATTGTAATTGCCCACCGGCTCAGCACTATCCGGCATGCAGATGAGATAATTGTTTTAGACCAGGGCAAAATTGTGGAACGGGGTAATCACATGAGCCTTATGGCTTCGGACGGCATATACAAAAAACTGGTTGCCATGCAGGAAGTGAAATAATTTTTCTTTTATCCGCAAATAAAAACGGAACGACAACGTCGTTCCGTTTCAAAAAATAGTATAAAAATCTTATTTAGCTATTCCCATCTTTGCTTCAATAGATAAGGTTGCATGCGGAACAGCCCTTAATCTTGCTTTATCAATCAATTTACCGGTGACCCTGCAGATACCGTAAGTTTTGTTCTCAATGCGCATTAATGCTTTTTCAAGATGATCTATAAAAGTAATCTGCCGGCTGGCCATCTGGCTGAGTTGTTCTCTCTCCATGCTAAGGCTGCCGTCTTCCATGGTCATGTAACGATTGTCTGTTTCATCCCCGCCCATCTCATCCTTACGGGTAATCAGGCCCTGCAGGTAGGCGAGCTCTTTCTTCGCGGCTTCCAGCTTTTTGGTTATCAGTTCTTTGAATTCATTAAGCTCTGCATCGCTATAGCGCAATGTGGGTCCGCTGGCCTCGTCAGGTGTTTGATCCAGCACTGATTTAACAAAAGGTGGTTCGTATTTACGGAATTTGTCTGTAGAAGTTTTCGGCATCACAAACGGCTTTTCGCTTTTCTTAACCTCAGTACTTTTTGCGGCGCTTTTTAAAGCCTTCCTCAATTCTTTCTTATGTTCATTCATATGTACTACGGGAGCCTTCGGGCCCTTTTCTTTTTTAAGGGTGGATTTTACATTAGGTTTTTTTACAACGGGCAAAGATTTATGTGAAGTTGCTTTTTTAGCCACCACTTTTTTTGCGGCTGGCTTAGATGCCTTTTTCACCGGTTTAGCAGCTTTTTTAGCTACAATTATCTTTTTAGATGAAGATTTTTTATCATTGGTTTTTTTAGGAGCTGCTTTTTTTGCTGCTACCTTTTTAACTGTTGCCTTTTTTTTCGGAGTAGCCATAATTACTGTCCTTTTTATTTACCGTTACGATTAAGGGTTGATTATTAACATCAATAGTGATGCCATTGGCCAATTTTGGAACAAATTCAAGCTTATCTGCCAAAATTTCGGCGCAAATATAGTTATTAAATTCAGTAATCGGCAACAGGGCAGCAGCATCATTAACAATATTTACAACAATTTTGTCAGTAAGTTCAAAGTTTTGCTCTTTTCTAAGCGTTTGAATGCGATTGACAAACTCTCTTGCAAAACCTTCATTTTTAAGAGATTCTGTCAAAATTACATCCAGCGCTACTGTTATGCCTCCATTCACTGCGATTTCAAAACCGGGTATCTCATTTGTGGATATTTCTATATCTTCTGCGGTGATTATGAGGGGATTTTCGCCCTTTTCATTGTAATCAGGGTTTAAAATGTACTCACCATGCTGAACCTGGTTTATTTCTGCGTCGTCTAATTGTTGAATCTTCTCAGCCGCCCATTTCATCCTGGCCCCGAATCTTTTTCCGAGGGTCTTAAAATTGGGTTTAGCCTTTTTCCGGATGAAATTGTTATTTGGGGGCAAAATCTCTACATGTTTGATATTGGTCTCTGATTTTATAATGTCTTCCACGGCCTTCACCTTATCTGCAAAAGAGCTGTCAACTGCAGGGATAATTACTTTTTGTAAAGGCTGCCTTACCTTGATGCCTACCTGGCCATCCGGAAGGCTTATTTTTTTACGAAGTGATAAAATAAGCGACGAAATATCCTGCGCCAGCTGCATCTTTTCTTCCAGATCCTTATTGATTATTTTTTCATCTGCTTTGGGAAAGTCAGTATGATGAACTGATTCAACACCGATCTGCCTGGTTACTTCATTACCATTTCTGAACAGCCAGTCAGCGAAAAAAGGAGCCACCGGAGCTATCAGCTGGCTGATTACCTGCAGGCATTCATATAATGTCTGATAAGCGCATATCTTATCATGTTCGTATTCTCCTTTCCAGAATCTGCGACGGGAGAGACGGACATACCAGTTACTCAGGTGTTCATCGATAAAAGTCTCAATCGCCCTGCCTGCCTGGGTGGGTTCATAATCGTCGAAACTTTTAGTTACCGAATTAATTAATGAATGTAATGAAGAAAGTATCCACTGGTCCAGCTCGGGACGTTCACTTACCGGGATATATTTTTCGTTGAATGCAAAACCATCCACATTGGCGTACAAGGCAAAAAACTGGTAGGTATTGTACAGTGTTCCGAAAAATTTTCGCTGCACTTCTTTTATTCCTTCAATATCGAATTTCAAACTATCCCATGGAGAAGCATTGGTAATTAAATACCATCTTGTTGCATCCGGCCCGAAAATGTCGAGTGTTTCAAACGGATCTACTACGTTACCAACACGCTTACTCATTTTATTGCCATTCTTATCGAGTACCAACCCGTTACTAACTACGGTCTTGAATGCAACGCTGTCGAACAATAAAACGCCCAATGCATGCAGTGTGTAAAACCAGCCTCTTGTCTGGTCCACTCCCTCAGCAATGAAGTCCGCAGGGAAAGCCTTACCCCGGGCCTCTCCTGAAGGAGAAACGATCTTTTCTTTATTCTCAAAGGGGAAATGCCATTGGGCATACGGCATGGCGCCGCTGTCAAACCATACATCCACCAGGTCGGGAATGCGTTTCATTGGCCTGCCTTTTTCTGAAACCAAAACGATGTCGTCAACAAATGGCTTGTGCAGGTCTGATGTCAATTTTTCTATATATGCATCCACGCTGCTCTCAACTTTAGTGAGCCCGGCCGTTATTGATTTCTTTATTTCATCCTTCAATTCCTTTATTGAACCGATACATTTCTCTTCTGAGGCGTCTTCCGTTCTCCAAACAGGCAAAGGCGTTCCCCAAAAGCGGCTGCGGCTCAGGTTCCAGTCAACCATATTCTCCAGCCAGTTGCCAAATCTGCCTGTGCCGGTGGATGCAGGTTTCCAGTTAATGGTATTGTTTAGCTCAATCATCCTGTCTTTTACCGCAGTGGTTTTTATAAACCATGCATCAAGGGGATAATAAATAATGGGTTTGTCTGTGCGCCAGCAATGGGGATAGTTATGCTCGTATTTCTCAACTTTAAATGCCCGGTTCTCTTTTTTCAGCTTTACGGAAATATCCACATTTACATCAGTATAATTCGGATCGTCCTTATAATTCTTGACAAATCGCCCGCTAAATTCTCCTACGCCATCCACAAATTTTCCTTCTTTATCTACCAGGGTAAGGATGCCCAGATTATTTTTTTTGCCGGCTTTAAAGTCGTCTGCACCAAATGCAGGAGCAGTATGCACGATACCGGTACCATCTTCCGTGGTTACAAAATCTCCCAATACAACTTTGAAAGGCTCAGCATCCGGAGTGATCTCGCGAATTTTTTCCAAAGTGTTTGCTTCGGATGGAAGTAATTGTTCGTATTCAATTCCGGCGAGCTCATTCCCCTTAAAATCAGATAAGATTTTCCATGGCACATGCCTTGCAGATTCATCATAC
>CAZVKO010000012.1:0-4603 GCA_964627765.1 uncultured Ginsengibacter sp. | reverse complement strand
GCATTACGCCGACATCGGCGTGCGCTCAAGCATCGATCTCAAGGCCGAGGTCGCGGCGGAGCGGGGGTAGGCGGCTTGCCGTCCCGGGCGAGCGCCAGCGAGGCCCGGGACCCATACTCCGCAGCAGACACGAGATGGCACAGAGTATGGGTCCCCGCATTCGCGGCGACGACAGAAATGCTATGCTTCCCTCATGTCCCTTATCGCCGAGGTTGGGCCGACGCGGCTCGAGATCATCGTCGCCGACATCACCACGCTCGCTGTCGACGCCATCGTCAACGCCGCCAACCGTAAGCTCTCCGGCGGCGGCGGTGTCGACGGCGCCATACATCGCGCTGCCGGTCCCGGATTGCGGCAGGAATGCGCAACGCTCGGCGGCTGCGACACCGGTTCGGCCAAGATCACCGGCGGACATCGGCTCAAGGCGCGCCACATCATCCATGCGGTCGGGCCGGTGTGGAACGGCGGCAATGCCGACGAAGACGCGCTGCTCGCCGGCTGCTATCGCACCGCGCTCGATCTCGCCGCGCAGTTCCGCCTTGCTTCGCTTGCCTACCCGGCGATCTCGACCGGCATCTACGGCTTTCCGGCCGACCGCGCCGCGCGCATCGCCGTCGGCACGGTGGCGGCGGAGATCGCCGCGCGCCCACGCGGGCTCGTGCACGTCATCTTCTGCTGTTTCTCGGAGCAAAGCGCCGCTTATCACCAGGATGCGTTCGGCGAGTTGGGATTGGTGTGAGGCGCGTGCCCGGTAGGGTGGGTAAAGGCGCGCGCTGCGCGCCGTGCCCACCGACTGGTCATCAATTGTGTCGGCGCCGCCGGTGGGCTCGGCGCTTCGCGCCATAGCCCACCCTACGCACCTCGGCTTACACCTTCGGTGCGACGTCCAGCCGCGCCACCCAGTTTTCCAGCCCCGGCTTCGCCGCCGGATAGAGCTTGAGCACCTCGGGATCGTGACCGGGCACCATGTGATGGCGCGAGGAGGCGAGCTTGAGCAGCTTCCTGTAGCCCTCGAGCGTGTCGGCGACCGAGTAGGTGATCGGGAAGACGCGGCCCTCGTCCATATGCGAATAGAGATGGCAGGCGTCGGAGGACACGACGACGTAGCCTCGCTGCGTCTTCACCCGCACCGACTGCAGTCCCTTCGAGTGGCCGCCGATCTTGTGGACGGTGATGCCCGGCACGATCTCCTCGTCGCCGTCGTGGAAGTCGACGCGATAGTCGAACACCTTCTTCACCATCGCGTGCACGTCGCTTTCCGAGAACGGCACGCGCAGCATCTGGTGACACATGCAGCGGCCGGTGCAGTAGGCCATCTCGGTGTCCTGGATGTGATAGCGCGCATTGGGGAACAGGTCGTAATTGCCGGCGTGGTCCCAGTGCATGTGCGTGGCGATGACGTGATCGACCTTGGCCGGATCGACGCCGAGCGCCTTGAGGCCCTCGCCGACCGGCTTCGAGATCTTGCGGCCGCGTTCCTGCGCCGCGGTCTCGTCGAAGCCGGTGTCGCAGACGAAGGTGCCGTGCGGCCCCCTGATCACCCAGACGTAATAGGCGATCGACGTCATCTCGTCGTGGGGATCGCCGAAGATGTAGTTCTCGGCGCGCTTCCTCGCATGCGACCCGTAGCAGACGGCATAGACCTCGTGGATGTCGTCGCTCATGATTTCCTGCCCCCGATGGTGACGCCGGCTTCGCCTTCAACCAGCTTGACGATGGCGGTGAAGTCGCTGTCGCCGCCATACGCCTTGTTGGTCGCCTCCCATTGCGCCAGCACCGTGCCCATGACGGCGTGCGGCGTCGACAAATTGTTCGCTTCGTCGAAGCACAGCCGCACGTCCTTGAGCATCAGCGCGGTGCCGAAGCCGTAGTTGAACGTGCGCGGCAGGATCGACTGCGGGAATTTCTGGTCGGACGCCGTGTTGCGGCCCGAACCGGCATTGATGACGTCGACCATCACGGCGGGATCGAGCCCGGCCTTGACGCCCATGGCGACGGCTTCCGCGGTCGCCGCCATCGCCGTCGCCGAGAGGAAATTGTTGGCGAGCTTCATCGTCTGCGCCATGCCCGGCTTCTCGCCGATGACGAAGACCTTGCCGAACACGGCGAGCGCGTCCTTCACCTTGTCGATTTCCGCCTTCGGTCCGGAGACCATCACCGCGAGCGTGCCCTTGGTGGCGCCGCCGACGCCGCCCGAGACCGGGCAGTCGATCTGCACGATGTTCTTCTTGGCCAACGTGTCGGCGATCTTGATCGCCATCGCCGAGCCGGTGGTCGACAGGTCGATGAAGACCTTGATGCGCTTGCCGTGGATGACGCCGCCTTCGCCGGTTGCGACCTTCTCGGACACCTGAAGCGACGGCAGGCTCGCCATCACCGTCTCGACGCGATCGGCGACGTCCTGCGGCGAGGAGGCGAGCTGCGCGCCGGCGGCGACGAAGGGCGCGACCGCGTCATTGCGCGTGTCGTAGACGACGAGCTTGTGGCCGGCGTCGATGAGCCTGCGGGCCATGGGTGCGCCCATGTTGCCCAATCCGATGAAACCGATGTCCATGATGTGTCCCGGGTGGTCTTGGCTTTGCGAGGCGCAGACTGTGCCCGAGGGCTTTCGGCTTGTCAGGAGTACCGTCGGCATGGCCGCCGCGGGGAGAACTAATTGCTGCCCTGCACAATGTTTGTGCTTGACGTTATTATAAGGATGCTTATTATAACGCTACTGATAGAGATACGACCCTTAGTTTTGCTGCTATGCCACAATTTCCCGTTCCCCGTGAAATCGGCCTTGATCTGATCGACGTCGCGCGACTGCTGCGCACCTATGCCGACCAGCGTGCCCGCCAGTTCGGCATTTCGCGCGCCCAGTGGACGGTGCTGATGCGGCTCGACCGCTTCGAGGGCCTCAAGCAATCGGAACTCGCCGAGGTGCTCGACCTGCAGCCGATCTCGCTGACGCGCCTGCTCGACCGGCTCGCCGAGAACGGCCTCATCGAGCGCCGCCCCGACCCCAACGACCGCCGCGCCAACCGGCTCTACCTGACGCCGGCGGCCCGTCCGTTGCTCGAGCAACTCACGACGCTCGGAACCGACATGATGGCGACCGTGCTCGACAAGATCGACGAGGCCTCGCGCGAGCGTCTGCTGCGTGAGCTCGAAGCCATCAAGGACAATTTGCGCTCGGCCATCGCCCGCAACGGCGGCGGTTCGCACGACCAAACTGCGACTGGTTAGGACATGAGTGACAAGGCTCTGAAGATCGTTCCCGCGCCGGAGGCCAAGTCGGCGCCGGGCGCCAAGGCGGAGGCTGCTCAGCCGGCGCCTGCGCCGCGCAACGGCCGCAAGCGGCTGCGCATGATCCTGCTGGTCGTGCTGCCGGCGCTCGCCATCGTCGGCGGCGGGCTGTTCTACATGATGGGCGGCCGCTACATCGAGACCGACAATGCCTATGTCGGCGCGCAGAAGGTGCTGATCACCCCGGACATCTCCGGCAAGATCGTGCACATCGCGGTGCAGGAGGGCCAGCACGTCAGTCCGGGCGACGAACTGTTCACGCTCGACAATCAGCCCTACAAGCTGGCGCTCGACGCGGCGAAGGCCAAGCTCGACGCCGCCGGGACCGATTACGAAAAGGCGAGGACCACGCTGACGTCGCTGACGACGCTCGCCGATCTTGCCCAGAAGAATGCCGAGCTGAAGCAGCGTGACGTTGACCGCAAGCAGCGGCTGCTCACCTCGCAGGCCGGTTCGCAGGCCGACGTCGACACGGCCACCGCCGGCCTCGTCACCGCGCAGTTGCAGGCGAAGTTCACGCAGCAGCAGCGCGACACGACATTGGCGCAACTGCTCGGCAATCCGAACCTGCCGCTCGAGCGGTTCCCCGAATACGCTCAGGCCAAGGCCGCGCTCGACAATGCCGAGCGCGATCTCGCCCATACCGTGATCCGCGCGCCGATCTCCGGCACCGCGACGCAGGTCGACAACATCCAGCTCGGCCGCTTCGTGCCGGCCGGCACGCCGGTGTTCAGCGTCGTCGACGATCAGGCGCCGTGGGTCGACGCCAATCCGAAGGAAACCGACATCACCTATCTGCGCATCGGCCAGAAGGCGACGCTCGATGTCGACTCGTTCCCCGACCAGAGCTTCACCGGCACGGTGACCTCGGTCAGCCCCGGCACCGGCGCGCAGTTTTCGATCCTGCCGCCGCAGAACGCGAGCGGCAACTGGGTGAAGGTTGTGCAGCGCGTGCCCGTGCGGATCACTTTCGACAAGAACGAGGCGATGCGCCTGTTGCGCGCTGGCATGAGCGTCAACGTCTCGATCGACACGCATCACAGCCGCTGGCCGGCCTGGCTCGGCGGTGGCGTGGCCGCGAAGGAAACCGCAAAGTAAGAGGGCACGCGCGGCGATGAGCCCGTCCGCCACCAGCGCCATGTCGCCGACGCTGCGGCGCACCCTGATCACGGTCTGCGCCATGACGGCGACGATCATGCAGGCGCTCGACACCACCATTGCGAACGTCGCGCTGCCTTACATGCAGGGCTCGCTCTCGGCCTCGCTCGACCAGATCAACTGGGTATTGACCTCCTATATCGTGGCCGCGGCGATC
>CAZVKO010000011.1:0-2909 GCA_964627765.1 uncultured Ginsengibacter sp. | reverse complement strand
GGCGCGAACACCTCGATGATCGGCATCGCTTCCTTGGACGCCGCTTCCGGACCGGACACGACCGAGGAGAGCTTGCCGGCCTTGATGACGAGGCCGTTGCCGGAGACCGGCGCGCAGACGAATTCGACGCCATGCTCCTTGAGGCGGCCGCGGATGCGGACCGAATCTTCGACCGAGATCGACGAGCAGTCGACGAAGATCTTCGGCAGCTTGCCCTTGGCGGTCGTGACGATGCCGTTCTTGCCGAAATAGACCTCCTCGAGGTCTTTGCCCTCCGACACGATGGCGAACAGCATGTCGACGGCGGACAGATCGGCGAGCGTGTCGACGATCTTGCCGCCGAGCGCGGCGAGAGGCTCGGCCTTCGCCTTCGTCCGGTTCCAGATGGAGACGTCGTAATCCGCCCTGATCAGGCGCTCCACCATCTGGTAGCCCATGCGGCCGACGCCAATCCAGCCGATCTTCTGTGAATTCTTCGACATCCCGAAACTCTCCCGTTCTCCCGCCGCCGCGATCGCGGACGATGGCGGCAGGCCTTTACCCGTTCTGTCGCATCTCCGCCAGAGGCGGCAGCAATTGCAGCGGCGCGGCGCGTGGCAGCTTGTGGCCGCCGCCGAAAGCGCACTATCCTCACGACAAGGGCTGACACAAGCTTGCGGCGGCGCACCGGCCAAACTCCGGCTTTGCACCGCGACAGAACATCGTGGGGAGGAGGACGCCGGCACATGAGCCATGCCGCGACTTTTCGCGCCCCGGCGGCGATGGGCGGCGAGCGTCTTCGCGCCTTCGCACGCAATGCATTTCCATTTGTGGTGGTCGGCGCGATCTGGGAGATCGTCGCTCGCGCCGGCGTGTTTCCGCGCAAATTGTTTCCGACGCTCGAGGACGTGGCGCGCTCCTTCGTCGATCTGACGGTGTCGGGCATCCTGCCGCATCACGCGATCGAAACGCTGCTGCGCCTGTTGTCGGGCTTCGGCCTCGCGGCGATCTTCGGCGTCGGCATCGGCGTGCTGATGGGCCGCTCGCGGCGCGCCGAGGACATCATCCTGCCGCTCGTATCGATCCTGGCGCCGATCCCGGGGCTCGCTTATGCGCCGTTGTTCCTGTTGTGGTTCGGGCCGGGCGAAGTGTCGGCCGTGCTGCTCGTGGCTTTCGTGTCGATGTTCGCCGTCATCTTCAACAGCTGGACCGGCGTGAAGGCGGTGAAGGAAATCTGGCTGCGGTCGGCGCTCGCCATGGGCGCCGACGATGGCCGCATCTTCCGCCTTGTCATATTGCCCGCCGCCCTGCCCTACATCCTGACCGGCTTGCGGCTCGGCCTGGCGCAGGCCTGGCGCATTCTGGTCGCCGTCGAGATGCTCGCCGCCGTGCCGTGGGGTCTCGGCTGGCTGATCTTCGGCGCGCGCGAGTTCCTCAACACCGACGCGATGATGGCCGGCATCGTCGTCATCGCATTGATCGGCCTCGGGCTCGAGAAATACGTGTTCCAGAAGATCGAGGACTACACCGTCGTGCGCTGGGGCATGATGGAATCGATGGGCTGACGCCATGTCGGACACCGCGCAGCGGCGACGCACCTTGATCCGCGGCCTTCTCTCGCTCGCGGCGGCGGCGGCGTTCTACCAGGGCGTCGCCGTGAGCGGCCTGTTCCCGCAGGTGCTGCTGCCGACCATCCCGACCGTGCTGTCGACGCTTTACGGCATGCTCGCCGACGGCAGCATGCTGGAGCACGCGGCGGCCACGCTCTACCGCGTGCTTCTCGGCTTCGCGCTCGCCATCGGCGTCGGCCTGCCGCTCGGCATCCTGATGGCGCGCTTCAAGCCGGTCGAGAACTTCTTTCTGCCGCTGGTCAGCGCGCTGATGCCGATCCCGTCCTTCGCGCTGGTGCCGCTGTTCATGCTGTGGTTCGGCATCGGCAACCTGACGACGGTGCTGATCGTCTTCTATGCCGCGACCTTTCCGATGCTGTTCAACACCTGGACCGGCGTGCGCTCGGTCAATCCGCTGTGGCTGCGCGCGGCCGGCGCCATGGGCGCCGACGAGAAGCGGCTGTTCTGGAAGGTGATCGTTCCCGGCGCCTCCCCGTTCATCATCACCGGCATGCGGCAGGCGTTCCTGCGCTCGTGGATCGCCGTGGTCGGGGCCGAGATGATCGCCGCCTCCGATTTCGGCCTCGGCTGGGTGATCTTCGATTCCAAGGAGTTCCTGCAGACCGACGTCATGATGGCCTCCCTCGTGGTCATCGGCCTCGTCGGATTCATGACCGAACGTCTGGTGTTCGGCTCGATCGAACGCGCCACCGTCCACCGCTGGGGCATGGTGCGGATGGCAAAGGGGTAGCGCGCGCATGCTCCCGATCGACATCAGCGGCGTCTCGCTCGTCTACGACACGCCCGGCGGCAAGGTGCCGGGCGTCAAGGACGTCAGCATCAAGGTCGATGCGTCCGAGTTCGTCTGCATCGTTGGTCCATCCGGCTGCGGCAAGTCGACGCTTTTGAATATCATCGCCGGCTTCCTGACGCCGGCCGCCGGCGAAATCCGCATCGGCGGCAAGGCCGTCACCGGCCACGGCATGGACCGCGGCGTCGTGTTCCAGGATTTCGCGCAGCTTTTTCCCTGGCGCACCGCGCTCGGCAACGTCGCCTTCGGTCTCGAGATGAAAGGCGTGGCGAAAGCCGAGCGCCGGCGCGATCAGGATCGGGGGCAAGCCGGTCAACGGCCACGGCATGGACCGCGGCGTCGTGTTCCAGGATTTCGCCCAGCTGTTCCCGTGGCGCACCGCGCTCGGCAATGTCAGCTTCGGGCTGGAGATGAAGGGCGTGCCCAAGGACGAGCGCGAGAAGATCGCGCTCGAGCAGCTCGCGCTGGTCAAGCTCGACAAGTTCGCCAACGCCTATCCGCACCATCTG
>CAZVKO010000010.1:0-63865 GCA_964627765.1 uncultured Ginsengibacter sp. | reverse complement strand
AAAAACTCAGATCGCTATTTCTCTACCTCAAGATAATAAGAATAAAACTGCTCTTTATTTTAATAGTGTAAGAAAACAAATCCAAAACAGTAAATAAAAAAGCACAGGTGAAAAATCATCCTGTGCTTTTTTTAAATAATCTATTAATAATATTTAATCTTTAAGTCCGAAATATTGTTTTACCGCATTATAATTATTCCAATCCAAAGGTTTATTAGCCTCGCCAATTTTTGCGGGCAATCCTGCAACGCCTCCCGGTATAATTATGTACCTGAATTGTGAATAATTATACCCGCTTTGCTGGTAGGAGCTCAAATCATAATTGGCAAGAACATAGATGGTATCAAGAGTGAAGTAAGGATTTGCAATTAATGTTATCGGATTCTGCGCCGTATCTGTAAATAAAAATGGCTCATCAATGGGCAACGACAATACAAACTGGCCGCCGGGTGCGTCGCTGCCTGCATTGTAATATACTTTCACAAAACCGCTGTTCAAAATGGAATCAGACAATTCAGGAGCAGGTATAGTTCCAAGCACATTGGTATCCACCCCGCTTTGCTGAAATGCTACATTGAGCCAGGGTGAATAAATAACATTGGCCGTACCGGCAGGGCCTGTTGCACCTGTTGTACCCTGGGGACCCTGGGGTCCTGTAGCGCCCGTGTCTCCTTTAGGGCCTTTTGAACAACCGGCTATGAATAGGATAAATGCAGTAAAAACAGTAAGAGGAAGGGCAAGATTTTTTTGTTTCATAAACTTAAGATTTAGTGGATTGATGAATGAAAGTTGTGGTTAAAGATAGATGATTATAAATAAATGTTCTGAAAACACTTTGTATGATGCGAAGTTTAACTAAAAGGTTGGTATCAAAAAAGAATCGGGAGCAGCGCTTATTTTATTTTTTGTTCAATTTTCTGCACATCAATCTTACCGCCTGATTGAATGAACTCAGCCTGGTTATCCAGCCGGTTCTTATCGGCAAACCCATTGGCTACCGCCTTCAGCAGATCAGCATTGGCTGTGGCTGCATCATTACTGCGTGCATCCAAAATGGCAGACATATACCATGCTTCACTATTGGCGGGATCAGCTAACTTATACAGTTCCACAAAATGACGTGCATCGTCGTTCCGCTGGTTATTGATCAACTGGTTTGCAACAGAATAAAATGCAAGCGAAAGATATGCCTGCAGCCGCTGGTACATGGCACCTTCCGGAGTAGGTGATTTTGCTTTTTGCTTTACATTGTCAATGGTATTTTGCCAATAAGCCATATCCCCTGATTCGAAATGTTGCTGATAATTGTTTTTAATATTTTCTTCCTGCGTGAATAAATCCTGCTCCGTACTATATTGATGCTGGTAGGCAGCATCCTCTCTTATGGATTTGTCCTTTTCTTCAAACCAGGTTACCTGGTCTGATACCCCGGTAAGCAAACTGATCGCCACGGTGCAGGCAGCTTCAGCTTTTGTATAATTATGTTCGGCCAGCAAACCGGTAACGGCAGCTTTGGCGCCCGCAACATAGCTGTTGGCAAAAGAATCGTTAACCGGAATAATTTTTTTAAACATTGCATCCAGCAGCAGTCCTTCAAATGCAGTATTCATAGTATTTTCAGGCGCCCATTCATGTATGCCGTTAAAAAAAATAATACGATGCCGTGCAGTAGTTTTATCCAGTTCATTATTAATATTTACCAGGTCGGTCATATTCATATCACCGGTGCCTGCAAGGGCGGTAAATGTAAAATTAATATTGCCGCCGTTGCCGGTTAATGATATCCCGGCTCCCCCGGCGATCACACTTTTTATTTCAGGATGATTCAGACCAAGATAAGAAGCCACCTTACCGCCGCCGGAAAACCCGCATACATATACCTGACTAACGTCTATGCGTAAACGATTTTTGGTATCGGTAAGTAAATTCTCCCATATCTTATCGGCAGCAGGGAAGTCATTTCCGTTTTTTGAATTATTACTTCCCGCCAAAATGAAATGATACTGTTCGGCAAGCGGCTTATATTTTACCAACGGTAAAGAACCATCACCATGAGGATCGAAGAAATAGACTACCGGCAGCGCCCTGTTTTTTGATTCTGCCGGCAGATACAATGCATACGATTGGGATGCATCAGTATGACAAACGACATTGGGAATTACTTTTCCTGTTTCAAAGGTATCCGGGGTAAAATTTTTTGAAATACGGGATGAATCAATAAGGCTTGTATCAATATCTGCATTACTATTTCTGCCTGCACAAGCGGTAAGACAAAATAAGACAACCGAAAAATTTAAAGGAAGTAAAAGTTTCATGCTATATCATCTCTTTTAGTTTTTCCACCACCGTATCTACCTCTTCCTTTGTATTGTATTTGCTAAAAGAAAAGCGAACCGTAACCTGGTCCGGATTATTCGCTATAGCGCGAATTACGTGGCTGCCTGCATCCGCACCGGATGTGCAGGCGCTGCCGCCACTGGCACAGATACCGGCAATATCAAGGTTGTACAACAGCATCTCCGATTTTTCTGTTTTGGGAAATGCCACACTGAGAATAGTGTAGGAACTCTTTTCCGGGTTGCCATTGAATGAAATGCCGGGAATATTTCGAAGCAACTTATCGCGCATATATTTTTTTATATCGCCAATATACTTACTGTCTTTTTCATAGTTTGCGGTTGCTATCTCGAGGGCTTTGGCGAAGCCTGCAATACCATAAATATTTTCTGTTCCGGCACGCATGTTACGCTCCTGGCCGCCACCATTGATCAAAGGATGGATCTTTACATTTTCGTTTATGTATAAAATACCAACGCCTTTGGGTCCGTGAAACTTGTGCCCGGCGCCGGTGATGAAATGAACCGGGGTATTTCTCAAATCGAAAGGAAAATGACCGACCGTTTGTACGGTATCTGAATGAAAGACGGCCTGGTATTTTTTACACAAATTACCGGTTTCTTCCAGATCAAGGAGGTTGCCGGTTTCATTATTGGCATGAAGCAGCGTGACCAAAGATTTTTTATTTGTTTCACCCAGCAATCTTTCCAGGTCATTCATATCTATATCACCGTTTGCCAATACTTTTACATAACACACTTCTGCCTTATTGGTTTTGGCAAGGTGCTCTACCGTATGTAATGTAGCATGGTGTTCCAAAGGGGAAGTAATGATTCTTTCACAACCCAGATCATAAACAGCACCATTGATGGCAGTATTATCGCTTTCCGTTCCCCCGCTGGTAAAGAAAATTTCTGCGGGATGCGCATTTAAAATTCTGGCAACGGACTTCCGGGCATTTTCCACTGCCATCCTGGTTTCGCGCCCATAAGAATAAATAGATGACGGGTTGCCAAACTTTTCAGTAAGGTAAGGCATCATGGCATCCAGCACTTCCGGATCGAGCGAAGTGGTTGCCGCATTATCGAAATATATTCTGTTCACGTTTTGCCTGATTGTTTATTCTATTGATTACACGAATTATTGCGAATTACCCGAATGCAAACTACATTGCCTCACGAATATCTTTCATGATCTTTTTGGCAATATTTTCTGCCGTTGTTTCAAAATTGCTTTCCGAATAAATTCTGATAATTGGCTCGGTGTTGCTGGTTCTGAGATGCACCCAGTCTTTATCAAACTCAATCTTCAAGCCATCCTCTGTATTCATGGGATGGCTTTTGTATTTATCTTTTATTTTTTCAAAAATTTCCTTTACATCCACACTTGTTTCCAGCGCAATTTTATTCTTTGAAATAAAATAATCAGGATAGGTGCCACGTAATTGGTTCATTGATTTACCGGAATGCGCCAGATGCGTGAGGAACAGGCCGATGCCAATCAAAGCATCCCGGCCATAATGAAAATCCGGGACGATAATACCCCCATTGCCTTCACCTCCGATCACGGCATGCACTTCTTTCATTTTATTCACCACATTCACCTCCCCTACTGCGGAAGGAAAATATTCGCCACCATGCTTTTGCGTAATCTCCTTCAGGGCTTTTGTAGACGACATATTGCTTACGGTATTCCCCTTTCGCCTGCTTAAAACATAATCTGCAACCGCTACCAATGTATATTCCTCCCCAAACATGCTCCCGTCTTCACAAACGAAGCAAAGCCTGTCTACATCAGGATCTACAGCAATGCCCAGCTGCGCGTTTTGTTTTTTTACCTCCGCACTGAGGCTCGTAAGATGAGCAGGCAGCGGTTCAGGATTGTGCTCGAATTTTCCGTTGATATCTCCAAATAAAACTGTTACCTCTTTAACACCCAATGCTTTTAACAACGCAGGAACATACACAGCGCCTGAGCTATTAATGGCATCCACCACTACCTTAAACTTTGCTTTTTTTATTGCAGCCGCATCCACCAGTTCATAATTCACTACTGCATCCACATGCTTTTGCAGGTAGGAATCGTCTTTGGCATACATGCCCACTTTGTCTGCAGGAGCAAATAAAAAATTTTCCTTTTCAGCTATGTCAAGCACTTCCGCGCCATCCTGCGCTGAAATAAATTCACCCGTATTATTTAATAATTTAAGTGCATTCCACTCCTTTGGATTATGGCTTGCTGTAAGAATAATTCCTGCCGCCGCTTTTTCGCCCAGCACTGCTATCTCTACAGTAGGCGTAGTGGTAAGGCCCAGATCGGTTACGTTGAAACCATAGGCCATAAGGGTATTGGCACAAAGGCTGCTCACCATGGCACCGCTGATACGGCCATCTCTCCCGATAACAATGTTTTTATTTCCCGGATATTTTGCCTGTACCCATGAAGCGAATGCTGAAGTAAATTTTACGATGTCAAAGGGTGTCAGATTTTTACCCGGTTCTCCTCCTATCGTTCCTCTGATACCGGATATACTTTTTATCAGTGCCACTTTTCAAATTTTAGGGCGTAAAGATAACATAAATAGCGATTGATGATTGGATGATTCGCAATCGGGCAATAGTATATCAGTTATTTGAATGGAGCCGCGTTTGGTCCGGAAAAAGAATGAAATGTTTCACTAATAGAATTAATTTCCGGTCATCCAATCTCCAGCTACTAATCCACTACTTTTGTATTATGACAGCAACGATACCCTGGTATAAAGAATGGTTTAACTCGCCCTATTATCATCTGCTGTATTTCAAACGGGATGAGGCTGAAGCAAAAAAATTTATAGACAATATTCTCGGGCTTTTACATCCGGATAAAAATTCTTTTATGCTGGACGCGGCATGCGGCCGGGGAAGACTCTCTAAAATACTTGCTGCCAAAGGATTTGACGTTACCGGCATTGACCTTGCAACAGAAAACATCCGGTACGCCAAACAATTTGAATCAGAGAACCTTCACTTTTTTGTGCACGATATGCGGCTGCCTTTCTGGATCAATTATTTCAATTGTGCATTTAATTTTTTTACCAGCTTCGGATATTTTGATACGAGGCGGGAACATGAAGACGCCATCCGCACCATTGCACAATCCATAAAACCCGATGGCACTTTTATCCTCGACTTCCTGAATGTACATTATGCAGAAGATCATTTTAAGCGCCGGTATGAAGTAACGGTAGAGAAGGTGAATTTCATGGTTACAAAATGGTATGATGAAACCCATTTTTATAAAAAAATAATTGTTGAAGACGAACAACGCGATAAGCCACTTGAATTCACAGAAAAAGTTGCCAAATTTTCATTAGGCGATTTCACCGAAATGTTTGCTTATTATGGGCTGCAGGTAGTGAATGTATATGGCGATTATGATTTTAACAGCTATCACATTAGAAATTCACCGCGCATGGTGATCATTGCCAAAAAAGTAAAAAACGTATAATTATTTCTTATTATTCACCAGCATCCACTTGGCGGTTTCATACAAAGCCGAAGTCAATGTTGATAGCCGATTCATCACTGAATCTTTTTGAGCAGGACTCAGCATAGGCGCGCCGGAATGCATAGGCATTAATTCTTCTTTTTTTATCCTGAGATTTTTTACAAAATAATAATCACCGGTAACAATGCCGATATTGCCTTCATCGTGATGAATAATGAAAGCGGCATCCATTCTGTTCCTGGCGTGCAAAACATCCCGGCCCAATGTAGAATTGGTATAAGGCAGGTGCATCATGCCTGCCAGCGTAGGCAGCACATCTATCTGGGAAACGACTTCGTTTTTCCTTTCAGGAATTAACAGGTCAGGCGCATAAAATAACAGCGGAACATGCTCATCGCTCAGCCTCCCTGATGTCCATGCATCGGGATACATTTGAGAGGCATCCCCTTCCACGCCATGGTCGCCGATAAACACAAATACCGTATTGCTGAACCAGGGTTGCTGTTTTGCGCTTTCAATAAATTTCCTGAAGCAATAGTCAGTATAGCAAAATGCATCAAATTCTTTTTGGGAATCGAAGCCATATTTCACCAACGTATCTTCATTTACGGTCCTCCTCTCAAAATCGCTGTCTTCCATGGGTATGGTATATGGCCGGTGATTGTCTGCTGTTTGAACGATGGCAAAAAATGGCCTGGTCTCCTTTGAAAAAACCTTCTCGGCTTCTAAAAAAAGATTCTTATCGCTGATGCCCCACACATTCAGGGGGGGAGACCGGTACGATCCTTCCTGGTAAAGTTTCAGGTTGTCGATATTCTCCACCAGGCCTTCAAAATTGTTGAAATTGCTGTTGCCCCCTAAAAAATAAAATTTATCATAATCCGTAAAATCGTTGATTATGGTGCGTTGTTTTACCGCTTCCGGGTTTCGTGAAGAAAATTCTGAAAGCTGCACATCCGGGGTACCGGTAAGAACGGCAAAAACACCGCGGGCAGTGCCAAAGGTGGGCGTAAAGCAATGGTCGAAAAAGATACCGCTATCGCACAGAGATTTAAAATACGGAGTAGTATTCAGCGGGTTGCCGCTCATACTGCTCTTGTACATACTGAAACTTTCACATATTACCAATACCACGTTGGGCCTGCTTTCCAGCGCTTTACTGTCCGGCAGCACCAAACGGGTGTAATCCTTATTAGCAATATTGTCTGAATCAAGCTGCAAAAAACCGGCCACCACGGGAAAATAGGATTTTGCCTTTGCGTCTTCAAACGACGGGGTTCTGAAGCTCAGCGTGCTGAAGAAATTCTGCAAAGGATTCAGCGCCACATACGATTTAAAATTATCATTGAGCAGGAACGCATCTTTCCATCTTAACGGCGTAAAAGAGAAAATGCCGTAAACACACCACACCAAGAAAATGATCGCAGCCAGGTGCCATCTTCGTCTATACGTAGTCGTTAGCATTGAATTTCTTTTAATAGTCCGTACGTGCGTTCTCTTAAAAACCCGGGCTATGATGTATACCGTGAATAGCAGCAAAAAAAGAAACCAAACCATTGGATAGCTCTGCCACAGCATTTTGGCCGACGTAACAGGATCTTCTGCAAAATTGAGCGCACTGGCGTTGATGCGGGTATGGTTGTAGCTGAAATTTCCAAAATCAGCCCCAAAGAAGAACAGCACTATTAATGTGGTAACAGCAAGATAATAAGACCAGATGCGTTTATTTTTTTCTGAAAAGAAGGGGGAAAGTTTTGGATAAACCGATAACACGACTATCGGCAGCAGAATTATTGCAATCCATTTTACGTCAAACTTAAAACCCAGCCAGAATGAAGGCAGCAGCGATGCTATTGAAACGCCGGCCGGTTTAAACAAACATACCGTGGAAATCCGGAAAATAGTAAAAATGACAATATAAATAAGCCACAACACGACCACCCACTGAATGGTGATCGGCACAGTTCGTATGAGTCTTGCTTTTATGAACATTTTTAAAAAGATAAATAATATCTTCAGGTCCCGGCCTTATTCGGCAGCATGGCTCTTTGAATTATGTAACATCATATAACCCGCCGTTTGATAATAGGCATCCGCCAGTTGCTTCAGCGCCGCCCTGTCCTGCTGCACGTCCGGCGTGGAAGGCAACGGATCGTTGCTGTCGCTGGAGCGAAAATCTTCCGCTCCGCTTATCAGGCTTTGAAGATATACATACCTGTCGGTAATCATGCCGATTTGCTTAAACGTGGGATCAAATAAAAACGCTGCATTCTTAAACCTGGTATTGAAAACCGGTATGGTATCAAACAAGTTTTTTCCAATCGTTGTATTTACATAACGCATATGTGCCAGCGCAGAAACCGATGGTAATATGTCTGCCTGCGAGCAGGTACGATGAATGCGTTCGGGTGCGAGTAGTGCCGGCGAATAAAACAGCAGCGGTACATGATGATAGCTCAGATCGTCCGCTTCCCATGCTTTCGGAAACATTTTTCCTGCATCGCCCGGTATTCCATGATCTCCCACAAAAACAAAAATGGTATTATTAAAATATTTTTCTTTTTTGGCTGTTTCAATAAAAGTTTTAAAACAAAAATCAGTATAACGGAAAGCATTCAGTTCATCATTGCTTTGGAAACCGAACTGGCGCAGTGAATCTTCAGCGTAATGTACCAACTGGAAATTTGCCCTGTCTTCATCAGGAATAGTATACGGCCGGTGATTGTCTGCCGTTTGAATAACAGCAATAAAAGGACGGGGTTGATTTTTAAAAGTATTATTGGCCGCTAAAAAAAGTCTTTTATCGCTAATGCCCCACACATCTACAGAATTGGCCTTATAATTTTCTGACTCATACATGTGTAAGCCCGCGATATTGTTGGTAAGCAAGCCCCTTATATTAGCCCAGCTTAAGCTGCCACCAATGAAATAGTACTTATCGTAATTTGTATAATCATTAATTATGGTATGTTCATCTACCGCAGCAGGGTTGCGGCTGGCGGTATTTGGATATTCCACATCCGGTATGCCGGTTATCACAGCCCACACACCTCGCGCCGTGCCATAGGCAGGCGTAAAACACCGGTCGAAGAAAATTCCCTGCCGGCACATCTCGTTGAAATAAGGAGTGGTATTGAGCGGATTGCCCCACATACTGCTTTTGTAGGCGCTGAAACTTTCGCAAATAACAATCACTACGTTGGGTGTGTGCAAAGATGAATCGGGAGAAAAAACTCTTTTGTAATTCAGCTTTATACTATCAGGATTGTTGACGGAAAGATATTGCGCCATCAAAGGATAATATTCCTTTACTTTTTTCAGGTCGTAAGTAGAATGACGGAATTGAAGCGTGCTTAAAAAGCTCTGTGCGGGATTCAAAGAAAGGTTTGCTTTAAAATCATCTTTCAGCGCAAAAGCATCACTCCATCTCAGGGGATATTGATTTACCCTTCCGAAAATACCGAGGCCCAGTAATAAGGCGAAGGCCATACCCATGATGGTTTTGGGTATCCTCCTGCCATTATATTCGTGCAACGCTATTTTTTTAAATTGCCAGGCAATTAATCTGTATATAAGCAAAATACAAATAGCAATGATCACCACCAGGGTTATTACCGGGTAGCTTTGAGCAATCATGCTCATGGAGGTTTTTGCATCTGAAAGATAGTTGAGCACGCTGGCGCTCAACCGCTGGTGCAGGTAATCGTAATGCTCATAATCCACCGCATACAGAAGCACCAGCAATGTTATGACGGCAAAAAAATAAACCTTAAATATTTTTCGCGATACAGCATTGCCAAAGGGATTGCAGTTTTTGGTAAGCAACAGCCATACCAGTATCAATACAAATAAAATGATCATGTATACCAGCGATGAGCCGGGCACATGACCTTTATGCATAAAAATGATGATCAACACCATGATGGCAACAGTCAATACCAACTGCACCATGCTGCCCGCCGTAAGCCGGCGCCTCGCATTATAACTTAACCGCAGGCTGCCTATAAGAAAAGGGAACAATACAATACCGCATACGGTCCGGGTATCAAAATTTAACCCTAACAGAAATGCATCGAAAGAATTGGCAACTGTATACGATGAGGATCTGAAATGAAAGAAAAATACAAACCGCATGATTGTCATAAAGACAAGCAATGCAATGGCGGTGACAAACATCCACCGAAGGAGTCTCGGCCAGGCGGTTTTTTTCATTTAATAATATAATACGTAAGCGCGAAGCAGCAAAAGTAAATAATTAGCCAGTGTTTTAGCGCATTGGTTATTTTTGTACAGATGATATGGATACAATATGTTATCGCCATGTATTTGCCGGAAAATTTAAAAAATGCAGACTACCATTTGTTTGCTGAAATGAACGGCCGGTGGCACAGCCATTTTTTTGATCTGTTCTTCCCTTTCATACGCGAACCATATGTATGGCTGCCGTTATATATTTTTCTTGCAATATTCGCGATTATCAATTTCAATATAAAAGGCTTTTACTGGACGTTATTTCTTGGAGCTACTGCCGGAATAAGCGATTACACCAGCAGTAATATCGTAAAAAATATCTTTGAAAGAGCAAGACCCTGCCATGAACCCGCGGTTGCCGGCACTTTGAGGTTTCTCGTCAGCTATTGCCCGGAAAGCTCGAGTTTCACCTCGTCGCATGCTTCTAATCATTTTGCCATAGCAATGTTTATATTTACAACGTTTAACAGAACAGTAAGTCCCAAATGGGCCATAATTTTTTTATGGGCGTTCCTGATCGCTTATGCCCAGGTATATGTAGGGGTGCACTTTCCGTTCGATGTATTTTGTGGCGCCCTGCTTGGAGCGATAATCGGCTACACGACGTCAAAAATATTTAACACCAAAATAGGCTTGCTGCCTCCAATGAAATAATATGTTTGAAGTATTTATTTTATTTCTCCTGATACTTCTCAACGCACTGTTCGTAATAAGTGAAATGGCATTGGTTTCTGCAAAAAGAAACCGCCTCGAGGTGAGCGCCTCCCGCGGCGATAAAAGAGCGAAGATGGCGCTTGAGCTAAAAGATAACCCGGATCTTTTTTTATCAAC
The DNA here is from genome assembly GCA_964627765.1 of uncultured Ginsengibacter sp. Taxonomy (GTDB): domain Bacteria; phylum Bacteroidota; class Bacteroidia; order Chitinophagales; family Chitinophagaceae; genus Ginsengibacter. Next base: position 52,957 of record CAZVKO010000010.1, on the reverse strand, counting down.
TACGCAAACATACATTACGCTTATTGCCATTCTTACCGGCGTGTATTCAGGAGAAAAATTCGGGAAATACCTGCAGCCCTATCTTGAAAAGATCAATATCATCAAACCCTATGCGGCTACCATTGCAACGGTAATATTGGTAATCATTATCACGTTGCTTTCCATTTTATTTGGTGAATTGCTGCCAAAGAGAATCGGCATCCTATGGCCGGAGCGCATCGCAAAATCTGTCGCATTTCCCGTAAAATTTTTAAGCCGGGTTTCTTATCCTGTGGTGTGGTTATTGAGTTCGGTGAACTCAGGAATTTTTAAGCTGCTAAACATTCAACCTCATCCTGAAAACCAGGTGACCGAAGAAGAAATAAAAGCAATGATTAACGAAGGCAGCGAATCCGGCACCATAGAAGAAGAAGAAAAAGATATTATCGAAAGAGTATTTCACCTGGGCGACCGTAACATCACTTCACTGATGACGCACCGTACCGATATTGTGTGGTTTGAAATAAATGAGGACCTCGCCTCGGTGAGAGAAAAAATAAAAGAGTTTCAACATTCGGTTTACCCTGTCTGCAACGAAAATATTGACGACATCCGCGGCGTGGTTTATATAAAGGAAATGTATTTGCAGCCGGATGCTCCCCTTTCATCCATCATGAAAAAAGCATTGTTCGTGCCGGAAAATAATTCCGCTTACCAGGTGCTTGAAAAAATTAAGGAAAGCAAAATTCATTATGCCTTTATTGTGGATGAATATGGCAGCCTTCTTGGTATGATAACGGTAAATGATATTTTAAAAGCCATTGTCGGCGAAATGGCGGAAGCCACGGATGATGAGTATAAGATTGTTGAAAGAAAAGATGGCACCTTCCTGGTAGATGCGCAAATACAATTCTACAATTTCCTCGACAGGTTTGATAAGACGATCTGGATCGGCGAAGGCGAGAACCAGTTTGATACCGTCGCCGGCTTCATTTTACACGAGCTAAAACGCATACCCGAAACCGGGGATACTTTTGAATGGAGAGGATTTACCTTTGAAATTGTGGATATGGATGGCCAGCGCATCGACAAAGTGCTGGTAAAAATCAGCGATGAAATAAGAGAAGAAATGGATTAATGGATATACGATTTGCGATTTATGATTTGCAAGGCTGCATTGATCTTTGAGCAGAAACCGGGTGGACAATAGATCAACCAATTAACCAGTTAACTAATTAACCCATCTCCCGTCACTGCTCACTATAACTCAGCTTCCTTATCAGCTCCACCGGCAACACCGGTAATTTTTTTCTTTCAATTAAAAAGGTAGAAAGGCCGGCTATATCTTTAAAAATATAGTGGCTCATTAAGGCGCCCTCAAGATAACCGCGGCCGGTAGTATTGCCGGTACCGGTTCGCATTCCGATCATTCTTCTTACCATATCCACGTGCTTATGCCGCCAGTTGGCCATTTCATGATCAATATTGATCAGTGCATCCAGCACCTGGTAAGAAGTTTGAAAAACCGGGAAATCACGATACAACATAATAAACAAAGCCGCACGCATAGCCGTTGCCGTTAGTAAATATTTTTCAACCGGCAGGGTTGTCCCGTCGTTTTCCTTTTCAAAAAACCTCCTGTCAAAATCATCAATACGGCCCCGCTCGTGGGCATTCAATCCTTCCCGGTAAATAGTACGGTAATCACTCCAGAAAGGATGCAGATCATTGCTGATGGGAAATTGCATCCTGTAATTTTGCCACAAAGCCATTTCAAAAAATGGCATTCTCTCCAGCCATTTATTAATTAATGACAAAACGCTGATTTCGCTCTCTGTTTTGTTAATGGTATAAAAGTCGTCTTCATCAAAGCCTCCTGCATTGGTACGTTTATAATAATCCTTGTTAAAACGGTTTTCCATCTGCAATCCAAGCCGTGCCTCGATCAGCCTGAACTGCGTGCTTTGAAATCCGGATGCCGGCGTAAGCAAATTTCTGAATTCGAGAAAATCAAGTGGTGTCATGGTTTCGAGTACGCGTACCTGTTGGGTCAGCAGTTCCCATATTTTAATGACCCGGTTCAAACGATGGCGCACGAGATTCAGATCCTCAGAATTATCATCAATCTTTTTCTTTTTAAAAACATCAATGATGAAATCCAGCTCGAATAAAATTTGTTTAAACCACAACTCGTATGCCTGGTGAATGATAATGAACAGCATTTCATCATGAGCCGGCTCATTTCCCTTTGCAAAACTCTCCGGCCGCTGTGCATCAAGAACTTTATCAAGCTGCAGGTAGTCGCGGTAATACATGGCTTTTTTATCAGGCATAGATCGTAAATTAATCAGTCAAAAATAATGAGATTTATCAGGTACTCTTTTATATAAATGACTAAATTTATTCGCAGAAACCAGGTTATTATCTTTATAAAATTATTTTTCATGAACAAGGTTATATCGGTTGCCTTTTCTTCGATCTTTTTATTTTCCTTAGCTATACTTACCCATGGCGATTCTCTTGCGCAGGCAGGAAAAAACGATGCATCGGTGCATCCGGCATGGAGCGGCCAAAGCAATATATATGAAGTAAATGTTCGCCAATATACGCCCGAAGGAACCTTCAGGGCATTTGAAAAAAGTTTACCAAGATTAAAAAAAATGGGCGTCCAGATTCTTTGGTTTATGCCGGTAACGCCTATCGGTATAGAAGGCAGAAAAGCAGATGAAACGCAACTCGGGAGCTATTATTCAGTTCGCGATTATAAAGCAGTGAATCCCGAATTTGGCACCATGGAAGACTGGAAGCATCTCGTGAATCTCGCTCACCGCATGGGCTTTAAAGTAATTACAGATTGGGTAGCGAATCACAGCTCGCCGGATAATGGCTGGATAAAAAGGCATCCCGGTTTTTATGCAAAAGATAGTGCAGGAAATATTGTGATCCCATTCGACTGGACAGATACCCGGAAATTGAATTATGATAATCGCGAGCTGCGGGATAGCATGATAGAAGCAATGGAATGGTGGATCAGGCAAAGTAATATCGATGGCTTTCGCTGTGATTATGCAGAAGGGCCGCCGGCAGATTTCTGGAAAGAGTGCATTGATTCGTTGAAAAAAATCAAGCATGTATTTATGCTTGCAGAAGGCGATAAACCTTACCTGCATGAAGCCGGATTTGACGAGACGTATGCATGGAACATCATGTGGGCAACAGTGGATGTGGCAAAAGGTAAAAAATCACTTGCTTATTTGGATTCTGTACTGAACTATAATTTCCAGGCATATCCGCAGAATGCATACAAGCTCTATTTCACCACCAACCATGACGAGAACAGCTGGAACGGAACGGAATTTGAAAAATACGGAGAGGCGTCTAAAGCTTTTGCGGTATTCACACAAACGATGTACGAGAGCGTTCCGCTCATTTACAGCGGGCAGGAATCTGCCAATAAGAAGCGCCTGAAATTTTTTACCAAGGACAGCATTGACTGGGATAAATATTCACTTGCTTCTTTCTACAGCACACTACTTCATCTCCGCAAAAAAGATCCCGCGTTAGCGGCAGATGCTGCGTACAGGAAACTTGAAACAGGAAATGACATGGCTATTTTCGCATATGCGAGAACGAAAGGTTCGCATAAAGTGATTACAATTTTAAATTTATCCGGCGAGCCGCAACGCTTCACGATCAGTGATAAAATAATTGATGGTACTCCCTTAAACATTTTTTCGGGGGTGAAAGAAATACTTTCCGTAAATCATGTGTTCGATATGGAACCGTGGGCGTATGAGGTGTATGAGTATTGAATGAAATCAGGCAGACACACTCAGATGTAAGGTAATTATAGCGACTAATACTTAATTTTTGCAGGATTCTGACTGCTATGAACAAATGCAAGAAGTATTATTTGATTTTTCCGTGGAAAATATTTGTAGAATAGAGTAATCCGCTTATTAATATTAACTTTTCTCACACTCTTACTTTTCCTGGATAACCGATATAAAGCAGGATTCGACTGAGCGATTTTCAATTTTTAATAGTTTGATTTAAGAACTGATTAACTTCTCTTGCAGGTCATTCGCGCTCCAGATAAGTAATATTGCGTCGAAGGGCCGGACAGCCGTTTCGGACCACTTAATTACTACAGCCATTCTTTATATTTTTTCATCACATCGTTGTGAGAATGCACCCTTCCCTTTTTTATATCTTCCATTCCCTGCTCAATCATTTTTTTTGCATTAGACGAAAGTTCGTCCCACCAGTCTTTTTCGGAATCAACTTCTAACATTGCATGAATCATACGAACGGTTTTTTCGTCAGCATTGTCTATATATTTTTTGTTTGCTTACGCAATAGATTGATTTCGGTCATTCGAAAGCCTTTTATTTATAATTATAAAGGTAACATATTCTATGCAGCATGGTATGATATTTACTAAGATCAATTCCTGCTTATGAGATTTTTTCCGCGAAACATTAACCTTTCGAAAAATCGGTTTCCCGGCATTCTCCATCACAGCTTCACCCTTTCCTTCAGCCGGATATCTTCCGACGAAGCGCCAATTAGAAAATCAAACCAGCCGGGCTCTGCTGTCCATTGCATGTTTTTATCAAGAATGGCGAGATCGCTTTTATGTAAAATAAACTGTGCCGGCTTTTCCTGGCCGGGTTGTAATTCAACTCTTGCGAAGCCACGCAGCTTTCGGTCAAACGTAATTACAGAACTTACCTCATCATGAAGGTATAACTGCACTATTTCAGTACCCGCGACAGAGCCGGTATTCTTTATATCGCAGCTGATACGTATTTCTTTCTTTGAATGATATAAAGATGTATCCACTTTCATATTGCTGTATGCAAATGTGGTGTAGCTTAATCCATAGCCAAACGGATATAGATAGCCATTTACCCGGGCCTCGCCCTTACCGTCTGCGCCGGGCTTGACAGGAAATGCCAGCGGAATTTCTCCTGCGGATTTTGGAAAAGGCACTGACAATTTTCCACCGGGATTGTAACTTCCAAACAATACATCAGCAATAGCAGTTCCGGTAGTTTCACCCAAATACCATGTTTCAAGAATAGCCGGAATATGTTCATTTGCAAAATTGATTGTAGCGGGTCTTCCGCCCACCAACAATAAAACAGTTGGCTTATGCAGAGCGGCAATCTTTTCAACCAGCTCCTCCTGGTGACCGGGTAATTTTAAATTCAATCTTGAATGTGATTCACCAATTGTTTTTTCATTATCGCCAACAGCTAAAATTATTACATCGGCCTGTTGCGCTATTGACACTGCGGCATTCATGCTATCTTCCTCTGCCTCTGTGAGCGGAAAATCTTCTATATCACTTTCCGGAAAATGTGCGTCTACATGATTGCAGCCTTTGGCATATAATACCTGTACATTTTGCGGGAGTGCATTTTTAATTCCTTCAAATACGGTTATCACGTGTGTATGCAGCGGCCCGTAGCGGGAAAGCAAGCTCTTTTCTTCCTGCATATTGGGGCCAATCAATGCAACAGTGTGCATTTTTTCTTTATTAAGTGGCAGCAAGCGGTTCTCATTTTTCAACAACACTATGCTTTCATGCGCTGCCTTTAATGCCAGCTCTGCCGAAGCAACACTGTGCACTATTGTATCTGCAGCAGCCGTATCTTTTACATACGGCTCATCAAACAAACCGATCCAGAATTTTACACGCAGCACTTCCTTCACTCTTTGATTAACGACAGAGAGAGGTATGCTGCCGTTGGCAATGCCTTTCCGTACTGCCAAAATAAAATCTGCAGGGCTGGTAAAATCCGTACGCACATTCATGCCGGCTTCCAGCACCTCGCGCGCTGCATCTGTTTCATCTTCTGCCACGTGATGTTTGCTGTATAAAAATTCAACCGCGCGGCTGTCGCTTACTACATAGCCTTTAAACCCGAATTGCTTTCTCAAAATATCTGTGAGAAATTGCCTGCTTGCAATAATGGGTATGCCGTCGTAATCATTATAAGAAGCCATGGTACCCATAGCGTGCGCCTGTGAAAATGCAATTTTAAAAGCGTGCAGGTACACTTCCTCCATTTCGCGTGGCGGCACCTGCGGATCGGTTCTTGCTTCGCCATCCCTGCCACCAATGGGAATACTATACACGGCAAAATGCTTGCAGGTAGAAACGACCCGATGACCTTGAATACCCAACACCTGCTGCCTGCCCAATTCGCCGATCAAAAAAGGATCGCAGCCATAGCTCTCCTCAATACGCCCCCAGCGCGGATCGGAAGCTACATCCAGGATGGGGGAATACACATTGGTATATCCCAATGCTTTGGCTTCTTTGCCGGTAATATCTCCAATTTCACGAATCAATGCAGTATCAAATGTGCAGGCTTGTGCAAGCTGCGCCGGAAAATAAGTAGCCTTCATGTGATTTAAACCGCGAATGCCTTCTGTAGTAAAATCAACGGGAATACCGAGGCGGGTGTCTTCCACAAAAAATCTTTGAATGGTATTAATAGCTCCGGCATGTGATGAATAAGGATACGCATACAGCGTGTCTTTGCGAAGCCCCGTCAACTGCTCATCAATATTTGCAATACCATCTTTCCAGATACTGTCTTTCCATGCAGGCGCGGGCAGGCGGTCTTTCAGCACTGCTCCATAACCATACAAGGTTGCGAGCTGGCATGTTTTTTCATTTACGTTCATTTGCCTTAAAAGATCGCTTACTCTTTTATCAACAGGCTGCTTTGGGTCTTCATATATATCTTTCCTTCCATTCTTATTAAAATCAATCCATCCGTCGTGATAAATGTTTTTGTTTTGAGCCTTTAAAAAAGGTGCGTTGAAAAGTAATAAGATAAAAAAAGTAAACTGTTTGTTCATGAAGGCAATCGTTTATGTGTGTTTACTAAAATGACAGATCAGGATTCGCGACAAATAACAAAGGCACTTAGACAGCAATGCTGCATCGCAAGGTAACGCCAAAGATATTATGATGGCCAGACTTTCAGCTACTTCACCATATTCTTTATCTCCTGCAGCTTCAATAACGCCTCTACCGGAGTGAGGCGGTTGATATCAACCGCTTCCAGAATTTTACGTATGTCTTCAAATGCCTGCGAGTGCACATCAAAAATGCTGAGCTGCATTTCCGGTGTGGTGAGCTTTTTCAGGCGGGCCCTGATGTTCTTTTTATTTTTTTCCGGAATATCGTTTTCCTCTACATTCTTGGATTCAAGATGGATCAGGATTTCATTGGCTCTTTCAATTAACGATGGAGGCATGCCGGCCATTTTCGCCACATGAATGCCAAAACTGTGGGTACTGCCGCCCGGTGCAAGTTTTCTGAGAAATATAATTTTATTGCCTGCTTCTTTGTGGGTGATGTGAAAATTCTTTACCCTTTCAAATTTTTCTTCCAGCTCATTCAGCTCATGATAATGAGTAGCAAATAACGTCTTGGGCATAAACGAAGACTGGTGCAAATACTCCACGATGCTCCATGCAATGGAAATGCCATCGTAAGTAGCAGTGCCGCGACCGATTTCATCGAGCAATATCAAACTGCGGGCAGTGATATTATTAATGATGCTCGCCGTTTCATTCATCTCCACCATAAAGGTGCTTTCACCGCTGCTAAGATTATCGCTCGCCCCCACCCTTGTAAAAATCTTATCTGTCAACGGAATCTTCGCTTCATCCGCAGGAACAAAGCTCCCGATATGGGCCATTAAAGTAATCAGCGCAGTTTGCCGCAGTATCGCACTTTTTCCACTCATATTCGGCCCCGTAAGAATGATGATCTGCTGTGTTTGCGGATCCAATACAATATCGTTCGGAATGTAAGATTCGCCCTGTGGTAAATTTCTTTCAATTACAGGATGACGGCTTTCTTTCAATGTCAATTCGAATCCATCATGCAATAATGGCTTTTTATACCTGAACTGAACAGCATTATTGGCAAAGCAGGTGAGACAATCGAGAACCGCCAGCACATGACCATTCAGCTGCATCGGTGCAATATAATGCTGCAATTCATTTAAGAGTTGCTCAAATAAGTGTAACTCGATTTGTAAAATTTTATCTTCTGCGCCAACGATCTTTTCTTCATATTCCTTTAGTTCTGGCGTTATATAACGTTCTGCATTCGTCAGTGTTTGTTTCCTGATCCATGTTTCCGGCACTTTGTCCTTATGCGTATGGGTTACTTCAAGATAATAACCGAATACATTATTAAACCCGATCTTTAAGGATGAAATGCCGGTTATTTCTGTCTCGCGTTGCTGGATCTTCAGCAGGTAGGCTTTACCGTTAGTAACTATCTCCCGCAGCTCATCCATCTCAGCGCTTACACCCGAAGCTATCATGCTTCCTTTGGAAGCCGCTACGGGCGGATTTTCTACAATCTCTTTAAAAATTTTATCGGCAATATAGATACAGGGATCCAGAGAATCGCCTGACTGTTTTAAATAATCATTTTGTGAAGCGCTACAAATATCTTTTACCTGCTGCACCAGGCGCAATCCTTTGCCAATCTGCAATACTTCACGCGGATTTATTTTTTTTAAAGGAATTTTACTTACCAGCCTCTCGATATCTCCTGCCTGCTTTATATACTGGCTGATTGCATTTTTCTCATCCGCATTTTTTATAAAATATGCTGTCAGCTGCTGCCGCTCTTCAATTTTTGAAATCTCTTTCAGCGGCATCAATACCCAGCGCTTCAGCATGCGCGCGCCCATGGGAGATTGCGTATTGTCCAGTACTTTTAATAACGACTGGTTTGTTTCTGCGCTTCCCAGTAGCTCAAGATTGCGGATCGTAAAGCGATCCATCCACAGATGATCCGCCTTATCAATCTTTTGAATGGAAGTAATATGTTGTAAGTTGGGATGCTCGGTATCTTTCAAATAATGCAGCACCGCCCCCGCAGCAATGATGCCCGCCGTTAAATTTTCAACGCCAAACCCTTTGAGGCTTTGCGTGCCAAAATGCTTTAATAAGCTTTCCCGCGCATATTGTCCGGTAAAGATCCATTCATCGAGCGAGTAGGTATAAAATTTATTGCCAAAATAATTTTTGAATTCTTTCTGGTGACTGCGCTGAAAAATTACTTCAGCGGGGTTAAGACTTTGCAATAGTTTATCCGCATATTCCTTATCTCCTTCAGCAACAAAAAATTCGCCGGTGGAAATATCAAGAAAAGAAATTCCGGTGCTATCATTCCCGAGGTAAATGCCACATAAAAAATTGTTGTTGTTATGCTCCAGCAGCTTTTCATGGGTAGCCACGCCCGGCGTAATCAATTCTGTAACGCCGCGTTTTACAATTCCCTTTGCAGCTTTCGGATCTTCCAGCTGATCGCAGATAGCAACGCGATAACCGCTCTTCACCAGCTTATGCAAATACGCATCCAGTGCGTGATGCGGAAAGCCGGCCAGCTCCATTGATGTTGCCGAAGCATTATTTCTTTTCGTTAGTGTAATGCCCAGCACCCGCGCCGCAGTAATGGCATCCTGGCCGAAGGTTTCATAAAAATCGCCCACCCGGAATAGCAGGATGGCATCAGGATATTTCGCCTTGATGGCATTGTGCTGCTTCATGAGTGGAGTATCTGTCATCTTGTTTAATATTAGCTAATTAGCCAATTAAAGTATTTTTGCAAATTAATAGTCTTTTGATGAGAAAACTTGCAATGGACGAGCTGAATCGTAAATCTGTGGAAGAATTCCGCCTTGCCGAAAAGATCCCGGTGATCGCTGTTTTGGAAAATATCCGCAGCGCTTATAATGTGGGCAGCGTATTCCGGACAGGCGATGCATTTTTGATAGAGGCTATTTACATTACAGGCTACACGGCCAGGCCGCCTCATAAAGAGATTGCCAAAACCGCGCTGGGCGCTGAAGATACTGTGATCTGGAAATATTTTCCGACAACAAAAGAAGCAATTGATTTTTTAAAGCAAAATGATTATAAAGTACTTGCCGTGGAGCAGGTAGTGGACAGCATTTCCCTGGAAAAACTTGACGAACAGGATATTGACAAAATCGCGTTTGTTTTCGGTAATGAAGTTTCGGGGGTAGAACAAAGCACCATTACCGTATGCGACGGTTGCATTGAAATTCCGCAATTCGGTATGAAACATTCGTTGAATATTTCGGTTGCCGCCGGGATCGTGCTGTGGGAAGCGGTAAGAACAAAACAATTTGTAAAGACCTGATGATCTGATGTATGATTAGAACTGTAAAAAATTATTTCTCCCTCGTACTATTCGCTCACACGATTTTCGCAATGCCGTTTGCATTGATTGGATTTTTTATGGGGTTAAAGGCAATGCAATATCAAACACTAAAGCCGTGGTGGGAACTGCTCTTACTGGTGTTGCTATGCATGGTATTTGCGCGCAGCGCTGCAATGGCTTTTAATCGCTGGCTGGATGCGGAATTTGATGCCAAAAATCCAAGAACCGCAATAAGAGAAATCCCTTCAGGAATTATTAAGAAAAGGAATGCGATGATATTTGTGGTAATTAATTGTACCGCGTTTCTGTTCTGTACTTACTTTATCAATCCGGTGTGTTTTGCGCTGGCTCCTGTTGCCTTATTTGTGATATTATTTTACAGCTATACCAAAAGATTCACTTCATTATGTCACCTGGTGCTGGGGCTGGGGCTGAGCCTTGCTCCTATCGGCGCATATATTGCCGTGACCGGGAAATTTTCTTTAGTGCCTGTTTTATTTTCCATCGCCGTAATCTGCTGGGTCAGCGGATTTGATATCATCTATGCGTTGCAGGACGAAAGTTTTGATAAACAAAATGATATCCATTCCATACCCGCATGGCTGGGTATACCGAAGGCGCTTTCAGTAAGTGAGCTGCTGCATTTTTTATCATTCGCTTCTATTGCTGTTGCAGGTGCCGTGGGCCATTTCGGCTGGCTGTACTGGTGCGGCGGAGGGGTATTCGGCTTCTTTCTGATTTATCAACACCACCTGGTAAAACCCAATGACCTCCGCAAAGTGAACCGCGCGTTTTTTACTTCTAACGGAATTGCTTCAGTGATCTTTGCCGTATTCGTTATCGCTGATATTTTTAACACATTTTATTCCTGATGGCGAGGATACTTTGCATTGATTATGGAGAAAAGCGTACAGGCATTGCCGTTAGCGACCCTTTGCAAATTATTGCGACCGGGTTAACTACGGTGCCGTCTGGTGAACTAATTTCTTTTTTGAAAAAATATTTCGCGCAGGAAGAAGTAGAGCTGATTGTAATCGGAGAACCAAAAAATCTGGATGACTCAGACACACATGCCACACCGCTTGTAAATGCTGTCATTGAAAAGATTAAAAAAGAATTTCCCCGCATCCCCATCGAAAAAGTAGACGAACGTTTTACCTCAAAAATGGCCAGACAGGCCATGATCGACATGGGTATGAAGAAAAAAGACAGGCGCAATAAAGCTGTGGTGGATGAAATTGCCGCTACGATCATGTTACAGGAATATATGAGGAAATAGGCAGTTAGCTATTAGCCGTTGGCTGTTAGCGGCTAATAGCCAATGGCTGATGGCTGACAGCTTTTTAAAATGCCTTAACTTTGCAAAAATTTTTTTTAAGATGATTTTACCCATTGTGGCATATGGAAACCCGGTTTTAAGAAAAAAGGGTAAAGATATTGCTCCTGATTATCCCGGGCTGGATCAGCTGATAGCAAGCATGTGGGAAACGATGTACAACAGCAAAGGCGTGGGTCTGGCTGCACCGCAGGTTAATAAAGATATTCGCTTATTCATTATAGACAGCATTCAAATAATCAATGGCCTCGATGAGGAAGAAAAAAAAGAATTTCCCGCTGATAATGGGTATAAAGGCGTTTTTATAAATGCAAGAATGAATAGCGTAAATGGCAATGAATGGTCGTACAACGAGGGTTGCTTAAGCATTCCCAAAATAAGAGAAGACATCCTGCGAAAAGAAATTATCACCATTACCTTTTTGGATGAAAATTTCCAGGAGCATACCCTGACCTTCAATGGTATTACCGCAAGAGTAATATTACATGAATATGATCACATTGATGGAAAATTGTTCATTGACTACTTAAAGCCACTAAAAAGAAACCTGCTGAAACGTAAGCTGGACAATATTTCCAAAGGAAATGTTTCGGTTGATTATAAGATGTCGTTTGCAAAATAATCAAACGCTGCGGCTGGCGGTATACTTTCTCCATTTTTCAATCAGCAGTTGCATATCTTCCGGCAGCGGACTTTCAAAGTACATTGGCTTTCTTGTTACCGGATGAAGGAAGCCTAACTGCTGTGCGTGCAGGGCGTGCCTCGGGCAAATGGCAAAGCAATTATCAACAAACTGCCTGTATTTGCTGAACACAGTTCCTTTTACAATTTTATCGCCTCCGTACAGTTCGTCATTAAAAAGCGGGTGGCCTGCCAGTTGCATGTGCACGCGTATCTGGTGCGTACGGCCCGTTTCCAGCCTGCATTCTATCAGCGTTACATAATGAAATCTTTCCAGCACCTTATAATGCGTAATAGCTTCCTTTCCATGATCGCCTTCCGGATATGCTGCAAATAATTTCCTGAAACGAAGGTGGCGGCCTACGTGAGCCCGGATAGTTCCTTCGCTTTCATCAAAATCGCCCCACACCAGGGCAATGTATCTTCTGTGAACGGTGTGATCAAAAAATTGTTTGGCAAGATCTGTCATTGCCTTCGGGGTTTTGGCCAGCACCAATAACCCGGAAGTATTTTTATCGATGCGATGCACCAGTCCAAACCGTGAGAGTTCGGCTTCTGTTATCAATGCATTTTGCTGCTTCAAATGCCAGGCAACTGCGTTTACGAGTGTACCGTTAGGATTGCCGCTGCCGGGATGAACTACCATGCCGGGTTCTTTATCAATTACAAAAATATCATCATCTTCATATACAATTTTTATGGCAATATTTTCAGGAACAATTTCAGAGCCTTCAGGCGCATGGGTATCGTAAATGATTATTTTATCATCAGGCTTTACTTTATAATTCGACTTCACCGTCTTGTCATTTACCAATACTCTTTCTGCTTCTATTGCCTGCTGAATCTTATTTCGCGTAGCCCCCTCAATACGGTTCATTAAAAATTTGTCAATCCGCAACGGCTCCTGCCCCTGCGTACAGGTAATCACCAGCTTCTCAAAAAGCTCTTCACTTTCTTCCCGGAGTTCTTCTTCGCTCATCAGCTAATACATTTAACAAAAAATTTAAGATAAATATAGGACTAAGCGCCTGTTTAAAATTGCCATTAGTGATAATATATTCCCGCAGATTGCGCAGATAGATGCAGCCGGGTGATGAAAAAATTTTTTATCTGCGTTTGTCTGCGGGCTAAAAACAAATACAAAGTTTTCAGGGATCATTTTTAAACAGCTTCTAACCTCTAAGAAACCTGACGAGCATTATAATGAGGGCAAGAATAAAAAGCAATATAGAAAGCCGGTTGATGCCATGCATGTATCCGATCCACGCGGACTTTGGTGCATTGGGGTCTTTCTTTTTTATCCATAGATATTCCGCTATTTGTCTCCATACTCCCATATAATTCATAAGTTTTAAAATATCAACGGCAACCGTGTGGAATAGAATTTCGTATTTGATACAAAGTTACAGGAAAGATCAGTGATGGGATATCAGCCTCTCATATTAATATGTGCGATGTACGATTATCCGGTTACAGTTAACTTATAACAGATGACTGAATTGAAAAGACATAAAATTGATACCTTGGTACAATGAAAAGAGTGATTAAAAAGCATCCGCTGGCCATCCGGTGGTTTCACTGGATCAATTTTCCTGTGATTGGGATGATGATCTTCAGCGGTCTGCTTATCTACTGGGCAAACGATATTTATAAAATAAAATGGGGCGGTAAAATTTTTATAAAATTCTTTCCTGATTCATTTTATAAAGCGCTGCATATTCCTTTCCGCCTCGCAGAAGGGATGAGTATTCACTTTTTCTTTATGTGGCTGTTTGCGATTAACGGGCTTTTGTATGTGCTGTATCTGATTTTTTCCGGTGAATGGCGGTTGATTTTTCCCAATAAAAAATCTTTAAAGGAATCCTGGCAGGTGGTGCTGCATGACCTGCATATAAAAAAAGCAGCGCCTCCGCAAAAGAAATATAATGCCGCCCAGCGTATTGCCTATACAATTGTAATCATTATGGGACTTGGATCGGTGCTGACAGGGCTCTCCATTTATAAACCAATCCAGTTTCATACTTTATGCCACCTGCTGGGTGGTTACGAATGGGCAAGAGTGGAGCATTTTGTATTGACTGTTTTGTTTGTATTGTTTTTTGTGGTGCATATTGTGCAGGTGATACTGGCCGGCTGGAATAATTTCAGAAGTATGGTAACAGGCCTGGATGTATTGCCTGACGTACCTCTTTCATTAAAACCCGTGACTGTAGATGCTGATACGGCTCAAAATGATAATTCAATCAAAACATCTTTAACAAACGCAAGCGGGGAGAATGATGTAAATTTAAGCAGCAACGATTTACCTCTTCAGGAAAAAAGAACGGACGCAGAAACAAACAAACCCGATTAACCCATGGAAAATTTACAATACAAAGAGGAAATTCTGATTTCAGAAAAGAAGCTAAGAAATAAAACCATTCTTGCTTTTATAGTTTTCTTTGCTTTATTGACGTCCGGGGTATTGGCCTGGAAAAAGATCCGCGAACAACCAACCATAGCAGCCGTACCAAAGCCCGTACGAACGGTGCTTGATTTCAACGGTACATTTTTTTCAAACTTTTTAAATGACGATCACCTTGCCCGGTCGTACCCTGTTTCGGAAGCGGTAACGAATGTTCGGGTAAATGGCAATGTGGGCATGGGCAATAATTTTGATCCTTCCGCATGGAAATTGCAGGTAATCCGCAAACCCGGAGATACGCTGTTTCTTACGCTCGGCGATATTAAGGCATTACCCAAAACAGATATTATTTTTGATTTTAAATGTATAGAAGGCTGGAGCCAGGTTACGCACTGGGCCGGCGTCAGGTTCAGTGATTTTGCAGCCCGGTATAACCTCAACGCACAAACGCAGATGAAGTATGTCGGACTGGCAACCCCTGACAAACAATATTATGTTGGTATCGACATGGCGAGCATGATGCATCCGCAAACGATCCTTTGTTATGAGATGAATGGCAGGCCCCTGCCGATGGACCAGGGATATCCGCTTCGTTTAATCATACCTGTTAAATACGGCATCAAGCATTTAAAAAGAATTGGTACTATGACTTTCAGTAATGAACGGCCACCGGACTATTGGTATGAACGGGGATATGATTATTTCTCCGGTTTATAAGCATGCCCAGGCATTTCCTTTATTGAAACAGGCGATGGGCGTTATTAACTTTTATCATGAATATATCTTTGAGTTTTTCTGAAAAAATATTTTATTAACTAAAATCACACAATTATGCCGGCTTATGTAGTAGTAGATGTACAAATCAATAATCCTGTTGTTTACGAAGAATATAAAAAGCTTACGCCGGCATCTGTGGCGGCATACGACGGAAAGTTTATAGTACGTGGCGGCAAAACGGAAACCCTCGAAGGCAACTGGCAACCCGGAAGGTTTGTGGTGCTCGAATTTCCGAACGCTGACCGCGCCCGCGAATGGTGGAACTCTTCCGAATATGCAAAGGCAAAAGCCTTACGCCAAAGCGCTGCCAACACTCAAATGATACTCGCAGAAGGCATTAGTGCATCTTAAATCTTGTCGCATTACTCTTCCGGAAAGAGCGAATGTTTGCGGTTTAGCGCTACTTTTGCGCACAATGTAATTGACTAATGAAGTACTATAAGCTGATTGGATTTATCGCCTCTATCCTTTTACTGATAAGTTGTTTTTTGCCCTTGTGCCATTATGCCGACCTGAACAAAACTTTTACCGGTTTTTTTTCTGAAAATAATTATTACGGCAGGCCCGGAATATTCTTCTCCTTTGTGGCGGTGAGCTCTGTAATACTTATTCTCATTGACAAAATATGGGCTAAGAGATTACACATCCTTTTTGCTGCACTGAATATCGGGTACCTGATAAAAACCTATATTGTATTTACTTCCTGCTATAATGGCTACTGCCCTGAAAAGAAATACGGGATATATATTTTGATAATTGCCTCCATCCTGATGATGGTTGTTGCGCTTTTCCCGGACATACAGCTTATGGATGAAAAGGAAAAAGAAGCCTGATAATATTCACCTTCAATGTACGATGTACGATTTGGATGCCCTGTCCTGATATAAGTTGACAGAATTAGTCAACAAAAAATCAGGATAGCTGATGACTATTGACGATTGACCTTTGACCGATGCCTTTGACTATGTAACCTTTGCCTGTTTTTACTCAAACAGCTCCAGCTTATTTTTCGGCCGTTCCTTATCCAGCCAGATAAAGTTTCTCAGGTATCGCTGGTCTTCCGGTATTTTTCTCATAGGATAAAACGTGCCATTGATCTGGTTGATAAACAAAACCTTTTTTAAATCGCTGCTGTCAAAATACAGGTCAATCACATCACCGGTGGCGCGGTTCATGCCTAAATAGGCGCTGTCTGCGTCCTGCGCGTAATAAATACTTTCGGCCTGCGATCCCCGCACCCGCATGTAATCAATTTTACCATCTTTAAAATAGCCGTTGACCGTTTTACCTGCTATCTGGTTAAAGAATCCTTCGGGCGTCTGATTTACGATAAAGCCGCTGTCAAAAGCATACAACCTTTCAGCCTTTTTATTTTTTGTATACAGGAACATGGTATCGCCTGTTATCTGGGAACGTCCGTTCCAGACCACAGGGTGATAATACAGCCGGAAGACTGAATCCTTTGCAGAAAAGAAAAGACTGTCGCAAACGCTCTGCAGGGAATCGTTGTAAATTCTTACATGATGAAAAGCGAGAAAGTATCGTACGGAATCTGGCTTGCTGACCGTATCGGCGGGCGATTTTTTCAAGGAATCCAAACTGCGCATATCCTTTGCCGTTAGGTGTGAGGTATCGGGAACCGCCGGAAGAGAATCTTTCTTCTGCCGCTGCATGGAATCTTCCCTGTTTTTTACCGGCTCTTTTGTAATCAATGCAGAGTCCGGATGGGGCGTGCTCAAAGTATCGTGATGGATATATTTTGCAGTATCTTGTCTCAGGGAAGTTGCTTTATCTGCAAAATGATGCATTGAATCTTCCCGCAACGCTATTTCCTTTCTCCCGGCTTGTTTTAATGAATCCATACGCAACGAATCCGGCCGGCTACCAGGCAGTTTGCTTTCAATATAATGAGCGCTGTCCCGCGGCTTAATATTTTGCTTTTCTATGCCCCGTTTCAATGAATCAGTAAGCAACGAATCTTTTTTAAGAGGCTCGCGTAACTTCCGGATATGAGCGGCAGTATCTTTTAGATTAAGCGTATCATTACCTTTTTGCAATACCAGAGAATCGTTTGCTACCGTATCCTGCGATAACGCAAACTGGGACCGGGTAACAGCAGTGGAAAAACCTGAAAATATAGTATCCGCCGCTACGTAAATACTATCTTTATCCTGTTTTAAAATCAACACGGGTTTTCTTGTAGCAAGAAATGAATTACTTCTTTTGTTCAGAAAAATCTGGTCTGCCAAGGCAGTATAGCCGCCTGCAGAATCACGAACCAACGCATTGCCTTCCATTTGCGCATTACCGGATTTATTATCAAGCGCCATATTGTTGGCAACATATACCCTGCCGCTGGTGTCGATCACTTTGGTACGGCTGGTAAATAATGTATAGTCTGACCTGTAATCATAATTCCCCGCAGTAGTAAAAATTTCAGCTTCATTATTTCTGATATGCGTCTGACCTACGAGGTTATAATTTTGCGTTTCCATATTGTACATCAGTGAATCTGTAGTAACATGGTTTTTCGGCTGGTCTACTACCACATTATTTTTAAAATAAACATCCTTTGTATCGGAGAAATAGGTACCATTGGTGCTGGTGATATTTGTTTTGCCGTTAATTACCTTACCGCCATTGTGATAGTTCCCGATTCCTGTTCCAAGATTGTAATCAAGATTCTCTGTAAACAAGGTGGCATTTTTATCATACAGGCGCACATTGCCTTTCAGAAAAGCATTTTTTTCTTTTCCATAATAAATCATATAGTCGCCATAAGTTTGTACCGAATCCGCCTGGTTAATATGAACATTTTTAAATGCCTCTGCCGTATGAAGCGCAGGATTAACAACAATGCTGTCTGCGAAAAAAAGAGTGGTACCCTGCTTTACTTCTCCGCCGCCGGCGATTGTTTGCAGCGTAGTGGCTGAATCTACATAAATGCTGCGCATGCTTGGCCCGCGGATTATTTCAAATTCGGTAACCGTATCAGCTTTTGCAGCGGGTGCAGGATAGGGAGCCACCTGTGAAAAAGAAGCCCGGCTCAGTTGTACAAAAAAAATAATCAGGCAAATTTTTACTGGGGAAACCATTGTAAATTTTTAACTGCTGTCACTGCGTGGAATCCTGCAAAGGTGCGGTAATATAATTCCCCTTATCTTTTCTGCCAAATACAGAAACGTTTACATAGCGGCGCGGATGAACGCGGATATCATCAAGCAAAATATTTAACTTGTTTGCCGTATTCTGCAGGTTATCGTATAGCTTTTTGTCATTTAAAAGCAGCCCTAACGAACCATCCTTACTATTGATTTTATCAGCGGCCATCTTAAAATCATCCATCACTGCGTTCAGTGTATCCACGGTTCTTTTGAAATCCAGCGCTGCAAATTTCGCGGAAAGGATTTTTGTATTTCCGATAATACTGTCAAGGTTTTGGTTATTGGTATTAAGATTGGCGGTGAATTTTTTCATATTTTCCAGTGAAGCGGCCAAAGCGCCCGTTTGCGTATTAAGAATTTGCTGGAGAGATGCTGATGAAACTGCAAATGAAGCAGTGGTAGTATTCAAATTGGCAATCATGCTTCTCAGGTTCTTTTTCGCAGTAGGATCGAGCACATCATTAATTAAATGCAAAGTAGAGTCAAGGGAATTGATGGCAACGCGCATTTCATACAGTACCGGGTTTATCGCCTTCAAAGCCTGGTCAAACGCGCCCCCGCTCAGGGTGGTCATAATGGTGTCGCCATATTTTAAATAATGCGAAGAATTTCCCAGTTGAATTTCTACCGTGGCGCTGCTGCCTATTATGCTGGGATTAATAACGGCCAGCGAATTATCAGGTATATTTAAATCCCTGTTCAAACTAATGGTTACCACGATCTGCTTCATATCTTTTCCACCATCCAGGTCATCAATGCGGCCCACCTGCAGGCCATTTATTACAACAGGGCTCGCCTTGGCAAGATTCTGCACATCCTGGTATTTTGCATAAATAAACCTGTTCTTTTTAAAAAGGTTATTGCCCTTCAAAAAATTAAAGCCCAATACGAGCAGCACAATGCCGGTCACAGCCATGATCCCGATTTTCATTTCATTACTTACTGTCATATTGTTCTATTTGGCGGTAACAGGCTCCCGGATCGGCTACTCACTGCCACCTGTTGCGAAAATAGTAAATCTTTACCGGGGGTTATAATACAATTGTCTGCAAACGTATTGTTCAAAGTATCATGAAAGCAAGCAGTGTAGTTATAATTTTTTACCGGGTGCTTAATGCACTTGTATTCGCTGTAGTGTTTCCGGAATGCTCCACCTGCTCCTTATATTTTATCAATGCCCGTGTGATGGCGCCGGCAATTTCCTGTTGACCTTTTTCACTATCCAGGTATCTTTCATCCTGGTAGTTATCGATAAAGCCCGTTTCAATAAGCACGGCAGGCATTTGAGTAGCCTCCAGCACCCAAATACCCTTTTCGCGCTGCCATATTCCCAAAGTATCTCTTCCCATTTCCGCTATTTCATCCTGGATGTTGGAAGCAAGATGATAGCTCCTTTTAAAATAATGCTGTGTATATAACAGTGCGCTCGCTTTCCATTCGGGGCTATCATAATTGATATTAAGTGTGCTGTCATTACCCTGGGTATCAAATTCCATGTCGCTCGCCTCCATTGATTTTGTCTTCAGATCCGTTTTACCGGAAGCGAGAAGAAGTATGCTGGTTCCTTTGCGGCTGGTGGGCAATTTATAATACTGCTTTGTTGGAACGATATGCGTATGCCTGGTACTTACTTTTTTCCTGCTTTTGCCTTTACCAATATATCGCGTGGTATAATAGGTTTCGCGATGGTGGCCGATGATCCGGTAAGCCGTTCTCAAAGGAACCGCATCAGCATGGATGCACACAAACAGATCTCCGTGGTTGTCGTTGGCAATCTGGGCTTTTTCTCTCGGGTTCTGATAAATATCGGTAGTGCGTGTTGGGACAATATTCACATCCGGCATTTCCTTTTTCAGCTCATCTACCAGCTTTAAAGAAATAGCGAGTGTAATATTTTTCTCTTTTGAATTTAATGAACCCTCATACTCGCTTTTTGCGCCATCGTCGGTACCTCCGTGGCCTGCATCCACAATAATGGTTTTTATTTTTCGGGATGTTTGCGCACTGGAGACTGCGGCAGACAAGGTAAAAAATGAAATAGCGAGGAAAAGGGAAATTGGCTTTTTAGATACGAACATTAATAAAATGGGTTTTAGGCTATCAGTAATTTTGGATTATAATCTTCACATATCCTTAATGTGATTATCTCTATTTTTGTTTCCTACTGCTATGAACAAGACAAACAAAGTTAGCCCAAAATCCTCATTTGCATTCATCTGCGCTGCTCTTGCCTGTATTTTAATTGTTCAATGCAGAACCACACACGAACATTCCACCAAGCTAAAGTCTCACAAAAATTCAGCGATTTTTCCAACAGATACCAGTACAACGGCAAAGAAAAATAATAATCCTGTTGGGAAAATGCTAAAATCTGAAAACGACACTTTCGCCCAAAAAATTGTTAGGTCCGGCGATACAATCCATTTAAATGATTCGCTGGTAAAAAGAGACACGTCCGCATTAACAAAAAATGAGGACACGATCAGATACAAAATCTCTAAAAATGCACCCGATACTTCTATTGCTTATACCGCGGAAGATTCCATGGTGGTGGACGTGCCGGGAAAAACGATCACGCTCTACGGAACCAAGGCCACTACTGAATACAAGGACAATAAACTTACGGCTCCCATTATTTCACTTGACCAGCAGACCGGCAATATTAATGCAGCCTTGAAACGGGACAGCACCGGGAAAGTGATTGCCTTCCCGACTTTTGTTCAAAAGGACTTTACTTCCGAAAGCGATAGCATCAGCTTTAACATGAAGAGCAGCAAAGGGTTTACCAAAAGCACCTATACCAAGCAAGGCGATATGTACGTGTACGGACAAATAATAAAAAAGGTAGATACGAGCGTTTTCTATGCCTACCGTGCCCGGTTTACCACGTGCGACCTTGATACGCCGCACTTTGCATTTGTTGCCAACCGGGTAAAATTCATCACTAATAAAGTGGCCATTACGGGTCCGGTTCACCCGGAATTTGAAGGGGTGCCGCTGCCAATTTATTTTCCCTTTGGAATTTATCCGTTAAACAATGTAAGACATTCCGGTTTGCTGGAGCCCACTTTTACAACCAATCAGCAAAGAGGCGTCGGGCTGGAAGACCTCGGCTATTATAAAGTAATTAATGATTATTGGGACATCATTTTCCGCGGAAGTATTTATTCCTATGGCGGATGGACATTGAGCATAAATCCGCGGTACATGAAAAAATACCATTACTCGGGTAATCTTGAATTTGATGTACAAAATTTCAATACGAACTTTAAGGGCGACCCGGATTTCTCGCACAACCGAAGTTATCATATCCTGTGGACGGATAATCTTGATACCAAGGCGCGGCCGGGTGTTACATTCACGGCAAGCGTAAATGCGGGAAGCAGCAGCTATAACCGCAATGTGCCGAATTCGGCCACTTTGAATTTTACCAACCAGATGTACTCTTCCATTGCTTTTTCCAAAACATGGAAAAAATCAAATCTTACTATTTCAGCCAATCATAATCAAAACACTAACCTGGGCATCATCAATGTAAACCTGCCTACCGTGGCCTATAGTATCCAGACCATTTATCCATTCCGGAAAAAAGATGCAGTGGGCGCCTCCAAATGGTATGATAATATCGGTATCGGATACCAGGGTGCTGCGCAAAGCCTGTTTTCTTTTTATGATTCTTTACCAAATATTTTTAAACAAATTAAAGATACGCTGCAATATGGCGCTCATCATACGGTTCCCATTTCCCTGTCGCTTCCGCCCCTCGGGGCCTTCCAGATAGCGCCTTCTGTAAGCTATGACGAAACGTGGTACCAGACAAGAACAAGATATTATTGGGATAGCGCTGCTAAAAAAGTTGATACGTCGATACAAAAAGGATTTTATACAGCCAGAAATATGACTTTTGGCTTAAGCATCTCTACCCGCATATTTGGCTTAATTACCGCAAAAAACAAGAACGCAAAAATAAAAGCAGTCAGGCATGAATTAACGCCTACCATCGGCATAAGCTATAAACCCGATTTTACCGGCAATACCTATTATAATTATCAGTTCGATTCTTTAGGTCATATCAGCCCGCTTACTTCAGTATATCAAAGAAATTTATACGGGCCGTATTCACCGGGAAAGTTTGGGGGATTGACATTTAGCATCGATAATAACATCTCTGCAAAAGTGAAGGATAAAAAAGATACGACCGGCACCGGGTTGAAGAAGATAAATTTAATTGACGGATTGAGCATATCCGGCAGTTACAATTTTTTTGGCAATTCCCAGAATCTTCCGTTAAGCACTTTCCCTGTATCGGCAAGAAGCAATCTTTTTAATAAAATTAATATAACCGCTAACGGAAGCCTTGATCCTTATGAGCTGGATAGTTTCGGCCGCAGGATAAACCGGCTGGTCTGGAAGGATAAAATATTTACACTGGGGCGGCTAACGAATGCGAATATCTCGGTATCTACTTCTTTGCAGGGCGGTAAAAAAGGAGGCGAAAAAAAGACTGAGGTGGCGCCGGGTCAGTCACCCAACAATCTCGATTATACGCAGGATCAATATAATACGGAAGCAGCTTACATCAGGAATAACCCGGGCTTGTTTGCCGACTTTGATATTCCGTGGTCTCTCAATTTATCGTACGCCCTCACCTATTCAAAAATATATTTTCTCGGGCAGGGATTTCAAAAACAATTTGAGCAGGACGTAAACTTCGGGGGAACCTTAGGCATCACAAAAAAGTGGCAGGCATCCGTCAACAGCTCGTACAACATTACAAAGGGGCAGCTGGGAATGATCACCGGTTCTCTTTCGCGGGATCTTCATTGCTGGCAGATGTCTATCTCTATTTCACACGGGCTCACCAATTTTTACAGCATCACCATCAGTCCGCGATCAACGCTGCTCCGCGATTTAAAAGTAAACCGCACAAGATATTCCTACAACCAGTAAATGTTTTTGAAAACTATCTGTTTGTATTCTCCTCAATATACTTTATCCAGACTTTCACGTAAAAAGCATTATTTGCAATGCTCCTCTTGGCATCGCACAGGTGCATGGAAATCCTGATATTATCATAGTAAGAGGTAACTACATAATCAATTCGTTCGCTGCCGGATGAAGTGGTTAGCCTGCCAGTAAACTTTATACCTCCCATTTCATAATCCTTTACTTTACCGAAAGGAGGTTTTGAAGAAAGCTGGCTATTGATCTCTTTGAGGGCTTTCAGGAACTCAGGTAAATATTTTTTTTCTACAGGAAAAAGGCCATTGAATTTATCGGCAGCAGTGACCTTTTCGGAATAGCTGATGGGCTGCGCAAAATGCTCGTCGAGCAAGGCATACTTCTGCGCGTGAATTGCACTGGCAATAAACAAAAGTAAAATTCCGGTAAGGTACTTCATATATTTTTCACATAATTACTGGTACGTCCCGAAAACGGAACGGAGTACGTCTGAAATTTCTCCAAGAGTGCAAAGATTTTCTACAGCTTCTATCACCACAGGCATTAAATTTTCGTTATTTAATGCTACTGTCTTTATTTTTTGCAAAGATGCTGCCACTTTAGCGGTATCGCGTCTTTCGCGCAATTTTTTAAGCTTTTCAGTCTGCAGTCGCCGTATGCTATCATCTATTTTAAAAGCAGGATGAACCGTTTCTGTATTATTGGTAAACGAATTGACCCCTACGATTATTTTTTCTTTCGATTCTACTTTTTGCTGGTATGCATAGGCGCTTGCTGCAATTTCATTTTGAATGAATCCCTGTTCAATTGCAGCCACACTTCCGCCGATGGCATCAATTTTTTCTATTAGCTTCCCTGCTGCCTGTTCCATCTCATTGGTAAGCATTTCCAGATAATAGCTTCCGGCAAGCGGATCAACGGTATCTGTAACACCGCTCTCGTATGCTACAATCTGTTGTGTTCTCAAAGCAATAGCAGCGGCTTCTTCCGTGGGCAAATTGAGTGCTTCGTCATAGCCGTTGGTATGTAGGCTTTGTGTGCCTCCCAGTACTGCCGCAAGCGCCTGTATGGTTACCCGGCTTATATTATTTAATGGTTGCTGGGCTGTGAGGGTGCTGCCGCCGGTTTGCGAATGAAAGCGCAACATCATGGCTTTATCATCAGTGGCGCCGAGGCCCTTCATGATCTTGGCCCACATCCTCCGCGCAGCCCTGAACTTGGCCACTTCTTCAAACAAATTGTTATGAGAATTAAAAAAGAAAGAAAGCCTTTTTCCAAAAACATTAATATCAAGATTTTTTTTCAGCGCCGCCTGCACATAGGCTTTACCGTTAGAAAGTGTAAAAGCAATTTCCTGCACCGCCGTGCTGCCTGCCTCACGAATATGATACCCGGAAATGGAGATGGTATTCCACCTGGGAAGTTCTTTGCTGCACCACTCGAATATATCAGTGATGATACGCATAGAGGGCTTCGGCGGATAAATATAGGTGCCCCTTGCTGCGTATTCCTTTAAAATATCATTTTGAATAGTGCCCTGCAATTGCAGGAGATCTGCATTTTGTTTTTTTGCAACCGCAACATACAAGGCAAGTAAAATAAAGCCTGTTGCATTTATGGTCATTGAAGTGGAAACGTCCCGGAGTTGAATTCCCTTAAACAATATCTCCATATCCTCGATAGAATCGATTGCCACTCCTACTTTTCCCACCTCACCTTCTGCCAATGCATGATCGCTGTCGTAGCCGATTTGCGTAGGCAGATCAAATGCAACACTCAGGCCGCTTACTCCCTGCGATATGAGATAATGATACCGCTTATTGCTATCCTCCGCCGTGCTGAATCCGGCATATTGCCGCATGGTCCATAATTTACCGCGGTACATGTCCGGCTGAACGCCCCGGGTAAACGGAAATTTTCCCGGATGCTCTTCTGCAAGATTTCCGGGAGGAACGGCTTGATAAAGATCTTCGTAACCGTATACCTTTTTTATTTCTATGCCGCTGTCGGTATATTTCTTTTCCTGCTCTTTCATTGTTTTAAAATAATGATAAAGATACCCCTTCTTAAAAATGAAAGCAGGAGGAATGTCATTCAAGGAAGAAATTTACATCAATTGTTTTGCTTCATAATTGAGCGCTTCCAGCACGATGTTGTGAAGCGATGCCTTGGGATTGTTGATCAGAAAATCGATGATTTGTTTATTGAGGTCCATGGCAGAGGCCTGGAAAGGCATTGCAGAGGCAAGCTGGTTTACCACGTATATATTTTGCTCTTTAAGATTATTTACCGCACGCCACAGCTCAGGAGATACATATACCTGCTGGCTTACATTATAATCATATTCCTGCTTGATAGCATCGATGAGCGATGATTGCATCTGCCGCGAAGACAGCCCGGCATTGGGAATGCGGCCTAATAAATTTTGCAGTGATATCCGTTCTGCCAGTAAGGCCAGCCTTTCATAAGCCTGCAAACGCAGCCGGGTCGTTTCCGGGCTGGAGCTGCTTTTTTCTTCAAGATGCTTTTTCAAAGCCGTAAGGTCCGTGATTATCCAAACAAATCCGAGGAATAAAACTGCGAGTAAAATGATGGAGATTGTTTCAAAAATAGACATTGGTTTATTTTAAATCAAAATTAAAAATTCCTTCAGGAAAGGGTTGTAATTTTGCAAATGAATAACAATATGATCGTTGCCCCTTACAAACGGCCGTACGGGAAACTTATTTTTGAAATTTTGAAAAAATATCTATGGAAATTGATAATAAAACGCCCGTGACCCTTACACAAAGTGCTGTCACCGAGATAAAACGCCTCATGAGTAAAGAAAATTTTGATCAGCAAAAATTCCTTCGTGTGGGGGTAAAGGGAGGCGGCTGCTCAGGAATGAGCTATGTGCTTGATTTTGATACCAGAACAGAAAAAGATGAATATTTTGAAATAGCCGGAATTCCCTGCATTATGAACCCGGCCCACGGTATTTTTTTAAGAGATATGGAAGTGGATTTCGGTACCGGGCTTGATGCGAGAGGATTTACTTTTAATAATCCGAACGCCAG
The DNA here is from genome assembly GCA_964627765.1 of uncultured Ginsengibacter sp. GTDB lineage: Bacteria > Bacteroidota > Bacteroidia > Chitinophagales > Chitinophagaceae > Ginsengibacter. Next base: position 26,358 of record CAZVKO010000010.1, on the reverse strand, counting down.
CACCACATGCGGTTGCGGCAGCTCATTCGGAGTATGATGTCATAATTCAGCGTCTATCGAATCGAATACCACTACCCTGCTCCACAAATGAGAACATTCCTGTACAAATTGTAAATGTATCGGGTCGGCCTGGTAGCTATCCTGGTCTTCTTTATTATTAAAAAACACGAGCCAGGATAGGTGGTAGGTATTCTCAATCACGTCCCGGCTGGTGGTGGCGGGTCTTCCGATATGAAACGATCTAATTGTTGATACCACAGAAAGTTTCTTTAGTCCTTCCACCAGTTTTGCACTATCGTCAGCATCAGACGGTTCTTTCAACCAGAAATAAACGTGGTGTATAAATACTTTTTGCAACCGCATATAGAAGTGATTTTAAGAGAAGCAGTTTTTTCGTGTATACGTTACTGTTATAATTTTAATCCCAGTTAAAATTTACGGTCTGGCCGTCCAATCTCCATTTTGAGGGTTGTGCATGGGTAAGCCAATCCAAAGGCTCCGCAACGGGCTGCTGTCTTGCCGCTGTGTGAAAGCTTTCTTTAATGGCCTTGCGCTGTTCCTCTCCTATGGCTTCAGGCTGCGCGGAGATAAACAACGGTGCGCTGCTTCTTGCAAGCAATTGCAACCACTGTTTATTTTTCTCCCACGGAACGGCTGTGGTAAGTCCCACGCAATCCCCGTCGGCCTCATAAAAAGTTTCATGCTGCACCATCCGGAAGCCCAGTGTGTTAACGCCCATCTTTCTTGTTCTCGGCCATTCCCTGCCACTGGTATCATCTCCGGTGCGGTTGAGCTCAAAAATACCGGCAGAAAGATGACTAATGGTATTACAACCGATAAGGTTGATCATGCCCGCAGCTTCACGGATGTTGTTATATAATTCAAGAATAATTTCTGCATTTGTCCTGGAATTATCACTAAAATGCCAACCCGGCGCAGTCATCCGGTCTCCCATTTCAAATCCCCATTTTCCGAATAAATCATAGGTGGTATAATCATGCTTCACCATCTCAAACCCCCATTGGTGATAGGTATTCCATAGATTTTTTATCCGCTCCGTGTTTTCCGGAATAGTAGGGTCGAGTACCGGCGATTTCGGATCATTACGGCCCTGAATTGAAGGCAGGAGCAAATTTTTTTTGTCGTTATAGCTTGCAGTAAGCGGCCGCGTCCATAATCCCGGCCGCATGCCAATTGTTTTAATTTTATCTGCCACCTTTTTCATGTCTCCAAACTTATCATTGGAAACGGCATAATCATCTCCCCAGCAACAATCGCCAGGTTGCAGCGGCGACTTAACCGCCCAGCCATCGTCAATGACCGAGAAGGGAAGATTGGATGAATCATCAATAAATTCAGCCATCATTGCAGTCAGATCAAAAATCTTTTGCGCCGAAGTGTTTCCGTAAGTATAATACCAGTCATTAATTCCATACACCGGTTTTTCCATCAATCTCGGGTTGTCGCACATTACCGTACAGAATCTCCGTACCGTGGCAAATACATTTTCATTTGAATGATTTTGGGTAGTTACAATATCAGCGGCATGTAATTGTCTGCCATTTAGCAATATCCCCTCGCCGCCATTTCTTATATCGAAATTCAATTGCAGATGGGTGGTACCGATCTTCCAGGAGCAAAATGCGCGGCAACCTGTTTTTACGCCAAAGCAGGTGGTATTTTCATTATCGGTAACAATACAATACCACGGCAATTTTTTTGTTTCATTTATTTTTTCCCAATGAATATCGCCATAGGTTCTCTCCCATGCATCGCCCAGTATGGAAGCCTCTCCCGGTGCAGCATATTTCCACGTGAATGTCACTTCCTCCAAAGGCGTGGTGACAGACTGAATACAGGTCTCTATCCTGTCGCCCGTTATTTTCAGCACTACTTCCACATCTTTATAGTTCCACGATTGTTTGCCGGAGCTGGTGAGTTGATAAGAATTATTTTCGGAGAGAATTGTTATCTGGTCAGGCAATGTCAAAGTAAAATCTTTCTTACCGCCTGCCTTTGTATAATCCGTAATTAACAGACCGGCAGCTGAAAGGCCTGAAAGCTTTATAAAATTTCTTCTTTGCATGATAAGATTTATTTACCACAAGTTTACTTCAATCCGCCCGGAATATTAAAACAAAAAAATAAAAAGCTTCGGGTACCCTTAACCGTTATATTTTTAAAAAGTAAAATTAACAGAAGCAGTTGTATAGAAAAGATTGTTGCCGTGTTCTGATTGTTCGGGATGGCCCGGCACTATAATAAGATTTTGCGGAAGCACATAGGCAGGTGCAAGGGCGATCTTTATTTTACCGATGGCATATATCATCGGCACAGAAAATTCATATGATAATATGTTGAATTTTTTGCTGTTCTCATTGATCAGTTCGTCACCTGCAGGTAAGAACCATACGCTTTTCTGCTGAAGATAACTCCTTGAAAAATTTTGTGTGCCCGCATAAATATAAGCCGACGGATCCAAGACTATTACTCCCTTTCCCGCTTTGTTGATGCGTATAATATGATCGAGGCCAAAGGAAGCGCCAAAATCAATATCGTTGCTTAATTTACCATCTGCAGTCAAATTATAATCGAGAAATTTGCTAAGCCTGGTCACATTAATGCCGGCACTCCCTTTTAATGCGGACTGTACGAGGTCTCTTTGCCGATAGAAAAAGCCGTTCGCGAAAATATTCCCCGACCACCTGTTTGCAGAATCACTGAATTGAAATCCTCCTTCAACGATAGATGCGGCATAAGCTGTAACAGCTTTGTTGCTGATAAAAATAAAGGTTGAATTGAGATAAAGTCCGTTTTTGAAATTAATGCCTACGGTGGGATAAAAACCCCGGCTTTTTAAACTATCTGTTCTTCCATAGTAATTCAGACCCGTGTTGTACGTGCAGGCAACGGAGATTTGAGTCTTTTTTTTAACGACAACAGAATTAGCAGCAGTGGAATCTGCCAGTTGCGCCTGAACTGAAACGGCGGCAAATAAAACAAAACAGAAAGAGTATACAAATTTCACGGGGTGAAGATTTCAGAGTTTAGAAGAACTCCCCGAATGGTTTCGGGGAGTTTTATATGATACCATTGCTATCGCAAGACTATTTCACATCAGCGCTTCCTGATGCAGCCGTTTGTGCACTGGCATTAATGTTTGTCCGGGATGCATCGTTCTTTACTGCGTCTGCAGTGGCTTTTACCCGGGCAGTGGCCTTACCCGCAGTTTCCTTAGTGCCGGCTTTTACACTATTCATTTCATTTTCAGCTTCTGTGGTGGTGGACGGCTTTACTTTGTCCTTTGAAGAGTTTGAGATAGAAGCGTCGCCATTAAACCCGGCATTTAATGATTCGGAACTACTGTTCGAAGCGGTGCTGTTTCCTTTATTTAAAGATGCACCTGTGCTCGCAGACTCATTTACAGACAAGCCTGTGTTCTGTGCTCCGGATGCTGTTGATCCTGCCTTTGCAGAAGCTTTTGTCATCCCGCTTTTAGCAGCAGATGTTGTATTTGCTGTTGTTGTTCTTACTGAGGTTTCCGTTGCATGCAGCGCGTTGTTTATACCGCCTGTATTAACTGAAGTAGCAGTTCTGAGAGAAGTGGATGACACTGCGTTAAGCCTGAGCTGGGCCGAAGCTGTATTTCCAAAAATAGCTGCGATTGAAAACATCCAGATACTGATTGTGATCTTTTTCATAGAGTGTTCTTTTTGATTAAGAAATAAGTGTTCAAAATTTATTTTGTTTATTTAAAGCCTAAATAAACCTATTGTAAATTGCTGCAGAAGTTTTTCAATTCTGCTTTCTGCGTTTCCGGCAATAACATTCGTAAGACGTGGAGAAGGCAATAAGGTTAAAGGAATAACAGTCCTTTAAATAATTTATTTTTCAACAGCCTGAGAGTCAGGCTGCTGAGACATCAAAAAATTTTATTTAGAAAATTAACCGTTAAGTGATTCCACTTAGAAAATGAGACATCCCGGCCCTTTACTCAAAAAATATTTTTACTGTTTGATACAACAGCCTGTTTTGCATATACTGGTTTTGAGCGTTCAAATGATCCGTATATCCTTCAAGTCCGAAGAGACCCGCCGCATTTCCTTTATTAATCGCAATTTCAAGATAACCGGCCGAATTAAATGTGGCCAGCTTTTCACTTTCGTGAACATCCGCGTATGTTTCGCTGATCTTTTCTATCACTTCATCTCTCTTGAAAACAATTTTAAAGCTCCTGCCCCTTCTTTGTTCCTCAAATTCTTCTTTGCTGATATTGATAATTACATTTTCAAAATTGTCAATAAAAATAATTTGTCCCTCAATATGGTGAGGACCCAGCAGCGGGCGCAAAGGATTTTTTACTTCAATAGAAACACCGGGATCTCCTGTTGCTTCCATTGGCTTCCCGTCAAGTATTTGCTGGTAAGCCTTGCCAAATACAGAAGCGCAGTATAAGGTACTTCTCTTTTCTGTTGTACTTAGCGGCAAGGCTACGATCTTTTCAGGCACCTCTTCCAGTATCATGGTGATTAAGCCATTGTCGGCACAGCCAATGTATTGATCGTGGTGACGGATAAATAATAAATGTTCCGGTTTTTTATCAAAAAGATTTACCAGCACGATATGAAAGGTGAAAGGCGGAAAATTTTTTATCGCGTTTCTGCATACATAAGCAGCCTGAGGGTAATTGAATGGAGAAAGCTCATGAGAGATGTCCACTATGTTGAACTCACTGTTTACACAGAGCAACTGGCCTTTTATGGCACCGGTAAGAAAATCCTGTCGTCCTATATCCGATGTGAGCGTTATTAAGGGCATTGCCGTGATTTACCTGGTTCAGAAAAGCAAAAGTTAATAAAAAGAGATTAATAAAAAAGTTATTTCACCAGTTCCCCGTTCCTGAAAAAGAATTTTCTTACCAGCTTATCTGCCAGCGAAGGGAAAAACCGGCTGACAAAAACTGTTCGTTTATCCGTAAACGTTAGGACCCACGTTCGTTTTCTTTTTTCAATTGCATGCATAATTTGTGAAGCGCATTCTTCTGCGGTCATCAATTTTCCTTCGTCGAGGGGCGATTCGCCCTGTGGCTTTGCATCTTTATTCAATGCAGCGTTCCTGATATTGGAAGCCGTAAATCCCGGGCAGACCCACATTACATTTACTCCGGTTTCCAGCAGTTCAGTACGCAGGGCCTCCATCCAGCCATTTACGGCAAACTTGCTGGCACTGTACCCGCTCCTCCCGGGAAGCCCCCTGAATCCCGCAATGGAAGATACGGCTACGACGGTTCCTTTTTTTCTAATGACAGAATCCAAAGCGAATTTGGTACAGAAAACCGTGCCCCAAAAATTTATATTCATTACATTTTTTAGGGTGGTAAGGTCGGTATCCCGAAAGAGCGCACGCATGGATATGCCCGCATTATTTATCAACACATCAATATCTCCAAAATGTTCAATGGAAGATTGAATGAATCTTTTGCAATCTTCTTCATTGCTGACATCTGCAATCATGGTGAACAGCGATTTGTCTTTGTTTTCATTTGAAAGCATATCGAGCTTTTGCTGATTGCGGCCGCAAGTGGCCACCTTAGCGCCTTGCCTGAGGAAGGATTCAGTCAATGCCTTGCCGATTCCATCGCTGCCGCCTGTAATTACAATAACCTTGCCTGTGAACATTATTAAAATTTAATTTGAACAAAAATAGCGGAGAAGCAGATGCTGCAGAAAGATAATTTTGTAAATATCGAGCCGGACTCCCATTCATTTATCAATTGTTTTGTAATACAATGCACAGAGCCATTTAAAATTTTATACATAATCTCCAAAATTCTATAACCCGGTACCCGGATATAATTATACTTTTGTGGAAGTGATAAATTTTGTTGATAAGAGAATTTGAAAAAGCAGTTGTTCATATTGCTGTTGATGGGTGCAGGTCTTGCATGGATGCCCGGAATATCTTATGCATGCCATTCTTCGTCTGAAAAAACAGAAGCCTCCTCCCGCGAAAGCAAAAAGGTCTGCCATTCAGGCGGGGCTTGCTGTGCAGGCCAGCTTTCTCAAAAAGACAGCAAAAATTGTTGTGACGGACATTGCCCTCAGAATGCCTGTCATTGCTCTTCCATACCTGTAACATTTTTCCTGGTGCCCGGAAATGAAATAAAATGCCGGTTTTTTACTGCACGGAAACTACGCTATTACCCGCAGAGCTTTGATCTTTCTCCGGGTTTTTATTTACTATGGCTTCCTCCTAAAATAGGCTAAATTTCTGTATGAACAGCCATAGTTATGCCTTTGCGTGAGCGAAAAAATCGTTTCGCTGCGAATTATTTACAGCAATTTAAAATTTTTATAAAATGAAAACTTTCATATTAATGATAGCATTAACCGTTACCGCTATCTCTGCATATAGTAATCCGCCATCCAAATTGGATGAGGTAGTAATACATTACCTGCATTTAAAAAATGCCCTGGCCACTGATAATACTTCCGAAGCCGCCAGGGCCGGGGAGCAGTTGCAGGCAGCGCTCATCACTTTGGGAACACAAACGATGAGCGAAGCGCAGAAAAAGGCTTATTCCGGTATTTCTGAAGATGCTGAAAAAAACGCCGGGCATATTTCCAAAAGCTCCGGTAATATCAGGCATCAGCGGGAATATTTTCAAAGCCTGAGCAAGGATATTTATGACCTGGTTAAAACATTCGGAGCTCCGCAAACTTTATATCAGTACTACTGCCCGATGGTGAAAGCATCCTGGCTGAGTGAGGTAAAAAGCATACAAAACCCATATTTTGGCAAGAGCATGCAGGCCTGCGGAACCATAAAAGAAACTATCAGCGGGCAATAACAATTAACATAGCAAGCACGCCTTTCCGGGCTGCAAAAGGCGGCATTAATATACTGGCCGGATAAAACAATAGACAGCCTTAACCAATAGCATAAAAGTTTTTTATAAACCATGAAAAATATATTCATTATAATATTTCTGTCGTGCGTGGCTTATACAGGCTTTGCACAGCAATTTAACCGGGGCAATAATGATAGCTATACCCCATTTACAAATTTTGCAGCGCCGGTGGCCATGCCAACACCTGTTGATGCACCGGTGCCCCATCCAATAGCCAATCATGAAAAAGATATATTAACCCTGCCTGTTGAAGCGGCCAATTCGGGCATCCATTTTCCCGCCGGAACACAGGGTGCCGCCACTGTCCGGTATGATCTCTATATCACAGACAGTATGGTGAATTATACCGGCAAAAAAAGAAAAAGCATAGTAGTGAACGGCAGCATTCCGGCGCCTGCACTTGTATTCACTATTGGCGATACCGCGCTGATATTTGTACACAATAATGCAGATGAGCCAACCAGTATTCACTGGCATGGCGTACAACTGCCCAATCGTATGGACGGCGTTCCTTATCTTACACAAGAACCCATTTCCCCGCACAGTGTATATGTTTATAAGTTCCCGATAGTACAGTCCGGCACCTATTGGTACCATAGTCATTTTTCCCTGCAGGAACAAACCGGTTTATACGGAGCATTGATCTTTAATAAACGTACAGAGCCTGATATTCCTACCATTCCGCTCGTTCTTAGTGACTGGAGCGATATGAAGCCTGGCCAGATAAACCGCAGGCTGCATACGGGTGATGACTGGTTTTCTATCAAAAAGCATTCGGTTCAAAGCTATGCTGAAGCCATTAGTGCAGGCAGGTTGGGTGTCAAGCTGGGCAATGAATGGAAGCGTATGCATGCCATGGATGTAAGCGATGTATATTATGAACGTTTTTTTGCCAATGGGGATACGGCACAATCCTTCCCTGACTTTAAAGCCGGTGATAAGGTAAGATTGAGGATAGTAAATGGAGGAGCGTCTTCCTATTTCTGGCTGAGTTATAGTGGCGGTAAAATTACAGTGGTCGCCAGCGACGGCAACGATGTTGTTCCTGTGGATGTGGACCGCCTGATCATCGGGCCATCGGAAACTTATGATATTATAGTAACCATTCCTGAAAATATGCAGTACGAGTTTTTGGCAACATCAGAAGACCGGGTCGGCCATGCTTCAGTCTGGCTGGGGAGCGGTATGAAAATGCCTGCTCCAAAGCTTCCCCGCCTTAATTATTTTGAAGGGATGGCGATGATGAACAAAATGATGAAAATGAACGGCGACATGAAACCAATGGGCATGATGATGTCTTTGCAGAAAATGGATATGAACCAGGTGATGTATCCTGAATTAAAAAACGATGCAATGCAAAAGGGAATGTCTTCGCCGGATAAAGATCTGTACGTATGCCCCATGCACCCGGAAGTAACCAGCAATAAACCCGGCAAGTGCCCCAAGTGCGGAATGAATCTGGAAAAAAAACAGGATCCTGTAAAAATGAGCAGCGATGCAGGTCATTCCATGGCAGGAATGAATATGCAAGCCGGCGACAGAGTTACATTGAACTATAATATGCTGAAAGCACCGGAAAAAACAACGCTTCCTGAAGGCCCATGGAAAGAATTGAAATTTGAACTTACCGGTAACATGAACCGATATGTATGGACGCTGGATAACAAAACGGTTTCGGAAAGTGATAAGATATTGATTAAACGGGGCGAAAATGTGCGCATCATTCTGTATAATAACTCCATGATGCGTCATCCCATGCATTTGCATGGCCATGATTTCCGTTTAGTAAACCAGTATGGCGAATATGCACCTTTGAAAAATGTGGTGGATGTTCTTCCTATGGAAACCGACACTCTGGAGTTTCGCGCTTCCGAAAGCGGTGACTGGTTTTTTCACTGCCATATTCTTTACCACATGATGAGTGGCATGGGCCGAATATTCAGTTACGAGGACAGCCCTGTCAATCCCGAATTACCCGACACCGTCATGTCTGATAAAATGCTGAAAATGGATGACCGCATGTTTTATTTGATGTTCCGGAATGATTTTGCCACTAATGGAAATGACGGCTCCCTGATGTATTCGAATACGAGGTGGGGTTTCCAGGGCGAGTGGCGGCTGGGCTATAACGACAGCCACGGTTACGAAGCAGAAACACATTTCGGGAGATATGTCGGAAAAATGCAATGGCTGTTTCCTTACATGGGTGTTGACTGGCGTTACCGCAAACATTCAGCAGAAGAAAAAAATATGTTCGGTCAGAAGAATACCAAAGACGACAGGAAGGCATTTCATACAGGTATTCAGTACACCCTGCCTTTTCTTATTGTAGCGGATGCCAGTATAGACCATACAGGCAATATAAGAATGCAGCTTTCAAGGGAAGATATTCCACTTATGCCAAGGCTCAGGGCTTCTTTTATGCTGAATACGGACAGGGAGTATAGTGTCGGAGGAAGATATATTTTTTCTAAATTCTTTTCTGCCAGCGTACATTATGACAGCGATATGGGTTGGGGAGCAGGGATTACAGTCATATATTAAAATTCAACAAAAGAAGAGATGCAATATATTTATCTTATAAAGAGGCTTGCATTGCAATGGCTGCCGGTTTTGGGCTTCGGTTTGTTGAGGGGCAGGTGCACCTAAAACAAACAACACAGCTTCGGCTTCATGACCTTGCACCGTATGAACAGTGCCTATTCTTTCAAACACCCAAGAGAAAGGATCGTCAACTCATTGGAACAAAGTTCGAACCCTCTGTTGGAAGATTTTAGAAAATTGTTATCTATAAAATAGTCGTCTGCTACATAGATATCACCTATAGATTGTCCACGAGAAGAAATTCTTAATTTTATCAATAAAAATAGGCTTTCATGGGATATCATATTATTGTACCAGATAATTCGGGGTATATTCGGTACTATGTCGAAGAGCTGCGGGAGTTAGCAGATATAGATGATATTAATGAACAGACAATAATATACGAGGGAGTAGAATCCCAATACCTCGTTTTCTTTCAAAATTCGAAAAATCCAAGAACTATGTAAAGGACATTTTCAGGTTAGGAGTTAAGGCAGAAAATTTATTTAAAGAACAAGCTCAAGCTCAAAAATTTGTAGTAGTTGATATCGACCAAAGTCAGGAAGGCTTTGCACAGTATAAAAATAATTTGGATAATGATGTGAAACGTGGTGATTTTTATATAATCACTGCAAAAGTAGAAGTTGATGTTAAATGTAAAACCATTTATGAGAATAGTGATAAGAGATACTTTTTTTTAAATGAAAGCGATGTTGCCAAGCATCTGAATATGATGGAGCACACTTGTATGCCAGTTATTATTGCCCTTTATGAAAGATTAAATGACAATCCTAACCCTGATGCACTTCATATGATCGAGGTTGCAAAAATAAAAGAGCTAAAGGAGATTGGAGAAATTAAGGCTACTAAAAACTCTTGTTACAAAATTGCTTTATCATTGACGGTACCTGGATTTGATCTATTAGAAGGTTTCAGGGTTAAAAACCAATCAAATATTAATCATTTTATAAGATCGTATGACTCTCTATAATCCATTCGTTTTGAATTAACTCATTTATAATTAAATATAATTGCAATCGTTAAAAACTTGACGAATATCCAATCCTCATGGCCATTTGCTTGCATGTTCCGTTTCACTGATACACTCCCACGAATGTTATCAGGAATAAGCAACTGAATAATGAGAATTTTTTCTCTCAATAATAATAAAACTCTAAAGAAAAGGAAGACTTACAAAAAGAGCTACATTTTGAAGAAGATAATAAGGATTTATACAGAGAGCTATTGAATGAAACAAGGATTGGACCAATCAAGACGAGTTGGATGTTTTGGAATAAATTCTCTCGGATAACTGCGTTTCTGAAAGAATTGGCTTATTGAGTAAAATTTCAACAGCCCGATAACATAAATCCTTTATTACACAGTACTTTCGGAGAGTTCGAGTACCAAAAGTTCGCGCTTTCGAAACTCGAACATTTTACCTTAATAAAATCTAATTTTTTTAAAGTATCTATTTGATAGACAAGCGCTGCATGGTGCGCTATGGGCGTCCGATCTTTTTAGAGCCTGATTTTAAAAAAGAGATAGTTTAAAACTTAGAAAGCTGAAACGTTCTAAGAAAGAGTTGATTACAAATAAAAAGAGACATTACTTTACGTTAAGAGTAATGTCTCTTTCTTGTGATCCCGCTGGTACAAAACTCGAACTCTTTGTTGGAAGATTTGAGGCGATTGAACCAGCTAAGAGATATTGATATTCAAAATAATATAGATAAAAAAGAAGCTGATAATCTCAAGAACGATTACCAACAACAGAAGATAGTAGGAAAACTAAAAAGATGATATTGCTAAATAGGTAAAAAGAGCCTTACCGCATCAGGCTGATTTAAAGCTTCCCCATTGCCTTTACCCGAAATTTCGAAGACTTAGCAATCTATTCTACGGATAGAGTATTCTTTAGTACCATTTTTTGCTATAAATATTCAATTTAAGCATATAAAATTATATTTTATCATTTTTATTTCGTAAATTTGCATTTTACAATCAAATTAATGCATTAAAAATGATAATAGACTTCTCAGTATCCAACTTTGGCCCAATACGTGAGGAACAGGTAATCTCTTTTGAAGCTGCAGCCGATGACAGCCTAAATGACTATTATGTTGCAGAACCGATTCCAGGGCTGAAACTCTTAAAATTATTGATAATATATGGCCCTAATGCTTCCGGTAAATCCACTTTTTTAAAAGCTTTGGAGTTTTTAAGGGACTTAAACATTTATCCTGTTAAAGCAAAGTTTGAATCCTTAGACTTTGAACCCTTCTTATTTGACAGCAAGTCAAAGAAAAAGACTTCCGTACTAAAAATGGGCTTCGTAGCAAATAAGGTAAGGTATAGCTATGAGGTCGAGTTTACAAAGAACTATATCCTAAAGGAAAAGTTACAATACGCTCCTAAAGGAAGAATGGCAGACCTGTATTTAAGAAAAACCGATATAGAAAACCAACTTTCTAAAGTTTCTTTCGGTAGTACGGTAAAGGCAAGCGCTAAAGATATTGATTTGATTGAAGGAAATACTATCTGGAATACTACTGTAATCGGAGCATTTAACAAAACCAATGCGAATATTCCTGAGCTACAACAAGTGCTTCATTGGTTTCAGGAGACATTAATGGGTGAAATAGAACCCGGAACCGATTTATTAGGATGGACAACAAAACGAGTAGATGAAAATGTTTCTTTTAAGGAATCTGTTATAGAAATAATCAAAAAAGCAGATATTCAAATCAGCGGGGTTGATGTAAACAAAAAAGAGCGTAAGCTGGATAACGAGATGATTTCACGCCTATCTTCCATTTTGCCACCTGATGAAATGAAAGATTTATCAACTACAAAAAGCATCAAAACCATTGACCTGATTTTTAAACACCTTGTCAGAGATAAGAAAGGAAAAGAAAGTACACATAGTTTACCCAGGGAACAGGAGTCCAGAGGAACCTTGAGATATTATGGCTTGAGTGGTATTTTATCGACTATTATTAAAGAGAATAAAGTTGTGTCTATAGATGAATTGGAAACTTCTCTTCACCCCGACCTGATGAAACATTTTCTGTTGATGTTTTTGGCTAATTCCGAACAATCACAGATGGTCATTACAACTCATAACCTGTTCCTGATGGAAGAGCGTGAAATACTGCGGAATGATGCCATTTGGTTTACACAGAAAAAAGATGATGGTACAACAGATCTATATTCACTCTCCGATTTCGATACTTCCACCATTAGAAAGAATTCTTCTATAATCAATTCGTATAGAACCGGAAAGTTAGGTGCAAAGCCGGAATTGGGTAACATTTTTATAACCGAGGACAATGGCTAGACCTGATAAGAAAAGGAAGTTTATACGAAGGATTGCTGTAGTCGGTGATGGTGTTACCGAGAAGATTTACTTTGAGCAATTGAAAGAGTTAGAGCGGATTAAAGATGTTGTCATCAAACCGGAACTACCCAGTAAATCGTCAAAAGGCGGTTCTTACAAAAAAGCAATCAATACCGCAAAATCTCTTGTAGAGGAAGGCTATAACCACGTGTATTGCCTCATAGATTTTGATACATTACTATCAGAAAATAAGCTTGCGGAGTTTACGCAAGAATTAAAAAAAACGGATAGCAAAAAGATTACCGTTTATATCAACAATCCTTGCTTTGAAACCTGGGTATTGGTGCATTATGAAAAGACAGGTAAAGCATATGCTGATTGTGATACTGTAGGCAAAGCTATTACTAAACACCTGAACGATTATTGTAAAAATCAGGAGTATTTACGGAAAAAGAACTTGTATAAAACTTTAAGACCTCAGCTTGAAACCGATGCAATACCTAATGCGGCATTTCTGGAAGATGACAGAGCAGCAAAAGGTAATAATCACCCAAGAGCCGAAGTATTTAAATTTTTTCTGAAAGAAAAAATTGTAAAACCTAAAAAGAAATAAAGCGATGGAAACAAATCTACAAACAAACTGCTATAATTGCTCCAAACCGCTATCCCAGTCAGGTTACTTTTGCGGTGGATGCCTGACACAAGTTAGGTGTAAATCCTGTGGTTCTTTATTAGAAAAAGATGATGCAGGCTGTGTCAATTGTGGTACACCTAAAGAAGTGCAAATCGAAACAAAGACTGGATCACATCAAAATATCAACACTTTTCGTTTGCACGAAACAGCTACAGACAGGACTATCGAAGCAACATTTAGTGATGATGTGGCTAAAGACCTTGCCGAAACCTTACGGGATGCCGCTGCTGCGGGCAGGATGAAAGCGATTGCTTCAAGTTTTCCTCCTCCCAATGATTTCAATGGAACAAGTGAAGAAACTGCCGAGTTTACCGAAGCGGAAGTTCTAAACAATGAAAATGGCATTCCAAAAACAGAAGCAATCCATAAACCGGTACAGACCGATACTGCAAAACAGGAAGAATACCCGACATTGAAAGCTGTTGCTATGAAAAATCTTCCCGGCACAGAAACGGAATGGATTGTGGTGTATGCTTTTTATGCCTCTAATTACGGGAAAGATACTTTTACAAGGCAAAATTTAATCGAAAAATATGAAGAATCAAATAGACTGGACAATAATAAAAAGAATGCTCTTTCAATGTATATAAAAAGAGCTGTTCAAGGCAACTTCATTAATCCATTAGCAGATGATTATTCAATCCTGGATAATGGAATCGAAAAAGCAAAAGAAATCATCTCCAGAACAAGTAGCTCCTCAGTTAAGCTAAATAAACCAAAAGCGAAAAAAGCCGAATCAGAGCAAGTGTCAGAAAGCAAAGGTAGTAGCACAGTTAAAAGGAAAACTTCAGTTGCTGCTTTCTCTCCTAAAAGGCTTACTGAAATAGATTTTTATCCTTCTGGAAAAAAAAGTTTAGTTGATTTTATTAAGGAGTTTAAAATAAAAAATGATAACGAAAGAAACCTTCTTTTTACTCATTACTTATCTGAAGTTCTTAAAATTAAATCCGTAACGTTAGACCATCTTTATACCTGTTATGACGAAGTAAACCATAAAATTCCTGAGAATATGGCAAAGAGTCTGGGAAATACCAAAACTCGCACAGGTTGGCTGAAAACAAGCAATTCAAATATTGAAATAACTACCAAAGGTATAAATAAGATAAAATTTTGGAATAAAAAAGATTAAGATATGACATTGGATACATTTGTTCACCGGATTAATAATTTTGACACCTTTACAGCAAGCAGTAAAATAGACTATTTTGTCTATTATCATACTATTGTAAAAGGGAATGAAGGCGCTATTGCAAAAGACATTGAAGCGTGTTTTGATGAATTGAAGACGACGAAGTATTCTAATATCCCCCAATACCTTAAAAACAACACCAAGAAAGTTAAAGGTAAAACACCAAAGTTTATTTTACAAAAAGGTGCATACCATTTGGAACGTTCTAAAAAGAGTGAGATAGACGCATTGATGAATGTGCCCCGGGCAGTAGTTCCGACCAATAATTATTTTCCATTGGAATTGTTCGACAATACAAGAGGTTACTTAACCACCATAGCTCAGCAAGCTGCGGCTTGTTACGACCAGGGATTATATGATGCCTGTTCTGTAATGACAAGAAAGCTATTGGAGGTGTTAATCATTGAAGCATTTGAGCGTCATAATATCTCATCCAAAGTCAAAAATAGTAGTGATAACTTTTATTACCTGAGTGATTTAATAGAAATATTCAAAGCCGAAACAACATGGAATATCGGCAGAAATGCGAAGAACAGTTTGCCGAACTTAAAGAAGATGGGCGATTTGAGTGCGCATAACAGAAGATACATTGCCCGTAAAAATGATTTGGACAAACTGAAAGGCGATTTACGAATTGTGCTGGAAGAACTGATTCATCTCATTGACTACCCTAACTGGAAATAAGCTATTCTAAAAATTTTAATTGATTATTTTATGGAGAATTTGCTCTACTATCCATACATTAATATTCCGCAAACGGACTGGACAAAACGAGTATTATTGTATTATGACAAAGTAGCCTCGATTGTTCCACAAAGATATTTTTACCGCCCGGATGAATATGATCCGTTTATGAAAGATATGGTAAGAATGGAATTAGTTGAGCCGGTAAATCCCCTTGAAGTTTTAGATAATCCCTGGGGGATTTCAGCACCGTTTATTGACTATATAAAAAGTAAGGATTTTAAATTAAAGAAAAGACTGACTACATTCCAGCGTGGTAAGTTTGGCAGAATTCACCAGGATAAGTTCGCATTGAATGGCCCAAGAATTCATATTGATAAATTTGATGGAGAGATTTTTTACCAGTTGGAGCAAGCAGGACTCGCAGTAAGGCAAGACGGAGAATGGTACATTGTAGAACAAAGAACGGCTAATGAACTGATGGCTTTTCTGGCTTCCGTAATTGGCGGCAAACTTAGATACCAACCCACAACAGATATAGTCAGAAAACGATTCACGCTCAAGGAATCCAAAAAAGGATTTCAAGTTTTTACTACCCAAAACGAAAAAAGAGAGCTGATACTAAATGAACTAATACCATTTCCTGGACAATTAGACTTGACCCAGCTCAAAAAATTTAAAGAAAAACACCACGATATATTGAAAGCGTTTAAAAACCGTATTGAACTCATTGTGTTAAATCCGGCTATTGAAGAAGGTACGCCATTATTTGTGGAAACAATCAATGAACTCAAGCTAAGAAAAGAAGAATTATCAACTAAAATGAATGAAAATAAATTTGACAAAATATTCTATGGAACAGTCTGTGGTATGGTCGGGGCTGGTGTGGGATTAGCAACGGCAGGAACTTTAGGTGGTATTATTGCCGGACTTCCCAGTTTTGCAAATGCAGTTTATTCTGCCTTACAAATTGAAAGAGCAGAAGATATATTTGACCAATCAGGTATGAAGTATCTTGCATTGGCAGATAAACGGTTGACAAGAAGACCTGCAAATTCTTAACTCCTTTGTTAAGGTATTATTCAAATTATTTGAATATTCCGAACATTCTCATATATAACTTTTGCGTTATTATGAGAAAACTATGTCAACAGCCATTCTCTACATTCGTGTCAGTACGGATGAGCAGGCCATTAAGGGCTATTCAATGAAAAACCAAGAAGATCGTTTAGTCCAGTACTGCGAGGGAAATAATATCGCGGTGCTTCAAGTCATTCGTGAAGACCATTCAGCAAAGACATTCAACAGGCCTGAGTGGAAAATTATGCTGAAATCTTTCAATCACAAAAAGTCAGATCGACCAGATTTGGTATTATTTACACGATGGGATCGGTTCAGTAGAAATGCAGGAGATGCTTATTACATGATTGCTTATTTGAAGCAAATGTGTATCGAAGTGCAGGCCATCGAACAGATGCTTGATTTGAATATCCCTGAAAACAAATTGGTACTCGCTTTATACCTTGCTGTTTCGGAAGTAGAGAACGACAGAAGAGCATTAAACATAAAAAGAGCTTTGCATAAGGCCAAACAAGAGGGAAGATGGATGGGGCCTGCCCCAAAAGGTTATGTCAATAGAACCACAGGGACGGGAAATAAGTTGATCGTTCCTATTGAGTCGGAAGCAACAATGATAAGGAACCTCTTTTCTAAAATCGCTGAAGGAGATACAAGTATCAGGGAAATGCACCGAACAGCCATGAAATCCGGTTTTAAATGCAGCCTAAATAACTTTTGGTGGCTTTTACGAAACCCTGTGTATTGTGGAAAGATAAAAATCCCTGATTTTGAAAATAATAAAAACTGTATAGTTTCAGGTATTCACGAAGGACTGGTTTCAGAGAGTTTATTTGACAAAGTGCAATCGGAGTTAGAGGGCCGGACTAAAAAGATCATCCCTAAGGGTAAAAATATTCATTTCCCTTTCCGGGTGTATTTATATGTCCTGAATGCTCCCGGGTGCTTACAGGAAGTACCTCCAAAGGAAGTAAAAGCTATTATGCATACTATCACTGTTATAACGGGTGCAAATTCCGGATCAGGGCAAATAAGATAGACGAACAGTTTATGGAATTTCTTAAAGGTCTTATTTTGCCTGATGTTATTATTGGCCTATTCCGTATCATCATAAAAAAATCCACTGATTCAAATCAAAAGGATTATGCTATGGAACAACACCAGGTCACGAAAAACTTGGAACATCTGTTCAACAGGTCAATCAAGGCAAAGGAATTACTCCTAAGAGGTGAAATCGATGAAGAAGACTTTTGTGTTATAAAGTCTGATTGTGAAACAAGGATAAACACAATGGGCAACAATCTTCAACAGATAGCATTGGATATAATAGGCTTACAAAAAAATATTGAAAAAGAGGCGTCTCAACTTCTTTGTATGGATCAACTCTTTTTAATGCTACCTTTTGAAAGAAAAGTAAAAATGATCAGGCTTATGTTAAAGGATAAGATTGTCCCATGTGATGAGACATTCCAAAATGCTTTAAACGACATAACCAATGTAATAATTGGAAAGAAGGTTTCTGGCCATGAAAAAAATAATGAAAATGTAGAAGCGAAAGTTTATTTGGAATATGATGCAGAAAGTAAATATTTCTATAATGAACTAACGACGGATTCAGATTTCAATACTGCAAAAGTGAGTTCGATGTTTTGGCAGAAATTTCCTCAAATAGTAGCTTTTCTTAAAGATATGGCTTCATTGATTAATTTTCAGCAAACTGACGAGCATCAAATCACTACTGGTACTTATAAATAATGAAGTTCGAGTCTCAACAGGTCACCCCATTGGTACAAGAAACTTTTGACAACAAAAAATTGCAATAAATAAAGTATCAGTAATCTGATTATTAGCCTATTAAGGTTTTAATCGTGAAGTGTGAAGAAAGTTCGATCTGTGATGACCTTATTTTTTATAAGAACGACTGAAGTGTAATGGAAAAGCGTAAAAGTGCTGAAATACAGTAGAAAATAAAAAAGCCTCAACTTATGCTGAAGCTTTTTATTGTGATCCCGCTGGGACTCGAACCCAGGGCCCCAACATTAAAAGTGTTGTGCTCTACCAACTGAGCTACGGAATCATTTTCTAAAGATAACCTGACAAAGTGTATTATCTTTTAAAAAAGGAGTGCAAAAATAAGGCAAAAAGATTTGGCCGCAAATTTTTTACACAACCGGATACAGCGAAAATTTTTGAAAATTTATACCCGCATACAACCATTAATCATTTATCTTCAACCTTATGAAATTATCGGTTGGCAATGCATTTATAATTAGTTTATTTTGTTTTGCAGGGTGTAATTCGAACAATGCCCCGAGAAAGCGTTTTGTAAATCCACAATATAATTATACTTATAAACCCCGTTCGGCCGACGGAACCGGTAAATTTTATATTGACCGCGAGATTGCCCCTGTGATGGGGGCCGACGGCGCAGCATGGCTGGATAGAAAAGATCGTGAAAAGGAAGAAAATTCCAACCTTGCCATTGAAAAAATGAACCTGCAACCCAACAGCGTTGTAGCCGATATCGGCGCAGGCACCGGTTACTACACATTCAAGATTGCGAAAAAAGTGCCGCAGGGAAAAGTGTATGCAGTGGAAATCCAGGATGAGCTGATAAAATATCTCAACAACCAGAAAGCGGAATTAGGCGCCAATAACGTGGCTGTAATTAAAGGAGATGCAAAATCGCCTCACTTACCGGATAGCTCGCTCGACCTTGCAATAATGATAGATGTATATCACGAATTGCAGTACCCGAAAGAAATGCTCCATTATATTGGCAATGCATTGAAAAGAGACGGCCGGATTCTTATAATAGAATACCGGGCCGAGGATCCGAAAATTCCGGTTCTGCCGTTGCATAAAATGACAGTTACCCAGTTAAATACAGAAATGGCCGCTAATGGATATTCTCTTGTTCTCGATGGAGAGTTTCTTCCGGTACAACATTTTCTAATGTATAAAAAAGACAGTCTTCAGTTCAAGTAACGTCCTGATGAATTCTCAAAAAGGAAAAATTGATATTGTAAATGATCTGCTGGAAGAATGTATTCTCGCATTTCCATTGTCATCTTTTATTATAAGCCTTTATAAACATTACCAGAAATATGGCAGTCTTAGTAAAAAACAGTTACAGGGATTGCACGGCAAAGCTTCAACAATAAAGGATGTTTCACAAAGTAAGCTGGGTACGCTTGAAGCTATCATAAAGCGGATGCCGACAAGATATAAATCAGCATTGCCCCCGCCCGCTCCGTTATTTGAAAAAAATAAAGATGCCGGAATACTGATAGATCAAATTCTTGCAAAATACCCGCAGCATAAAAGAGTGCTGTTTCTTAAATCGAAATATGAAAATAATTACCCCCTTACGCCGGCAGAAACCGGAGAATTAAAAAAATTCAGTGAGCTGTTACTTAAGAAATAAATTGATAAAGCAGTATTTGTGATATTCAAAAGCGTCAATCATATAGCTATTATAGTCTCCAATCTCGAAGTATCCCGTAATTTTTACATACATAAATTAGGCTTCCGGCTTATTCACGAACTGGATCGTCCCGAACGGAAGTCCACTATAGTATACCTCGATGCAGGCAATTGCATCCTTGAATTATTTTCCTTTCCTGATCCGCCGGAAAGACAGGCCTGGCCTGAAGCGTGCGGATTACGTCATCTTGCATTTACTGTGGAAAATTTTGACTCGGCAATAGAGCGGCTTAATAACATGAATATTGCCACAGAACCGGTTCGCACCGATGCAAGAACCGGGAAGAAAATGACTTTTTTTAAAGATCCCGATAATTTACCATTGGAAGTCTGCGAAGCATGACCCGTCAGATGCTCACTTAATTTTCGCATATCCTTAAGCATTAGTTGATCAAAAAATGCAAACAAAAACTGTGATAATATGTTTAAAATGCATTACAAATAATCTTATGGCAAATTTTGGAATTACCGTTATGTCCCGAAGAATATGCGCAAGGCGCGCAGCCAAATGATTTTTTTAAATCTAAATCAGGAAACCTGCAGCCGGTATTATCTTATTTCCGCAGAAGAGGAAGGGCGTCTTTGGCAAGGTTTGCCGGACGGCAGAAAACGAACCGCTTAAATAAAAATGCCTCCCGACTTTCGTCAGAAAGGCATCGTGCCCGGGACTGGATTCGAACCAGCACATCCTTGCGGACGCTGCGACCTGAACACAGTGCGTCTACCAATTTCGCCACCCGGGCTTTGGGAACGCAAAAGTATAAATTAAAAATATTACTTACACAGAAACATTGAAATCTCTTA
Organism: uncultured Ginsengibacter sp.; assembly: GCA_964627765.1. GTDB lineage: Bacteria > Bacteroidota > Bacteroidia > Chitinophagales > Chitinophagaceae > Ginsengibacter. Next base: position 5,592 of record CAZVKO010000010.1, on the reverse strand, counting down.
ATGCATCGTTGAGGCTGGTTTTTTTATCGGTACTTTCCTTTCGCCTGCCAATAATCAGTGCACAGCTTACATTATACTCACCGGCCGGAAACTTTTTCACATAACTTCCCGGAATTACCACGCTCCCTGCAGGAATTACGCCTTTTGTTTCTACGGGTTCGTCGCCACTTACATCGATAATTTTGGTAGATTGAGTCAATACCACGTTGGCCCCCAGCACCGCTTCCTTTTCAACCCGTACCCCTTCCACTACAATGCAGCGGCTTCCGATAAAGCAGCCATCTTCGATAATCACGGGGCTTGCCTGTACCGGCTCCAGCACACCGCCAATACCTACACCGCCACTCAAATGAACGCTCTTGCCAATCTGCGCGCAACTGCCTACGGTAGCCCATGTATCCACCATTGTCCCTTCATCCACATAAGCGCCGATATTGATGAAGCTTGGAAGCTGTATTACATTTTTTGCTACATAAGCGCCATACCGCGAAATGGCGCCCGGTATGGTTCGCACCCCCAAGCTTTTAAAATCTTTTTTCAGGTTTATCTTATCATAATACTCAAAAGGAGGCGCCTCAATTGTCTGCATCGGCTGAATATTAAAATACAGCAACACCGCCTGCTTTACCCATTCATTCACCTGCCATCCATCACTAACGGGGATGGCTGTACGAAGTTTTCCCTTATCCAGTTGTTCAATCACTTCCCTTACCGCTGTTATATATCTTTCATCATTCAGGAGCTCCCGGTTGGTCCAGGCTTCCTGTATCCGTGCTTGCAAATCCATATTGTATTTTTTTGCAAACATAATATGTAATCGCATTCATCCGGCGTACTGATTAATCAATAACTTTGCCCTGCATGAAAAAATTCCTGGTGATACAAACAGCTTTTACCGGCGATGTGGTATTGGCAACGGCTATCATTGAAAAACTGCATCATTATTTTCCGGAATCCCGGATAGATTTTTTGCTTCGGAAGGGAAATGAAGGGCTGCTCGAAAATCATCCGTTTCTGCACGATGTTTTGATCTGGAATAAAAAAGAAAATAAAAACAAAAATTTATGGGCCCTTCTCAGGAAAATAAGAAAATCCAGGTACGATGTGGTGGTCAATATGCAACGATTCGCTTCTACCGGCATCCTTACGGCATTTTCCGGCGCAAAGGAAAAAATAGGTTTTGACAAAAATCCACTGAGCTTTTTGTTTACCAAAAAGATCAGTCACAATATGACCAGTGGCAGGCATGAAGTAGAAAGGAATAATGACCTCATTGCTCACCTCACGGATACCACATTTCCCAAACCCAGGCTCTACCCTTCAGAAAAAAATTATGAGGAAGTAAAAAAATTAATGACCCATCCCTATATATGTATAACGCCTGCAAGCGTATGGTTCACCAAACAATATCCGGCCGAAAAATGGATCGGCTTCATTAACAGCTTATCTCCGGGTCTCCATGTATTCTTATTGGGCGGGAAAACGGATGCGTCGTTATGCGAAATGATAAAGGAAAAAACAAAAAACAAACAGGTAGCTGTTGTGGCAGGCCGGTTAAGCTTTCTTTCATCAGCAGCGCTGATGGAAAAGGCCGTGATGAATTACACCAACGACTCGGCTCCATTGCATTTTGCTTCTGCCGCTAATGCGCCTGTATCCGCCATATTTTGCTCGACGGTTCCGGCCTTCGGTTATTACCCGTTATCCGGAAAATCATTTGTAATAGAAACAAAAGAAAAGCTATCGTGCAGGCCCTGCTCCCTCCATGGAAGAACCAGCTGCCCTCTGGGACATTTTAAATGCGCTTATACTATTGAAAATTCACAACTGCTGGATACACTTGAACCCTCTTAAAAAAGATATTGATACGGCGCTCCTGGCACTGCAAAATGGCGAAATCATTTTGTACCCCACCGATACGATCTGGGGCATTGGGTGTGATGCGACCAATGCATATGCAATCAAAAGAATTTTCAGGCTCAAGCAGCGCAATGAAGCAAAATCCATGATCATCTTACTGTCACACATAGACGAAATTTCAGACTATGTATCCAATCCTTCACCGAAAATAATCAGCTACCTGCAGCAACAGACCACGCCTACCACAGCAATTTTTCGAAGTGCAATCCATTTACCCAAAGAACTGATTAATGAAGATGGCAGCATTGCTATACGGATAGTAAAGGATGAATTTTGCGAAGCGTTGATCCGTCGCCTGCAGAAGCCCCTTGTTTCCACATCAGCCAACATTTCAGGCCAACCCTCCCCGCAGAATTTTTCAATGATAGATGATATAATAAAAAAAGGTGTTGATTATATTGTTCAACACCGTCAAAATGATTCCAGGAAATTTAAGCCCTCCTCCATCATTACATCAGATGAACAAGGCAATATCATAAAGATCCGGTAATATCAGAGCGCCAGCCCCAGGCCCAATTGCACTGCAGCCGGCTTCCAGGTATCATTATTACCAAAATTCCTGATGTCTGTTACTCCTCCGGCATACCTGCCATAAACTCTGAATTTAAAAATCTTCAGCTGCACACCTCCCACCATTGAAAATTCTCCGGACTTAAAAGCATCCTGCCCGTTTTGCAACAGGTTTTCGTTTTGATTCATCAGTACTCCAAACTGCGGACCAAATTGGAGTGAAATAAATCTGTCCAGGTTGTAATTAAGCAATAACGGAATGGTGAGGTACTTCAATTGTATGGAGCTTACATTATTCACCTTGAATACATCGCTGAAATTGCTGGTTGTATCCGTATTGATCTGGTTGAATAACACTTCAGGCTGAATGGCGAATTTTTTTCCCAATCCGATAGTAGCAAAAGCGCCGGCGTGATAGCCCAAAGCAAATTGATCTTTGAAGGGCTGTCCATCAACCTTTGCGAGATTGGCTCCCGCTTTTATTCCCAAACTAAATTGGGAAAAGCCTGCGGAGCTCATTAGGAAAAGAAGGGCGAGAAGAAAGAGTCTTGTTTTCATAAATGGCGTTTTAATTTCGATAACAATTTACCCCAATGGTTTAAATTAAAAAGTTATACCAATATTAAAATTGTAAATCACCGTCAGCCGGTCGTCATTTGTTTCAGGCAGGTAATAATCCATATAAGCTTCCGGCTCCAGATAAAATTTACCAATTGTATAGTTCACATCGAGATCAAAACCTGCTGATTGTAGTTCAAATTTGCCGCTGTTATTCTCCTGCGATAAAAAATGCCTGATACGCTTTAATTTCAATTTGGTAAATGCGAGAAAATTTTGAATACCGCTGGTATGAGATATAGTATAGGAATTCACTCCGCCTGAAAGCAAAAGCCGGGGCGTGATAAGCATCCCATCTTTCACAGAAAGTAAATTGTAAAACCCAAAGGAATGTTCCACGGATGCGCTTATCGAAAATGATTGCAGGCGGGTATATATCGAATCAATATAATGAACGTTATATCTTGTACCGAGCAGTGTGACAGCCGTGTCTATCTTTACTATTTCGCGATAACTTCCCCAGGCATAGCCTGAAGAAAGCCCGGGTGTAAGCCAGGGTTTTTTAAATAAAACGCCCGCATACAATTCATCCTGAACCGGCGAGGCAACCGAAGTATAGGCATCCTGTTCAAAGTAGTGGGTGTAAGATGCTACTATGTCCGCTACTTTCCCTTTTTTATAACTATAGGTGGGTGACAGTGTGAGTTGGTAAAAATTTGTCGTATTATTTTGATTGTATAAATAGCCGGTTGCGTTTATGCCGAAGCCGCTTTTATGATTATACTCTATGGAAGGGGTCATGATAAAAGGAGTATTGCCCTGGAAGGACTCCAGATACTCATTCTGATCGCTGAATAAATTATTGCCCGCACCTATATTAACCCTGAAAAAACTTTTGGGCGTTGTTATTTTATTTATCAGCTTAAGCATTTCATCATTTTTCAGCAAAGAATCCAGCAGCCTTTTATCATCAGGGGTTTCCTGTGCGTACATTTTCGACAGCCACGCTGTCGCTAAAAGCAGGAGCAGTAAACTTTTTTGCATAACTATAATGAAACAGCATAATAAAAGTACCACGATGATTCACTTTGGCTCCGGTACTTTTATAAACAGACTGTGAAAATGCCGGTAAGTTTAAATCAGGAAGCATTATAATATACCGTGAAATACCGGGTGGAAGCGGATTTTCAGTACTCTCATCCTAATAACCTACCTTTGCGCGCAAATAAAAAGTGAATAATGGATTCGTTTCAGAGCCTTGGGCTGAATGAAAAGCTGGTAAAGGCAGTTACTGACCTTGGATTTAATATACCTACGCCCATACAAATGAAAGCAATACCCATATTGCTTTCGGGCACTACGGATTTTGTCGGGCTGGCCCAAACCGGCACGGGAAAAACAGCGGCTTTCGGTCTGCCCTTGTTACAATTAACAGTGCCGCATAATAAATATCCGCAGGCGCTTATTGTTTGCCCCACACGTGAGCTTTGCATACAAATTTGTAACGACTTGCAGGATTTTAAAAAATATCTGCACGATATATATGCGGAACCTGTTTACGGCGGCGCTTCTATTATTATGCAAATCCGGGCCTTAAAAAAAGGAGTTCATATCGTGGTGGCTACACCGGGAAGACTGATCGATATGATAGAGAGAAAAGCCATTGATCTTCAAAAAGTAAAATATGTGGTGCTGGATGAAGCTGATGAAATGCTGAACATGGGCTTCCGGGACGACATTGATTTTGTTTTAAAAAATACAGTTAACAGAGAAAGTATTTGGTTATTCAGCGCCACTATGCCTGCAGAAGTTCGTGAAATTGCCAAAAACTTTATGAGCCATCCGCAGGAAATAACTGTCGGCAAAAAGAATACGGCGAATGTGAATATAGATCATCAATACTTCATCACCTCAGCGCAATCGCGTTTCGAAACGCTGAAAAGATTGATCGATTTTAACCCCGGCATTTACGGAATCATTTTTACAAGAACAAAAGCCGATGCGCAGGAAATAACCGAGCGGCTGGTGAAACAGGGATACGATATTGAAGCATTGCATGGAGACCTCACGCAGCAGCAGCGTGACAAGGTAATGCAGCGCTTCCGTGAAAAAAGCGTGCAGTTGCTGATTGCAACAGATGTGGCGGCCCGCGGCATTGATGTGGAAGGAATCACGCACGTAATCAATTATGAATTGCCTGATGACATGGAAGTATATACGCACCGAAGCGGGCGTACTGCCCGTGCAGGCAAAAGCGGCATTTGTATTTCTATTTGTCACAGCAAAGAATTATATAAGATCCGCCAGCTTGAAAAAATAGTAAATGCCCGGTTTCACCGGCTGGATATTCCGGGGGGAAAAGATGTTTGCAGAAAACAGTTTTTTTACTTTATGGATAAACTGATGAATGCGGATACCTCAGGCGGAGACTACGAAACCTACATGCCGGACCTGCAAAAGAAATTTGAAAATATCAGTAAAGATGAAGTATTGAAAAGAATTGCGGCGCTTGAGTTTAACCAGTTTTTAAAATACTATGAAAATGCGGAGGACCTTAATGTGAGAAGCGATTTTAAAGAAAAAAAATTTGATCAGTCTCACGAT
>CAZVKO010000009.1:0-2572 GCA_964627765.1 uncultured Ginsengibacter sp. | reverse complement strand
CTACGGCAACGAGATCGGCAAGCGCGGCATCCGCCATTCCGATTCCGTGCCGCTCGAGGAAATGCCCGACCACCTGATCAAGGCGGTGATCGCGACCGAGGACCGGCGCTTCTTCGACCATTTCGGCATCGACGTGCTCGGTACGCTCCGGGCGCTCGTCCAGAACCTGCGCGCCAACGCGGTCGTGCAGGGCGGCTCGTCCCTGTCGCAGCAGCTCGCCAAGAACCTCTTCCTCTCCAATGAGCGCACGCTCGCGCGCAAGATCAAGGAGGCCTTCCTCGCCATCTGGCTGGAAGCCAACCTCTCCAAGCAGGAGATCCTGAAGCTCTATCTCGACCGCGCCTATATGGGCGGCGGCAATTTCGGTGTCGAGGCGGCTTCCGAGTTCTACTTCGGCAAGTCGGTGAAGGACGTCAGCCTCGCCGAGGCGGCGATGCTCGCCGGCCTGTTCAAGGCGCCCGCCCGCTACGCCCCGCACGTCAATCTGCCGGCCGCCCGCGAGCGCGCCAACCAGGTGCTCACCAACCTCGTCCAGGGCGGCTTCATGACCGAGGGCCAGGTGATCGGCGCCCGCCGCCATCCGGCCGACGTGGTGCCGCAGGCGACCGCCGCGTCGTCGCCCGACTTCTTCCTCGACTGGGCCTTCCAGAAGGTCAAGGACTTCAACCCGAAGGACCATATCGTCACCGTCCGCACCACCGTCGACATGGGCATCCAGGCGGCGACCGAGAACGCCATTGAGGACATGCTCCGCCAGCACGGTCCGCAATACCGCGTCACCCAGTCGGCGGCGGTGGTCATGGATACCGACGGCAACGTCCGCTCCATGGTCGGCGGCCGCGACTACGGCGAGAGCCAGTTCAACCGCGCCACCGATTCGCTCCGCCAGCCGGGCTCGTCCTTCAAGCCCTTCGTCTATGCGACCGCGCTGATGAACGGCTTCACGCCGGATTCGATCGTGGTCGACGCGCCGATCTGCATCGGCAACTGGTGCCCGCACAATTTCTCGCCCGGCTATCGCGGCCGCATCACCATGACGACGGCGCTGATCAACTCGCTGAACACCGTCGCCGTGCGCCTCGCGCAAGCCGTCGGCCGCGACAAGATCGTCGCCACCGCCAAGGCCATGGGCATCACCACCGATCTCCGGATCACGCGCTCGCTGCCGCTCGGCACGTCGGAAGTGTCGATGATCGAGATGGCCGGCGCCTACGGCGCCTTCGCCAGCGGCGGCTACAAGGTCACGCCGCGGGCCTTCACCCAGATCATCTCCTCGACCGGCGAGATCCTCTACGACGCGCGCCGCGACGCCCAGCCGCGGGTGCGGGTCCTGCCCGAGAAGGTCGTCGCCGGGATGAACCTGATGATGTCGCAGGTGCCCGAGCGCGGCACCGGCCGCGCCGCCAAGCTCGACGGCATCAAGACCGCCGGCAAGACCGGCACCTCGTCCAGCTTCCGCGACGCCTGGTTCGACGGCTTCACCGGCAACTATGTCGGCATCGTCTGGTACGGCAACGACAACTTCACGCCGATGCGGCGGATGACCGGCGGCGCGTTGCCGGCAATGACCTGGAAGCGCTTCATGACCTACGCCCACCAGGGGATCGAGCTGAAGCCCATCCCTTATGTCGAGCCCGAGAAGCCGGCCGTGGCAGTCGCCGAGGCCAAGGACAAGGGCGCCGAGGATCCCGACGAGGCAGCGGCGCTGGCGGCGGTCCCGCATCCCTCCAACCTCTCGGTCGCCACCACCCAGTGGCTGAACGCGCTGCAGTCGCTGATGGAGAACGCGGCGCCGGTGAAGCCGATGGCCGACCTGAAGCCTTCGGCGCCGGTCACGGTGGTCGCCGGCGAGGCCGAGCCGGCGGCTGCGGCATCGGCGGACGCGGCTCCGAGATAGCGGCGCGCGCCGCGGCCCTGTATCGTCCGCTTCGGAATCGGGGCCACCACCATTGCGTTTCCTGTTCGACCTCGCCATCGCGATCCTCATTGCGACGACGATCGGCTTTGCCACCGCCTGGTACGCGGTGGACCGCGGCCTCGTCTTCGGCACGGTGACGGTGGGAAGCTGGAAGGCCTGGCCGCTCGAGGGCAGCGCCAGCGCCGACCCCTATTCGCTCGCCATGCTGGCGCGCTCCGGCGAGGTGCCGCTCGGCGGCGGCGAGGGCATCGCCTTCACCGCCGAGACCGACCGTGCCGGCCGCCCCCTCGACGGCCGCTGCACCTATGACATCGACGGCCAGACGCCGGCGGCGCGGCTGTGGACGCTGACCGCCTACGACGCCGCCGGCCGCGTCATGGCCAACCCCGCCAACCGCAGCGGCTTCCTGTCGCGCGAGATCCTGCGGCGGCCGGACGGCAGCTTCCTGATCACTGCCTCCAGCGAGGTGATGCCGGGCAACTGGCTGCCCATCCTGCCGGTCCGCTTCAAGCTCGTGCTCCGCCTCTCCGACACGCCGCTCACCACCGGCAGCCAGCTCGCCGGCGTCGTCATGCCGGCGATCATCGCGAGGCGCTGCCCATGAAGCGGACGCTCATCGCGATCCTCGGCGGGCTGCTGCTCGCCGGCGTCATC
>CAZVKO010000008.1:0-51799 GCA_964627765.1 uncultured Ginsengibacter sp. | reverse complement strand
AGATATTTTTCGTTAACGAAATTGTAGCCTAAATTACTTACCGGATGTTTTGTGATTTTATTCATGGGGTGAAATTGAGCGTAAATAAATTAAAAGTAAAAAGTTTTTGGTTTTTACTCCGGCCTTTAATTCATGGATGTTTATTCAACCGTCACCGACTTTGCCAGATTCCTCGGCTTGTCTACGTCGCAGCCTTTTGCAATTCCGATATAATATGAAAGTAATTGTAAGGGAATAACGCTGAGAACCGGTGCAACAATTTCGTCTGCCGGCGGCACCACAAAAACATCATCGGCCATAGGCGGAATAATTTCATCGCCTTCTGTGATTATGGCAATCACTTTTCCTTTACGGGCTTTTATTTCCTGGATGTTGCTTACAATTTTTGAGTGATATTCATCTCTGGTAGCTACGAACACTACCGGAAGCGTTGGCTCCACCAGGGCTATCGGGCCATGCTTCATTTCTGCGGCCGGATAGCCCTCTGCATGGATGTAAGAAATTTCTTTCAGCTTTAATGCACCTTCCAATGCTATGGGGAAACTATATCCCCGCCCCAGGTACAAGGCATTGGCGGCATCTTTATATTTTATTGCAATAGACCGCAGCGTTTCCCCGTTTTCCAAAACCGATTCCACTTTTTCCGGAAGCTCAGCCATTTCAACCAGGAGCTTCGAATAGCGGGATGGATCAATAGTTCCTTTCTCTTTCGCTATTTTCAAAGCAATCATCAGCAATACCGCGAGCTGTGCTGTAAAAGCCTTGGTAGATGCCACGCCGATTTCGGGTCCTGCATGTGTGTAGGCGCCGGCATGAGAGGCCCTGGCAATGGAAGAGCCAACTACATTTACAATCCCGAAAATAAAAGCGCCCTGTTCTTTGGCTTTTTCAATGGCAACCAATGTATCGGCTGTTTCACCACTTTGTGATACAGCAATGATAACATCGCCTTTATTTACTATAGGATTCCGGTAACGAAACTCAGAGGCATATTCTACTTCCACGGGTATCCTGCATAATTCTTCAATTACATATTCGGCCACCAAACCTGCATGCCAGCTTGTGCCGCAGGCGATGATGATATATCTTGGAGCATTCACCAGCGCCGTAATATTTTCCTCTACACCTTTCATGGTTATGGTTCCCTTTTCTGCGTCTAAGCGTCCCCGTAAGCAATCGTAAATAGTAGCAGGCTGCTCATGAATTTCCTTGAGCATAAAATGATCATATCCTCCCTTCTCAATAGCAGCAAGCTCTATATCCAGCTTTGAGATGTAGGGCGTTTGCTTTTCATTGCCCAGGTTTTTAAGGATCAGCTGGTCGGCCCTGATGATGGCAATTTCATAGTCGTTCACATACACCACTTCTTTGGTATATTCCAGCATGGGTGTGGCATCCGAGCCAAGAAAATGTTCTCCCTTGCCGATGCCGATTACCAATGGGCTTCCTTTCCTTGCTGCAATGATGGTATCAGGATGATCCTGGTCTAATAACAGAATCACGTAGGCGCCGGTTACTCTTTTTAATGCTATCCGCACCGCCTCTTCAAGATCGCAATTGCTGTTTTTATAAATCTCCTCAATAAAATTTAATAATACTTCTGTATCGGTTTCACTTTTAAAAGTGTACCCTTTTTTAATCAATTCTTTTTTCAGCTGCGCATAATTTTCAATAATGCCATTGTGAATCATGGCCAGCTTACCCCCGGCGCTTTGATGGGGATGCGCGTTCACATCACTGGGCTCGCCATGTGTGGCCCATCTTGTATGGCCGATGCCAATATTAGCGTGAACATTTTTTCCGAGCAAAGAATTTTCAAGCTCGGATACTTTCCCTTTCTTTTTATAAACAGAGAGGCCATTGTCATTTATTAGTGCGATGCCTGTGCTGTCATACCCTCGATATTCCTGGCGTTTCAATCCGGTAATAATAATGGGATAAGCTTCGCGATGCCCGATGTATCCGACAATTCCGCACATACTATATGAATTTATATTTAGATTTAACTGAGGCCTTATAATCCGTGGCCTCTCAAAAAAACCAATGCGACATTAAAAAATATTACCAGCCCTGTTACGTCTACCAGGGTAGCCACGAAAGGCGCCGAAGAAGAGGCCGGATCGGCTCCCAATTTTTTTAAAAGAATGGGCAGCATGCTGCCTGCAAATGACCCCCAAAGCACAACACCTACCAGGGAAAAGCTGACAGCCAGTGCAATAAGAAACCAGTGAATGCCATAGATATCGGTCATGATCCCGTGATGCATTAATATGCTCCAGATAGTAATTCGCATAAAACCAATAGCGCCTAATATTAATCCCAGCATAAATCCCGATAGGATTTCGCGCCGCATTACCCTCCACCAATCGGAGAGGGCAACATCTCCCAACGCCATAGCCTGGATGATCAAAGTGCTTGCCTGCGATCCGCTGTTACCGCCGCTGCTCATAATCAGGGGAATGAAATTGGTGAGCACTATCACTTTCGCAAGCTCATCATTGTAGTAGGCCATGGCCGTTGCCGTAAGCATTTCACTCAGGAATAGTATGACAAGCCAGCCTACTCTTTTTTTGATAAGGCTGAAAAATGGTGTTTCCAGGTAGGGTTTGTCCAATGCTTCTGTACCACCTATTTTTTGTATGTCTTCTCCGAATTCTTCGTTGGCCACCCACAGTACGTCATCGATGGTTACAATGCCCAGCAGCACATTGTAATCATCCACTACCGGCAAGGCGACACGGTTATTCATTTTAAATACTTCGTTTGCCTTTTCCTGGTCGTCGTTTACATTTAGCTCAATGTAACGCCCGTCCATCATGTCTTTTACTTTCCTGTCTGGCGGGGCCAGCAAAAATTCGCGAATCCTGATGTCATCCAGCAATTCACCATGACTGTCTATTACATAAATCACATCTATCGTTTCGGTGTCCTTACCTACGCGGCGAATGATGTCCAGCACTTCGGCCACGGTGTCTTCCTGGTGAACATACACATAATCCGGCGTCATTAGCCTGCCGACGCTATTTTCGCGGTATCCGAGAAGGGAGAGCGTTATTTTTCTTTCCCCGGGATTGAGCGTCTTTACCAGTTCCCGCACTACTTCATTCGGAAGGTCTTCCAGGAAAGCGGTACGGTCATCCGCCTGCATCTCATTCAATAATTCTGCACTTTTGGAAGGGGGGAGGCTTTTGATGATTTTTTTTTGAATGGAGTGATCCAGTATCTTAAAAAGACCTACCGCACGATGCATGGCAAGGTGAAGGAAAATCTCTGTTTCCCTGTCTTCATTCTTTTCGATAAGCGCTGCCACATCACTGATGTTCTGCTCATTCAGAAATTCACTGATGGCCGCATCATCGTGGGTCTGCAGCATCTCTTCAAACTGGTCCTGTATGTTGATTTCTTCTTCCGGCATCTTTATTCAATACAGATTCTATTATTGCGCAAATTAATTTATTTTACAATAGAGTATATCCTGCAAATGCAATGATAAAGCAATATTTATATGTGCAAAAAATTCCCGGCAAGGGGCGGGGAGTTTTTACCAAAGAAAAAATTAAAGCGGATGTAATTATTGAAATAGCACCGGTAATTGCAATGACCCCGGAAGACAGGAAGGCCCTGGATAAAACACGGCTGCACGATTATATTTTTGAATGGGGGGCAGGCAAAAATCAATGCTGCATGGCGCTGGGCCTGGTGCCCATATATAACCATAGTTATGAAAGCAACTGCGAATATTTTATGGACTTTGAAGAGGAGATAATTAAAATAAAAACAATCCGCAAGATTAACGCAGGAGAAGAGCTGACCATTAATTATAACGGCGACTGGAATAATCCCAAAAAAGTATGGTTCGATGTGAAGTAGGTATAAAATTACGCGCCCCAGCTTATCACGGCAGAAATATGCCTCTCATCCGCCCGGGTGTAATGAATTTTCATACCCAGTTGAGATGAGAGATCTTTCACTATTTGCAATCCAAGCCCCGAGTACCTGCTGCTTATGGAGTTTTGTTGTATCGAAGCATTCAGATCCCCGGCGGTTATGGTATAAGAAGGATTCGTAATTACAATTTCACCGGGCCTTTCATCAATGGAGACAGTATCATTATTCCGGCATTGGTTTATTGCATTCTGAATCAGGTTGCGGAAGATCACAGAGGCGAAGTTTTCATCTGTATTCTTTTCCAGATTATCACTAACGTTTAAGGCTATACGCAAATTCTTTTCCTTAACCTGCTCTTCCAGCAGGGAAATCTCCTGCATTATGACAGGTTTTATCTTTACCTGCCTGTATTGAGGTGTAAAATGGCTCATCTGGCTTTTGCTCCACAACAGAATGTCTTCCATTGTTTCCAGAACATTCTGCGATGCTTTATTTACCCTTTCATGGTACTGTACTCTGAGTTCGTCTGTAAGATGGGGTGAATTTTCCTTTTGCAAATGCAATAGCTGTACAATCTTGCTTACAGGAGAGCGTAAGTCATGGCTGATAACGCCGAACATTTTTGCTTTAGTGTCGTTGGCAATGGAAAGCTCCCGGTTGAGATCATCGAGCTGTTTATTCTGCTGATTGAGAATTTTATTAAGCTTCTCTTTGTTGCGGTAAATAAAATAAAGCAACAATGCAATTATTCCCAGGCTTACCAAACCCAGTATCAGCATTGTTTTCGTATTGGCAGCCTGCTTTAATTCGAGCGCGCTCAATTTATTTTGCTGATCCAAAGAAGCGATCTGGTTTTCTTTTTTTGCGGTTTGATAACGGGTTTCAAGGTCAGCAAAAGTTCTTGATACTTTTTCTTTTGAAAGCGTATCCTGTAAATGGCTGTACTGCTCATAATATTGTAAAGCTGCGGAAGGATTGTTTAATCCTTTATAATCTAATGCCAGGTATTGAAGTATGTTTGAATAAAGCTCTTTGGTAAGCTGCTGCGCAATGGGTAGTGCCTGGTTAAGTAAATTTATGGATTGCTGATATTTCCCTGTCTCTTCAAGATAGCGGCCCATGATCATTTGAGACTGGAAAATAAGAAATGGCGATTTACTAAGATGGGCCAGTGAATCGCCGCGTTGTGCATAAGGCAGCGCTTTCTCATACATCTTATGATCGATATAATAAATCGCCACATTCAGATTTGACGATACAATTTCAGAAGGAAATGAATTTTGATTTTTTATGTTTGAATTAAGTTTTGACAAGTAATATAATGCGGAATCAATATTACCCGAAGTAGTATAAGCCTCTACAAACGAGCTCAGGAGCCGGTTGTCAACCACAGGCGACACATGGGCAAAGCGCATCCCTTGCCTGAGCGCCCCGATACTTTTATCAGCCATCTGGGTATTGAGATATAATTTTGAAAGCTGATCACACTGAATGGCATAATCGAATTTTTCTTTGAGATTCGTGGTAGTATCTACATTTTTTTCCCGCAATTGAATGCTTTTGATATAATAATCCTCCGCCGTGCTGTAATAGGATTTTTGCTCGTAATAACTTCCAAAGGCAGAATAAATATCGCGAAGTATGGATTCATTTTTAGAAGTATCGGCAATCGTTTGGAGAATATTTTTGCAACTGTCTACTTTATCTAATTGTTGCAGCTGAAAATTGATGCTCATTAATGCCTGGCACGCTCCGGCGATTAATTTAACGGCATGCGCCTGCTGCGCACTATGCAGGCTTTCATAAAAATAATATTGGGCGCTGTCGAATTTAATCTGGTAATAATACCCAAGCGCGGTATACGAATAAAAGCTTGCTTTGCTTTCCCGGTCGGTGTCGCTTACCATCTGCAAACCTTTTAATCCCGCAGCCTGCAGCTTAACATAGTTGTCCGGTGCGCCGGACGTATTCAGCCGCAAAACGCTGCAATAGCTTAGCCAGGCTTTTACTTTTTCCTTATCATCTTTGATTTTTGAAAGATCGGGTGCCTGCGGTTTAGCAGATGTTGAGGCGGCTAAAATAAAAATAATTATGCAGAAGTGCCGGAACATTTCATTGATAATATAAAAGCAAATTAATCATTTAAAATGATTAAAGCTGACCCGGAAAATTAAATGCGTGTTTGTACAATTTTCCAATAGGGAGCTCATGCGAATGAATGTGTAATTTATTTTTCTGTACGGCGTCTACCTTATTTTTATTGACAACATAGCTCCGGTGAATGCGGATGAAAGAGCCTGCCGGCAATTTTTCAGCCATTGCGTTGAGTGTCGTCAATACAAGATATTGCTTCGTGCCGGTTATTATTCTGGTATAATCTTTCATAGCCTCGAGGTACAGAATATCGGGGATGGCAATTTTAAATTTATCGTATCCCTGTTTTATTATAATAAAATCCTTTTCCTGAGTGGAATCAAATGCGTAGGATTTTATCCGCATTTCAAAAAAATCACGAAGGCGTAATGCGCCTCTGCTGAATCTTTCTGATGATAGCGGCTTCAGCAGGTAATCAAAAACATTGAGCTCATAACCTTCCATCGCAAACTCAGGATGGGAGGTAATAAAAATAACAATAGCTGAACTCAATGATGTCTGTCTTAAGAATTCTGTTCCTGTCAGGCCGGGCATTTCGATATCTAAAAAAATTACGTCAGGCTCTGTATGTAAAATCAGATCCAGGGCTTCGACGGGATTATTGAAAGCAGCCATCTTTTGTAAGAAAGAAAACTTTTTTGCTTCTGATTCTATCACGGCCCGGTCAATATCATCGTCATCTATCACGATATATTTAATCTTCAATTCTGTTGTGTTCATCGGCAGGCTTTGAATAGGTACTAAGCTACGAATTATCAAATTATAAAATGGTTTCTGTTCTTTCGACGATTTTTAAAATACATTCGTCGGTTACATTTTTAATTGCCTGTATTGCAATGATAGATTTATGTGTCAGGGAAAACTATTATTCATTTTTAAAATACCATTATGAAAAAGTCCTTTATAATTTTATTGATCCCAGTAACACTTTGCAGTGCATCTTTCGCACAGGTAATGCAAAAAAAAATGAATGCTGCAACTACTGTAAAACCAATAGCGCAGCCGGTTAATAAAACAGTAACGCAGCAACCTTCTCAGCCGGTAACTGCCAGGGAAATAAAAACGCCCATTGTTGCCAGCAATCTTATTTATCTAAATAAGAAAGATAACGGCAGCAGGTACAAGCTTAGCGCAAGGATAAACCCTAATTTGAATAATTATATAAAGAAGCAATATGAATTTACAAAAGACCTGCATTATCCTGACGGTTCACTTATTCATCTTCGGTTAACCAAAAATCCTGCTATTACAAGCCAGGACCCTGCATTAAAGGTAGCTGCAAAACAAACCGGCCAGGATGAAGATGCAGGCTTTGACTGTATCACATCAAATGTTTCGCTTACAGCAACATCTACAGATTTTTTAAATAACGATTACTCACGGCAAACTTCTCATATTTACCCCGGAGCAATTTATACCTATGAACATTTGTACGACGGCAGCTTCCAGGAAGAGACTAATAACCGCAATCCAATTATAATCGGGTCTTCCAGTCCGAATATGTCGTCTCCCACTTTTGAAGAAGTAGAAAATCCTAACCAAAATAATATTCATAATGCGCTTGCAAAATTATATAGCAGGTTTCATGGAGATGCAGCCAATGAAAGCATGGCGTATCAGGTGTTTGAATCTGCAAATACATCGGACCTGAGCATTAAAGTTGGTGCAGGCGGAAGTGGTTATGGGTTTACTTTTAGCAACGTATTTAATACCGCTGAGCAGGATAAGCATGTGTACCTCACCGTAGATGCCCGTAAATCATTATTTACCATGAGCGTTGCATTGCCCGATAGCGGATATTTTAAAACGCCTGTAAATAGCGAGTCACCACTTGTAATTATGGGAAGTGTCAGCTATGGTGTAAGGGTATTGGCCAATATGGAATTTACTTTCCTTACCAAGTCTGATGCGGACAACTTTAAAGCACAATATTCCGGTTTTGGTTTTAATGCCAATGTAAGCCTTGACTATTTATCAAAAAGTACAGCAGCTTCTACCACTGTGAATGCTTACATTATTGGAGGTCCAAGTTCCGGGGCAACTGTTTCTTTTGATAAGCAGGATTTGCAGCAAAAAATACAATCCATTTTTTCATCCGCTACTTATCAAAATGCGCAGCCCATAAGCTATGAGCTGTATGATATGAATGGCGTTGTAATAGGCCAGCAAAGCGCGACAGATCAGTTTACAGAACGCAATTGCGTACCAAAAGATATACCCACCAATTTGCAAAACCCACAGGTAAGCATTATAAGCGGTGATGACGGGAAAGACAAAGACACACATTATACACTTGAATTGTTTAACAGCAATAACCAGCAGGCGGCTATGTATGTCAATAACAGTAACAGTGACGAGTATGCCAAATATGAATCAAATGCAGTAGAAATGACCGCGGGTACACCAACAGGTAAAATAATAAACAAGGGCTCTCTTCCGCTGCCCGAAATGCGGCCGCCGGTATTGGCAGATTTTAGTAATGGCGGAAGAATTCATATTTCAATTACTCCCAATGGCCATGATACATGGAACATACAAAACTTTAAAGTGACGCTGACCTTCCAGGGGCAGAAACCGCATACTATTCAATGGTCGTCAAAAACACTGTCTCAGGATACCAGGGACAAAGATTTGCTTTTTGACAGCGGCTTTAATGCAATACAATAGTTTTTATAAAATTAGTGTAAATACTAACGGTGAAGGATATTCGAAAAATTAATTGATGATCAAATAATTCAATCAATAATAAATATTGACAAATGGAAACAATAACCACATTTCTGCTTTCCGGATATGTCAAAATATTCTGTAATTAAAGGGTAATGAACATCAGTTTTGAACAGGTGATTTGTTTTAACTGTCTGTCTCAGATGAAAAGTTCAACAGTTATAAAATGGTTATTGCTGGCACTTGCAGTAATAAGCTTCCTGTCAGCTTTGATCTTGATAATAATATCATAAGCGACCTTAAAAATAATAAAATGAAAAAGTTAATCACAATTGTTGTCATATTGTTTGTAATTACGCTGCTTTCCTGCGGCGGCGCATCTTCCGGAGATGCTAAAAAGGACACTGTGACCCTATCATCACCTGATCAGGCATCTTCTACGGTAACCGATAATGACGCAAGCTTTTCCTGCATGCTGGATGGAAAAGAAATCTCAGGAAAAGGCACCGATCAAAACATCAATGCAGCCTTTAGATTAACCGGAGATGATAAAGGTCAAATATTTTTTCGTCTTTCGGATATGAACAATATTGGGGACAAATTTATGTTCCAGGTGCCTGATAAAACCGGCTCTACCACCCTTAGCAATTTTAGTGGTTACACCACTGCTGATTTTGCAAATTATATTGATGATCCTGTAATTGTAAACATTACATCAGTAAGTGCTTCAAGAATAGCGGGAATTTTTTCAGGAAAATACACACTTCAGCAAGGAACGGATAACGGCAATTCAAAAAGAACTATTGAAGTGACAAATGGAAAATTTGATATTCCTTTTTCTACTTCTGCCGATTGGAAAAAATTATATCACGCAGAATGATAAAACATAATCCCAAAAAAATAATAAAATGAAAAAGTTATTTATTATCCTTTCATCTTTTTGCATCATAGCAATATCCTGTAACAATTCTTCCAGCTCTGTTAATGCAGCCGCAACAAAAGATAGTTTATCAGCGACCACCTCTTCCAATTCTGTAAGCTCAGGTGACAAAGGAACCATCACCTGCAATATGGATGGAACGGCCAAAACATTTCATGTAAGCCAAAGTTTTTTTGAAATTCCTCTTGACGTTGACAGAACCGGGCCAAAAAACGGAATTGAAATATTGGATGGCGATTCAAAAAAAGAAGGATTCCAATTTGAATTAAAAAACAGTGGCACTACAAAAATCAAAAGCGATGCTACGGGCGATTTACTTTGTGTAATCAATTATTACAATCCCCGGGGTGTTACTTACACCGGCAAAGATGTTACTATAGTTGTCACTTCTTATGATCAGCAACATTTGACCGCAACATTTTCCGGAACGCTGGATAATGTTTACTATGATTTAGGAACCAATGGAGCAAAAAACTATCCTAAATCAGTTGAAATAACAGATGGAAAAATTGATGTACATAAATGAATCTGCAGGAAGATGTTTCTTCAAATTCAGATCTCTTAAATCATAAAATATTTTCAGTCATGAAAAAAAATAAAATAACCGCTTTTGTTTTTATCATCATGCCGATGATGATATTCAGCAGCCATGTAAACGCGCAATTTCTAAAAAAGATACTAAATGATGTAAAACAAACTACGCAAAACCGGGCTGATCAAAAAGCAGATGATGCAACTAATAAAGCCATTGATGGTATTACCCAGCCAAATTCAAAAGATAATTCATCCAAGATAGATACAGCCGCGCTTGGCGGTGTGTTAGGCGCATTTGCAAAGGCTGCAAAAGATAATCCTAATGATACTTCAGGGGCGGATTTAACGATGAAAGCCCTGGGAAATTTAGCGGGCGGCGGAGGCGTTTCTGCCGCTGATTCTGTTGCGGCCATTCAAACTTATATGAGTGCAAACGGGGGTAGCGGGATTTATTATGAGTATACAATTGAATCAAATACCAAAGAAAGAGGCGTTGTAAAAAGCACCACCAAAATGTATTTGACAAACAGCGGGGAGGGGCGTTCTGAAATGAATATGGCAGCCATGATGGGTGTAAAAAACGGGAATGATTTAATAGTTATCGGAAAAATGAACCAGCCGCATTACAGCGTAATGTTGGACGATGAAAATAAAATGTATTCGCTAAATGTAATAGACACAGCGCTTATCAATAGCAGCATTTCAAAAGACGAGGTTACAAAAATTGGCAATGAAACTGTTGATGGCTATAACTGCACCCATGCAAAATTAGTTACCACCACCGGCGCGGGAATGTTTAAATCCTCCAGCACGATGGATGTATGGACAAGCGTTGATGTGCCGGGTTATGATCTACTTAAACAAGCAACCCTGCAGCAAAATGTGACTCCTGCAATGATGAAAGCCTTGAATGACGCTGGCTGCGGCGGCTTTTTTGTAAAGATGGCAAGCAATGATAAAGGTTATTCATTTACGATGCAGTTAACCAAAGCGGAGAAACAGAGCTTCCCGTCATCATTATTTAAGATCCCTTCCGGCTATACTGAATCAAAAAATAATTTAATGATTGGCAATATGATGAATGCTGCTGCATCTCAGCAAAAATAAATTTCCGGCTTTGAAATTCAATTTGCCGTTTATGAAAAGCTGATTCATCAGGCGTAAATGATTTGCCTATTCATTAAGTCATTCCTTTTTAAAAATAAGCATATGCGACATTTAAGATTACCGGCATTAATTATTTTGACGCTGATTGTATTGCTTGTTTGCTCGTGCTTCAACCCGGCTAATAAAGCCAAAGGAAAAAATGATGCTCAGGCAACTGCTGATAATTCAGCATCCTCTGCAGATTCATCAGTTACAACAAAAGGAAATACCAATAAAGACAATGACGCAGTAATAAAAAATGCTGATACGTTACCGGGCGTACAGCAAAATAATAATGCCGATAGTATGCTTTCGCAAATGAAAGACCTTACTTCAATATTTGGTAAAGATGATTCAGGTATTTTAAAGAACATTGGCGATGGCGGCAACATGGATGGCATGATGAAGAAGATGCAGGCAATGATGGGAGATAAAAATGGAAATCCCGGCGATGCAATTGCCAACTCATTATTGAATTTGCAGCTTGGGCAAATGAGTGATAATAACCCATTAAAATCTGTTGCCAAAGGAATGACGGAAGCTCAAAAAAATGGTACAGCCGGGCCCTCTCAAACATACACTGCCGCTTATACGCCTGAGCAACCGGCGAATTACAGAGTGCCGGTTTCAGGAACCGGAAATACCATCGTGCTTCAATACACAGGTGGCAGCATTGAAAACAATAAAAAAGACGGGCTCTGGAAAAATATGTATATAAGCACTAATAAAGCAAACAAATGGAATGTGTATTCGGAAGGTTATGCTGAATCATCTGCCCTGAATATGAAAGTGCATTCAACCTCGCTGGCAGGCTTACATGAAAATTACAGTATCATCTTAAATGACCAGTATAAAAAATATAATAGGCAGCAGAGAAGTGATTTGGGAAAAAATGATTTGAATATGCAGGTGCAAAAGATAGGGAATGAAAAATTGTTCGGTTATAATTGTGTGCATATAAAAATATCCTATACGCTAAATGCGCTGAAGCAAACAGCGAATATACAAGATGATGAATGGTACAGCGCTGATGTGCCGGGTTCTGAATTTTTATCGCCGGTAATTTTTGAAAATCATTCACCTGATGTTGTAAAAAAAATAATTGATGACGGATGTTCAGGAGTTTTAATAAAATCAATTACCCAATCGTCCGGTTCATCGCAGCTTATACAGCTTAGCAGCATCATTCAAAAAGACATGCCCGATTCAACATTCAATCTTCCGGCAAATTACCAGGAAGACAAAAACACGGCTTTATATGATATTCAATAAAAGTTATTCATCAAAAAATAAAACATGAAACATTTAAAATTTTTGACGCTAATCTTTCTGTCAACAGTTTTTTTATTTTCCTGCTCAGGAAATACTAATAACGAAACTTCTTCATCAAGTGATAAAAAAACAACTCAACCATCCACAGCCACTTCTTCTGCAGGCGATGCAAGCTGGTCTTGTGTTATAGACGGGCAGCCTGTTTCGGGCGGGCTAACAGATAATGGTTTGGCATACGACTATCAAAGAAACGTAGCTTTTATTGATGACGTTGACAAGGGTAAAGAATTGCTTTTTTATTTGTTAGACACCAAAACCGCAGATTCCCCGGGTGTACACACGTTACGTTTTTCCGTACCTGCTAAAACCGGCGTTTCATCTTTTGGTCCTGATGAAGACGCATGGGGCATTCAGATAAGCATTGATGTTAACAAAAACCACACTGCCATCTATAATTCTGACTCTTTTACTATAAACGTTACAAGCCTTTCTGCCAGCCGGGTTTCGGGAACCTTTTCCGGAAAATTTAAGTTTCACGGAAACATTGACGATACTGATAAAAACGAAATAGAAGTTACCGATGGAAAGTTTGATATACCGGTCTCCAACCGATAATGTGGTACCGGCAGAATAGTAAACTATAAGAGATAATAAATCAATAAACTTATAAAATGAATACTAACTCTTTTCTTTTAGCAGTAAATCCAAAAATTATGAAACACATAAAACTAATCGTTGCAGTTTTCACATCAATTTCATTCTTATTTTTTTCATGCAATGGAAATAGCAACGCGAACAGCAGCAAACAGAATGGGGATAATAACACATCAACATCCAATACATCTTCAATACCTGGCGATGGTGGTAGTTTTTCTTATAAAATAGATGGCAAAGAAATTTCCGGCAGCGGGCAAGACCAGTTTGGATTTACCAATTGTATAACTTTTCACTCAAAAGATACTATTGATTTTACTTTGGCAGATCAGTCGGGAAAAAGCGCTGTTACGCCACAGTTTTCATTTATGATTGCGGCAAATGGAACTACAAAAATTACACAGGATGATATAGAGAGAAAACACAGCGGAAACAACATAACTTATTACGCCGAGTTCACTTCATACCAGCCTGATAAAATTCCTAATTACAGTTTTCATTCGGGCATCACAGTAATAATTACTTCCAACAACGGTTCGAGAATAACCGGGACATTTTCAGGAGAATTGATAGATAATAACAATAACCTCGATAAGGTAGTGCAGCTTACCGATGGAAAATTTGATTTGCCGGTGTGCTCACATCCAAAATGATAAAAAGATAAATGATGAAACAGCTAAAATTTTTTATAGCAACCAAACTCAAAAAATATTCCAGGCGATACAACTGTTGCAAATACCGAAAATACAGTAACAACCAGCAGTCAAAATAATCCGGATTCCATCTTGTCACAAATGAAAAATCTTTCATCCATTCAGGCAGAGGAGACCCGGATAAAAATATTTTTAAAAATTCGAAAATGAACATCAATTATACCAGTAAATAAAAAAAATTATGCGACAACTAAATTTTTTTTCAATAATTATTTTTTCAGGAATTATATTTTTTTCTTGTTCGTCTAATAGCTCTTCGGCGGTTGATAAAGGAACAAATGATAGTTCTCAGAATGTATCAGCTAATCAAACATCAGGCGGTAGTGGTAGTGATATGTTTTATGAGTACAATCTTACCACATCATCAAACGAGATGAGCATAAAAAGTGACAGTAAAATTTATATTTCATCAAAAGGCGACATGCGTGCGGAAATGGATATGATAAATTCATTTAAAGGAAATACGTCATTAGCACGGTTTGTAACACTCGGCCACGCTGATAAGCCCAATGAAAGTATTTCAGTTGATGATTCAGCAAAAACTTTTAGTGTAAATCATTTTAGCGACAGCTCTTTTAATGCCGGCGAGAACGTGAAAACAATATCTGTTGCAAAAGCGGGAGAAGAAAAAATATCGGGATATAATAGTATACATGCAAAAATTATTACTGAAAGAAGTGTGGGAGGCTTTTATTCAGAAGTTGACACCATAGATATTTGGAAAAGTAATGATGTGCCCATGCTGGCTTCTGTAAAAGAATTATTTGACAGGTTTGAAGCAAAAACCGGTAATGCAATGTACTCAACTGATGTGGTAAATCAACTGAAGCAAATGGGCTGCGTTGGATTTATGACAAAGATTGAAATTCATTCGAAGCGTTCTTCTACTACAGAAGTACTTGTAAAAGTGGAGCATCGCGATTTATCTGCAAGTATGTTCCAGGTGCCGGCAGGGTACACTGAAACGAAAGAATGAATTAAAAAAAACGACTATTAATCAGGCAATCTTAATTCACAAGAAAATTATTCTAAAACCAATGTTGTTAACTAAAAAAATTTTATGAAAAAATTTTATGTAAGGGAAAAATTTTTTCCCTGCTTCAATACCGAAATCATATTTCTAACATTCTTGTTCATGTTGCTTTTTCAATCGTGTTCAAAGAAAAATGATAAACCATCAGGGGGCGGAAGTTCATCCGGCAACAGTTCAAAGTATATGGTTGATACGTATGCCAAATCCTCAACCGATTTAATTTATCAACCTGCATATATGTGTGTTGACAGTAAAGGGTTTTTGTATGTTTGTCAGCCTGTTTATAGCAATATTATAAAAATTGATCCATTGGTTCAGACGATCGGCAACCTTGCTGGACTGCGGGGAAATCCCGGTTGCGACGACGATCCATTTGGAAGTGGTACACCTTCATTAACTTCTCCTGGCAACCTTTGGATTAACAAGGATGACCTGATTTTTACAGGCGATTATGCTTGCGGAAAAGTGAAGGTAATAAAAACAACCGGCGAGGTTAGCACCTATGATTATCTGGACCCTAATTACCTGTATCCTGCACCGGGTGGCGCTTGCCAGGATTTTGAGGGAAATGTTTACCTGTATGATACCTACGAAGGTTTATTTGAAGTGAGATATACTGATCAGGAGTTAGTAAATGTGCTTGACTATACAGATCTTGGAGTTATCAGCTCCATGACGATGGCTAGCGACGAAAAAACAATTTATCTATCTGCCGGTAATCAGGTATTTCGGTTTTCAAACGGCACTTTAACGTCAATTGCAGGAAGTAAAGATTCTCTGGGAAACAATGACGGCACTGGTGCCAAAGCTTCTTTCGGAGGAGCAATGGCGATCTGTATGGGCGGCGATGGAAATATTTATATCGCTGATGTATATAACAATTTGATCAGAAAACTTACACCAAATGGCCAGGTAACTACCATTGCAGGAGATGGAAAAGCGGGATACATTGATGATACCGGAGATAAAGCTGAGTTTTATAATCCGGATGGAATAGCTTATAGCTCATTTGGAGGTAAAAATGTTTTATATGTGAGCGATTATTATAATAATGTTATCCGAAGAATTACATTACCTGATTAAAGAAAATTTGTGTCTCAACGGGAACACCTTAATTAAGCAAATCATTTTATCATGATAAAAAAGTTAATAAAAAATGTAGTCATTATATTATCAATCTTTCTTCAGATAAGTATCACGGTCAATGCTCAAACCGATTGCCCGTCTGTTGTAAAATTAAAATCAATGTACACTGCTGATATTAATTTTAAGCAGCCATGCCATGTCGTTTTATTTTTGCATAAAAAATAAATTCAGATTTTTATGCCCTTACCGCCTGATATGAAAAAACATTCAAAATCATCTATGGTTTCTTTTTAATCATTTGCTGCCTGCCGGTACATCTTTTTTGTGCAGCAGAGATTTCCGAAAGCATGGATAAGGTATTGGTGAACTTTACAATAGATGCCGGAGGAACGCCGGACTATTTTGTTTCTTATAACGGGCGGGAAATCATCAAGCCATCCGCGACGGATTCATTCTATCTGACGGAGACGATTTCAGTAAAAATTTTCAAATCACCGGGTCTGCTGCTGTTCCAACTGGCTCCGGGTGTCGCTGCGGGAAGCGTATTTACATCCTGGAAATGTTGTATTTATACGAAATGATGCATTATAAAAACTTAAATTTTGCCTTGTAATTATAAAGTATGCTTAATCGTTACTACATTTACTAAAACTTTAAATAATGGAAATTACTAACAACGATCAGAATGTATCAAACATTTCATATTTACCGGTAAATGAACAGGTAACCAGCAGGTCTTTTGTAGCGAATGTGTTTTTATTGATGTTTATTGCATTGGGCGTTTCTGCATTTTTTGCATGGGAATTTTCAACTAACGCCACCTTGCTCAGCTACCTGGTTTCGCCAACGACCGGAGTCACAGGCCTGGGCGAGCTAACGATATTTGCTCCGATAGGATTTGTGTTGCTGATGTCATTCGGGTACAGAAGACTTTCGGCAACTGCATTGATGGTGCTTTTTATGCTCTATTCGATCATTAATGGCATCAGCTTCAGCTTTATTTTGCTCGCCTTTACTGCGAGTTCGGTATTAGGCTGCTTCCTGTCTGCCTCCGCTATGTTTGGCGTAATGGCATTTATGGGCTATACCACGCACCAGGATCTTACCAAATTTGGTAAAATAATGATCATGGGCGTAATAGGTATCTTAATCGCCATGGTGATTAACTTTTTCCTTCACAGCAGCCAGTTAGATTATATTGTAAGTATAATCGGGGTAATGGTATTTACCGGTCTTACTGCTTTCGATGTACAGAAGCTGAAAAGAATAGGCGAGGGAATCGAAGTTGACGGAAGCGTGGCAGCGACGGACATCAGGAAGATTTCAATACTGGGAGCTTTAACGCTCTATCTTGATTTTATCAATATATTTTTGTTCCTGCTTCGCTTATTTGGCGGAAGAAGAAACTAATGTTGCATTACACATTTAAAAAAATAAAAGCGATTCAAAACCTGAACCGCTTTTTTGCTGCAATTATATTAAGTGATTTCATCCTGCAAATTCTCTCCTGATAATATTCAACGCGCCTCCGGCTTTGAACCATTCAATTTGCTGTTCATTATAAGTATGATTTACGGGAAAACTCTCTGATGAGCCATCCTTATGATGCAATACTACTGTTAATGGTTTATTGGGAGCAAATAATGTTAATCCTGTAATATCAATGGTGTCGTCCTCCCGGATTTTTTCATAATCATTTTTATCGGCAAAAGTCAATGCAAGCATTCCCTGCTTTTTCAGGTTGGTTTCGTGTATGCGTGCAAATGATTTTACCAGTACCGCCCTCACACCCAGGTGACGCGGTTCCATTGCAGCGTGCTCTCTCGAAGAGCCTTCTCCATAGTTTTCATCGCCTACCACAACAGACCCGATGCCCGCCGCTTTATAAGCCCGTTGTGTAGCGGGTACAGAGCCATATTCGCCGGTTAGCTGATTTTTTACAGAATCGGTTTTCCCGTTAAAATAATTGACGGCACCGATGAGCATATTGTTGGAAATATTATCTAAATGCCCGCGGTATTTCAGCCAGGGGCCCGCCATGGATATATGGTCGGTAGTGCATTTTCCTTTTGCTTTAATCAAAAGTTTTAGCCCGGTAAGATTGATTCCTTCCCATGCCGGAAATGGTTCCAGTATTTGCAGTCGGTCCGAAGTGGGCGATACAATTACTTCCACGTTGCTGCCGTCTTCAGCAGGCGCCTGGTAGCCTGCGTCGTCAACTGCAAATCCCTTAATGGGCAATTCAATTCCCTTTGGCTCCTCCAGTTTTATTTTTTCTCCTTTATCATTGGTGAGATAATCCGTTAGTGGATTAAAAGCGAGTGTACCGGCGATAGCCAGCGCTGTGGTCAGCTCGGGGGATGCAACAAATGCATGCGTATTGGCATTGCCATCATTTCTTTTTGCAAAGTTCCTGTTGTAAGAAGTTACAATGGAATTCTTCTTATTCGGATCATTTGAATGCCGGGCCCATTGCCCAATGCATGGACCACATGCATTGGCTAAAACAATACCGCCCATTTTTTCGAATGTATTTAAGTAGCCATCCCGTTCTACCGTATAGCGAACCTGTTCAGAACCCGGGGTGATAGTAAATTCTGACTTTGCTTTCAAACCCTTGTTGGTGGCCTGCTCTGCAATAGATGCTGCGCGTGTAATATCTTCATACGAGGAGTTGGTGCATGAGCCAATCAACCCCACTTCCAGCTTTTCAGGCCAGCCATTCTCCCTTACAGCGGCGGCAAATTTTGAAATCGGCCATGCAAGATCAGGGGTAAATGGACCATTGATGTGCGGCTCCAGTTCTGATAAATTAATTTCGATCACCTGGTCAAAATACTTTTCAGGATCTGCATATACTTCCTTATCGCCAGTGAGGTGCTCTGCCAATTTATCAGCCAGGTCAGCCACTTCATTTCTTCCTGTACCTCTCAGGTAATCCGCCATTTTTTTATCGTATCCGAAAACAGAAGTAGTGGCTCCTATCTCTGCACCCATATTGCAAATAGTTCCTTTACCCGTACACGAAAGTGAGGTAGCGCCTTCGCCAAAGTATTCGAGAATGGCGCCCGTTCCGCCTTTCACTGTAAGAATGCCCGCGACCTTTAAAATAATGTCTTTCGATGCTGTCCATCCGCTAAGCTTACCGGTCAGCTTTACACCGATGAGCTTTGGAAATTTTAATTCCCATGGCAAGCCGGCCATTACATCGCATGCATCAGCGCCGCCAACGCCAATGGCCACCATTCCCAGACCCCCTGCATTTACAGTATGCGAATCCGTACCGATCATCATACCGCCGGGGAATGCATAATTTTCCAATACTACCTGGTGAATAATTCCCGCGCCGGGTTTCCAGAAACCAATTCCATATTTATTGGAAACAGATGAGAGGAAATCATATACTTCCTTATTTTGGGTTTTTGCCCTTGATAAATCCGCAGCCGCACCTACTTCCGCCTGTATGAGGTGATCGCAATGAACGGTAGAAGGAACAGAAACCCTCGACCTGCCGGATTGCATGAACTGCAATAAAGCCATTTGAGCCGTTGCATCCTGCATGGCTACACGATCAGGGGCAAAATCAACATAATCTTTGGCTCTTTCATAGGCCTTGTCTGCATTGCCCTGCCAGAGATGGGCGTATAAAACTTTTTCCGTGAGTGTCAGGGGGTGGTTTACTACTTTACGGGCCGCTGCAATTTTTCCTGCATAGCCGGAGTAGAATTTCTTTATCATGTCGGAATCGAAAACCATTGAGATATTATTTTATTTGTTTAATCAATTAACCGGTTGAAGTATGTAAGCAATGCGCAAAATTACTTAAAATTCAGGGGATCGTTTTGATACAAAATGAAAAATCTTCTTCGTCGTTATTGAATTAAGGTTGCTTTAAAAATTTTGCAGCCTCCGCAGTTTTAGTGAATATTTTTTAAATTTGAAGTATGTATAAATTGAAACATTTTATCGAGTGGCAGGTGTTTGGGGTTTGTACAGCGATCGGTGAAAGGGTAGGGATTGCTACCTCGGTCATCAGAAAATATTTTATTTATATTTCCTTTCTTACACTGGGTTCACCGGTTATCTTCTATTTGTTTTTTGCTTTCTGGATGAATATTAAGAATTACATCAAAAGGTCCAGAAGAAACCCGCTTTGGTACCTGTAAGGATACGATTACCCGGCTGCTTCTCATAAACGCAGGCGCACTGTTCTTACTTTTAAGAGATGTATAAAATGTGTGTCGCCCGGACACAATGATCTGTACCGATGAGGAAGCCGTGGGTGGACAAGCATTTTCCCTGGTGTAATAAAAGTGAATAAATTTTTTTGGATATTTTCATTTATCCGCACCGTGTGCCTATTTTTGCACGCCGCCCCGCTTTTAAGTCCAATAAAAGAAATATTTTTTTGAATCAGTCAGATTCTTTTTCCCTGGCAAGGTTTAGCAATTTACCCTTGCTCCATGCCTTATACTCTTTTTTGTAGTTTTTCCGGTTTTGATAGGTCAGGTGCGGATCATCCAGGGAAAGAAGATCGGGTTTACCGGCATTTACCCACGCAGTATACCAGTAATTGGCTACATCCTGTATGGAAAGCCGAAGCTGCTGCTCTACCATTCCATACATTGAATCATTAAACCGGCGTGCATATTCATCAGAATATACGGGTTGGCCGTAAGACAATACGAGGTTGCCGGAAGCATCCTTTTTATACAGGTCGGTTTTATTGAATTTTTTTCTGACGCTCATGTCATCGCTGAGCAGCGTATCTTCAAGCGAATGCGACTGTGCAATCATCTTCCAGGTATAGTCGGGTATGTTGGCGATGTATTGTGCATCGCCGGTTTTAAAATTGTAGCTGTTGCCAAACATTTCCGGTATTTCAGATTCCCATAATGCATGCACTCCCTTTTGCCCGGTAAACTGGCCATTATAGTTAGATGCAGTATGTAATGGCATATGGGCATCGCCCACATAGTGCGCAAGATCTGTTGAAAGAAACAAAATTTCAGATTTGTCTCTTCTTTCAAATGCCCTGGTCAATTTATCCATCATCGTTTGTATATACCAGGGCAACAAACCATTTTGATTCAAAAACTGGGAATCGTATTTCCGGTAGGCTTCTTCAGGTGTTTTTGGCAGCTCAGCAATGGGAAGATTATAATTCTCAATATCTATATAATGCCTCGGCGGTTCGTTCCTGTCATTTATTAAGGCCCTCCTTAAATCCGGCACCACCGCGCCTTCTGTAATAAAGTCAATGTGGTTATAATAGAACTTCCGCATTTCTGCCGGCAGCGCAAACACGGCTGCACGGTTAATATGCTTGTGCCCCCATTCGCCCCAGCCAAAAAGGTCCCCGATGCCTGAGAAAATAAATAAAACAAAAAATAAAGAGGTAATAATTTTTGTTCTCAAGGTGAAAATTTTTTGCAATGATATAACAGTGCAAAAATATTTCTTAAATGCTGAATTAAGATGTGAAATAAAAAAATCAGGATAACTTAATAGAAACTGTTTAAAAATGATTCCCGAAAATTTTGTATTTGTTTTTAGCCCGCAGATAAACGCGGATAAAAAACTTTTTTATCACTAATCTGTATAAATCCCCGGAACCTGAGGGAGCTTACTATACCGTTCAGGAAATTAAAATAGCCCGGTTTTAAACCATTAAGAAGTTAGGAATACAGTAAGCATGCTGCTTCTTGCTGTTCTTAATTCCTTAACTGCCCTTAATGGAAGAATGTTTCGATTAAATGGTATTAGCGCCAATAGCAATTTTTAAACAGGTGCTTAATAATCGCTGGATGGTTTTGCAGGCTTGTTATCTTTTTTAAGTTTATCCTCTTCCTTCTTTGCATGCAATGAAGTAGTATCTTTTTTTGTATTGGGCTGCTTATCCGGCGCAGCAGAATAATCATTTTTTTCCTGGCCGGCATTAAATTCCGACTCCACGGGAATATTGGTCGGGGCATTTTGATAATCATCTGCATTTCCATTCCCGTTATCAGGAACATAATCATTGCCCTGGCCTTCCGTTACCAGCTGTGAAAAATTCTGATCGGCATAAATAGGATTGTTATCCAATTCTGCAGGTTTTTGAAAGGTGGCCTTGGGATCAATTCCCAGTTTTTTATCGGCATATACCTTTTGCATAAAGTAAGCCCATTCCGGCATTGCCATATCATTACCGCCATTGGTCCATCCGTTTCTTAAATGCAAAAAAGGATCATCGCACCCTACCCATGCGCCTGCGAGCAATTGCGGCGTATAGCCGATAAACCAGCCGTCGGTATTGTCATTGGTAGTTCCTGTTTTTCCGCCCATATCGCTCGTGATATTATATTTCCATCGCATGGCGCCTCCTGTTCCGTAATCAACGACGCCCTGCATCATTTTGTACATGGTGTATGCATCTACTTCGCTTATCACCGGCTTTTGTTCTGCTGTAAAAGATTCCAATACATTACCATGTTTATCTTCAATGCGCGAAATAAAAATCGGTTCAGTGTTTAAGCCGCGGTCAGGAAACATAGTGTAGGCGCGGAGCATCTCTATTAATTGAATATCGGCTGATCCCAATGCAATAGAAGGTACAATGGGAATATTACTATTAATGCCGCACTGATGTGCAAAGTCAGCGGTTCTCCGGGGGCCAATCCTGCTCATCAAATCCCATGCGGCTACGTTCAGGGACTTTGCAAGGCAATACGCCATGGTGCCGCCGGGGCCGTCAAAAGTTTTCTTTGCCAGAGTGATGGCCTTTCCGCCCAGCTGCGATTCCGGGGTGAGTCCTGCGTCCGTAATGGCCAGCGTATATAACAGCGGCTTAAATGTGGAACCTACCTGCCTCGCGGCTGTTACATGATCGTACTTAAACCATTTAAAATCTATGCCCCCTACCCATGCTTTTACTTCACCGGTTACCGGATCCATAGCGCAAAAAGCAGTTTGCATCATTTGCTTGAAATACTTGATAGAATCAACCGGCGTCATTACCGTATCTGTTTCGCGTTTTGAATTCCAGGCAAATACTTTCATTTTCACGGGAACATAAAATGATTTTTTTATATCAGCGTCTTTTATCCCGTCTTCTTTCATCATGCGCCAGCGGTCGCTCTGCTTCATAGCATCTTCCAGAATATCCTCATGCCCTTTCCACACATTTTTGGGCAGCTGGCTGTTGAATTTTTTTTGCATTGCTGCCATGTGTTTTACTACGGCTTCTTCGGCAAACAACTGCATTTTGGGATTGATGGTGGTATAAATTTTTAAGCCATCGCGGTATAAATCATAATGTCTCCCGGTAGTAGGGTCTGTATGTGTTTTGCACCAGTCAACTAATTTTTTTGTCAGAACGGAACGGAAGTAGGGGGCAATACCGAGATTTTCGTCAAGCTTTTTATACTTAATACCCAGAGGTTTTTTCTTTAGCTGCTCGGCTTCGGCTTCTGGTAAAATGTTGTTGGTTACCATCCGGTCGAGCACCAGGTTTCTTCTTTCGAGCGCTGCTTCGGGATGCCGCACCGGGTCATATTTTCCCGGGCCGCTCAGCATGCCAATCAGCAACGCCGCTTCTTCCGTATTGAGCTCGGAAGGTTGCTTTTGAAAATACACCATGGAGGCATTCCGTATTCCATAGATATTTAACCACGAAACACGGTTGAGATATAATGCTAAAATTTCCTGCTTGGTAAAATTTCTTTCCAGCTTTATTGCGACAATCCATTCCTTGAGCTTATCCAGTATGCGCTTGCCGGCCCATCCGCTTCCCTGGCCCAGAATATTTTTTGCCAATTGCTGTGTAATGGTGCTTCCGCCGCCTTCGCTTCCAACGCCTTTAATGGCGCGTGCAATAGCAATTGCATCTACCCCGGAGTGATCATAAAAACGGATATCTTCTGTTGAAATAAGCGCATCGATTACGTGTTTGGATATGTCATTAAAATCAACAGAGGTTCTGTTTTCCGTATATATTTTCCCCATCAGGGTTCCATCATCTGCATAAATTTCTGATGCAAGATCGGCCTGCGGGTTTTCAAGTTCCTGCAGCGAAGGCAGTTTTCCAAACAAGCCAAAATACGCAGCTGCAAAAATTAATATACCTGCGACAATTCCCCCGAGCACCAATGTCCAGAGAATTTTTACCGGTCGCTTTACAGAAGTTTTTTTTGTCTTGTTTTTGTTCTGACTTTTCATATCGCTTTCTTTACGGAATAAATCAAAATTTAAAATTTCCCCGGGTATTTTTTGTTCAGTAAGTCAAGATAGCTCTGCAGATTTTTATTTTGCTTTAATAAATCAAGATTTGGGCCGGAAATAATGTAAAATGCATATTTTGCCGGCGGTAGCCAGGATATTTCTGAAGGCGCATCATGCTTTAGCCTGTTCACGAATTTTATAGCGTCATCAGCCGTCGGAAACTGAGAGAAGACGATCAGCTGCCTGTCTTTGTCAAGCGTATCTTTTGTAACGGTGATCTGCTGGGAATAAAAATTTTCTTCGCTATATCTCGCCATGGCATTTTTAGCTTCGCTGATATATACGGGGTCTACCTTCGTAAGCACCATCATTACATTTTGCGGTGAAAGCGGATCAATCATAAATGTGCCATTGCTTACAGGCGGCGGCGCTTTTTTAGACGAATCGACATATACTTTTTGGGCTATGATCCTGGTATGGTCCTGCGTTACCTGTTGTGCGCGGGCAGTGGTATCCACCATATGTTTGATGAGGTGCGGATCATCGTACACTACAATTTCGGTATCTTCTTTTTCTCTCTGAATTTTTAGATTGGTTAAATAGGCCTCAATCTGCTTCCTTCTTTTCAGCACATCAATCATCGTCACTGCTTTTGATTTGAGCGGGGAAGCGGGGTATTGATTAATGATCTGTTGCAGGATGCTTATAGCGGTACTGTCTTCTCTCTTCTTGATGTAATAAACAGACTGGATATATAACAGCTGCGGACTCCAGTAATTGGCTCCGTAAATGCTGTCTGCTTTTTTCTTTTCTTCCACTGCTTTTTCAAAATTTCCTTCAATGAAAAGGTTATAAATATCTTCGTAACGCTTTGTAGCTGCCGGATCTTTTTTAGAGGGCTCCATGGCTTCAGGGTGCAATGCCAATTGCGTGAACCTGCTTTTTGCAAATTTGTTTACCAATAAATTTTTGTAATAATCTGCCTTTTCGTTGTCGCCCAGCTTCCTGTAGCAGAATGAAAGATTCAGATAAAGTTCGCCTGCATACAAGCTGTCCGGGAAGCGCTTCAGTGATTTTTCGTATACATCAATAGCGGCACTGTAATCTTCCAGCTTGGTTTGATAATTTTTGCCTAACTCGAACAGGGATTTTGACACTTTTGTATTGGATTCATCCATTTTTTCTTTCGTCAATGGAACATTTTCGAGCAGGCCTTTTACCGAAAGATCTTTTTGCTCCGGGATAACCGGCGGCAAAAAATTGTTTACATCAGCCGGAGTCAGCGCCTGGGTGTTGTCTGTGGCTTTTACCGTGGTATCCGCTTCATCAGGGTTGCCAAATGAATTAGCGGCCACACTGCTTGCCGCAGCAGCGCTTCTTCGCCAATTATCTACATTCTCCCGCTTGCCCCATATTCTTTTAAAGTCGTTATACCCCTGCGCTTTTAGAGTGGTATTATAAAAGTACCATTCGCCGTTGGTGCTGGTAGTATTACCAAACTGATCGGTAGAGGCGTACCTGCTGTTGTACCGGTCCTGCAAAGAAAAATTGGAAGCGGTATCATTTTTTAAGCCATATTCCTTTTGCAGCCTTTTTGACAATTTTTTCAAAAAAGCTTCCCGGTCTGCCGGCGACATGGCAGCAATGGCCTGCAGGCTGTCTTCCCTGTCAATTACATTCAGATAACCTACGATCACTGCCAGTGCGGCTTTCTTTTTTTGAATATCTGCAACATTGTGCAAAGCCGTATCGCTCAACTGGAGGCTGTCGTAAAAGGCGTAGGCATCTTGATATTTCTTTTGCTTATAGCTGATATCGGCAAGCGCCAGGAAGGCTTTGTCTTTTGTTTCAATATTATCGATGGTGCTGTAATGTGTACTTTTTTTGAATAAAGCGACCGCAGCGGAAGTGTCAGGCTTTATCAATGCAATTTTTGCAGCAGAATAGTAAATAAGGTCCCTGTAATCTTCGAACCTGTCTTTTTTAGCCATTTGCAGCAGGTTGGCAATGCTCTTGTCTATCTCAGCAGGGTCGTGGCTTCGCAGCATAGTAGCCTTATTCAGGTTGGCATAAATATCCATCAACGGATTAGCAGTGTGGTGCATTGCCTTGTCGTAGTATGCCGATGCATCATCCGGTTTGTTGGTTTGCTCATACAGCTGGGCCATCAGAAATTCGCGCCTTGCCTGGTCTTCTTCATCTAATGTGGTTGGCATGGAATTTTTCAGATGGGCAAGGGAGCTGTCATACATTTGCTGGCTGAAAAACCAGTACGCCGTAACTTCTTCCAGCGCGGGCTTCAGCCTGCCGGGAAAATCAGGGTCATTCTGCAATGTATTGATAAGCCCGGCCGCGTCTGATAATTCATTCATATCGATCAAGGTGCGGATACGCCATATAAAGGCATCATTTCTGCTCGGGGGCCGTGTAAAGACCTTATCAGTCAGCTTCCGGCTTTCTTTGCTGGAAATGCTGATAGCGCTGTTGGGCCCGTACTCATTGCTGCCCACGATGAGCTGATCGTCATCCTTTTTTTTGTGCGGGTACAGGTTATAATTGATAAACTGAAAAGTCATTGCCGCGGAATCAAAATCTTTCCGCAGGTAATAAGCTTCGCCGATAAGCAAATAAAAATTATCCACCCAGTTCGTCCGCAGGTCATGAATAAGAATCCCGGCCGTTGCCTTATAGATTACAGAGTCGAGGTCACTTTTTTGTGCAGCGGTGTTGTCCAGCGAATAACTGTAAAAGGGCAATAATCTGGTATAATCGTCTTTACCCGCCATCCGTGCCCGCTCGATCACTTCCTTTATCTTGCTGTTGGCATTGTAAAAATAATTGTAGTGAGATACCGTATTTTGAACGAACTTCCGCGGAACAGTAAATTTTTTATTGCCGGTCTTTTCTGATCTCAGCGTTTGGCTCTCAAACTTTTTGGGTTTGTCTTTTTCCAGGTCAATGGTAATTTTCCCTAACTGTGCCTGTACGCCCCGGAATATAAAAAGGCATAAAAATAGAAGCGAAAGAGAGCGAATGATCCGGGCGTTCATGAATATTAAAAATTTTTTCAGGAGTATTCAATAAGGATAATGTGAATTTTGCCTCTATAGAAACTTCATTTTTGCAAAAATATTTTAAAAATACGGTTATTTTGGGCTATAATTCCTATTAAATCAATGTCCTGATTATTTTTAACAACCTAAAACATTCGTATGGCATTGCCGGGGGTAAATTCCACACTGAAGCGGTTGCGAAGCCGGTACAAGCTAATCATTCTGAATGAAGATACGTATGATGAAGTAGTGAATTTTAAGCTAACGAGGTGGAGTGTATATATGACCCTTAGCCTGCTTTTTTTATTGCTCGTGGGCATTACGGTTGCCTTAATCATGTTTACCCCGTTAAAGCTATATATCCCGGGGTATAAAGACCCGCAAACCGTGAAGCAATTTGAAATGCTGAAGATGAGGGTGGATTCGCTCGAGCAAAACCTGATTCAAAAACAGCAGTACATAGATAATATTGAAAAAGTATTAAAGGGAAATATTGTTCCGAGAGATACCACCACCCTGCATCTGAAAAATGCAGAGAATTCACCTGATTAATTTTTTACAATTGGACAATAATAACGACGGTAATAAACAGCTCATGCGTTATGCAGGCCTCGCTATGCAATTTTTAGCGGGCATCGGTATCGCTGTTTTTATTGGGTTAAAGGCAGACGGGTGGATAAAACTGTCGTTCCCGTTATTGGTATGGCTGTTACCTTTGCTCGTCATTTTCGGAATGATGTATTCAGTTTTTAAAGATACTTCGAAAAAGAAATGAAAGGAATATATAACCGGTCTGCTACAGTTTTGGCAGTATTCATTTTGGTAAACGGGCTGGCATTTGCTTTTAAAGGGTTTCTTCAGGGCCACGGGGTCGATATCGGCCTGCTGCTTGTAGCCAATCTTATTTTATTTCTGCTGGGTCTGGCTGGATTTTTTATATTAATGCGGGGACTGCGTTCCTCTAATACCCAGGCTTTCTTACGCAGTGTGTATGCGTCCCTGTTGCTGAAATTGTTTGTAATAATAATAGCATTATCGCTGTATCTTTTTATCAACAAAGGCAAAATAAACAGGCCGGCCCTTTTTACGTCCCTTGCGCTGTATATTGTTTATATGGTTATAGAAATCCGGCAACTCATGAAGATAACATCCAAAAAGACCGATGCCTAAATCCGAATCACCGCTGCACGAGCTGGCGGCTTATTTGCCCGACAATACGTATGACGAGGTGATTGCGTACCTGCATTGCTATAAGGTGCATCTAACGGTAACGCGTGAACGAAGAACGCTGCTGGGCGATTACCGGAACAGGTCTCCTGATAAAAACCATCGCATCAGCGTAAATGGTAACCTGAATAAATATGCATTCCTTATCACGCTGCTGCACGAGCTCGGGCATCTGCTGGCTTTTGAAAAATACGGCCACCGGATACAGGCTCACGGCGCCGAATGGAAAAATGAATTCGGAAATATCCTGGCCACTTTTATCAGTAAGAAAATTTTTCCTGCAGATATTGAGAAAGAATTAATGCGAAGCCTGAAAAATCCTGCTGCCAGCACCTGTGCAGAAGAGAACCTGTTGAGAATACTGCGAAGATATGATGCGCATAAACCTGGCTTTTATTTTGTGGAACAGCTCCCGGTAAACAGCATTTTTAAGGAAAAAAACGGAAGGGTGTTTATGAAAGGCAACAAGGTAAGAAAACGTTTTGTCTGCAAGGAATTGCCGGGCGGAAAATTGTTTTTGTTCAGCCCGGTTGCAGAGGTGGAACTGGTAACGGCCGGCCGTTAATTTATATTTCTTTCATCATAAACAGATCGCAGCCACCATGGCCGCTGCAGCCCAACTGCGCCGGGATAAATGTAAATCCGTTCTTTTTATACAGGGCAATGGCATGGGTAAGCTCAGGCATTGTTTCAAGGTACATTTTTTTGTAGCCGTTTTTTTTAGCTTCGTCTATGCATGACCGTAGTAAGCGGGTGGCCAGCCCTTTTCCCCTTGCCTCTTTTGAAACATACATTTTTACCAATTCACACGTATCATCGGGCAGGCCCGCGGTTGGATAAATACCTCCGCCTGCCACTACCTCCCCGTCAATGGTGATTACAAAATATCTTGATCTTTCCTTTTGAAACAGGGTATGCAAACAATCCGTAGTGGCATCATAATACACCGTGCCGGGTTTGGCGGCGCCAAATTCTTCGAGGCATGCGCGGATGATCGACGCCATTTTTAAGTCATCGCTTTCTGTAATATCTCTTATGATAACTTCGTTTTTCAATGGAGAAAAGTTAATCAATTTACAAATCCCCATTGCACACCCACCCTGATAACAAGCCCTGGCGTAGGGTACAAGGGAGCCGCAAAGCTGTTATTGGTGAAATCAAAACCGTGATTCATATTCGCGGTATTAAGATTTTCCACTTTTACCACGCCGGTAAATGATTTGATGCGGAAATCCAGATAAGCATCTACCGTGGGCAGATTGCTGATGGTGCTGGTATCCTGTGGTACGAATTGGCCTTCGAGCGGTGAATAGCCATAAGGTTTGTACGGGGTATTGTAGGTAACATCGAGGC
Source organism: uncultured Ginsengibacter sp. (assembly GCA_964627765.1). Taxonomy (GTDB): domain Bacteria; phylum Bacteroidota; class Bacteroidia; order Chitinophagales; family Chitinophagaceae; genus Ginsengibacter. The sequence continues at coordinate 21,877 of CAZVKO010000008.1, read as the reverse complement.
CCGTGCTGATAAAAAGATTTTTAAAGAAGTTCCCTTCAAATGAAAGCCGCTGTCGTGTAAAAACCAGGGGAACCCTTACGGGGTTATTGCCCGCAGTTTGCTGCACAATAAAATCACTGTAAAGATTCAGGTGGCCCGCCAGTTTGTTTTTTGTGGATGCCACAAATTGAGTGATGTTCACCAGGCCGTTAAACTGATCGGTCTGATATAAATTTTTAAAGTAGGCGTAATTTGCAATGGAAATATTTCTTGCCATAATGCTGAACCGGGGGTTATTGGCGGCAACGGCAAGTACGGTAATGTTTTCATTTTTTGTCAGTGAATTGCTGTCGAGATTAAACGAAGAGCTTCCATTAAAAATATAGGAAGGGGAGCGGTTTACATTTTGAAAGCTTACCTGCACATTTCCCAGCTTTGCATTTAGCTCGCGTGTGAGCGTTGCATAGGCACTATAGTTCCCGGCATTGTATCCGGCGGAATAAAACTCGCCCTGCAGCACAGCATCCCATTTTCGATTGCGCGTTTTATTGCGGTATTCTCCGTGCAGGACTACATTGTAAAAATTTTTAGAAAACCTGGGCCCGTAAAATTGTATCAGATAATCAGGCCGCGGAGATGAAGTAAAGGTGCCGGAAAAATTTTCCAGCCGTGCGCCTGCCTCAATAAACTGCAATGTATTTTTTTTATCAGGGAATTGTTTTATTGAAAAATCATTTGTCAGAAAATTCCATTTATCCTGCAGGAAGAACAAGCTGTTGGTGGCGTACTTGAGATTGAGATGGTACCATTCTCTCAGGATGGCGGTATCATCAATATTGCCGTTATCATCCGGCATTACTTTATCATCATGGAATTTGAAAGAATACGTGCTGAAGTTAATAGTATGCTGCAGCCGCAGCCGGGGATAAAATAAATATTCTTTGGTAGTATCGTTTATGATAAGGGAGTCCCGCAGCCCGAAATCATAAGTTTGCCTTATCAGGGCCGTAAAGTTTGTATAGGTGTTTCCTGTATGCACGGCATTTGAAAATACGTTCTGCGAAAGACCGGTATTACCGCCCAGGTTTACCGGTACACTGTAGCGTTTTTTGAAGTTTGGGTTGGAGAGAGAGGAGTCATTAACAATACCGCCGTTTTCAGAAGACGCCAGCTTATTGGTCATTAGCACCAGGTAGGCGGCATATCGTTTTCGTTTTCCCTGGTAATTACTGAAAAACCTGAAGTTGTTATGATCCGTATTCTGATTAGAGAAATATCCCGGGGCGATGATTGATCTGAATTCTATGCCGGCATTCCAGTTAGGCTTTATATTTTGGGTATGCAATACTTTTATCAGTTGTTCTTTGCCGGAGGAAAGTATATAAGTAAGCAGGGTATACGGCCTTGTCGTTTTAAAAAAACGGGTATCTTCGAGCTTGTATTTATAAATGTCAAACGCATGAAAACCTGCATCCCATCCGGCTTTAAGTGTTGGAGTAAAAAGAACGGGATAAGCCGCCTTCCCGGTGTTGCCCAGGTTTACAGAGTTTGCCGGGTCTACATAAAATCTGTCGAAGTCGCCCAGCGACGAATCGAGATGATCGTTTCTTAAAGAATCAATATAATGGTAATAAATAGTGATAGAATCAGCCAGGTCGTCCCTGTGCTTAAAGTCAATGGAGTCGCTTCCAGACCTGGATTGGCCGCTCCCAGACGACAGGTTCCCGATAGGGTTGCTTCTGAGAAAATTAGGTACCTGGCCCTGCAGGGCATTTGCAATGACCGTTAAAAAAAACCATATAAAAAAAAGCCGGATCATCGGGTACTTATTTTATTGCTTTCCTGCTGCTCATTCATTTATTTTTATAACCGCGCGATCAGTTCTTTAAACACCAGCGTAAGTTTGGGTTCTGCTTCTGCTGCCGCATGCAGCACTTCTTCATGGGTAATTATATTTTCTTCTTCCCTGATACCGATATCGGTAATTACGCTTACGGCGCATACCGGCAGACCCAGATGTACGGCCGCGATCACTTCCTGCACGGTACTCATCCCTACTGCATCTGCACCGAGCGTGCGCAGCATTTTATATTCGGCTCTTGTTTCAAATGTCGGCCCGGTTACGCCGGCATACACTCCTTCCTGCAGCGTAATGTTTTTTTCAGCGGCGCTGTCTTTTACTTTTTGAATGAGATATTTTTTATAAGGTTCGCTCATGTCGGGAAAACGGGGACCGAATGCTTCCTCATTTTTGCCAACCAGCGGATTCAAAGTAAAGAGGCTGATATGATCTTTGATAACCATCAGATCGCCGACATGAAAACCGGGATTGACGCCACCGGCGGCATTGCTTATCAGTAAAGTTTGAATGCCTAAAAATTTCAGGACCCTCACCGGAAATATGACCTCCGGGGTAGTATAACCTTCATAGTAATGAAAGCGGCCTGCCATCGCAATTACCTTTTTGCCGGAGATCTCTCCAAAAGTAAGTTTACCTGAATGACCTTTTACCGTGCTTACGGGAAAGTGAGGAATTTCATTATAAGCGATCTCAAATTCAATATTCATTTGTGCCGTAAAGCTGCCAAGGCCGCTGCCCAATATAACTCCCACGTCGGGCTGTACGGCATATGCTGACCGGACAAAGTTGACTGCTTCATTAATTTGTTCAATCATAAGCCTGGTTAAATAGCGCCAAAGTTAAGTGAATGATTCAATGGTTGCCCGGCTGATTTGTTAAGACGTTTATAAGGTAGCGGCTATTGATCTTGTAAAGATTGCAGGTCTTGGGATATTTTTCTATTTTTATCAAAAAAAATTGATGAAAAAAGTCCTGACGTCAGCTATTTGCCTGCTTACCGCCGCTTTTGCATTTTCACAAACTAACACCGCTGCCAGCGATACCTTTGCCTATACCCGTGAGGCAATACCTGCTTTCACCGTGTATAAGGCGCCCGACAGCACTGCATTCACCAATGCGGATGTTGCAAAAAAAAGACCTGTACTTTTAATGTTGTTCAGCCCGGAATGTGGACATTGTCAGCATGTGGCTAAAGAAATCCTGCAACATTTGGATACTGATAAAAAAGGGAAAGCCAAAATCTTAATGTTTACCTGGCTTCCTTACAGCACCCTCGTTTCTTTCAGAAAGGATTATAAGATTGCCGACTATCCGCAAATCACTTTAGGATACGATTCAAAGTTCTTCTTTGTTCCCTATTATCATGTAACCACTTTCCCCAAGCTGATTGTGTACGATAAGAGTGGAAAATTTGTCAGGGCATTTGAAGGAAACATCGAGATTGAGGATGTGTGGAAAGCGCTGGGTGAAAAATAATTTTCTTTATTGGTGTTTCCCGGGAAATGAGTCTGACATCATCCTTTTGCTAAATGCCACCTTTGCATTTCATATTTCTCATTCAAAACTTTACACCATTTAACAATTAGACTTTATCTTCGCTCAAAAACATTCTTATGAACTTACATGAATACCAGGCGAAAGAATTACTGAAAAAATATAATGTTCCCGTACAGGAAGGCATTGCTTGCAGTACGGTAGCTGAAGCTGAAGAGGCGTACAGATATATCAACAGCGAATATGGAAGCAGGTTTGCAGTAATTAAAGCCCAGATTCATGCAGGCGGAAGGGGCAAAGGAACGATAAAAGGAACCGATCAGAGAGGTGTTGCAGTAGCTAAGAATGCAGAAGACGTAAAACGCATTGCAGGAACAATTCTTGGCGGCACATTGGTTACTGTGCAAACCGGTGCAGCGGGCAAAGCAGTGAATAAAGTGCTGGTAGCGCAGGATGTGTATTATGATGGTCCCGAAAAGGTGAAAGAGATTTATCTATCCATTTTGCTCGACAGGAGCAAGGGTAAAAATGTGATTATGTACAGCACAGAGGGCGGTGTTAACATAGAAGATGTGGCGCATGAAACCCCTGAAAAAATATTTAAGGAATGGGTGCATCCCGGGGGGCCGCTTCCTGCTTTCCAGGCAAGAAAGATCGGTTATAATCTTGGCCTCAAGGGCGATGCTTTTAAAAATTGTGTAAAGTTTGTAACCAACCTGTACAATGCCTATGTGGGGATGGATTGCAGCATGCTGGAGATAAATCCTTTGTTTAAGACGAGCGATAATAAAATTATTGCAGTGGACTGCAAAATGAATATCGATGATAATGCACTGATGCGTCATCCTGATGTGGCGGCGCTGCGTGATATAACAGAAGAGGATCCTACCGAAGTAGAAGCGGCAAAATATAATCTCAATTTTGTAAAGTTAGACGGGAATGTAGGATGTATGGTAAATGGCGCCGGGCTTGCCATGGCAACGATGGACATGATCAAGCTCAGCGGGGGAGAGCCTGCTAATTTTTTAGACGTAGGAGGCACTGCCAATGCACAGACCGTGGAAGCAGGGTTCAGAATTATTTTAAAGGACCCGAAGGTAAAGGCAATTCTCATTAATATTTTCGGTGGCATAGTTCGCTGCGACCGCGTGGCGCAGGGGGTTATAGATGCCTACCAGTCGATTGGAAATATCCACATTCCCATAATTGTCAGGCTGCAGGGAACCAATGCAGAAGTGGCAAAAGAGCTGATTGATAAAAGCGGACTGAAAGTACAATCTGCCATATTACTCAGCGAAGCTGCAGACCTGGTTAACAAAGCTGTGGCCTGATTATTTTGCCGGCAGCCTTTCATAAAATTTAAAGCCACCTTCCTGTTTAACTAATGTGCATTTGTTGCACGTGCTGTCGAATCCTGAGTTGGTAACCTTTACAACAAACCAGGCAGGCCTTGTAATATTTCCTTTCAGTAAAAAGTTTTCGTCTGCTTCTCCATATACAGGTATTGCCGGTTTTTTTGTATAAAAATACTGGGCATAGCTCTTAAACCCAATTGGCCATACATATACATCTTTCCCCTGCAGGCTTTTATAAAAGTCAATGGCCGGCCCCTGGGAATACCGTTCAATCTTGGGTACTACTGTGATGAGATAAATGAACAGGCATACTGCTGTAGAATAAAACAGGAACAGCATTCCTTTCATCCATTCTTTTCCTGTAAATAAAACTACCGCAATGAGCACGAGCAAAAAATAGGCGATTCCTGTGATGCTTTCATAGCCGCTCCAGGCAACAGGCACATTTAAGCTGGCTACCGCAAAGGGATCCTGAAGATGGGGAATTAATAAATCTTTGTGCATGGCGATATAAGGAACCGCCGCCATTAAAAATGAAAAAACAAATGCCCCGGCTACCAGCAGCACCAGGATAAATTTTCTGACCGGAAAATTATTTTCAAAAAGACTGTACAGGTATTCCGCAGCGAGGAATGCCAATGGCATATAAGTAAGCGAAGAATAATGAACAATCTTGGTGGTCGTAATGCTGAACAATATCATTACTGACCAAAACAATATTTTCATTAAAAGCTTAAAGTCATTTTTACCCTGCTTATTGCTGAACATAGCGGGCAAGGCCAGTATAGATATCGGGAAGCAACCTACAGCAACCACTACAAAATGATAGTAGAACGGCTCGCCGTGCGAGGCGACCGGGTGTAAAAACAAATCTGCCTGGTAAGATATAAATTCTTTTAAAAACCAAAACCCGTTATGGATTACTTCGAAGCCAAACCAGAAAAAGCAAACTATGATGTATAAGCCTGCAAAGACAAGTATCTGCTTTATGCCGGGGAAATTTTTAAACTTTTTAAAGATAAAGTATACTAAAAAGGTGATCCCGAAAACGAGCAGGCCTACCGGGCCTTTTGTAAGCGTTGACAGCCCGATGAACAAACCTGACAGTAACGGGTACACGAAGTTTCTGGTTCCTTTTTCCCTGGTTACTGTTTTAAACATGAAATAGCTGCCGAGGAAAATAAAATAATTAAATACCGGGTCTATAATTCCGGATTTGGAATATAAATGCGGCAAAAAAGTACCGAAGAAACTCATTGCCCAGATGAAGCCAAAAAGCGGGGTCTTATATTTTCTGCCTATGTAAAACAGCGTAACCAGGGTAATTATTCCGGAAATGGCGTTGGGTAATCTTGCTGAAAACTCATTAATGCCGAATGCTTTCATGCACAGGGCCTGGAGCCAGAAGAATAACGGGGGCTTTTCCCAAAATGGCTGAAAATTTATTTGTACGCGGTGATAGTTTCCGGTTACAATCATTTCCCTGGCAGACTCGGCAAAGTTGATCTCATCCCAGTCGAACAGATGCACGCGCCCGAGAAAGGGAATAAAAAAAATGATTCCCGAAAGAATGATAAGGGTCAGGTAGGTTTTGCTTTGCAGTTTATAGTTCAGCGGGTGAGCAATTTCCATTTATATATTTTGGTTTTTGTAAGGAAATACAAAACTGAAACTCTCAGCACTCCAAAACCGTAGGTGATGCTTCTTTTCAAATTGATAGAAGAGGCTTCTTTAAAGTATTTCGTAGGACACGTGATCTCGGCAATTTCAAAATTATTATAAAAAATCTGGGCTACCATTTCATTATCAAAAACAAAGTCATCCGAATTCCGGCTGAAATTAATGGCATTCAGCACATCTTTGTGATAGGCGCGGTAACCTGTATGGTATTCCGAAAGCTTTTGATTCATCAGGAGGTTTTGAAAGAAGGTCAGAAACCGGTTTGCAATGTATTTGTATAAGGGCATACCGCCTTTTAAAGCGCCTTTGCCCAGGATGCGGCTGCCAAAAACCACTTTGTAGAGGTCGTTGCCAATAATGGAAATCATTGCCGGGAGCAGCCTCGGTGTATATTGATAGTCGGGATGAAGCATAATGATAATATCTCCGTTCAGCTCAAGCGCCTTTTTATAGCAGCTCTTTTGATTGCCCCCGTATCCTTTGTTTTCGGTATGCGCAATGATGTGCCGGATGCCGATTTTTTTTGCAACTTCAATTGTATTATCCGAACTTTTATCATCTACCAGCACGATCTCGTCAACAATATCCCGTGGTATTTCTGCAATGGTTTGTTCTATTGTGGAGGCAGCATTGTAAGCCGGGAGAACTACAATCACCTTTTTATCCTGGTACATCTGTTTACCTGAAATTTACTTTTTTAAAGATTGGCAAAAGTAAAACTTCACAAAGTAATTGCCGGAATTTGATGGAAATAAGGCGGACAAATCAAAGAATCTTTGCCATTGCATAGGTTTTTCCGTGAGGTACCGGGCCTCCGCCGCTATTTTCAAGCGTGATGGCAAAAGCATCCGCATGCCCGAATGATTTCATTTTTTGAATGCGATATACTCCATTCTCAGTCCGGATCATTCCGCCGTCTATTGGCTTGCCATCAATAATGGCCCAGAATTGGTATTGTTTGCCTTCCGGTGCCGGCGGCAGGTTGGTGGGGTCAATATAAATATCACCGTTGTTTTTCATCCAGTAAATCTTTGCCAAAGCGTCCGGCGCCTGCGGTGTTCCATTCAGCACAACGGGCAATGCATTTTTATCGCTCATCAGGTTGAGCTCGTGCTTCATTGCAGCATTGGCCTCATCATTTTCCTTTAATTTTTCATTGGCCTGCTGCAATTGATCGCTTGCAGCATTGTATTTTTCATCAGCTTCCTTATACCTGTTGTAATACAGGTAGCTCAGGGCAATACTTCCAATTAATAGTAAGAGCATGGCTGCTGCAGCAAGTTTAAAGAATGCCGGGATACGATACAGTATTTGAGCTGACGGTTGATGATTGCCGTCAGCAGGCTCTTTTTTAGCAGCTTCGTTTGAAATTTCTTCAAATATCTTTTCTTTTATCCGGGCCGGCGGCTGCTTCGTATATGCGTGGGCGTAAGTTTCCAATGAATCTTCAATGGCGCTGAGTTCATGGCGCAGTTCGGGATATTCTGCAAGCCCGCGCTCTACCTGTATTTTCTCTTCCGGAGAGGCAATACCCAGAGCGTATAGCTCAAGCAAACCAGATGATATGATGTCTTCCTTGTTCAAATTAGCTTGTTAAAACTTTTCTTAATTCAATAATGGCTGCCCGCATTTTGGTTTTCACGGTTCCCAATGGTATATCCAATTGTTTTGAAATTTCATCCTGAGTAAAGCCTCTGAAATAAGCGAGCTCAATTATCTCCCGTTGATCATCTTTAAGAAGGGTCAGATTTTTCCGGATGCCCAGGGCGTCAAAGCTTTCTGCAGCATTTGTTTTATCACTGATGTTATTTACGGCTTTCTCATCATTACGGATTTTAGATTGATTCTTGAAACTCTTGCTCCGGATAGTGTCTATTGTTAAATTTCTTGTGATATTCAGCATCCAGGTAAAAAGCCGGCCTTTTGCACTATCGTAGCCGGAAAAATTATTCCATATCTTAACGAAAGCTTCCTGCAGCACATCTTCGGCAAGTACCCTGTCTGAAATCATTTTATATATTATACCCAATAAAACCGGTGAATAATTATCATACAGGTATGAAAATGCGGATTGGTCCTTATTTTTCAAAAGGGATACTAATTCTTCTTCGCTGTATTTCTTTACTGCCTCCAAATAAATTAAAATGTATCTTCTTTTAAGCTGATAGAAGTTAAAGATAGAACTTTTTGATGGCTGGCTGTCTGCTGATAGCAATTCTTATTAAGTTGCTGAAATCACTTTTCAAAATAACACACCGAGCCGCCTACCCATTCTTTATGCATATTATATCGTACGCCGATCATTTTGCCTTTACTCAACCGTGCAAGATTGGTAACCGCCACCGGGCGGTCCGCACCGTCTTTCCAGAAATAAAAAATTCTTATCTCTGCCTTTGCCGGTATATCGGGAGTTTTGATCACATCGCTGTATTTTACTTTTCGTTGTAAAATCCAGTTTTCAGGGTTGCTTACCTTTTCAATATCTTCCTTTGTTACGTCAATAATTACTCCCTGGCCGGCGAATGAAAACAACGGCTTTAAAACAAAATTCTCAAGATCGCCGGGCAATTGCTTTACCTCATTCAGGAAAAAAGTTTCAGGAACGTAAGGATGGTCAATATAAGGAAGCGTGAACTTGCTGATACGGTAAAACCAGTTGGGGTGCGGAATCCATTCCACATCGAGCGGTTGGGTAATATCAACGGTATCTCCCAGATCCTTCTTCATCTGTTTCAGATCGTCGAAAATGATGCGGTTGTAAATTCTTTTAACCTCTGTCTTTTTGCCGTCTTTCTTATAAAATAATTTTTTCCCTTCTTTGACCAGTTCCGTCAGGCACACGATGGGAATATGCAGGTAGTCCTGCGTGCAGTAAAAATCAATTCTTGTTTTTTGCTCGTGCGGCTTTAGTTCGAGCAGGATTACATTTTCAGGATGGTAATTGCCAACAATAATTTCTTTCAGCAGTTGCAGGTAAGTATCGCTGTTGTATCCGCTGAGATAATTGCTGAAGTTGTGCGGAATGTCAAAATGTTTTTCAATAACCTGCGGATAGTACACCTGGAAACCAAAAAGGGAAGGGAAGCCCTGCATTTCTATAAGTTGCGGTTCCAGCTCACCATTTGGTTTTTCGCAAATACCAAAATCAAATGCTATAAAATGAGAGTGGGCATTTTCTCCGGGCACATTTTCCGATGCGGGTATCGCGCGATCCGTAAGAGCTTTAAAGCCGGGAGTCTTTATAAAATCCACAATGCTTTCACATGCTTCTATCATTTTACTGGTAAAATCCCCGGGAACGAATATGGGAGTTTCCGCTACGCGAAATTGAATCTGCCCCGGATGTTTGCTGTTAAGATCATCCAAAAACTCATGATATTTTTTTTCAGTAAAGCTTTTATTAAAATGCTCCCGTAGCGCAGGTATCATATAAATATTTGAGCTTTAAAATTAGAAATTAAAATTTTAGCCAGACAAAAATAAATATGGCGCGGCTGAAAAGGTTATGTTACGTATAAGCGGGCTGAAGATGGTTGAGCGCTATCGTAAGAAAGTTAGGAAGTATGTGCGAGTAGGTCCACAGGATTTTATCCGGATCATTCAAATGCTCAATCATAGATTTCCATTTCTCTTCCCCGTGATTTTCTATTACCGTCTTCTTTTTTTCTTCGGTTTGCAAATACATCGTCATACCAATAGCATCGGCTTCCGGGTGAAATTGTGTGCCGATATAATAATCGCTAAAGCGGATGGCCATTATGGCTCTTTCATACGGAACATGGGGCCGGTCTTTCTCAATGCATAAGATTTTCGCACCTTTATGCAGGATGGACATTCTCGGTTCTATTACCTGGTAATCGCGGCTGTCCACGGCATAAAACGGATCTTTCATTCCTTCAAATACGGGCTCCTCTTTTCCGTCTTCCAAAAGATGCATGGGGAATACGCCGAAAGAAGTGGATTTCCTTTTGCAAACAGTGGCAAGTTCCCAGTGCCGGCAAACTAACTGAAAGGAGTGACAAATGAAGAATATATGCTTTTTATTCGTTTGATTGGGATCCGCGTTCCATTTTTCAATGGCATCCAGCCAGCCAAAATATTTTTCTTCCCATTCGGAGCCCTCGCTCTCCAGGGGGCTGCCCGGGCCACCGGAGCTTATATATACATCGTAACTTAAATCGGGAACATTTTTTTGCAGGCGAACATCAAATTCGTGCAGAACGATCTGAAGATCATTTATCTTTCCAAAATGATGGGCAATTTGACGAAGACCCCTCATGCCCTGGTTGGGAGCACCTTCATACATATCAAGGATGGCGATACGGAATGTTCGCTTTCCATTCATATTCATTCTGCAAAGATAAACTAAATAAAAAAGTTAACGGCTTTACCAAAAATGAATGGTAATAACTTATGAAAAACGTTTCGCCGAATCAGGAAAGTATCCGGAGCGGCAAAAACATATAGGGATCTAACGAAAAACATTTTTCGAACTCCATATATTTTTCACCCAGCTCCAGCTCGATAAAAGACCGGCCTTCTCTTATTTCCCAGAGATAAAGCTTCCTGCTTTTTGAAAACTGGCGAAATATTTCAGGAAGCATCACGGGCAGTAAACCGTTCCAGCAGGCTACTTCCAGCTTTTCCTTTTCCGAAAGATCAGTATAACCAACGGTATCGCTGGTTTCGCAAAAATTGGCGCTGGTAAAGCTTGTACCGGTTACCAGCAAAATCTCCTGTTGTGCAACTTGTGCTTCCATAGTTGTAGTTTTTTAATAAGACAAAAATGTTGGGCAGCATTTTAATCTCATGTCAAAATGCTTCGTAAAAAAATGGCTTATTTAAACAGGAAATATGGGATTATCACTTAGAATTACTATTCGCATCACATCCGAACAGCAACAACGTAAGCAGGGGAGTTTTAACAGAGGTAATCGGAATACGAATGATAGTGTATGCGATAAAAGTAGAAAACATTTATTTAAAAAACAATACTTTTCCCAAATATTCGGCCAATGAAGGTGAGCCGGCCTATACGCCTGCTAAAAATTGCTCATGTATATAGTCTACCACGTGAGTAAGGCTGTTTGTTTCTTCAAATACTTTGAGCTGCCGGTCGGCGCCTGTTCCCTGTTCCAGCATCTTGTGAACATAGCTGACGGTATTGCGTATGCCGAGCGGACCCGTCACATCGTCTATGAAATCCAGCAATTCATAAATTAATATCCGTGTATTTATTTCTGTTTCTTTGCCAAAGTCTATCATGCTGCCTTCTATTCCGTACCTGCTGGCGCGCCATTTGTTTTCATTTATCAAGGCCCGCTGGTAGATGATGAAATTCAGGTTCTGGCTTCTGAGCTTATACAGCTTCGCGCAAATAGCCTGGAACAATGCTGCAATAGTGATGGTTTCCATTACAGTCATGGGTACATCACAGATACGAAATTCAACGGTATTAAAAAAAGGATGCACACGCAAATCCCACCAGATTTTTTTTGCGTTATCAATGCAATTGGTTTTTACCAGCAGCTTTACATAATTATCGTAAGCTTCGATGCTATCGAAAAAATCGGGTATGCCCGTGCGCGGAAATTTATCGAACACTTTTGTGCGGAAGGATTTATAACCGGTTTGCCTTCCTTCCCAAAAAGGCGAATTGGTGCTTAATGCATAAATATGAGGCAAAAAATAGCGGGCCGAATTAGCAATATGTATCGCCATCTCCCGGCTTTCCATTCCCACATGTACGTGCAATCCGAAAATAAGATTACTCCTTGCAGCTTCCTGCAGCTCATTTACGATGGCATTGTATCTAACGTGGTCGGTAATCAGCTGGCTTTGCCAATGGCTGAATGGATGGGTGCCCGCAGCTCCGATCCATAGTCCTAACCCGTCTGCAATGGCGCTGATAGTTTTACGTAAGTTAGCCACATCTACAAAAGCTTCATCAATGTTCTGACAGATATCGGTACCCACTTCCACCACTGCCTGGTGCATTTCAGCCTTTACCTTGTCTTTAATAACCTTTTCGCCCTCCTGAACTATTTTCTGCTCATGACTTTTAAGCTCCCGTGTCTGAGGGTCTATCACCATATATTCTTCTTCTATGCCAAGAGTGAAATGCTTATATGAAATGGAAGGCATGCTGTTGGTTGATTAGTTAAATAGTTAATTAGTTAAATGGTTTGATGGTTGAATAGTGGAACCCTGTATTTTGTGCTTTGTTCCTTGCGCCCTTGTTCATTCCGCATATTCTTTGCCTCAGAAAATCTTCTTCAAATCGTACATCGTACATATAATACATTTATCAATTTTCAGATTCACCTGTACTTTAAAACAAGGCATTCCCGTCGGCGCTTCTTCTTACATATTCTGCCCACGTTAAGTTATTTTTTCCTTCCTTGTAAGACTGAGCTTTTTCAATCGCAAATGTGGCGGCCGTTTCCACCACCCAGTCAAAGTTTTCTTTTCCCACGCTGGTTATTTCCGCATCGGGAGCGGGGTTGCAAAAATCAATAGCATAGGGAATGCCACCGCGCCACGCAAACTCTACGGTATTAAAATCGTATCCCAGGTATTTATTAATACGCCTAACAATGTCTGTCATTAAATCCAGTTGTTGCTGGCTGGGCCTGAAATCCGCCACATACCGCAAGTGATGGGGATTGCGCGGTTCATACGGCATGATGTGTACATACTTGCCGCCTATGCAATAACAGCGGTAATATTCTTCAAAAACAATTTCTTCCTGCAGCAGCATTACCAGTTCTCCTGTTTCAGCATGCCTTGCAAAAAGATCATCGGGGTCTTTTACTTTATATACATTTTTCCATCCGCCTCCGGCATGAGGCTTCATATAGGCGGGAAAGCCGATATAGCTGAAAATACTGGGCCAGTCTAACGGGTAAGCCAGGTTGCTGAATGACTGATCGCTGGTATCGGCAGGCAATGTATTGGATGGCAGTAACACTGTTTTTGGAACCGGCACATTTATTTTGGTGGCGAGGCAGTTATTGAAAAATTTTTCATCGGCGCTCCACCAAAAGGGATTGTTGATGACGGCTGTTCCGCAAAGCGCGGCATTTTTCAGGAATGCACGATAGAAGGGAACATCCTGAGATATGCGATCGATAATTACTGCGTAGCCGCTGCTTTCTCCTTGTATTACTTTGTCGATCCGAACGGGTTCGGCCGTGATGCCGTCAGCATTTTTGCTGTTTACTCTTTCTACAAAAGCTTCCGGGAAACTTCTTTCTTTTCCAAATAAGATTCCAATCTTTCTCATAAGTGTTTTTTAAATGATTCTTTATAAGGCCGGTGAAGGATTTTTTCTCAATTTAGGAAAATTAGCTTTCTTCGCAACTATCGCCTTGTCTTTTATTTTTCAAAATGATTTTATTTATTTTTGGCTGCATATGCATACTGAAAATGCCCGCCTGGTAGCTGCCGAGACTCATATTCTTTATTCAGCCTTATTAAAAAGGAATGTTACATTAAGTATGTATTTCCCGGCAGCAGATCATTTTGAGAGGAAAATGGATCTGTTATTGATTAATGACGGGCAGGACCTCGTCACAATGAATTTTGAAAATATCTTATCCGGTTTATATTCTTCTAATTCCATCAAACCGGTTTTTTGCGTAGGGATAGGCTGCGGGCCCGACAGAAAAAATGAATATGGTACCGCGCATATTCCGGACTTTAAAGGGAGAGGAACCAAATCGGCATTGTATCAAAAATTTATTTTTACCGAATTGCTCCCCTTTGTTTATAACAACTATCGCCACCTCTCATTTGCTGAAAAATCTTTTTGCGGATTTTCGTTAGGAGGATTAAGCGCATTGGATACTGTATGGAATCATCCTACCGAATTCAAAAATGCGGGCGTGTTCAGCGGATCGCTTTGGTGGCGCAAGGTAAGTCATCATCATCCTTTGTTTGATGAAACGAAAGACAGGATCATGCACAACCGCATAAGAACCGGCCGCTACTATCCATGGCTTAGGTTTTTTTTTGAAACAGGCACGCTGGATGAAACCGAGGACAGGAATAATAATGGCATTATCGATTCAATCGATGATACGATGGCACTAATAGAAGAGCTGGTACAAAAGGGCTACGACCCCCGCAGGGATATTTTTTATCTTGAATTAAAAGAGGGCAGACATGATGTACCTACCTGGGGAAAAGCATTTCCGTTTTTTTTGAAATGGTGCTGGGGAAATTAAATAATACTTACGGCTTTCTTAATCTCTCAAAATATTTTTAGTATTTGATCCTGAGGTTTTTGTTTTTAATAACCGAAAATTTATTGATCATTTTTTCGTAGTGCAGTTTTATAGCATTTATTACCGATGATATTTTATGATCGCCTTCTCTTATCAATAAGATACCCGTGTGCGGTAATTGTAGCCGAAAGACCAGTTCCCCGAAATCCTTGTCTTCCGTTATCAGCAAGGCCTTCTTTTCATAGGCAATTTGGAGGACATCCTGATCCTTGAGCGATGGTTTTTCTTCGGTAATTGAGTAAACCTCTATTCCTGCATTTCTGAGCTGAGTAACAATTCTGTAATCCACGCTTTCATCTGCCACTACCAGGTGTTCCATTATGCTACTGCCAGTGTTTTTTCATGTTTGGTATTGTCGGCGGCAAATAAAAGACAGGCTTGTATATCCGCGTTGGTTATCTGTGGGTAAGCTTGTTTGAGCTCTTCAAAAGAATAACCGGTAGCTAATTTTTCAAGAATTAATTCTACCGTTATTCTGGTACCCCTAATTACCATTTTTCCAAACATAACTGAAGGATCAGAAGATATATAGTCTTGCCAGCTCATTGTTTTAAGGTTTTGCTAAAGATACGAATTATATAAATCAATACATAGTGAGCCTTCGCAGGGATATTTTTTATCTTGAATTAAAAGATGGCAAACATGATGTACCTACCTGGGGAAAAGCATTTCCGGTTTTTTTGAAATGGTGCTGGGGTATTGCATCCTGATGTCATGAAATTCTCATAACTGTTTTCCCGCTGTGAAATTTTCCAAACTTTCCTTTAAAATACAATAACAGGGTTTATTTGTAGTTATATTATTTTTCCGTAAAGAGCGCCCGTGGCGGCTTAATTAAATTTATATTAACAATATCTGGTCTAATATTGCATTTTTTTTGTGATACGGCATTTCCAAAATACTTTCGGCAGGGTTTTTACTTTCATTATTGCCCTGCAGATACTGAATATGAGTATTGATTCTCCTAATGCCCAGTTACCTCTCAATGCGCCCAACGCGGATAACTTCAATTACATTGATACCTATGTGGAGTTTGTGGCAGAAGTAATCTTAAAGCATGAAAATGCTATTCCCGAAACCGGGAACCGGCCACAGAAAGAATGGCAAATGCAGAAGCAATTTGAGCTGGTTTGCCAGAAAATAGTTCCCATTACAATTCATTTTTTTGCATCTCCTTCCAAAAAAATATATTGTCACTTTACTGATAGCTACGCTTATCAGTTTATTAAGGAAATTAATCCTCCTCCTCCCAAAGCCTGCTGATATACTTCCAGGAATATTCGTTGCGACATTTCATTTGCTATGAAGCTGTCGGTTATTTTTTAATGATCAGTCAAAAAATTATTGATGACCAAAATTTATTTCACGGTGGCATTTATTATTTGTTTTACCTGGTGCCGGAGCCAGTTGCCACCGGGCAACCCCCGTGATAGTGTTGTGATGACCCTGCAACAGGCAGAGGATTCTTTTCTGGTAAAAAACCTTGCATTGATTGCGCAGCAATACAGCATCGATTCTGCAAAAGCCACGGTAATTACCGCAAAGCTTTGGGATAATCCCGAATTTGATTACTCTAATGCCGTGTACAATTTCCAGGATCATCATTTTTTTGAACCCGAAATGAACATCCAGGTATCACAGCTGGTAAGGCTTGCCGGCAAACGAAATAAAGCGATTACGCTGGCAAGATCAGGAATAGAGATAGCTCAATACCAGTTTTATGATCTGATGAGAACGCTGCGCTATGTGTTGCGAATCGATTTTTATAACATTTATTTCCTGGAGCAGTCATCCAGGCTGTATGACCTGGAGATTTCTTCTTTGCAAAAAATTATTGCTCCCATGCAGGAGCAGGTCAGCAAGGGATACCTGGCGCCGATAGAGGTGTTGAGGATTCAATCGCAGCTCTATACGCTCCAGGCGGAATATGATGCCCTGCAGACGAACATAGAAAATGTGCAAAGCGAATTAAAGCTGATTCTCCGCGCACCGGCCAATATATTTATAATTGCTGATGCGGATACATCCCTGCTCTATAAGAGTGTAGTATCGCAATTCAATTACCAGGATTTGCTTGATTCAGCTATTTCGAATCGCCCGGATTTAAAAGGACTGACAGCGGCCATTACATTTAATCAAAATAACCTTACCCTTCAGAAAGCTCTGGCCAAGCCGGATATTACCCTCGGCGCTAACTACGACAGGCTGGGCAGCTATGTGAAAGACTATAATTCCATCGGTATTGGTATACCATTGCCTTTGTTTAACCGGAACCAGGGAAACATAAAAAATGCCCGGATAGCGGTGGAGCAAAGTAAGGTAGATTATGAAAGCGGCCTGGATAAAGTGAAGAGCGACGTGAGTACGGGTTATGTTACGGCTTTACGGGCAGAAAAATTACTGCAGAGCTTTGATCCTGGTTTCGATGCAAACAACCGGAAAATGATGGAGCAGGTAGCTGCCAACTATCAGAAAAAAAATATCACCATGCTGGAGTTTCTTGATTTCTATGATTCATATAAACAGAATGTGCTGCAGCTGAACCAGCTGCGCTTTAATAAAATGAGCGCACTGGAACAGCTGAATTTTTCAACGGGTAAAATAATTTTTAACTGATAAATTTTAACAGATAATACCATTAAATCATTAAGATGCTTAAATATTTCACTTATTTATTGTTCGCAGTTTTCCTGTTTTCTGCCTGTAACAGCCCGCAGCCGGTTGCAGACAAAACAAAATATATAATTGCCGATTCGCTTTTAAAAACATTGCAGATCGATACCGTGACGGAATGCCCCGAAGTAAATTCACTTACGCTTACAGGGAAGGTATCATTTAATGAAGATAAAGTAAACCGCATCTACCCGATGCTAAGCGGAGTTATTACCGGGGTAAATGTTCAGTTGGGCGATTATGTGCAAAAAGGTCAAACATTGGGTATAATAAAAAGTATGGAAATGGCGGGATACGGGAGTGATCTTGTTACAGCCAGAACCAATCTGCTGGTTGCACAAAAAAATATGGATGCAGCCGCGGATATGTATAAAAGCGGGCTGATGTCTGAAAAAGATTACATCACGGCGCAGCAGATGTATAAGCAGGCGCAGGCGCAGTTGCAGCGCTCAGCAGAGGTGCTCCAGATAAATGGGGGCAATACGAGCGGTGAATATGTGATACACGCCCCGATCAGCGGATTTATCGTGGAGAAGAACATCAATAATAATATGTCTATCCGGAGCGACAATGCAACCAACCTGTTTACCATTTCGGATTTAAAAGATGTATGGATCATTGCGAATGTATACGAGTCTAATATTTCCAATATAAAATTGGGCGACAGCGCCGATGTAACCACGTTATCCTATCCCGACAGGATTTTTCATGGTAAGGTAGACAAGGTATTGAATGTGCTGGACCCTACCAATAAAGTGATGAAGGTAAGAGTGGTTTTACCGAATGCGGATTATGCATTAAAGCCCGAAATGTTTGCCAGTGTGCATGTGACTACGCCCACCGGCAATAATGCGCTATGTGTTCCGTCCAGCGCACTCATATTCGATCAAAGCCGCTATTTCATTTTAATTTATAACAGTCCTTCCGATGTACGAATTGAGCGGGTAGATATTTTAGGTTCCAACGGAAACAGAACTTATATAAAAGGAAATGTTCAGCCGGGCAGTAAAGTGATTGCATCGAATGCCATTCTTATTTACCAGGCGCTGAACGATTAACCGCTAAACTTAATTGAATGCTTAAAATACTAAGATCCGTCCTGGCTTTTTCGATCAGGCGGAAATATTTTATACTCTTTGCCACCGCGTGTTTGTTGGTGATCGGAATTATCACTTTTGAGAGCATGCCTATTGAAGCTTTTCCCGATGTAACCAATACCGAGATCACAATCATTACCCAATGGCCGGGAAGGGGCGCAGAAGAAATTGAAAAGTTCATTACCATCCCTATTGAAATTTCAATGAATCCGGTGCAGAAAAAAATAAGCCTGCGCTCTACCAGCATCTTTGGCCTTTCTTATGTAAAGCTGGTTTTTGATGATAATGTAACCAATGAACAGGCAAGAATCCAGGTAAATGACCTGATTCAAAATGCTGACCTGCCACCGGGTGTTATGCCACAAATTCAGCCACCCACGGGGCCTACAGGAGAGATTTACCGGTACACGCTCAGAAGCAACATTCGTGATGTAAGAGAATTAAAAACCATGCAGGACTGGATCATTGACAGGCAACTCAGGTCAGTGCCGGGTGTTGCTGATATTGTAAGCTTCGGCGGAGAAACAAAAGCGTATGAGATAAAGGTAGATCCCGGAAAGCTCAGCAATCTTGGCATTACAGCGCTGGATGTATATAACGCAGTAGCAAAAAGTAATATTAATATAGGCGGCGATGTAGTGAACGTGAACAACCAGGCATATGTAGTACGGGGTATTGGCCTGCTCAATGATATCAATGAAATAAAAAATATCATTGTCGAAAACGTAAATGGAATACCGGTGCTGGTAAAAGATATTGCCGATGTGGAGATTTCCAATTTACCGCGATTGGGTCACGTAGGCAGAACTGACGGGCTTGATTCGGGCGGGGTGCGAAAGATTACGGATGAAGATGACGTGGTAGAGGCAATTATACTCATGCGGAAAGGCGAGAATCCCACGAATGTAATGAAGGCTTTGAAAGCAAAAATTCAAAAGATCAATGACCAGGTATTGCCCGCAGATACAAAGATTCTTCCTTATTACGACCGTGAAAATCTTATTCATTATGCCACGCATACTGTATTGCATAATTTAATTGAAGGCATCCTGCTTGTTACGCTCGTAGTATCCCTGTTTATGTTCAACTGGAGAACCACGTTAATTGTATCTATCGTGATTCCGCTGGCATTGCTGTTTGCATTTATATGTTTACGGTTAATGGGCATGTCGGCCAATCTGCTGTCCCTGGGCGCTGTGGATTTTGGTATTATTATAGATGGGGCGGTCGTCATGGTTGAAGGAATTTTTGTGGCTCTTGATCACAAGGCGATAAACATGGGAATGGAGCGGTTTAATAAAGTGATCAAGCTGGGCCTCATAAAAAATAAAGGAGCCGAACTGGGTAAGGCCATATTTTTTGCAAAGCTTATTATTATTGCCGCCCTGCTCCCCATATTTTCTTTTCAAAAGGTAGAAGGTAAATTATTTTCTCCATTGGCGTATACGCTGGGATTTGCATTACTGGGGGCATTAATTATTACCTTGACGCTGGTGCCTGTGCTTATTAGCTTATTGCTCAGGAAAAATATTCATGAAAAGAAAAACCCGTTTGTAAATTTTCTCACCGGATTTATGCTGAAGGGCTTTGCATTTACCACAAAACATAAAAATACCTCTATCATTGTTTCAATTGTGGTAATTGCCGTCGGGTTATTTTCTTTTAAATTTTTGGGTTCAGAGTTTTTACCTGAGTTGGATGAAGGCGCTATCTGGCTGAGAGTGCAGCTGCCTTACAGCGTGTCTCTCGACAAGTCTGTACAGGTGGCACGTTTTGTCCGGCAAAAAATGATTGCGTTTCCGCAGGTGCAGTATATAGTGTCACAAACAGGACGGCCCGATGACGGTACGGATGTTACGGGTTTTTATAACAATGAATTTGATGTGGTGCTCTACCCGGAAGATTCATGGAAGCCACACATTACCAAGGAGCAGCTAATTGACAGCATGAATAAAGTATTGTCGGTGATTCCAGGGGCTGATCTCAACTTTTCACAGCCCATTACTGATAATATTGAAGAGGCGGTATCGGGGGTAAAGGGGTCTATTTCGGTAAAAATATTCGGCGACTCACTCGATTATATGGAAGATAAGGCAAACGAGGTGTATAATATACTGCGAACCGTTCAGGGTATCGAAGACCTGGGTGTAATAAAAAATCTGGGTCAGCCTGAATTAGACATCGATCTCGATCAGCAAAAAATGGCATTATATGGCGTTGCCACTGCTGATGCAGATGCGGTAATTGAAATGGCGATAGGAGGTAAAGCCGCCTCGCAATTGTACGAAGGAATTGAAAAATTCGACATACGGATACGCGTACCCGAAGAATACCGAAAATCTGAAAGCGATATCGGCAACCTGATGGTGCCTACCGAGAGCGGATCAAAAGTGCCGGTAAAAGAAATTGCCAATATCACTGTAAAAACAGGACCGTGCCTCATTTTCAGGGACGCCAATGAGCGTTATTCAGCAGTGAAATTTTCAGTGCGGGGCAGAGATATGGGAAGCGCCATAAAAGAAGCGCAGGAAAAAATAGACAAGGACGTGAAATTGAAAAATGGATATACCATGACGTGGGAAGGTGATTTTGAAAATCAGCAGCGCGCGCAAAAAAGACTGGAGCAGGTGGTGCCGATAAGCTTATTGCTGATCTTTCTTTTGCTGTTTTCCATGTTTGGAAACTTTAAAGATGCAGGGTTGGTATTCCTGAATGTTCCTTTTGCAATTGTCGGAGGTATTGCCGCCCTGTTTATCACCGGAACTAATTTCAGCATCTCTGCAGGGATAGGATTTATTGCGCTTTTTGGTATCTGTATTCTGTTTGGTGTATTACTGATTACAGAATTCAAGCATAATCTCGATCTGCGGAGAAAAGGGCATCAGCAGTCGTTATATACTGCCATCCGGACAGGCGTAAATGAAAGAGTGCGGCCGGTAATGATGACTGCAATCATGGCGGCAGTCGGATTGCTGCCTGCCGCTATTTCGCATGGAATCGGCTCTGAAAGCTCAAGGCCTCTTGCCCGCGTGGTGATTGGGGGTATCATTTGCGCCATGTTTTTTTCCATCCTGATCTTCCCTCATTTTTTTGCAAAAGCTTACCGGAAAGTGGACGTGTTGCACAATCCTGATGAAGATCAAACCAATGTTCCGGTTGATGCGTGATTATATGAAAAAGGGGTCAGGCTATCGTTTGTTATCATACATTATGATGCTCGCGGCAACAGTATCTGCAGCCAATGCCCAGGATCTGCATGAGCAGGGATTTCTGCCTGCTTCCTCCACCTTCAGCAGGCAAAGATTTACAACAGCGGTGGTAAGTGAAGCAGGGGTTTCAGCTATTACTACACTGGGGCTGCAATATTTATGGTACAAAAAATTTCCCCACAGCCGCTTTCATTTTTTTAATGATAACAATGAATGGCTGAATATGGATAAAATAGGGCAT
>CAZVKO010000007.1:0-114558 GCA_964627765.1 uncultured Ginsengibacter sp. | reverse complement strand
TATTCGGGGCCGCAACTTTAGGTAATCACGCCATACCCTTTTCCCATCGGGGACGCTTAACCCGGCCATTCCAATACAAAATTTTTTATTAAATAAAAAAAGCATCACATTACTGTGAAGCTTTTCTGTCGGGGCGGCAAGATTCGCACTCACGGCCTTCCCGATTACCCATCGGGACGCGATAACCGGGCCATGCCGTTCCAGAAATATTTTCCAAATAAAAAAGCATCACATTGCTGTGAAGCTTTTCTGTCGGGGCGGCAAGATTCGAACTTGCGGCCTTCCCGATTACCCATCGGGACGCGGTAACCGGGCCATGCCATTCCAAAATATTTTATAAATAAAAAAGCATCACATTGCTGTGAAGCTTTTCTGTCGGGGCGGCAAGATTCGAACTTGCGGCCTCCTGCTCCCAAAGCAGGCGCGATAACCGGGCTACGCTACGCCCCGTGCACTTTTATATTTACTGATGCGGAGAGGGAGGGATTCGAACCCTCGGTACAAGTTTAAGCTCGTACAACGGTTTAGCAAACCGGCCCTTTCGGCCACTCAGGCACCTCTCCTGAAATATTACAGGGGTTGCAAAAGTAATATTTGCAACTCAAAATTTAAAATAAATGATGGTGGAACCTCCCGAAAAACAAATAGTATTACATGGCTGCCAGCTGCACTTTTTGCTGCAACTCTATCACACTTTCCTTGAACAAAGTGTCGGTATCCATCAGGTCTTTCACGGTTTGGCAACTGTGGATTACTGTGGTGTGATCGCGGCCGCCAAAATGCTCGCCAATTGTTTTTAAAGAATTTTTGGTAAAGGCTTTTGCCAGGTACATAGAAATCTGGCGTGCCTGTACAATTTCACGCTTGCGCGTTTTTTGAAGCAGCTTCTCATAAGGCACATCAAAATAATCACACACCATTTTCTGTATGGTATCTATAGTGATTTCTTTAGAAGATGATTTGATAAAATTGCGTAACACTTTCTTGGCTAATTCCAGGTCTATTTCTCTTTTATTTAGCGAAGATTGTGCCAACAGGGAAATGAGCGCCCCCTCCAATTCACGAATATTATTCTGAATATTATACGCAATGTATTTAACCACTTCTTTGGGCATTTCCAGCCCGTCATTTTTCATTTTCCTTTCTAATATCTCAATCTTGGTTTCATAATCAGGAATCTGGAGATCGGCGCTAAGGCCCCAGCGGAAACGGCTCAGTAATCTTTCCTGTACCCCTTCGAGATCCTTAGGCGGTTTGTCGGAAGTCATAATGAGTTGTTTGCCACTTTGATGAAGATGATTGAAGATCGCAAAAAAGGCATCCTGCGACTTTTCTGCCCGGTTAAAAAACTGTACATCATCAATGATCAGCACGTCTATCAGCTGATAAAAATGAATAAAGTCATTTATTGCATTGTTACGGCTGTGGTCTACAAACTGGTTAATAAATTTCTCCGAACTTACATACAGCACCACTTTGTTATTATGTAATCTCTTCACTTCATTACCGATAGCCTGAACAAGATGCGTTTTCCCGAGGCCAACACCTCCGTAAATTACCAGTGGATTAAAAGAAGTGGAACCCGGCTTTTCGGCCACAGTTTTTCCGGCCCGCCTGGCCACCCTGTTACAATCTCCCTCTATGAACGAATCAAAAACATACGATGAGTTCAATTGCGGATCTATCTGCGTTTTCTTTAAACCAGGTATTACAAACGGGTTCTTAACCGGATTATTTATGATTAAAGGAAAATCCATTTCGTTATTTGAAAAAGATTTAAAACCATGCCCCGGAACATCTATCATTACCGGACGATTATTGGCATTTCCGCTGTCTACCATGATGCGGTATTCCAGCCTCGCCTCTTTACCTAATTCACGTTTCAGCGTTTTTGCCAGAAGATTTACATAGTGCTCTTCTATATACTCATAAAAAAACTGGCTCGGAACCTGGATAGTAAGCACGTTATCTTTAAGGGAAACCGGAACAATGGGTTCAAACCATGTTTTGAAGTGCTGCCATTCAACAATATCTTTTATAATATTCAGACAATTCTGCCAAACTCTTTCGCAAGCTTTATCCATTTTTCCGTAAGCCGTTTATTTGATTTTACATCCTTGTTTTCCCGGGGATCACTTACAAAATTTATATAAAAAACTTTTATAACTATTTTCTAAGCAGTTAGCGAATATCAAAATATTTTGTTGAAAAAAAAATTTTTTATTGTACGTTTTTATCATCACAAAGGCATCTGACCCGTCCAAAAATCTCAAACATTTTTTAAATATAAATTTTTAAAAAAAGATAAGTGTATGCCCATATTGAATTACAACGAAATAATCATTTTTTGGTTTGAGGAGCACAAAAAATTGTCCAAATTTCTTTATCCGAAAAAAAAATTTATGAAGGCGGCCAGAATGTGCAAAACATTTTTTGGCCTTCATGATAAAAGGAGGTTTTTATTCAAATAATGAGTATATCTTTAAAACCTAAATTATGCTGAATGGGCTATGAATTAACCGGCAGGCTGGTTGCCAAATTTGATGTGACACAACGCACTGAAACCTTTAAGACAAGAGAGTTTGTAGTAGAAAAGTCCGAAGACATTAACGGCAAAACCATCAGCAATTATATCAAATTTCAATGTGTACAGGATCGTACTAACATAGTAGAGCGCGTGAACGTAGGCGATGAAATAAAAGTATACTTCAATATAAAAGGAACCAAGTGGGAAAAAGACGGACGTACCAGTTATTTTACCAACCTGGATGCATGGAGAATTGAACAAATCCTGCAGCCGGGCAAGGATGCATCGTCCGATGACGATCACCTGGAGCCGCTGGATACCTTTACCTCGTTATCCGAAGATACAATTGACGACCTCCCGTTCTGATTCGCTCCATCGCTTTTAACCCCGCATTTCAAAAGCTTTCAGGATCAAAACCTGACCTTTATGCAACAAAAATTATCCCTGAAACTACTTCCACAGGAAGCTTCCGATCATCATTCAATTACCCGGTTTATTGCAAAAAAGCTGGGTGTAAGGCCGCATCATGTTACCGGCTATTATATAGTAAAAAAATCTATTGATGCAAGAGCAAAAATTGCTTGGATTCACCTTACCCTCATTGCTTTTATCAATGAGCCTTTTACCAACCGGCCGGAACCGGAATTCCATTTTAAAGATGTGCATCTGGCAAAAAGGAGAGTCGTAATAATTGGCGCCGGGCCGGCAGGCTTGTTCGCAGCCCTTCAATTAATAGAATCGGGTATTAAGCCCGTCATCATTGAAAGGGGGAAAGATGTAAAAGAACGCCGCCGCGACCTCGCTGTATTAAACAAAAAAGGTATCATCAACCCGGAAAGTAATTATTGCTTTGGGGAAGGCGGAGCCGGCACCTACAGCGATGGAAAATTATATACAAGGAGTAACAAGCGGGGCAATATCGATCGCATCCTGCATCTCTTTGTTCACTTTGGCGCAGATGCAAATATTTTGTTTGAAGCTCATCCGCACATTGGTACCAACAAGCTGCCCCGCATCATAACGGCAATGCGTACACGAATTTTAGACTGCGGGGGAGAAATTCACTTTAATAAAAAACTGGCAGATTTCACTATTGAAGGTGAAAAAATTATCGCCGCAAAAACTTATGATGCCGATGTAATTCCGGGAGATGCGTTTATATTAGCCACGGGGCATTCAGCGCGGGATATTTTTAAATTGCTTCACAAAAGAAATTTGGCAATCAGTGCCAAACCTTTTGCCCTCGGAGTGCGAATTGAACATCCGCAGGAATTGATCAACTCAATTCAATACGGCAGTAATGGTAATAATGAATATTTACCCCCGGCGTCCTATAGCCTGGTGGAGCAGGTGGACCATCGCGGGGTGTTCTCATTTTGCATGTGCCCAGGGGGTATTATTGCTCCCGCGTCCACGTCGGAAGGAGAATTGGTAGTAAATGGATGGAGCCCTTCCAAAAGAAATAACCCTTATGCCAACAGCGGCATGGTAGTACAGACAGAAACCGAAGACGTCCCCGGATATTTAAAGAAAACAGGCCGGAAAACAGAAGCCATTTCTCCGTTAACCATGATGTACTTTCAGCAGGAAGTAGAATCCAATGCATTTACGGCAGGCGGAGGTAAATTTGCAGCGCCGGCACAACGACTGGTTGATTTTGCAAATAATGTCTTTTCAGGCTCACTCCCCCGTTGCTCTTACCCGCCCGGCGTACGGTCAGCCTCACTAAAGGAGGTATTACCTGGGTTTATCACTCACCGGTTACAAAAAGCATTGCTTTCATTTGCAAAAAAGATGCCTGCCTATTTCACCAATGAGGCGATACTTGTTGCAACAGAAAGCAGAACTTCATCGCCGGTACGAATTCCACGGCATGATGAACTTCTTTATCACCCGCAGATAAAAAACCTGTTCCCCTGCGGAGAAGGGGCCGGTTATGCGGGAGGCATTGTAAGTGCTGCCATGGATGGAGAAAGGGTAGCAAAAATGATCAGTATAATGCCCGGACAATGATTTGCCTTTATAAAAATTTTTTAAACATGCCCGGTTATTATACATTTACAACGCAGCATCGTATCGCTTGTTGATGACATACTGCTTTTACCATGAATATTCTTGAAGTAAAAAACTTAAAAAAATATTTTGCAACGCAAAAGGCCGTTGACAATATCAGTTTTGAGCTGAAGGAAGGCTCCATTTTCGGACTCCTGGGTCCTAACGGCGCAGGCAAAACAACTTTAATAAGAATGATAACCGGAATTTTTTATCCGGATGAAGGAGAAATTTTTCTTGACGGGAAAAAATTTAATCCGAATACCGATACCACTCAGATTGGGTACATGCCGGAGGAAAGAGGCCTGTACAAAAAAATGAAAATCGGCGAGCAGGCGGTATTCTTATCCAGGCTCAAAAACCTTTCAAAAGAAGAAGCGCTGAAGAATGCAAAGGAATGGTTTATAAAATTTGAAATGGAGAGCTGGTGGAACAAAAAAATTGAAGACCTGAGTAAGGGCATGGCACAAAAGCTTCAGTTTGTAATAACTGTTTTACACCAGCCAAAACTGATCATTCTGGATGAGCCTTTCAGCGGCCTTGACCCGGTAAATGCCAATCTTATCAAAGATGAAATTTATAAGCTGGCCCAAAAAGGCGCTGCGGTTATTTTCAGCACCCACCGCATGGAACAGGTAGAAGAGATTTGCGATCATATTATTTTGGTAAACAAAGGACAAAAAATAATCGACGGCAGCGTTACCGGCGTAAAGCAACAATTTAAAGAAAATCTTTTCGAAATACGATTTAATAAAATTCCTGAAAGCCAGGCCGGCCCGGCATTTGACCTGATAGGTAAAAAGGACAGCAGCCTGATCGTAAAAATAAAAGACGGCTTCAGCCCCAATGATGTTTTACAGTTTTTTATTCAGCAAAAAACAGAGATTCATTCTTTCACCGAACTGCTGCCTTCGCTGAATGACATATTTATAAAACTGGTGGAAGGCACCCCGCTGGCAAGACAATTTCAACCGGTAACGGCTTAAAAATATGTTATGAGCAAGATCCTCATCATTTTTCAAAAAGAATATCTTACCCGCATCCGTAATAAAACCTTTTTAATTTCCACTTTTTTATTACCCCTTATTATTGCTTTGTTCATTGCGGGAATCATCTATTTCGCTACGCATAATTCCGAAAAAACCAAAGTGGCTGTAAATGATATAAGCGGCGACTTTTTAAACAACCTGCAGGACGATTCATCAGGTGTTACATTTGATTTTAATCAAAATATCAATGCAGATAATTTTTCGAAAGAAGGATATAAGGCGGTACTGATAATACCAAAATATGATTCAGCAAGAAAAGATACCATCCGTTTGATTTCGGAAAAAGAGCTGGACCTCGGTACACAGGAATATATCAAGACACAATTAGGCATGGCCCTGCAAAAGAAACTTTTCCGCCAGAAAAACTTTGACAAAAATGCAGTGGATTCCATTCTGCAAACATCTATAACCGATAAGTATGACTTTGACGCCTATAAACAGAAAGAGGGTAAAATACAGCAATCCAATTTTTGGGTCGCTTACGGAATAGGCTTTACCAGCGGCATGATCATTTATATCACCATGATGATCTATGGCATGATGGTAATGCGCGGTGTAATGGAAGAAAAGACCAATCGCATTGCGGAAGTGATGGTAAGCTCGGTGAAACCATTTCAAATGATGATGGGAAAAATTACAGGTATTGCTGCGGTAGGTCTTACACAATTTCTGATGTGGATTGTTCTCCTAATTATACTCTCTTCGGCAGCCACGGCTTTTTTACCTCATGATACGCTGCAGCATATTCAATCTGCTTCCCAGAACATGCAATCATCAGCCGCAGCACAAAGCGCCGGTACGGCATCTAAGGTGAGTACGTTTTTACATGCATTTGCGGGAACCAAATGGATCCTGATTGTTTTTTGCTTCCTGTTTTATTTCATTGGTGGCTATCTTTTTTATGCATCGCTGTTTGCTGCCGTAGGAAGTGTAGTAAATGAAGATGCCCAGGAAGCGCAATCGCTTTCGCTGCCTATTACGATGCCTATTATTCTTTCGTTTGTAATAATGACCACCTCAATTTATGCCCCATCCGGCAGTTTATCCGTTTGGGCGAGTATCATCCCTTTCAGCTCTCCGATCATCATGATGTCAAGAATACCTTTTGGAGTTCCGGGAACCGTGCCCTGGTGGCAGCTGGGCTTGTCCATGGCCCTTTTGATCGCGGGGTTTTTATTTACAGCATGGATAGCGGCTAAAATTTACCGGACAGGAATATTACTGTATGGTAAAAAGGTAACGCTAAAAGAAATGGGCAAATGGCTATTTAGAAAATCATAAGGCCGAGGCTGTTTTTCCCGGCGCAGAAACTTCTTTTCCGCCAAAGATTGCCTTATTTAATTCGTCCCTTGCATAAGAAAGAAGCAAACCGCTTACAAAGAACAGGGAAATAATTATAAATCCCCCGGCCAGCCCGATGATTCCATAAATAACCGGCGATTTATAATGAACGTCATAAGGAGGCTCGGGCTTATCCAGTACCTGTATAACGGGAGTTGCCTTTTGTAATTTATATGCAGCATTTTGCTGGTTGGCCACCGCCTGCGCATACTGTTCGCGGATCATTTGCTTATCTGCAATTAAATTTTCTGTGGGTACTTTAAACTGGAGCCTGCTGGTATTGGTAAAAAGCGTGGTCTTATCAATCGCAATTAACTGAGCATCCTTTGAGTTCATTATATCTCTCAGCGAGTCAACTTTTTTTGTAGCAAAGTTAAAATCCCTTCTTGCCTTCTCTGCTTTCAGCTGAATATAAAAAAGAGAGATTTTATTGATAAAGCCGTAGCTGACAGTTTTCACCAGGTCCGGATCGCGGCCTGTATAAGTCAGTATCAGCATATTGTTTTTATTTACATTGGCCGTTAGATTATTTTTCAAGATATCGCTTGCCACAATAATCAATTCATGCGGTGTGGCCGGAGTTTTTATTTTTGATTCGAAGAGGCCCCGGTGATTATTAATATCAGCGATCAATAATTCGGCAATGGTTTTATTTCCATGGGAAGAATCCCGTATTGCTGCAACCTCCTCCCGTGTGGTTCTGCTCAGCGCAAGCTCAACAATGTTAATAGAGGCATCATCGCTAAAACTTTTCTGCGTTTCGCCGCCGAGTATAGCGCTCAGAGTTGCCGAGGTAGTGTTATTGTCGCTGGTGCTGGTAAGTGGAAATATGGAAGCGCTTGAGGTATACGTAAGCGGCTTTTGTTTTGCATATAAAATCAATGCAACCGAGCTCATCAATGAAAAGACTATAACAATAACCCTGACTTTTTTCAGTCGTTGAAATATCTCTGCGGCTAATTCATGGGTTGACATAGGAAAAGTTACAATTTAGTTATAAAGTACACTATCAGAAGCGGCAGGGTGGTTACCAGCGCCTGTGTTGCAATATCACTCACATTTTTACCTTCCGGTCTCGGAGGAACTACTATAGTGCTGCCGGCATCCACCCTGGGATAAAAATGCAGGAAACCGAAATTGTGGGTTCTTTTGCTTCTTCCATTCGCGTAGGTTACAAATATTCTTTTTCGCCACGGCCGTATTCCAAATCCTCCAGCCTTATCAATATAATATCCAAGCCTTGAATGATCCTTATCAAAATAAATTTTCAATTGCGACTGGACAGCGCCTGTAATAGTAACTACCGGATTAATTTTGGGTATGTATACAAGATCTCCCTGGCGCAGTGCCAGGTCATATTTTGAGCCTTTATTATCAAGCGCGCGCGCCAGATCAATACTCACAGCATCATAATTTCCGGAAATTATACTATCAATAACTTTTCCGGTACTGTCTTTTATGTATACAGTCGCATTCTTAAAATTCAACGGATTGGTAATGGCTATTTCATTGCGCAGCCTGTATAATATGGCTCCCTTTTCATTGGATGCCGGGTTGAGGCCGCCCGATCTTTCGATAAATGAAGAAAGCCTTTCTCCGTCGGCAAGCTTTGAATAGGTGCCCGGGTATTTCACCTCGCCTTCTATTTTTACATTTTCCTGTAAATGAAACGTCGGATTTCTTCTTACAAAAACCTGATCATAGGGTTTCAGCAGCACATTATCAGAAGTAGAGTCGAGCTCGAGATTTGCATTGATCGAGTACATTTTTATCACCGTTTGTGTAGGGCTTATGCCCTGCTGGGAGGAGTCAATGTTTACCACGCTTGAAACTACTATCTGTCCAAATTCCGCTGAAGGCTTTAAGCCATTGGCAAAATATAAAAGGTCTTTCAGAGACATGCCCCCATACCGCGTATATTGACCCGGCTTCCGTACTTCTCCTTCTATGCTTACATACTCCTTATCTCTGAACTGGTTCTTATTAAAAACCTCAACCACATCATTTGGGTCAATCGGAATATTATCAATACTGTTCAGATTCTTATTTAAATCCGACAGATTGACCACAATTTTATTTGAGATCAGGTTGGTTGAATCTCCCGCTCCTTTATAAACATACGCACGATCAAGATAGGTATCGGGTGTAATACCTCCCGCACGATTGATTACATCAAACAAACGGTCTCCCTTCCTTACTTCATATACATTGGGATAGGCGACTGCTCCTTTCACGATTACTTTGTTACGAAGGCCTGAATTAATCGGGTTTACTACTACTACATCTCCGTCATATAAAGGCTCATCCACTACTTCACCGTCCGCCTTTAATCCTAATGCATTAAAATTTACATTTTTTATAGTTTGTCTTTCATTAATGCTCCTTATTATTTCAGCGCCCGAGCGATACGCATCGGAAGAAAATCCACCCGTATATTTAATGAGTGCCAGCATGCCTTCGTCTTTTTTTAATTGATAATACATGGGCCTTTTAAACTGCCCCGATGCAAGTACCTGCTTTTCATAGAATGGCACTATTACGAAATCATTATTCTCCAGGTAAAGATGCTTGCCAAAATCACCGGTGGTGAGATATTGATATACATCTACTGAATCTATAACCTTGCCGTTTCTCGAAATCAAAATATTGCGTATGTTTCCAAACCTGGTAAGTCCTCCGGCAAGTGCCACCACATTCAAAACATTTGTAAATGCAGAAACGACCTGGGGACCTGGATTTTTTACTTCGCCCGAAGTTTGTACCACAATACTCCGGGGCTGACCCAGGGTAACAGAAACATTGGTGGAAGGAGGAATGACTTTTCGAAACCGGTCGTACACTATTTTGCGTGCATTTTCAAATGTAAGCCCCTGCACAGTAATCTTGCCGAGACCTTGCGGGAAGATAGAGCCATCACGGGCTACTTCATAATCTTCTTCAAAATCGGCGCCTCCCCATAACGAAACTACAATGTGATCTCCGACGCCAATAGGATAATCAGACGGCGGAGTTGATAACTGGGATAGCTGGACGATCTGATCATCTTTAAAAAGGCCTGAGCCATATACCTGGTCAGGAGTATAAAAGTCTTCTTTTATTTCATCTTTGCGGGTGCTGTCTTTTATTATTACCTGGCTGCTTTTATAATCTGATACAGTTTTATGAACGTCTTGCCCGGGTTTTTGCTGGCTACTATTATTGTCCCTCAAATAATCCTGCAATTCAGCAGGGGTAGCATTTTTTAATGCATTGGGATCGATGGGCAGATCGGGTACATCAGTGGGCTCCTGTGCAAACGCACGTTCTCCTGCAATACAGGTGAAAAAGGAAAGCAATAAAAGAAATGACAATGCCTTTACAGCACCAATGGTTTCTTTGGGAAAACTCATTTTAACACTGGATTAATGGATAATGTTAGTACTAAACGAACAAATGTAATAATTTATTTTAGAGGCTTTTGCAAAGCATTGGAGAATTCAATCCAAATATTATCCAGAATCTGTTTCGCCGGTAATATTTCTGTCAATAAGGCGCTTACCTGGCCGATTTCCAGCTCTCCTTCTTCCAGGTTGCCTTCGAATATTCCTTTTTTCGCCCTGCCCTTGCCTAAGAGTTCCTGCAACTCTGATACCGTGGCATGATTTTTCTTCGCTTCTTCTACCTCCTTAAAAAAGTTATTCTTCAACATACGAACCGGCGTCAATTCTTTTAATGTGAGCATTGTATCGCCTTCAACGGAATGGATCACGGCATTTTTAAAATTTATATGTGAAGAGGCCTCATCAGAGGCAACAAACCGGCTACCCACCTGAACTGCCTCAGCCCCTAACACCATGGCAGCGAGCATTTGACGGCCGGTTGCAATGCCACCTGCAGCAATTACCGGTATTTTTACCGCTTCACAAACAAGGGGTAGCAAAACCATGGTTGTGGTTTCTTCTCTTCCATTATGGCCTCCTGCTTCAAATCCTTCGGCAATCACCGCATCGCATCCGGCATCTTCTGCTTTACGGGCAAAGCGGCTACTGCTCACCACATGCACCACCTTCATATTATGACCTTTAAAGACCGGGGTAAAGGTTGCAGGATTACCGGCGGAGGTAACTACAATTGAAACGTCATTTTTTATAATTACTTCGGCTTGTTTATCGACCCCGTGATACAATAAAGGAAGGTTTACGCCAAAAGGCTTATCAGTAGCAGATTTACATTTCTTTATATGCTCATCGAGGATTTCGGGCGTCATGCTGCCGGCGCCAATAAGGCCTAATCCGCCTGCATTGCTGACAGCGCTTGCCAGGCGCCAGCCGCTGGTCCATATCATTCCTGCCTGCACTATCGGGTAAGTAACATTAAAAAGACGGGTAAAGCGATTTGAAAACATGCCGGAATTTGCTGATGGTTTGGCTAATTATGCCCTAAGTCAATTTCTGTATTATCACCAATATTCAATGAGCGTGTTTCGCCTTTTATTTCTGTGTCGCTGCCAATAAGAGAATCGTCCATCACCACATCATACAATTTCGAGTAAGATCCAATGATGGATTCCTTTATAATGGAATAACTAACAATAGTATTGTCGCCCATGGCAACATGCGGGCCTATAATAGAATTCTTTATATCGCATCCTTCGCCGATGCTCACGGGCGGAATAAAAATGGTATTTTCAAATTTATTGGACTCCGAGATGGTTCCGCCAAACTTTTCAAGCAGGATGGCATTAGACTCCAGGAGCGATTCCTTTCTTCCGCAATCAAACCAGTTTTCCACCTTGAAGGACATAATTTTTTCGCCGGATTCGATCATGCATTCGAGCGCATCCGTGAGATTAAATTCGTTATTGGTCCTGATATTATTTACAAATAATTTTTCAAGACACCGAAATAAGATGGTGGAATCTTTTATTTTATATAAACCGACCAATGCCATATTGGATTTCGGAATGGCGGGCTTCTCAACAACATTTACAATAAACCCTTTATCGTCTAACTGCGCTACTCCGAAATTTCGCGGATCATCCACTTTTTTTACGCCAAGCATCGAGTAGGGAGAGGATAGTACGGCATTAATATCGTACTCGCATATGGTATCTCCCAGCGCAATAAATAACTCATCTTCTCCAACTATTTTTCTTGCAAGCTCTACTGCGTGAGCGGTGCCTTTTCGCTCGTTTTGGAAAATAAAATGACTGGTAAGATCCGGATATTTTTCAATAACATAATCCCTTATTTTTTCTCCCAGGTAGCCGACAATAAAAACAAATTCATTAATCCCCGCCTCGTGAAGCTGATCAATGTTAATGCTCAGGATGGTCTTTCCCGCCAGGGGTATCAAAGCCTTAGGTTGCGAGTAGGTATGGGGGCGCAATTTAGTGCCTGCTCCTGCTACGGGTATGATCGCCTTCATTGTTCTTTATTTGATATTCAATCTCTTCAAACCGGGTGTGAATATAGGTAAAAAAGATGTACCTGTTACACATTGGATAAATATTCATTTACACATGATCTTTAATTTTTTAAAGGATAAATATCTTATATCTTTTGTACGTTTGCGCAAATTCATTTCATGCAAAGAGACACCCAGGTATTTGATATTATAAACAGGGAATTAAACAGGCAAAGGGAAGGAATAGAGCTCATTGCTTCGGAAAATTTCACATCGCTGCAGGTACTGCAGGCTATGGGCACCGTGCTGACCAATAAATATGCAGAAGGTTATCCCGGAAAAAGATATTATGGCGGCTGCGAGTTTGTAGATGAAGCGGAGCAACTGGCAATTGATCGCTTAAAAAAAATTTTCAATTGCGAATATGCCAATGTGCAACCTCACAGCGGCGCTCAGGCAAATGCTGCAGTAATGCTTGCCGTCTTACATCCGGGCGACAAAATTTTAGGTCTTGATCTTAGCATGGGCGGCCATCTTACGCACGGCTCACCGGTAAATTTCTCCGGAAAATTGTATGAAGCTCATTTTTACGGTGTAAAAAAAGAAACAGGTATTATTGATTATGATATGCTGGAGGAAAAAGCAAAAAAAGAAAAACCTAAATTAATCATCTGCGGCGCATCTGCATACAGCCGGGACTGGGATTATGAACGGATAAGAAAAGTGGCGGATGAAATCAACGCATTTGTATTGTGCGATATGGCTCATCCTGCCGGTTTAATTGCAAAGGGATTGTTGAAATCTCCATTTGAATATTGCCATTTTGTAACATCCACAACGCACAAAACATTACGCGGGCCCCGTGGCGGCATTATTTTAATGAAGGAAGATGCTGAAAATTCGCTGGGACTTAAAGATCCGAAAGGCAAAACGCGAATGATGAGCCATGTGATGGATATGGCTGTATTTCCGGGCACGCAGGGGGGGCCGCTGGAACACATCATCGCAGCCAAAGCCGTGTCATTTGGTGAAATATTGAGCGATGAATTTACTGCCTATGCAAAACAAATAGCTGTAAATGCACAGGCTATGGCCAAAGCATTTGTTGATAAAGATTATAACCTGATCAGTAATGGTACCGACAATCATTTAATGCTCATTGATCTTCGCAATAAAAATATTACCGGTAAAAAGGCGCAGGAAACTTTAGACAGGGCCGGCATAACATTAAATAAAAACGCAGTTCCCTTTGATGATAAAAGCCCGTTTGTGACATCCGGTATCCGTGTAGGGGTGCCGGCAATTACTACGAGAGGTCTGAAAGAAGGTGATATGAAAACGGTAGTTGATTTGGTAGACAAAGTACTGATGAACCTGGAGGATGAAAAAACAATTGATACTGTGAGAAGCGATGTAAAAGAACTGATGAAAAAATTTCCTCTCTATCCCGAACTAAATTAAAATACATGATACAACGCATACAATCATTGTGGCTATTGGCTGCTGCCGCACTGGGGTTGATTTCATTAAAAACATCTTTCTACAGCGGTCATCGTATTAAAGATGCCATTCCGAAACCCGTTGTATTTCTCACGGGTTCATACAATATTTTATTAATCATCTGTACTACGACGTTTGCAGTATTATCGCTCGTTGCCATCTTTTTGTATAAAAACAGGAAGCTGCAAATACGTATCGGAATTCTTTCACTGCTGCTTTCACTGGCTACGATTGCTTTATATTTCTGGCAATCGCAAAGTTTTGTGCCCGGCGAAAGCAGTTACGATCTGACGTCTGTTATTCCAATTGCCGTTCCCATATTTTTATTTCTGGCCATCCGGGGAATTTATAAAGATGAAAAACTGGTGAGGAGCGCAGATCGGTTGAGATAACGAAAGCCTGGCTTTTCCTTACCTAAACACTTTCAATCTTGCTCAACCATGCATTAAACCGAATACTTTTATTTCGCATATTCGCCACGCCAATCGCATCAGCCAAAATATTCCCATAGACCACTTTATTATAGCCCTTGATTATTCTCATAAGCCGATGTGAAGGCGATGTTTGTTTTTGATCATTTATCATTTCCGGATTTTCAAACTCAATAAATGTTTGATTCAACTCCTCAATTCCAACTAATTCGTTTTTAGGAATCAATTCATAAAAGATATTAATATCATTGAATAAAAGACCCTCAAATTCGTGAAGCTGAATATAGGGAAGATACCTGTGCCGCAAATCCTCATCAATATCTTTGAGCATTGCATTTTCCAAAAAATCCATTCTTGTGATTTTATCCGCTATTTTCACCGCATCGTCCCATCCGGGAAATTGATATTTTGCATATAGCCCGTAATAATCAATGAGTGTGGTAACGCAGGCGGTTGTATCACTTTTTAGATGGAGCAAAATTTGTTTTCGGAGTTCACTCCATTTGACAATGCCTCCCATTGTTTTTTTTATTAAGGGGGATTGCACAAAAATATCTTTGGATGAGAGATGCTGGTTGAGCAGTTTGGTGCAAAACTCCTTCTCGGTGTCCCCTTCGCAAATGATGATTATCCTCTTCATGTCAATAGTTAGGCTGGCCCGTTGTTATAATGTTTCTTTTCCACAGGTCGTCAATTGTATAATCTTCCAGCCATGGACCTAAAGTTTCATTGGTCAATCTTTTGAAAACGCTTTCTCCATTTACCTGGTCAACGGTAATTATATCTTCGGGCTTAAAATGGCTTATTAAATCTGTTGATTGGGTTGCCACTATAATCTGGCAGTTTTTTGAAGCAGCAGACTTTATCATGCCCGCCAACTTGGATATAGCAGTGGGGTGCAGACCTAATTCGGGTTCATCAATAATTATTGTAGCCGGCAAATCTGGCTGCATAAAAAGGGTTGCCAGAGCAATAAATCTTATTGTCCCGTCTGACAGGTCGTTTACACCGTAAATTATGTCGCTGTACTTATCCTGCCATTGCAATCTGATATAATTTTCACTATTAGGCTGAAAATAAAAGTCAGAAAAATATGGCGCTATTGATTGAATTGTCTTAAGAATCCTGCCATAAACTATCTTATTGGTTTGCTGTATTCCATATAGAAATGCAGCCAGATTATTTCCTTTTTCGTATAGATAATAAATGTCATTCTGAATATGACTCGGCTGAGTAAAGGGAGAATTTCTGCTGGTATCGTGAAAATGATATTTTTTAAAAGAGTTTAAATATCTTCTTATATAAGCTGCTCTTGGTTTATTGTACATCTTAATATTAGCCTCACTCCTAAAATCAGAAATATCAATCGGGTTTTCTACATATGGATTACGATCGTACCATAATCCTTCCGAAACAAAAATGAATGTACCCTCACCCTTTTTTATTTCGAATGAATACGCATTCAATCCTTGCTTAATCTTTGAATAAATACTGGTCGTTATTTTACTCCCTCTATGAAGCATTTTATCTTCACCTCCGGATAAAGCCACATATTCAGTCAATTTCCGCTCATAAAGCCTATTCAAAAATTCAAAGAAAGACAGAAAATTACTTTTCCCACTTCCGTTAGCTCCAATAAGAATATTGATTGGCTTAAAATCAATCTTGGCTGATTTAATTGATTTATATCCTTTGATTTCTATGTAATCCACGTTAGTTATTTAAGAAAAAAGTATTCTTAAGCGAACAAATGTAACTTTTTTTGGACGTCTTTCGCAAGCCAAATCGATTGAAATTCAGGCTAAATATACTTCCCCGTATAACTTTCCTTTACCTTTTTCAAACCAGCGGGAATACCTGCATATACAAGATTTCCGCCGCCGTCGCCAGCCTCAGGCCCAAGGTCAATAACCCAGTCTGCTGATTTAATTACATCCGTGTTATGCTCAATCACAATAATGGAATGCCCCTGTTCAATCAATGCGTTGAAAGATGCAAGCAATTTTTTTATATCATGAAAATGAAGACCGGTAGTGGGTTCATCAAAAATAAAAAGAAGCTTGCCCTGCGCATGTCCCTTTCCCAAAAAAGAAGCCAGCTTAACACGCTGCGCCTCTCCGCCGCTCAATGTATCGGAAGACTGACCCAACTTAACATATCCCAGTCCTACATCACTTAACGGCTGAAGCTTTCTGGCAACTTCAGACCCATCACTACCCCCTTTCTTATTTCCTTTTTTATCGTCGCTGAAAAATTCTATCGCCTCATCTACACTCATTTCCAGTACATCGTAAATATTTTTTTCTTTAAAGGTTACTTCCAGGATTTCCTGCCTGAATCTTTTGCCGCCGCAGACTTCGCAAACGAGATGCACGTCTGCTAAAAACTGCATCTCCACTACTTGCTCGCCTTCTCCTTTACAGGCATCGCACCGGCCGCCATCTACATTAAATGAAAAATGCTTTGGCTGATACCCGCGCATTTTGCTCAACGGCTGCTTACTAAAAAGATCCCGGATTTCATCATAGGCTTTTACATAAGTAACCGGATTGCTTCTTGACGATTTTCCAATCGGATTCTGATCGATCATTTCTATCTCAGATATAAAATCAACATCGCCCGTGATGCCTTTGCTCAAACCCGCCTTTTCTGCATATTCTCCTTTCATTTTTTTTAACGTCGGATACAAAATCTGCTTCACCAGCGTGGTTTTTCCGCTGCCACTCACCCCGCTTACCACACACAATACGTTTAATGGAAATGTTACATCAATATTCTGCAGGTTATTTTGGCGGGCGCCCTTCACCGTTATGGAGCGATTCCACTTGCGGGCATGCCTGGGCGGATCAATGGAAAGATCCCCATTCAAATATTGGCCGGTAAGGCTTTCAGGTGTATGAATGATGTCTTCATAATTTCCTTCGGCTATTACTTCTCCGCCGAGGTGGCTTGCCAGCGGTCCCATATCTATTATATGATCCGCCTCCCGCATCATCATTTCATCATGCTCTACCACCACCACTGTATTACCCAGGTCCCGGAGATTTTTTAGCACGTGAATTAATCTTTCGGTATCTCTTGAATGGAGCCCGATAGAGGGTTCATCCAAAATATACAATGAATTGGTAAGATTGCTGCCGAGGCTGCGCGTTAACTGGATTCGCTGACTTTCACCCCCGCTTAATGAATTGGCCAGCCGGTTTAATGTTAAATAGCCCAGGCCAACATCCAGTAATGTTTGCAGCCTGTTATTAATTTCAATTAAAATTCTTTTGGCCACCTTTCTTTCATAATCGGACAGCTCGATTGCGGCAAACCACTGATGTAAATACTTTACAGGCATCTCGCACAATTCACCGATATGCTTATGGTTTACCTTTACATACAAAGCTTCTTTTCTCAACCGGTAACCATTGCATTCGGGGCAAAGGGTTCGCCCCCGGTAACGGCTCAACAAAACCCTGTATTGAACTTTATAAAGATTTTGCTCTACTTCCCTGAAGAAGTCATTCAGCCCGGCAAAATAGGCATTCCCCGTCCACAATATATCATATTGCGCAGGAGTAAGATCAATTACCGGCTTGTGTACCGGAAAATCAAAATGCCTGGCCGCATGAATGAGCTTGTCTTTCCAGGCACTGAGCTTTTCACCCCTCCAGGGCGCTATTGCATTGTCGTATACGCTTAACCGTTTATCCGGAATTACCAGGTCGGGATCTATCCCCAGCACCAGGGAGAAGCCTTCGCATACCGGGCATGCCCCATAAGGGTTATTAAAAGAAAACAAATTGGGTACCGGTTCTTCAAACTTTATTCCATCCAATTCGAATTTGCTGGAGAAGTGTAATTTCTTTTGATCGTTGATTTCAAGTACCAGTTCTCCCTCGCCTTCAAAAAAGGCCGTACTAACGGAGTCGGCTATACGATGCTTATCATCTTCATCAAAATCTTTTACTAAAAATCTGTCGATAAGAACATAAGGCATATGGTGCGCAAAAAAAGATTCAATATCCTTTCTGTCTGATAATTCTTCTATGCGGATGATTTCCCCGTTAATATAAATGCGGGAAAAACCTTTTTGCATTAATATATTCAATTCTTCCTTTACATCCCTGTTTTGATGAGACCGGAATGCAACCAGCAGCAATACCTTATCCCCGTGCTGAAAGCCGTTAATGGCATTTACCACATCGGTTACATCATCTTTTTTCACCTCGCGCCCGCTGACCGGTGAAATGGTTCTTCCTATTCTTGCAAATAGCAATCGCAGGTAATCATATATTTCCGTCATGCTGCCCACGGTAGAACGGGGGGTACGGGTAACCACTTTTTGCTCTATTGCAATAGCAGGGCACAATCCTCTGATATAATCCACATCAGGCTTGTTCATCCTTGCCATGAACTGCCTGGCGTAAGCACTGAGGCTTTCCGCATATCTTCTTTGCCCCTCTGCAAATAATGTATCAATTGTTAAAGAAGATTTACCCGAGCCGGATACGCCTGTAACCACAATAAATTTATTACGGGGTATTTCAACATCTATGTTTTTCAGATTATGAACTCTTGCACCTTTAATAAATATATTATTGACAGGAGATGCTTTTGCTTCTTTTTCCTTCTTAATCGTAGTTTTACTTGTGCTCATTACGTGTTTCAAAATTAATGATTAGTAGTTTTACGAAAACAGTCCGAGTACATTTGCCCGAATTTTTAATAACCCGGAAAAAATTTAGCAAATCATTTGGAAGTTTTAGTTAATACTATAATTTCGGTTCTCCAATTATCCGGGAATTAAATGAAGAACTGATACCAACACCTGTTAACAGCTTCCCACTTTATTTTCCTTTTAATTGGCCGGAACTTACACAATATCCTAAATCAAAAATTGTAAAAACGATTATGAAATCCATGAACACATTATCCGACCAACAATTGATCCATTTGTACCTTGATGGAGATGTTGAAGCACTCACCCACCTGGTACATCGTTACAAAGACAAAATCTACACTTCAATTTATTTACTGGTAAAGGACAAATATCTCGCCGAAGATATTTTCCAGGATGCTTTTATCCGGGTTATCGACACCATTAATGGCGGAAGATATACCGATGAAGGAAAATTTTTACCGTGGGTGATGCGCATAGCACATAATTTATGCGTTGACCATTTCAGGAAAATCAAACGCAGCCCTTCTATTAAAACAAGTGATGACCGCGATATTTTCGAGGTATTGAACTTTTCGGAACCCGGTGCCGATGAAAAAATGATGCAGGGACAAAGCCATGAAAGGGTAAGAAGGCTGCTGGAAATGCTTCCCGAAGATCAAAGAGAAGTAATTGTGATGAGGCATTATGCAGATTTAAGCTTTAAAGAAATTGCAAGGCTTACCAACTGCAGCATTAATACGGCCCTGGGTCGTATGCGTTATGGATTGATCAACCTGAGAAAAATGATGGCAGAAAAACAGATTGCGCTATAAGTATTCGTTCGTACCCCAAAATTAACATGCATCCCTTTCACCCGTTGAAAGGGATTTTTGTTTCAGGGCATTCAACTTTATTAACAACATTTTAAAATGGCCCGACAGGGTAACTATTAAACTTTAACGTCTGACTTCAGTCATCACTGTCTAAAAATTTTTTATGAAAAAATACCTGATCGTATTCGGCGCCTGCTTTTTTTGCTTCATTTCTGCTGCTGATGCGCA
Organism: uncultured Ginsengibacter sp.; assembly: GCA_964627765.1. Classification (GTDB taxonomy): domain Bacteria; phylum Bacteroidota; class Bacteroidia; order Chitinophagales; family Chitinophagaceae; genus Ginsengibacter. The sequence continues at coordinate 94,564 of CAZVKO010000007.1, read as the reverse complement.
AGTTGGAATTTTTATCGGTCCCCGATTTGGATATGGCCCCGGATATAGAGGAATGCACAGGCGGTATGCCCGGCAAAACCGGAACCTTCCTCCTTTTCAGCCATCCGTAAACGTATCATTTGGATATGGCTTTCCCAATCTTGACAAAGATGCGCTGCCTGATTTTTATAATCAATACAAGGGAAATGCAAGTTCTCAAACCGGGCCGGTCACCGGCGCAATAGATTACCGGTTTTCGCGGGCAATGAGCATGGGTATAATGGTGACGCATGGTGACGTAAAGGTTCCTTATTACAATTACAATGGATCTTCTGCGCCTGCTTTTACCGGTTCCCTGGATAACTGGTGCTTTATGTTTGACCTGGTAAATTATATTCCTGCCGGGGAACGCGTAACACCCTACATCAGAACCGCCATTGGCATTAATACATGGACGCAAAGCTTTACCGATTCAAGCGGAGGAAAATTAAATCTCGCCGGCAATCCTTCAGAACTTGCCTACCAGGTGGGTATCGGTGCAGACTTCTATCTATCCAAAAATGCCGCAATTTTTGTGGAAGGCGGCTATGGAAAATACATTGTACATGGCGGCATTAGCTTTAAGTTTTAAAGAATTGACATTTTTATGATTGGATGCGGATAATTATTTATCCGGCATATAACGGTCTCATTCACATTTCTGCTACATTTGCAAATATTTTCAGGCAGGCTTTTGTATTTTGAAGATATTGCTATTAGAAACTAAATTTGTGTAGTGACCAAGAACATCAATAAAGTAACCCCGGCCGGGTTGCTTATTGCCTTAGGAATTATTTACGGGGATATCGGTACCTCTCCTCTCTACGTTCTGAATGCCATCATCAGAGACAGGGTCATCTCACAGGAACTCATATTGGGTGGATTATCATGCATCATCTGGACGCTTACGCTTCAAACAACCGTAAAGTATGTGATTCTCACGCTAAGGGCGGATAACAGGGGTGAAGGCGGTATTTTTTCTTTATATGCCCTTGTAAGAAGGCAAAGAAAATGGCTGGTATTTCCGGCAATTATCGGAGGAGCCTCCCTGCTTGCGGACGGAATGATTACCCCTCCTATCTCCGTTACCGCTGCTATTGAAGGATTAAAGCAGATTCAGGTCTTTAGCGACACCAGTCAATCTACCGTTGTTTATATTGTTCTGGCTATTCTGCTGGCATTATTTTTTACCCAGCAATTTGGTACTGCATCTATTGGTAAAATGTTTGGCCCGATCATGCTGATGTGGTTTTTAATGCTTGCCGTTCTGGGGCTTTCTCATCTGTTTGACGACTTATATATTTTTAAAGCCATTAATCCCTATTATGCAATAAAATTGCTGATTCTTTACCCACAGGGATTTTTCATTTTAGGCGCTGTGTTCCTTTGCACCACGGGTGCGGAAGCACTATATTCTGACCTGGGGCATTGTGGTAGAGGGAACATCCGCATTTCATGGATTTATGTAAAAACAGCCCTGATACTTAATTACCTTGGCCAGGGTGCATGGCTGCTGGCACATCATACAGGAGAAACCTTTTCAAAACAGGTGATAGATGCCGGGTTTAATCCTTTCTATGGCATCATGCCGGAGCGATTCAGAATTATTGGTCTCGTGGTTGCAACTGCTGCGGCCATTATTGCAAGCCAGGCGCTCATCAGCGGATCCTTTACGCTGATCAGTGAAAGCATGCGGCTTAATTTATGGCCCAAGTTGAAAATTGTATATCCCACAGAGGAGCGGGGGCAGCTATTTATCCCAGGAATCAACAACGTTTTATTTATCGGATGTGTGGGCATTACGGTTTATTTTCAGAGTTCGTCAAATATGGAAGCTGCGTATGGACTGGCTATTACGCTGTGCATGTTGGCTACCTCTATCCTGTATGCCAACTTCCTTGTGACCCGGAGAACATCAAAACCGCTCATCTTTTTATATCTCACCGTTTATTTAATTATCGAATTAAGCTTTCTTTGTGCCAACCTCAATAAGTTTCCCCATGGTGGATTTGTAACACTTATCGTAGGCGGCGGATTATTTTCTGTAATGTACGTTTGGTTTCGCGCAAGAAAGATCAAGAACCGTTATATAGAATTTGTAAGGATGGAACAATACCTGCCCACCATACAGGAATTAAGCAACGACGCAACAATTCCCAAATATGCAACGCATTTGGTTTATTTAACAAGCGCTAATAATCCTAAAGAAATAGAACATAAAATCATTTACTCCATACTGAACCGAAAACCCAAGCGGGCAGACATTTATTGGTTTGTACATGTGGATACGCAGGACGAACCCTACACGAGTGAATATACTGTTGAGACAATTATCCCCAATGAAATCATCAGGGTTGAATTCCGGCTTGGATTCCGTATAGAACCAAGAATCAGTCTCATGTTCAGAAAGGTAGTAGAAGATATGGTGGCCAACAAAGAAGTAAATATAACCAGCCGCTATGAAAGCCTGCAGCGTAATAATGTGGTGGGTGATTTCCAATTTATAGTTATGGAAAAATTCCTTTCGCAGGATAATGAGCTACCCTTCTTCGAAAGGATCATTATGAAAGTGTACTTCTGGCTGAAAGGTATCAGCCTCAGCGAAGAGCGTGGTTTCGGTCTTGAGCAAAGTAATTTTGTTGTAGAAAAATTCCCGCTCATTGTTTCCCCGGTTAATAAAATAAGAATGAACCGGATTTTTACAGATGATATATAACCAAAGAAATTTATTTTGGTTATTTTCCCGGTTTTAATTTTTCCTGTAACATTGCCCTACAGGAATCAACTTGTCCGCTACGTTTATTTATATTATTGCCGCATACGCACTGGTGGTAATTATTTTATATGCCGTCCAGGAAAGACTCATTTTTAAACCAGAAAAGCTCAAGGCCGACTTTCACTATAAATATGATATTCCCTTTAAAGAATTATTTATTGACGTAGAACCGGGTGTAAGAATTAACGGGCTGCATTTTTATGCAGGCAACCCGCTGGGCATTGTCTTATATTTCCATGGAAATACACGAAGTATTAAAGGCTGGGCCAAATATGCCAAGGACTTTTACCGGTATCAATACGATGTTGTATTAGTCGATTATCGCGGGTTTGGGAAAAGTACCGGCAAAAGAGGAGAAAGGGCTATGTTTGGCGATATGCAGGTAGTATACGACAGCTTAAAGGCGGATTATGCTGAAAGCAGTATCATCATTTACGGAAGAAGCCTGGGAAGCGGGTTTGCAACCAAACTGGCGAGTGACAATAAACCCCGGTATCTGATACTCGATGCGCCGTTCTATAGCTTCGAAAAAGCGGTAAAAAGATTTTTACCTTTTCTTCCGTTAAAATATGTTTTACGCTTTCAGCTGCAAACGAATAAATGGATCAAAAACGTAACTTGCCATATCTACATTATACATGGCACCAGGGATCGGCTGATACCAATCCGGCAAAGTGAACAATTGCAAAAGCTGAATCCGGATAAGATAACCCTGATAAGAATTGAAGGCGGCGGACACAATAACTTACCTTCATTTCCGGAATATCACAATTTTATACGGGATATATTAGCGCCTTAATAAAATGAATGCGAAGAGCAATATACCGAAGGAAAAAATCTATAATGATGCCGGAACATTTAACAAGTCTTCTGCAGCACAGAAAGGGGCATTTTATTTTCTTCAGAAAAAAATAATGCTCCGGCCAAAAGCGCTGCGCAGGGATTTTGTTTTTTCATTCAACTTCCCCTTTAGGGAAATTAATATTCCTTTTGGCACAAAATATAACTTCAACCTCATTCAGTTTTTTCCCGAAACTTCCGAAAGAAAAGGCATCGTATTATACTTCCACGGCAACAGGGACAACATCCTCCGCTATGCGAAACATGTTCCCAATTTTACCAAACACAAGTATGAGGTATGGATCAATGATTACCCGGAATATGGAAAGAGCACGGGAAAATTCACCGAAGAAAATGTATACAGGCAGGCGCTGATATTATATGACATGGCTCTCGAAAGATATAGCAGGGAAAACATTGTTTTTTACGGAAAATCGCTTGGCTCAGGCATTGCAACCTGGCTCGCTTCTGAGAGGGGATGTAAGCATCTCATTTTAGAAACCCCCTATTACAGCATGGCTGATCTTTTCCATGTTCATGCGCCGGAGTTCCTGGCAAAAAGATTTATTCATTTTAAATTTCCAAACTACGAAAACATTCAAAAGGTAACAGCGCCGATAACTATTTTTCATGGCACCCACGACAGGATAATTCCCTATGCTACAACGGTTAGGTTGCAGGATTATCTGAAGCCGGGAGATGAGTTTATCACTTTGCAAAACGCCTCTCATAATAACGTGAACGAGTATACGCAATATCATGAGAAGCTGGATAGTATTTTATCAGATTGATTGTTTCACCGCAGATGCAAGCCCGCAAATCACGGAAAGCAGGCGGAAAAAAGATTTAGCTACCCTTCTTTCAAAACAACTTTGTCAGCAGATATCGCCAACTCGTATTCCCCACCTACCTTCAATGCATAATTTTCCTTTTCATGGCTTACGGGAAAATCAAAACAAACGGGATACTCATATTCTTTTACGATATCTCTGATTACTTCTGACGCTGTTTCGCCAAAAGGAATCGTGGTATCTTTTGAATCGCTGAACTTTCCTACGATCAGCCCTTTTAATTTTTTAAGCTTGCCGCTCCTTTTCAGCTGATACATCATCCGGTCAATGTTATAAATATATTCGCCGACATCTTCTATAAACAAAATGGCATTTTTTGTTTGGATTTCAGATGATGTGCCGGTAAGATGTGCAAGCAGGGAAAGATTGCCTCCTATAAGAGTTCCGCTTACTTTACCGCTCCGGTTAAACCCGTGTGGTTGTACTATATAATTTGTTTTCTTTCCTGTTAATGAATCATACAAACTCTGAATATAGGGATCAGCAGCATCATGATCAATAAATGCAGCAGCCATCGGCGCATGGAGTGAGGCGATATTGTATTTTGAAAAAAGATGGGTCTGCAAAACCGTTATGTCACTGTACCCGATAATCCACTTAGGTTGTTTCTTAAATTTTTTGAATTTTACAGCATCAATGATTCTTCCCATTCCGTACCCTCCTCTCGCACAAAAAATGGCCTTGACATCATCATTATCCATCATTTGCTGCAGGTCATTCAATCTTTCTTCGTCTGTTCCGGAAAAATAATGAAACTGGTGCCCGATGGTTTTACCCCGGGCTACATTAAATCCCCATTGCTGAAAGACCCGTACAGAAGCCTGCACTTTTTCTGCAGGCATATAGCCGGAAGGGCAAATAATTCCGATGGTATCGCCGGGTGTCAGATAGGGAGGCAATATTATGTGCATTAGATTTCAGCGTTTAGAAGTCAGCTAATAGCTCTGTAACAAAACTCCACTCGCATCAACGTTCAACCGGTGCATCACTCCGCACTTCAATGCATAATTTTCTTTTTGATGTCCTACCGGAAAATCAAAACAAACGGGATAGTCATATTCCTTTACCTTCTCCATTACCATCTCATATACGGTTCTCCCAAATTCTTCGCCGGGATCGTCAGGTTTTATATTGGTAAACCCGCCAACGATCAATCCTCTCAGCTTTGAAAGCCTATTACTTCTTTTCAGGTTCCACAGCATCCGGTCAATATTATACAAATATTCTTCCGTGTCTTCAATAAACAATATTTTGCCGGCTGTATCAATTTCAGATTTCGTTCCCGCCAGATTTTGGAGAATAGATAAGTTACCACCGACCAGAATTCCCCTGGCATTCCCGTTTCTGTTGTTTGGATGGGGCGGAACCCCGTATTCCATCTTTTCTCCTGTCAGGCATTTTTGAATAGAATTGATGGAATCAATCTGATCCGGCGTAGCCGTAGCCCAATCATCAGGAAAACTATTGCACATTTTGGAATGAATGGTTGCAATTTTAAAATTGCTGTTAATGTGGCTATGAAAAACAGTGGCGTCACTGAATCCGATTATCCACTTTGGCTTTTTACGAAATTTGGTGAAATCAATTGAATCTATAATCCTTACAGCGCCATATCCTCCGCGCCCCAGCATGATGGCATCAATTGAATCATCATCCAGCATTTGCTGAAAATCTTTAGTCCGTTGCTCATCAGTACCGGCAAAAGTAAAATCTTTCAGCCCAACGGTTTCGCCTATACGAATATCAAATCCCCATTCCTTCATTTTATTTACCGCAGGCTGAACTTCCTCTGATGTAATTGCGCCGGACGGACAGGTAATACCAATGACATCTCCCGTTTTTAAATACAGGGGCGCTTTCACCGGATCTGTATCTTCCGGCAATTTTCCTCTCTTAGCGGAAGAAATAACTGCTAAAGGAACCACTGAAGAAAGAAATTCTTTTCGTTTCATTAAATATGATGATCGGTTTATGTTTCAAAGTTCATGCCCGCTTCCAGGGCCTTGTGATAACGGCGCATGTCAAATTTATAATAATAGGGGGCTTTGTGCGCCACACCTTTTTTGGTTTCATTAAGCCGCTTCAGAATACCGGTACTTAATATTTTTCTTTGAAAATTTCTCCTGTCCAGCTTTTTATCCATAATAGTTTCGTACAACTTCTGCAGCTCCGGCATTGTAAATTTAACCGGAAGCAGATTATATCCTATGGGTTGAAAATTGAGCTGCAACCGCAAATGATCCAGACCTTTCTTAAAAATGTCGCTATGATCAAGAATCATATCCGGAATCTGATGAACGTTAAACCATTCGCATGCATCGGAAATATTATCGGGAGCCGGATCTACTTTTGTAAAATCCACCAAAGCATAGTAGCCGATGCTGATAAAACGGTCAAACATCCAGCTGTTTTCATTCTTTATTCCAATGTTTTTTAAAAACCGCTGATTAATTTCCTTTGTGGAGCGCACCGGGTCGCCAAACGTGTAAAATTGCCTGAGATAGATTGCCTCAAGCCCGGTTCGCTGCTTCAGAATTCTTTTTGCAGATTCCTCAAGGTGCTCATTTTTTAAAACGAATCCCCCGGGCAACGCCCATTTACCTGCATATTTTACCTTGAGCAATAATATCTTCAGCTCGTTTTCATGAAAGCCGAAAATGAGGCAGTCAATCGACAGGTGACGAAGATATTTTTCGTGGCCTTTTGCAAAATGTTCTTTCAGTTCCCGTTGAAACTCCATGTCCGGATTATATGCCAACAAAGTTTAAAATTTATTATCCCAAAACAAAAAAAATGTTTATCATTGTGTCATTATAACACAATGAAATAGTTCATCATCAAATAAGGCATAAAAATTATTAAGCAGCTCAGGCCGGCAATGATAATTTTTATAGCGGATTTTATGAGACCTTTTAAAAAAATAACCATAACACATGAAACAAATTTTATGCTTGCTTGGTATGTTGGTCAGCATTACCGCATTTTCCCAAAACATTTCTAATAAAGCGAAACAACTGGTTGCTAAAATGACCCTCGAAGAAAAAGCGAAACTGGTCGTGGGTGTCGGGATGCACATTCCCGGCATGCAATCCCAGGGCACGTCTGCTCCCAAAGAAAAGGTTCCCGGAGCTGCCGGTAATACTTTTGCTATTTCACGGCTGGGCATTCCTTCCATCGTTTTGTCTGACGGGCCTGCCGGAGTAAGAATAGAACCCGTTCGCAATAATGACAGTTCAAAAACGTACTATGCCACAGCATGGCCTGTGGGCACCTTGCTCGCTTCTTCCTGGGACACCAGCCTGGTAAAAAAAGTGGGGGTTGGGTTTGGCAGCGAAATTCACGATTACGGTATCGATGTAATACTGGCGCCTGCTCAGAATATTCAGCGCAATCCTTTAAACGGCAGAAACTTTGAATATTATTCTGAAGACCCTGTGCTATCGGGAACCATAAGCGCAGCAATGGTAGAAGGCATACAATCCAAGGGTGTAGGCACTTCCGTCAAGCATTTTGTTGCCAACAACCAGGAAACCGACCGCAACACGATAAATGAAATCATCAGCGAGAGAGCGTTGCGGGAAATTTACCTGAAAAATTTTGAGATCACGGTTAAGAAAGCACAACCATGGACCGTGATGAGCTCATACAATAAGATAAACGGCACCTACACCTCCGAATCGTATGACCTGCTTACAACAATATTAAGGAACGAATGGGGCTTCAAAGGTTTGGTGATGACGGACTGGTTTGGTGGCACAGATGCGGTAGCCCAGATGAAAGCGCATAATGATTTGCTAATGCCCGGTACGCCGGCCCAAACCAAAGCAATCGTGGATGCAGTAAAAAATGGTACGCTGGATGAAAAGGCTTTGGACGAAAATGCAGGAAGAGTGCTCGACCTTATTTTTAAATCACCCGCTTACAAAAATTATAAATACAGCGATAAACCCGACCTTAAAAAAGATGCAATCATTTCCCGTGATGCTGCCGAGGGAGGAATGGTATTATTGAAAGATAATGATAATGCATTACCTTTTAAAAAGGGTACGTCGGATGTTGCGCTCTTCGGCATTAACGGATATGATCTTATTGCCGGCGGTACCGGCAGCGGGCAGGTTAATAAAGCCTACACGGTTTCATTAAGCGAGGGCTTGTCAAACGCAGGCTATACGGTGAATGCTGATGTGAAGAAAGCATACACTGACTACCTGCAGGATGCGAATGCCAAGCGCCCCAAACAAAACCTGTTCCAGTCATTCATGCATCCCTTACCTCCCATATCGGAATACCTTGCAGGCAACGATCTGCTAAGCAGGTCTGCCACAGATGCCAATATCGCGATAATAGCCATAGGAAGAAATGCAGGAGAAGGCCGGGACAGAAAAGTGGAAAATGATTTTAACTTATCCGACACAGAAAAAATCTTAATAAAAAATGTAGCCGACGCTTTCCATGCAAAAAATAAAATGGTAGTTGTTGTTTTAAATATCGGCGGTGTAGTAGAAGTTGCCAGCTGGAGAGATAATGTGGACGCAATTTTACTGGCATGGCAGCCCGGACTTGAAGGAGGCAATGCTATCACAGCCTTGCTGAGTGGTAAAGTAAATCCTTCAGGAAAGCTGGCGCAGACGTTTCCTGTGTCGTATGATGATGTTCCCTCGGCAAAAAGTTTTCCCGGCAAAGAATTTCCCGATCAGGCTACGACCGGAAATTTTGGGATGAAGCAAATTCCGGCAGAGGCGACCTACGATGACGGAATTTATGTAGGTTACCGTTACTATACATCGTATAATGTAAAACCTGCGTATGCATTTGGATATGGCTTAAGCTATACTTCTTTTTCCTATTCAAATCTGAAACTAAGCTCCGCAACATTTAATGGCAAAATGAATGTATCGGTAACTGTTACCAATACAGGAAAGGTAGCCGGAAAAGAAGTAGCCGAATTATACATCAGCGCCCCTGCTGATAAATTGAATAAGCCGGCTGAAGAATTAAAGGCATTTGCCAAAACGGGCTTATTGCAACCCGGAAAGAGCGAAACAATAAAATTCACATTGAATGCAGCCGATCTGGCCTCATTTAATACCGATAGAAGCTCATGGATAGCCGATGCAGGAACATATGAAGTGAAGGTGGGCGCTGCTTCCGATGATATCAGGCAATCAAAAAGCTTTAGTTTACCAAAGGAAATTGTCGTAGAAAAAGTTCATAAGGTAATGATTCCGCAAGTAGGAATAAACGAGATGAACGGAAAATAAATTAACCTGATACCGCAATAAGGAACTCCCCTCCCGCAGGGGAGTTTTCGTTTGGGCGATGAAACCGATTGCGGTATTTTTGCAACCCTGAACAGGAATGAAAAGCAACAATGAAAGAGTTTAAAAGATATCTGATAACTGCGGCGCTTCCCTATGCAAACGGCCCCAATCATATTGGTCATTTGGCCGGATGCTATCTTCCGGCAGATATATATGTGCGATACCTTCGGGCGCAAAAGCGTGATGTAAAATTTGTTTCAGGCACTGATGAACATGGTGTACCTATCACCATCCGCGCTATGAAAGAAAATATTACGCCGCAGCAGGTGGTGGATAAATATCACGCCATCATCAAAGACAGCTTTGACCAGATGGGCATTTCATTTGATATTTTTTCAAGGACGTCCAAACCCATTCATCATAAAACATCGTCAGACTTTTTTCTGAATCTTTATAACAAAGGCTTATTTGAAGAAAGGGAAACAGAGCAATATTATGATGAAGAAAAGCAAACATTTCTTGCAGACAGATATATTATCGGAACGTGCCCGGTTTGCAGTTTTCCCAATGCTTACGGAGACCAATGCGAAAATTGCGGTTCGTCGCTCAGCCCTGAGATGCTGATCAATCCGCGCAGCGCGTTAAGCAATGCCATCCCGGTAAAGAAAAAAACAAAGCACTGGTATTTCCCGCTACAGAACTATGAAGCTTTCTTACGGCAATGGATACTCGAAGATCATAAAGAATGGAAGAATAATGTATATGGCCAGTGCAAAAGCTGGCTGGATAACGGATTACAGCCACGTGCCATGACACGCGACAGCAACTGGGGAATAAAAGTTCCTTTGCCCGATGCCGAAGGAAAAGTTTTATATGTATGGTTTGATGCACCGATAGGATACATTTCTGCAACCAAAGAGCTCATTTCAAACTGGGAAGATTACTGGTGCAAAGAAGATACGAAACTGGTTCACTTTATCGGCAAAGACAATATCGTGTTTCATTGCATCATATTCCCTTCCATGCTGAAAGCGCATGGTAATTTTGTATTACCGGAAAATGTACCGGCAAATGAATTTTTAAATATAGAAGGGCAAAAGGTTTCTACCAGCCGCAACTGGGCGGTGTGGATAGATGAATATGTAAAAGATTTTCCCGGGCAGCAGGATGTATTAAGATATGTGCTTTGCGCCAACGCACCGGAAACAAAGGATAATGATTTCACCTGGAAAGATTTCCAGGACAGGAACAACAGTGAGCTCGTATCTATATTCGGAAACTTCGTTAACCGCACGTTTGTGCTGATGCATAAATTATGCAATGGAAAGGTGCCTCCGCTTCACGAGGCGGTAGCGGATGACGCCGATGCAGCAATGATCAACGAATTTCAGTTTGCAAAAAGCAAAGTTGAAAATGCCCTGGAAGATTTCAAGTTCCGCGACGCCTTGTTTGAAGTAATGGATTTGGCCCGGAAAGGCAACAAGTATATGCAGGATAAGCAGCCCTGGATTTTAGCAAGAGATACTAATGCTGATGGACAACCGAAGCCGGAAGCGCAGCAAAAAATTGATAACTGTCTTCATATTTGCCTGCAACTTTGTGCCAACCTGGCAATTTTAATTAATCCTTTCCTGCCTTTTACTGCGAAGAAAATGCTTCACATGATGAAAGTAGTAGATAAAATGCTGGACTGGGAGAATGCAGGAAAATTAAAATTACTGAGTGTAGGGTATAGTCTTCGGGCGCCTGAACTGCTTTTCCGAAAAATCGAAGACAAGGAAATAGAAACCCAGATTGAAAAGCTGAAAAGCGGGCTTGTTACAGGGGAACCTGCTGCCACCGGTAACCTGAAACAGGTAATCACTGAACCTGTAAAACCAACCATACCATACGACGATTTTGCAAAATTGGATCTTCGTATAGGCGCCATCGTTAGTGCCGCCAAAATAGAAAAAGCAGACAAGCTGCTAAAACTTGAAATTGATCTGGGCTTTGAAAAAAGGACCATTGTATCAGGGATAGCATTGCATTTCAAACCTGAAGAAATTGTGGGTAAGCAGGTGGTGGTGGTCGCCAATCTTGCACCCAGGAAAATGAAGGGCATCGAAAGTAACGGCATGATATTGATGTCGGAGGATAAAGATGGCAGGCTGCACTTTGTGAGCCCGGAAGAGGCTGTTAATCCCGGCGCTGCTGTAACATGATATTTAAAATTCTTTTTTATGAAACAAAATATCGGCTTTATTGGTTTAGGAAGCCTGGGAACGCCTATAGCAATAAACCTTATTGAAAGTGGTCATCGCCTGCATGTCTACAACAGAACTTCTTCAAAGGCTGAACCTCTTCGCGAAAAAGGAGCAATAGTATGTAGCAGCATTGCGGAGCTTGCTCAACAATGCAATATAGTTTTTACTATGGTTTCCGATGACGCAGCTTTGAAAAGTATATGTAATGGTGAAGAAGGCCTTTTCAGCAATCTGTCTAAAGACAGCCTTCATATTTCGATGAGTACTATCCTTCCCCGGACTGCTTCTGATATTGCTTCTCTTCATGAGGAACATCATCAGCGATATCTTGCATCGCCGGTTTTTGGAAGACCGGAAGCGGCTATAGCAAAGAAATTGAATTTTGCCGTCAGTGGAAATAAAAAGGATATGGCTGCCGGCACACCTCTATTGAAAGATGCCGGGGGCGCCGCTGTTTGGGAATTCGGAGAAGATATCAGGGCTGCGAATACAGTAAAGCTATGTGGCAATTTTCTGATTGCATCAGCGCTCGAAGCAATCGGCGAGAGCGTACACCTGGCCGAAAACAGTGGCATTGATGCGCAGCAAATGTGGTCCATGTTCACGCAAACTTTATTTAGCTCACCTATTTATATCAACTACGGGAATATCATATTGCAGCAAAAATTCGAGCCTGCTGCCTTTACGATGAAGCTGGGTCTGAAAGACATTAACCTCGTGATGCAACAGGCTTCTATTGCAGGAGTGTCTATGCCGGCGGCTCATCTCCTCCAGTCTAAAATGCAAAGACTCATAGAACAGGGAAAAGGGAATATAGATTGGTGTGCAGTGGGCGCCATGGAGGCACTTTAGTAAACTCTTTTACAATTGCCAACGATGGCATAACCGGTGGTGTCTCAATTTCAAAATAGTTCCCGCAGATGAAGCAAATCAACGCAAATGAAGTAATGCATCAGCGTAATCAGCGGGATATAGCTCAAACCGGGGCACTATCCATAATCGCTACAATTTATTCACTTCGGAAAATTTGTATAATTTCACAGTAAATAGTTGTTTAACTAACTAATTTTTTATGCAAAAGAGAACGATAAAAAAGGTGGCTGTATTGGGAAGTGGTGTAATGGGAAGCCGCATTGCCTGTCACTTCGCAGGAATCGGCGTACAGGTTTTATTGCTTGATATGGCGGCACCCCCTTCCTCTGAAGGAGGGACAGCAAAGCCCTCAAATAAAAATAAGATTGTGAATGATGCGCTGGCGGCTACGTTGAAGTCTAATCCCTCTCCGGTTTTTACCAAAGACGTTGTAAAGAATATTACTACCGGGAACTTTGAAGACAATATGAAAGATATTGCCTCGTGCGATTGGACCATCGAGGTGGTAGTGGAAAGGCTCGATATCAAGAAATCAGTTTTTGACCAGGTTGAAAAATACCGCAAACCGGGAACGTTAATTACATCCAATACCTCAGGCATTCCTATCCACCTGATGGCGGAAGGAAGAAGCGATGATTTTAAAAAGCATTTTTGCGGCACTCACTTTTTTAATCCGCCGCGTTATTTAAGATTACTCGAAATTATCCCCACGCCATTCACCGGTCAGGAGGTTATTGATTTTTTAATGCATTACGGAGACCTGTATTTGGGCAAAACAACAGTGTTGTGTAAGGACACACCCGCATTCATTGCAAACAGGATCGGCGTTTTCGGCATCATGTCCATATTTCATATTATGGATACACTACGGCTCACCATTGATGACATTGACGCATTAACCGGCCCGGTAATTGGCCGTCCCAAATCAGCAACCTTCAGAACGGCTGATGTGGTGGGCATTGATACACTGGTAAAAGTAGCTATTGGTGTAAAAGAGAATTGCCCCAATGATGAGGCCAGAGAAATTTTTACAATACCTGCGTGGCTGCAAAAAATGGTCGATAATAAATGGCTGGGCGACAAAACCGGGCAAGGATTTTTTAAAAAGATCAAGGGAGCCAACGGACAATCTGAAATTCTTACGCTGCACCTGGAAACATTTGAATATGGTCCGCGTCAGAAGCCAAAATTTGCAACACTTGAAATTGCCAGACCAATCGAAGACCTGAAACAAAGGCTCAAAGTGCTGGTGGCGGGCAATGATAAAGCGGGCGAATTCTATCGCGCTTTTCATTACAGCCTGTTCTCCTATATTTCACACCGCATTCCCGAGATCAGCGATGAAATATACCGGATTGACGATGCCATGAAAGCCGGCTTCGGGTGGGAAATTGGCGCTTTTGAAAGCTGGGACATATTGGGAGTAAAGGAAACTGCTGCCGCCATGAAAGCAGCCGGATATGCAGTGGCGCCATGGGTTGATGAATTTATTGCCGCAGGCAATAATACATTTTACAAAATAGAAAACGGAAAGCGTTTATGCTTTGACGTTAGTTCAAAAAAATATCTGCCTTTGCCGGGCGGCGATGCCTTCATCATCATGAGCGACCTGAAAGAAAAAACAGTCTGGAAAAATACTGCCTGCAGCTTGTATGATTTGGGCGATGAGGTTGTGGGGCTGCAATGGAATACAAAAATGGGAACCATTGGCAGCGAAGTGATAGAAGCCATCAATAAATCTATTGCGATAGCAGAAGAAAAATATAAGGGCCTCGTCATTGCCAATGAAGGTGCGCAATTCAGTGCAGGCGCCAACATCGGAATGATATTCATGCTGGCGGCCGAGCAGGATTTTGATGAATTGGACCTGGCAGTCCGGACTTTTCAGAACACCATGATGAGGGTAAGATACTCCGCTATTCCGGTAGTGATAGCGCCACACGGCCTCGCCCTTGGCGGGGGTTGCGAGCTGAGCTTGCACAGTGACAAAATATATGCGGCTGCCGAGACCTATATAGGCCTCGTAGAACTTGGCGTAGGCTTGATTCCTGGCGGTGGCGGCACAAAAGAATTTACCATGCGCGCTGCCGATGAGATGCATGACAAAGAACCGGAGACCATTACCTTACAGAACCGTTTTATCACGATCGGAACAGCTAAAGTGTCCACTTCGGCATTTGAAGGATATGATCTCGGTATCTTACGGAAAGGCATAGACGAAGTCAGTATGAATCAGTCCCGGAGAATTGCAGATGCAAAGCAAAGCGTAATTGAACTGTATGATGCAGGTTATACGATGCCTGTACCAAGAAATGATGTGAAGGTGTTGGGGAGGTCAGTGCTCGGGGCATTATATGCCGGCATTAATGGAATGTTCAGGGGCAATTATATTACCGAATACGATGTAAAAGTTGCCAGGAAGCTGGCTTATGTAATGTGCGGTGGCGATCTCAGCGAACCCACCCTGGTAAGTGAACAATATTTACTCAATCTTGAAAGAGAAGCTTTCCTCAGCCTGTGCGGGGAAAAGAAAACATTGGAAAGATTACAGAGCGTTTTAAAAACGGGTAAGCCTGTACGGAATTAAAAAGCCGGACTTCATAACAGTCCGGCTTTTTCCAGAATTCTTATTCTACTTTTTGCTTACTACCAGTTTTTCAGAAGCCTCTACAGATGGTGATTTGATATGCACCATATACATTGCTGCGGGTAGTTTATCAATACCATCCACAGATAAATAATTATCTCCCGGCTGTACGGCTGCAACCTTGTTTATTACCACTCTTCCGTTGTTATCTGTTATCCTGATATTAACTTCTTCATTAGTTAATGAATGCAATTTCAATGTCAAATCGCTATAAGCAGGATTCGGATAAATAAACACTACCCGGTTGCCGCTGTTTGCTGTCTGAACACTTAACACCTTGCTGTAAAAAATTCCTCCATCCTCATCTATCATCTTTAACCTGTAAAAGTTTTTAGAAGAAGGTGTGGTATGTACAAAATCATAACTGTTTTTATTACTCTGATAGTATACGGTAGATAATGCCGAGAAATTGCTTCCATCGGTGCTATATTCTACCACAAAACTTTTCAGATTAATTACGTTGGCAATATCCCATGTTAAGTCTACAGAGCCATTATTCAATAAGGCGCGGAAGTTTGTTAATGTTACGGGAAGTGTTCCGCAGGGTGATCCCGGATTAACAGAATTAATAAATGATGGCGGACCGGGCAGGGTAATTAATTGTCCCTCTCCGCCGCCGGTAGCAGCATAGTTATTATCCTGGGGACCCGTTGGTGAGCCGGACAATGTTAATCCATTCGCACCACCACTTACATCCGTCGACAGGAATGTTCCGTTGGTAATTATTGCACCACCTCCGCCTCCGCCGCCCGGGCCGTAGTCATAATAATTGGTCATATCGCCGCCATCGCCGCCAATTGCAGACGCTGTTATATTATCCAGGCCAACAGTGCCGGGCCCGGTAGTCACCATCACAATAGTTCCACCTGCGCCACCGCCACCGGCAGCATCGTTTTGCGGAGGGGTATAAGTATCGGTTACTCCCGGCGCATTTGAGCCGTCGGCCAATACGGATCCATTTCCTGTATACTGCGTTGCCCGCACTATAATAATACCGCCGCCGGAGCCGCCACTGCAACTGTATTCGTTGGATGAAAGGCTGTTATCAGCAGAGCCGGCGCCACCGCCACCGCCCATACAAAATTGTTTCGTAGATAACTGGGTATAAGCGCTGCCTCCATAGCCTCCGGTAGGATAAGTGCTGGAATCCCCGCTGCCGCCGTTCCATCCGCTGCCACCATTACCGCCGGAGCCGCCATTACCACCGCCACCGCCGCCGGAGTTATATTGATTAGTTGCAGGGGACCCGTCAGTACCGCCGCCGCCTGCATTACCGGGCGCACCCCTGCCCATACTTCCTGCAAGATAGCCTTCCACACTTGCAGTAGTGGTTACTGTAGCACCATTTACAAAATAATACGCCGGTGTTCCTGCAATGCCTTCCCCTTTTGCACCGCCGGTGTTGTTTGCTGAATTTGTTAAAGGAGAATTCCAACGATAATCCGTATTAGTTAAGGCGCCTGTTCCGTTGCTGTTGCCTGCGGTAACACCGGTAAGATTTTTACCACCGCCGCCTCTGAATCCTTTATAGCTTGCATCAATAGAACCCAACAGCGTAAACAGGTCATTTACGTCAAGTACCACTACACCGCCGGTGCTTCCATCCCACGCAGGGCATGTTATGGATGCATTCTTTTTTATCTTAAGATCATAATAGCGGGGAACGCGTATTACCTGGTAGCGCTGAATTGAATTGGTTGAAGCAAAGTCACGATTAAAATAATTATTGGCCAGCGGATAGCTAAATGTAATAGTTGATCCCGCAACAGAAGCCACGGTATTATATTCATAATAACCGGCTTTCAAATTTGCATTTTGGTAACCGGAAGCCGGCGCCCCGCCTGCAGCATCTCCATAAGCATCAGAATTAATCGTATCAATGTCGGCTCCCTGCATCTGGATAATCAACAACAAATCGCCTGCGGAAATGGGTGTTGAATTGCCCCTGCTATCCTGCGCGCCGATTGTAAGCATGGTGGTGCCTGCCACGGGATTTCCGGCCCCGGGATAATAAGTGTTCACAATATTATTGGCAATCGAAATAGTGACAGAACCACTGGTAGGTGGTACGCCGCACTGGGCATGGGTTTTATTTATGCAGGAAATAATTACTGCATACAGTGTAAAGCAAATAAATACTTTAACCAGTTTATTAAACATTTCGGATATTTTTTGGGATAAATGTATACCTAAATTTTTTTTTAAAGCAATGACGGGCATATAAGTTATCAACGTTATAGTGGAAAAAGTGAAAAAGCGTTTACCGTTAAAAAATATTGATGTAATTGTTTGTATCAGCCATCGTATCTTTAAACTTATTAGAAGAATTTTACACAGTTATGGCAATACTCACAGTGGATAATTTATCAAAAAACTATGGCAGGGTCAATGCCCTGAAAAGCGTAAGTTTTTCCGTACCGGAAGGTTCTGTTTTTGGAATATTAGGGCCTAATGGCAGCGGCAAAACAACGTTGCTGGGTACCATTATGGACATCCTGAAACCAACATCAGGCAATTACAGGCTTTTTGATGAGGAACCAACGGAAATGCATAGACGAAAAATAGGCACTTTGCTGGAGACTCCTAATTTCTATCATTACCTGTCCGGTGTAAAAAATCTTGAAATAGCCGCTGAGATAAAACAACATGGTAAGGAAGATATCCCGAAAGTGATAGAAATGGTGGATCTCACCAAAAGAAAAGATTCAAAATTCAGCACCTATTCTTTAGGCATGAAACAACGGCTGGCTATTGCCTCCTGCCTGTTGGGCAATCCGCGGGTGCTGGTATTTGATGAGCCCACCAACGGTCTCGACCCTGTAGGCATTGCTGAAATAAGAGACCTTATGAAAACATTGTATAGTGAAGGGAAAACGATCATTATGGCCAGCCACCTGCTGGATGAAGTAGAAAAGGTTTGCACGCACGTTGCTATATTAAGAAAGGGTGAGCTTATCACATCCGGTAATGTCAATGAAATTTTATCCAATGAAGATATGGTAGAAGTTGGCGCAAAAGATAATGACCGGCTGATACAGGTATTACAGTCTATACCGGAACACACAAGAGTTACCAAAGAAGGAGGTTTGGCCAAAATATTTTTCCCCGTCGGTACAGCGCATCTTGAATCGATCAATAAATTTTGTTTCGACAACGGCATTATCTTAAACCATCTTGTTCTTAAAAAGAAAAGTCTTGAATCCCGGTTTTTCGAACTCACCAATAACTAACACGCTGCATGATACATCTATTGAGAATTGAATGGCTTAAAGTAAAAAATTACAAAGCATTCTGGGTATTTGCTATCCTGTATTCATTTGCCATATTGGGAATTAATTATACGGGATATTATGTAAATGAGCTTACCATCCAGAATCTTCCCCAAAGCCAGCTATTACTCGGCACACCCTATGGATTTCCCAAAGTGTGGCAAACGGTGGGATGGATGAGTAGCTGGCTGCTGTATTTCCCGGGAATACTTTTTATCATGCTGCTCACTAACGAATTTAATTTTAAAACGCACCGGCAAAACATCATTGATGGCTGGACCAGATGGCAATTCATCACCGTGAAATTTGTTTTTGCTATTCTGTTTTCCCTGGTGGCAACTCTATTTAATACCCTCGTGGCGCTGCTGCTCGGGTCATTAACTACCGGATCTTCCTTTACTTTCCAGGGCATGGAAAATATCATTTATATTTTTATACAAACGGTTGCCTATATTACTTTCGCCATGTTCCTGGCGGTTGTTTTCAGAAGAAGCGGCGCAGCCATCGCCGTTTTCTTTATCTATGGTTTAATATTTGAGTTTTTATTTACCGTGCTGATCAATGTCAAGCTGGACCTGTCTCCCGTGGGTTATTTTCTGCCTCTGCAGGTAACCGATGTAATGCTTCCGATTCCTTTTGGCAACAAAGTAATTTATCAAAATGCCCCTCCGGAATATGTGCTGGTATTGGCCAGTCTCATTTATATAGCCGGGTATTATTTTTTCGCAGTTAAAAAGTTTACTACAGAGGACTTGTAATACAATTTAGTGTTCACGGTTTTTTACCAAATCATCAATTGCAGATTCGACGGTTGGATAGAGAAAAGTAAAACCGAGCGCCTTTATCTTTTTACAGCTTACGGTTACGCTTTTTAAAATCTCTATGCTTCTTTTTCCCAGCAGGAGCTTTAAAAAAAATTTCGGAACATGCACCGGTATAAAAAACCTATTCCTCATTTTTTCCGCCGTTACCATCATTAGTTTTTTATTAGACACCGGCTGCGGCGCTACCGCATTATATACGCCGCGCAGATCCTTATTTTTGATTGCTTCCATATACATGCGGCAGACATCATCAATATGGATCCAGCTTACAACCTGATTCCCGTCGCCGAATATTCCGGCCACTCCAAATTTCAGGGGCGCTGTAATCTCCTTAAATTCACCTCCGTTATTACTCAATACAATGCCCGTCCGGAGTTTTACCAATCGTATCCCCAGTTGTTTTACATCATCCGGGGTATTCTCCCATTGCATACAGACTTCGGCCAAAAAATCACTGCCTGCGGAATCGGTTTCCAAAAATCCTTCTTTGCGAATCAGCGGATCGGGGTCTGTACCATACCAGCCCGTGGCCGAGGCAGAAACAAATGTTTGCACATGATGCGGATTTGTTTTTAATATCTCAATAATGAGTGAGGCGCTCCGGGTACGGCTTTCCATGATTTGCCTCCTATATTCCTTAGTCCATTTTTTATCCATCACCCCGGCCCCGGCAAGGTGTATAATGTGATTGGCTCTCAGTACAGCCGCGGCATCAATAATTTTATTTTTTACATCCCAAAAAGAGAAAGACACCTTGGAATTGGGCGACTTTTCATTCCTGCTTCGCGTCAGGATAATCACCTCGTGGCATTCATCTGTTAAATGGCTTGTTAATTTTGTACCGATGAGGCCGGTGCCTCCTGATATTAAAACGACAGCCATAATTTTATCGTAAATTAGTATTTCACCAAAAATAAAATATTTCAATTTAGCTGCCTGATAGAAACATCTATTTACTTTAGCAGACAATAAGCAGGACCATGAAGCAGATTTTGTTTTTTTCTATATTCAGTTTAATAACGATCCATTCTTTTTCGCAGCAGATCACTTACAGCGACCCTGAAAATGATGATACGCAGTCTCTCGATTTTGACATCATAGGAAAAGTAGGCAATAATTATTTAGTATATAAACACATCCGGAACAGGTATGCGGTAAGCGTGTACGACAATACCATGAAATCTATTCAGAGAACAGATCTCGATTTTTTACCTGAAAGAACCATTAACGTTGATTTTGTGGCATATCCCGATTTTGCCTACATCATTTACCAGTATCAAAAGAAAAATGTATTGCATTGCGACGCGGCGGCAATTGACGGAAACGGAAACATTATAAAAAAACCCTTCCCCGTCGATACCACGCACATAAGCTTTTTTGCAGACAATAAGATCTACAGCACCATTAACAGCGAAGACAAATCGAAAATAATGGTGTATAAGATTCAGAAAAAAAATGACAGATTTTATTTCACCACCTTGTTGCTGAACGATAGCCTGCAATTGATCCGCAAATCAAATATGGTAGCCGATTATGAAGAACATAAGGATATTTTCAGCGACTTTTATGTTGACGATGAAGGCAATTTTATTTTTACCATAGGTGCAAAAGCCAATTCAAGAGATTATTTGCAAACGCTGTACCTGATAACCAAACCTTTCGACAGCGATGTATTCAAATCTGACCAACTGAATCTTGCCGGTAATTTCCTTGATGAAATAAAGCTGAAAATTGATAATGAAAATAAACAGTATCTTCTCAATTCTTTGTATTACACAAAGAGAAATGGTAATGTAGAAGGGCTTTATACAGCTGTATGGAACAAGCAGCATGACACGCTGGTATCGCAAACATTCGCCCGGTTCAGTGATACGCTGCGTTCCATGGCAAGATCGGAAGGAAGCAGTAAATATGCTTTTAATGACTATTTTATCCGCGATGTGATTTTAAAAAAGGACGGGGGATTTATTTTAACGGCGGAAGACCAGACCGCTCAAACCCGCGGAACCCCGTGGAACCGCTATGACTACCTCTATGGTTACAACCGTTTCTATGCGCCCTATGACGGATACATGATTTATCCACCCTATTATTACCCGGGCTTCAGTCCTTACTATGGTTACAGCAACCCATATTACTACGGGCAACCGATGCGGTTTTATTATCAAAATATTGTCATACTCGATCTTGACAAAAGTGGCAACATGATCTGGAACAACGTAGTTCACAAATCACAGTTTGACGACAATACGGACCGGTATCTTTCGTATGGCAAAATCGTCACCGGCGGAAAAATTCATTTTTTATTCAACGAGCTGGAGCGGCATACCCAACTTATCAACGATCAGTCGGTAACGCCGGATGGCCAGGTAATATTAAATCCGCCATTGCGCAGCCTTGACCGGAGCCATGAATTCATGCCGCGGTATGCAAAGCAGGTAAGCTATTACCAAATCATTGTGCCCTGTACTTTCAGGAATTATATTTGCTTCGCAAAAATTGACTATTAAAAGTAACCCCGCCGGCTAAGCTTTTTAATTTTTAATTTTGGGCATTCAACATTTAATTAAACCTTATCAGTGACAGGAGTATTCAGGGTCAACAATCCGATAAATACTTTTATGCTCTTTGTGTATGGCCTGCTTCTAAAGATGGAGTGGTTTATTCATCCGCAGATTCCTTCTATCCAAAAGGCGGATGGCTTTCTGTACAATCAGATTCTGGGAGCGCTAAAACCTTCGCTGGACAAGTATCCCACAGTATATTCAGTAATCACTTTTCTCTTATTGTATACACAAGCCATAAGCTTTAATCAATTATTGAATAACCGGCGATTGATTCAAAAACCCAATTACCTGGCCGGCATGAGCTATCTGCTCATCACCTCTTTTTTTACCGAATGGAATGTATTGAGCGCCCCATTGGTGATCAATACCTTGCTGATATGGGTATGGGCAAAAATGAGCAGCCTGTACAACAATCCTCACGTAAAATCCACTTTATATAATATCGGAATGGTAGTAGGCATTACAACATTTTTTTATTTTCCCTCCATCGCATTCGCCTTGCTCATCATTTTTGCATTAATTCTTACGCGCCCGCCCCGTATTGCAGAATGGATCATTGCTCTTCTCGGAATTGCTACCCCGTGGTATTTATTATTTGCGTGGCTCTTTCTCACGAACCAGCTATATAGTTTCCAGGTTTCAGGAATCCATGTAAGCTATCCGGTGTTTGTAAAAAATAACGTGCAGCTTACCGGCATTGGCTTAATAGCATTTACTACAATAATAGGCAGTATATACGTGCAGTCGAATGCCCGGAGGCAAATTGTACAGGTAAGAAAAAGCTGGGGATTAATCATATTATATCTTATTGTTTCACTGTTCATCCCATTCATTAATACGACGCATAACCTGCAATACTGGATTCTTGCAACCGTACCGTTATCCGCTTTTATCGCCTGTTTCTTTTTTTACCCTGCCAAAAAAATTTTAACTGCGTCCGTTCACTGGATTATGGCGGCATTTGCCATTTATATGACCTATTTCAGAAGGTAAAGAATGAGGATGATCTGCCATAAATCCTAACAGATAAACTTCGTACTTTTGCAGCCTGACAAAATACCATTGCAAATGAAATTTGGTGTCGTAATTTTTCCCGGATCCAACTGCGACAGGGATATGATAGACGCTTTAGAGCATGACCTCAGCCAGGAAGTAATCATACTCTGGCATAAAGACAAAGATCTCTCCATGTTTGGCACAGAAGATTGCATTGTATTACCGGGGGGGTTTAGCTATGGCGACTACCTGAGATGCGGCGCTATTGCCCGTTTCAGCCCGATGATGCAAAGCGTAGTAGCATTTGCCAACAAAGGGGGCAAGGTTTTCGGGGTGTGCAATGGTTTCCAGATTTTATGCGAAAGCGGACTGCTTCCGGGCGTGCTTTTGAGAAACAGCAATATGCAATTCGTTTGCAAAAATGTATTCATCACCGATGAAAATGATACTGAAAAAAAAGTACTTAAAATACCTGTGGCACATGGTGAAGGGCGCTATTTTGCCAGCGATAAAATTTTAAACGGCCTGATAAACGGAAAGCAGGTCATTTACCGTTATTGTAATGAAGAGGGCAACTTCGATAAAGATTATTCGCCCAACGGATCCACCTGTAACATTGCAGGAATATGTAATAAAGAGCGAAATGTTTTTGGCATGATGCCACACCCCGAAAGAGCCTGCAGTGAGATATTGGGCAATACGGACGGAAGGCATGTTTTTTATGATCTGTTTTCTATAAATAAAGTTAAAAAACCGGTGTACGCAACCGTTTAGCGGTTAGGTTCGTTCTATTTTAGCGACAATTGTATACAAAACAATAAAATGAAAAAAATATTTATACTATTTATCAGCCTTTTGGCAGTGGATGTTTCATTTGCCCAAATTTTGAACCCGGTAAAGTTTAGTTATACTGCTGTAAAAAAATCTTCTACTTTGTTTGAAGTGCATGTTAAGGCTATAGTAGATCCAACATGGCACATTTACTCTGTTTATAATCCTGATGGCGGTGCGGTACCTACTTCATTAACTTTTACCAATGCACAAACAGTTGGCAAAGCAAAAGAATCTGGGAAATTAAAAACAGTATATGAAGATGCATTTAAGCTAAATCAAAAATATTACGAAAACTCGGTTGATTTTATTCAGACAGTAAAAGTGCAGCCAGGCGCAAAAAAAGTTACCGGTAAACTGGAGTACATGGTTTGCAATGATCATCAGTGCCTGCCGCCAAAAACGGTACCATTTGAAATCGCTCTTTAAATTTTTTTTCACATAACGATATAAATAGGATAACCGTTGCCGTTATCCTGTTTTACGGTCATGAAGATTTATAAAATAGTTGTTTCATTAATTGTATTTGCAATTTGCCTGCTGCTGTGCAATGTGCAGGTGCATGCACAAGCTATTGACGCAACTCAAAAAACCTTATCACATACTTTTCTTGACGGCTTACGATGGGGATTTATTTCTGTGCTGCAGCCATGCCTCTATGCAATGTTCCCGGTAACGGTAAGCTTTTTTTTAAAAAGAAGTGAGTCGAAGTCGCAGGGGGTTCGAAATGCATTGCTTTATTCCATATCCATCATTGCCATTTTTGTTTTTTTTGCTTTTGTGATCACACTGATTTTTGGCAGGAGCACTTTATATAACATTTCTACCAGTGCCACCTTCAACATTTTTGTTTTTGTGCTATTCCTGATCTTTGGCATTTCATTCCTGGGCGCATTTGAAATTACCTTACCCTCATCGTGGACCAACAAGGCAGATGCAAAAGCCAATATGAAAAGTTTTTCAGGCATTTTCTTCATGGCGCTTACACTGGTATTGGTTTCATTTTCATGCACAGCCCCGTTTATCGGGAACTTGCTGGTAGATGTTACCAAACAGCAGGAAAGGGCGGGCCCGATCATAGGCTTTCTCGGATTTTCATCAGCGATTGCATTGCCGTTTGCATTCTTTGCCCTATTCCCCGGGTGGCTCAACAAAATTGCGAAGTCAGGCGGGTGGCTCAACACATTAAAGGTGTCGTTTGGCTTTATTGAAATTGCCATGGCCTTAAAGTTCCTTTCCAATGCCGATCTCGCGTATCACTGGCATTTACTTGACAGGGATATTTATCTCTCTTTATGGATCATTATTTTTGGATTGATGGGCTTTTATTTATTAGGCAAAATAAAATTCAGCCATGATGATCATTTGCCGTTGAATGACTATGGGCATCCTTACGTATCTGTACCGAGATTATTATTTGCTATTGCAGCACTTTCCTTCACAGTTTATATGGTTCCCGGTTTGTGGGGCGCGCCATTAAATGGCATCAGTGGATGGCTGCCGGAAAATAAGACACAGGATTTTAACCTGGAAAAATTAATAAAAAACGCCAGGCTGAATGCTGACGGCAATGATTCATCAAAGAATGCGGCAATAGCCATTAAGCCTAAAAAATATACAGACATACTCTCATCAGAAATCCCCGGCGTACAAACGTTCTTTGATTTTGATGAAGCCGTGGCGGCAGCGAGGACGATGAACAAACCCATCATGATAGACTTCACCGGGCACAGCTGCGCCAATTGCCGTAAAATGGAAGCAGAAGTATTATCAAAACCGGAAGTGAGTGCTGTATTGCACAATGACTTTGTGGTGGCGTCATTATATGTAGATGAAAAAAGAGCTTTGCCGGACAGCGAACAATATGTTTCAAAATTTGATCAATCTCAAATAGACAATGTAGGCGCCAGGAATCTTGACTTTGAGGCGACGATTGCCAACTCCAATGCGCAACCTCTTTATATTTTAGCGGACGAAACAGGAAAAATTATTCAAAACGCCGGCGGCTACGACCCCGATGTACAGCGCTTTCTCACGATGCTGCAAAATGCAAAAGCAGAGAATAAGAAAAGGTTTCCATAGCAGGGTGCAGATTTTATTGTAAAAAATGATCATTCTTTTTTGCTTCATCCGGGTTGAAAAATATTCCCCGGATAGAAAATCTTTTTTAAAATTTCGCAACTTTTAATAAGTAAGTTGTATCATAAATTTTCATCAAACCTGTTACGGGGTAACTCCTGTTTGACAAACACATTTTTATAATATAAGATAAATCTTTTCTTCTCAAACTTTCATTATAATTTCATCAACTAAACGTCAGCAGAAAGATAAATTTTGAAATACATCACCCGCACAGTCTGGATCTTATCATGGGTAAGCCTGTTTACAGATATTGCCAGTGAAATGTTGTACCCGGTCATGCCGATATATCTTAAAACAATTGGCTTCTCTGTATTTCTGATCGGCATACTGGAAGGCGTTGCCGAAGCTACTGCCGGTTTCAGCAAAGGATATTTTGGAAAGTTATCAGATGCATCAGGCGAAAGAGTTTCGTTTGTCCGGCTGGGCTATGCATTCAGCGCCCTATCAAAGCCAATGATGGTAATGTTCGTTTATCCGTTATGGATATTCATTGCAAGAACAATGGATCGTTTCGGAAAAGGGCTGAGAACAGGCGCAAGAGATGCTATGCTCTCCGGTGAAGCCACGCCCCAAACCAAAGGGAAAGTTTTCGGTTTTCACCGCTCCATGGATACCTTGGGCGCTGTAATAGGGCCCGCAGCCGCACTGGCATATTTATATTTTTATCCCGATCACTACAAAGCGCTTTTTTTGATTGCCTTTGTGCCGGGATTACTGGCCATAATTGCCACATTCTATCTGAAAGAAAAAAAATCTACGGCAAAGCCGAAAATCACCACTCCGTTTTTTTCATTTCTGCATTACTGGAAAGAAAGCCCGGGCATCTATAAACGAATAGTTACCGGACTGTTGGTATTTACCTTGTTCAACAGTTCCGATGTATTTCTGCTATTGAAGATAAAACAGGCAGGCCTTAACGATACTATGGTAATCGGAGTGTATATTTTTTATAACATTATTTACGCTTTGGCGTCTTTTCCTGCAGGAATACTCGGAGACAGGTTTGGCCTGAAAACAATTTTTATCATCGGTCTTGTCTTATTTTCTGTTGTATACTTTGGTATGGCAATAAATACGCACCTGTACATTTTCTTCGGCCTATTCTTTTTTTACGGCATCTATGCGGCAGCAACAGACGGTATCTCCAAAGCATGGATCAGCAACATTACCGACAAAAAAGATACGGCTACCGCGATTGGCACTTATACGGGCCTGCAAAGCATCTGCACCATGCTGGCCAGCTCCCTGACAGGATTTATCTGGTACCGGTTTGGCGCCGGCATTGCATTTACAATAACTGCAATTGCTACACTCGCCATTATAATTTATTTTATCGCCACTCCTAGGCCAACTGCATAAACAAGCTTTATTCCGGTTGAATAAGAAATTGAGGTAAAGCCAGGGCATGGCCAGGTTTACAGGCAGCTTCAGCATGAATATATCTCAAAAACAAGTGATCAAAATCATCTTTTGGTATGCTGTTAATTGCGTTCTTCAGTAACTAATGTTACAATAATTATAATCGCCGGGTCTTTTCTTTGTATCTGTTAAATAAGCAGTAAAGATGAAATATATTATTGTCGGCGCCGTAGCGGGAGGAGCAAGCACAGCAGCAAGACTGAGAAGAATGGATGAAGCGGCGGAGATCATAATTTTTGAAAAAGGAGAATATATCTCTTATGCCAATTGCGGATTTCCTTACTACATTGGGAAAGTAATAAAAGACAGAAATATGCTATTGGAATGAAATAAATCCGGTTGCCGGGGACCGCTTATTGATTGATGTAAGAACCGGAAAGGAATTTGATGAAGGCCACATAGCAGGATCTCTGAATATCCCGGCAGATGATATTCGCGAACGGCTGGA
Organism: uncultured Ginsengibacter sp.; assembly: GCA_964627765.1. Classification (GTDB taxonomy): domain Bacteria; phylum Bacteroidota; class Bacteroidia; order Chitinophagales; family Chitinophagaceae; genus Ginsengibacter. The sequence goes on along the minus strand of CAZVKO010000007.1, from coordinate 66,556 downwards.
AGAGCTGCCTAAGGGCAAAGCAATCTACATTTACTGCCAGCAGGGGCTGCGCGGTTATATCGTACACCGGATATTGCGGCAAAATGGTTTTGAAAAAGTTTATAATCTTTCCGGAGGTTATGCATTATGGAAACCCTGTCAACGGGAGTCAGAACTTGTGGAGCAAAATGCAAAACTTCCGGGGGCTGCAGTATAGATGATCAATCTGTATTGGTTCAAATATAATTTCGTGTAATCTTTACCGTTAGTACATATTATAATTTCACTATATTGCTAATGGCAATCGGTTGGGTAAAACTGGTATTATAATCGGGTTGCTCATGAATTTGTTTAACTACCTCCATTCCATCTACTACCTGTCCGAATGCAGCAAAGCCCTGCTTATCCTCATTGGCGTCTCCGCCATAATCATAATCCTTACCTGCCTCATCGCCTATTAAAATAAAAAATTCAGTGCTGCCGGTATTCGGGCCAAGGCGCGCCAGGGATATCGTGCCATCGTGATGGTGCAATCCTGTCTGCTGTGTGGTTTCCAGCGGAATACCGGGTATTCCGGTTTGCATTTTGTTTTTGGTTTGCCATATTCCACCCTGTATCAAATCAGACTTAAACGAGCTGGATGGCTGGTCTTCACTTTTGAGCACGCGATAAAACGATCCGCCTTTATAATAGCCCGCATCCACATAAGAGAGAAATGCAGCCACTGTTTTCGGAGCTTTATCAGGATACAATTCCACAATGATATCGCCGTAGCTGGTCTCAATTTTTACCGCGGGCTGCCTGTATTTTTTCTGCTGATGGCAGGAAGCCAACAGCACGCCGGATAAAAAGGCGATATTGAAAATCTTTTTAAACATATTTCTGTCGTAATTTATCTTGTAACGGCACCGGTAATTTTTTCTGCCTCACTTCACTATTCTGCCGGTTCCCACAATTCTATTTTATTATTTTCAGGATCAAGAATATGCACAAACTTTCCATAATCATAGGTTTCTATTTCATCCAATACAGCAACTCCCTTTTTCTTCAATTCCTCTACAAGCTGTTCAAGATTTTCCACCCGATAGTTAATCATGAACTCTTTTGGCGATGGATCAAAATAATCGCTTTTTTGATCGAAGGGAGACCACTGCGTATATGCTTTATCGTTAGTTGTGGCATCCCTCCATTCAAACGTGGAACCGTATTCATTTGTATTCAGCCCGAGATGTTCGGCATACCATTCGGTAATCTTTTTGGGATCTTTACACTTAAAAAAGACGCCCCCGATACCGGTAACTTTTTTCATAAAAATATATTTATTGGTCAATCCTGAGCGGCCTGCTTTACCGTCAAGGCCTGGATTTGCTTCATCGTGGCTTCCATGCCCTGCGGGCTGCCATCCAGGAATATGACGTTTCCCTTACTTACCTCTGCAAAATTTTTCAGGGCTTCCGTCCACATACTGAACAGGATCACATTGGTGTCAAGGTTAGCTTTTTTCATTTGTTCGGCAGCTTCACTCATACCCAATGCCACTTCCTGGCGGAAAAGAGCCACCCCCTGCCCACGCAGCCTTGCGGCCTCTTTCTCGGCTTCTGCCGAAATCTTTATTGCGTTACCTTCTGCTTCAGCGGCTTTTGTTTTTGTAATTAATAATGCCTGTCCCTCATTTTCTGCTGCGGCTTTCAGATTATTACTGGCCACCACCTTACTCATGGAATCGATGATAGCCTGGTCAAATGTGATATCGTTTATCTGCAAATCCATCAGGTGATAGCCCCAATCTTCCAGTGAATGATCGATCTGGTCTTTTACAAAATCAACAATGTCTTTCCTTAATCCCAGAATTTCCGCCTGCTTTTTGGTTGCTACAAATGAGCGAATACTTCCTTCAATGGTACGTGTAAGCGCCTGCATCAGGTCTTTATCTGAAATAAATTTGAATGCTACCTTTTTTATGGTTTCCTCATCGGAATTCTGTACGGCATACAGCAGCATGCTTTTGAAGTAAACGTTCGCCTGGTCTGATGTCACCGCCTGAAATTCCAGCTCTACCGAACGGTTCTGAATGCTGATCTTCTTATATACCTGCTCAAATATTGGAATTTTAAAATTTAAACCGGGACCTAATATCCGCTGATATTTACCAAACATCGTAATTACATAAATGTATCCCTGGTTTACCGTGACCCAGGAGCTGAGCAATACGATGAGCAGGAGAATGATCCACCAATAAGCAATCAGGTTTTGCATACACAAAATTTTAAACTAATATACTATATTTTGGATTCTGCAAAGCTATTTTGAAAAAAGTTTGTATACTAACGGAAAAGGATATACGCAGTTTACTTAGCTATCTCTTTCTTTTTATAAAAGGAGGCTGCCAGAAAACACACGGGCGTTCCTATGCACAGGATAAGTATGAGGGCCGCCTTTATTGCTTTAAAAGCATGAAAAGGCAATGGCGGTGTATTACTTAAGGGAACTACTATTAAGTTCATCGCTGCCCAGGCAAATATCCCGTACATTATTGCTGAACCGGCACGGCTTTTTTGCAATAATTTTATTTTGGGAAATATCAAAAAATAAAATGCAGAAAAAACAACCGCAATGCTGAAATGGAGGAACAGGCCCAGCCAGGCGATATGCCGGCTCATTGAAAAAGCCCCGTTGCCGAAAATTCCGGAAGCGATAAAAATAAAAACAATTACCGGGTTTTTGCCGGTTGCGATATAATAGTCAAGTATGGCAGCGATGGCATCCAGCGTGCCGGCAAGCAGGCCTGCAATTAATATAGGTTTCAATAATGGTGTGGAATTCTTTGAAGTCATTGTCCTATCCCGTTATTTTAAAATAAAAATAAGGCAGAATAAATTTGTTAGTCTGCCACTTATATAAAAAACCCCGGCTAACAATTTTGTCTCCGGGGTATTTAAAAAATAACAGTACACACAACAACGAAGATTAATCCGGTTTTTTACCGTCGAGGAAAGTATTGATAGTGCTGATTTCAGCTTTGTTATTTTCGTCAGACTTAACAGTGTAATTGCTATAGAAGCTTTCAACGTTTGCGAGAGAATTGTGCAATTCCATATTGCGGCGGAGGTAAGCGGGAACCGACTCAAACTCATTGTTAGGATCCGCAGCGTTTACATTGAAAGATAAGTTCCTCAATTTCGCTATACGTTCCATAGCCCTGCGCTTTAACTCTCCTGCTTCGTCTGCCGGCGGCAGTTCCTCAGCCGGAGGCATCATGATGGGCATTGTTTGGCGCACTTTCGGTTCGTCCTTACCTTCCGTCGCTTCATGGGAATTCTTGACTACCAATTGCATGTCAGAAACGGGTTCGTCTCCCCGGCTGTTATCTTGCAATGGAGCCAGTGGTTCCTCTGAAGAATTGGATTCTGCATTCGGCCTTGCCTCTGCATATATGTTCAAAGGTTTGGCCAGGTAGCCGCCCGACGATGTAGCGGCGCTAGCATCTTTATTGCTTTCTGATGGTTTAACTACTGTTGTATTTGCTTTCTTAGGCGGGGCAGGGTTAGCTTTAGCAGCGGTTGGATTTGGTTCCGAAGATAATGTGAAATGCACAACATTTTCTGAAAATTTATCAACAGTATTTTTATCACGTACATCTACGACAGCCGGCTGTGGTATTTCTACGATAGTCGGCTGTATCTCTTTATCCACGGGCATCGCTGCAGATGCATATATATCTTCTTCCCTCATAGTTTTGAATCCTTTTTGTTCTATAATCGTCTCCTGATCTCTTACATCATCAGCAGTTTTCATTTCTTCCTTTTGCTCATCAAAAACAAAGACGGGCTGATGATATTTTTTGGGATCCTCCTGCTGCAGTTCCATCACAATTTTATCTTCCTTTTTTACGGGTTTGGCAGTAACTTTTTTATCAAAAGGATCTTTATATTCAAATCCTGTTGCAATTAAAGTAATACCGATTTTATTGCCCAGCGAGTCATCGTAGCCAAGACCCAAAATGATATCGGTGGAATCACCCGCCTGGCTGATTAAATGATTCTGTATCGTTTCCACCTCATCCATTGTGAATTCATTTTCACCCTCGGCAGAATTGATATTTATTAATATCCATTTTGCTCCGCGAATATCATTGTCATTCAGCAACGGAGAATTCAATGCATGCTCAATTGCTTTCTGAGCACGATTTTCGCCTTCTTCGGCAGCGCTGCCCAAAATGGCTACACCGCCTTTCCTCATCACGGTGCACACATCTGCAAAGTCAACATTGATCTGGCCTGTGCTGTTAATCACATCGGTAATACATTTTGCGGCAGTAGCCAGGATGTTATCGGCTTTTGCAAAGGCGGCTTTCATGGTAAGATTGCCAAACTGGTGACGCATCTTATCATTGCTGATCACAAGCAGGGTATCTACATGATCTTTTAATTTGCTGATACCTTCTTCTGCCTGGGCAATTCTTTTTTTGCCTTCGTAGGTAAAAGGCGTGGTAACAATACCCACCGTGAGGATGCCCATGTCTTTACAAATCTTGGCAATAATGGGCGCACCACCGGTACCGGTGCCACCGCCCATGCCGGCAGTAATAAATGCCATTTTGGTATTTACTTCCAGTATGCGTTTTATTTCATCGAGGCTTTCTTCAGTTGCCTCACGGCCAATCTGGGGATTAGCGCCGGCTCCGAGACCCTGCGTCAGCGTGGGTCCCAGCTGAACTTTATTGGGAATATTGCTATTGGCCAAAGCCTGTGCATCGGTATTGCAAATAATAAAATTTACACCCGCGATGTTCTGGCTATGCATGTGGTTTACTGCGTTGCTGCCGCCACCGCCAACGCCAATCACTTTTATAATGGACGATTGCTCCTTGGGTAAATCAAAGTGTATCATGTGTGTTAGAATTAAAATTGGTTAGTTTTAAAAGCTTGTTTTTGTCAGTTATAGTTATTGGATTATAATTCTGAGTCTCCTTCTTCTTTAAACATTTCAATCAAACCGTTTTTGAATGAATCCATAAAACCTTTCAATGTTTTACGTGGTTTAACGATGTTTTTATGATTTGTCAGATCTGCTTCTGTTTCATCCACCTGCTGGTGTTGCAATGATGACGGAATGTCCACCTTCACAAATTGCTGTTCAAATTGTTTCCGTTTATTTTCATAATCGTTATATCCTTTCAATATTAAGCCAAGACAGGTTGAATACATGGGCTTTGCCAGCTCTTCAATATGACCTGCAGCCAGATGTTCATTCGGATAACCGATACGCGCATTTAATCCTGTTACATATTCTGTAAGCTGGATGAGATGTTTTAACTGCGAACCACCGCCTGTAAGAATAACGCCTCCGTTCAGCATCTTGCTGTCAAGCCCCACCTGTTTCAAATGATATGCCACAAAATCCATTATTTCACTCATACGTGCCTGAATAATGGAGGCGAGATTTTTTACGCTGATCTCTTTGGGGGCCATTCCTCTCAACCCGGGAATGGTAATATAGGCGTTTGACTTGGCTTCATCAGCCAGTGCGCTTCCAAACTGAACTTTCATCTGCTCTGCCTGCGTTTTCAATACGCCTAAACCTGTTTTAATATCATTGGTAATATTTTCTCCTCCGAACGGAATAACAGCAGTATGTTTCAAAATTCCTTCGTAAAAAACAGCAAGATCAGTAGTACCACCGCCAATATCTACAATAGCAACGCCTGCTTCGAGGTCATGGTCGCACATTACGGCAGCAGCAGAGGCCAATGGCTGCAATACCAGATCTTTTGTCATCAACCCCGCCTTTTCCACACTGCGGTTAATATTTCTTATAGCATTTTTATCGCCGGTAATAATATGGAAGTTGGCGCCCACTTTTACACCGCTATAACCTATCGGGTCAGGGATATTTTGAAAATTGTCAACAGTAAACTCCTGGGGAATCACATCAATGATCTGATCTCCGGCAGGGATGTAAGTTTTATACTGATCATTTACCAACTGATCGATTTCGGATTGCTTGATCTCTTCTTCGGTGTTTTGGCGTACAATATCGCCGCGTGTTTGAAGGCTCTTGATGTGATGCCCTGCGATTCCCACATATACTTCCCGGATCGGAAGATTGGGGTTGCTGGCATGGCAATTCTCCAGCGCAGTTTGTATTGCCTTGATGGTTTGATCGATGTTCAGCACCATTCCATGTTGTACACCATTACTGTTTGCACGGCCAAAGCCAAGAATCTCGAGCTTGCCGAATTCATTTTTTCTACCTGCGATGGCGGCAATTTTGGTGGTGCCAATATCCAGGCCTACGATGATGGGTTGTTCGTTGTTCATGTTTTTGTGTTTATATGCTTTGGGTTGACATGTCAAACACAAAGCGGTGGTATGTTATTTTTTAAATTTTAATAATCAGATTTCGGTTTGGGCGGAGGCATTACCGCTTTAGGAACTCTTTTTTCATTTTCATCATGGTGTGCTTTTGTTTCTTTTTCAACTTTCGTTTTCGAAGGGACGGGATTTGGTTTTTCAACAGATGTTGAATTAACGGGCTGTGGTTTGGGTTTTAATGAATTTTCACTATTGGATGTTGGTTTTTCAGGAACATGAATAGGGGTTACAGAACCTGTCTTTTGCTCTTCGTTAACAACGTTTTCATTGGGTACGGATTCTTCTTCGGGAGAAGCATGCATATCGTCATTATCGTCATCGCCCTGCCCGAGCTGAACTTTGGTAGAATCATCCGCCTGTTTTTGAGCGTCTTCGATCATGGATTTCATTATTTGTTCAGACTGCACGGCATCGGCTTTAATTTCCCCGGCATCTTTGCGTACGCCTACTATCTGTCCCTTGAACTGTGCATCTATTGCTGCGTAATGATCCCATCCTATTTTGGTGAGCACCTGCTTATAAAAGCATAGCAGGTTATTAAATTTTTGCTGGTAATTGCCTGCATCCCCAAAGTGTATAATGCTATTACCTAATTTCGGCACCAAATCAAACTCCCTGTTCGCGGTTATATCCACCTGATCCACCTGCGCCATCCAAAAAGAATTATTTGCCAAAAACTCACCCAGCGTACGGATACCCATAATCAATCCGCTGTCTTGCCCGGATAATACAATTGCATCCGAAGGGAAACCCGTAAACACCGGAAGCCTCGGAGAAAACCTGTCGCTCAGGGGAAGCCGGGTCAAAGAACTATCGATATAAAATGATTGACCGGAGACAGTAAATATTCTTGCAACCGGTTCGCGTTCTTTTATGCTTACTCTCAATACGTCGTTATTATCAAAATACAATTCAGCATGGCTGATCCACGGAATTTTGTTCAACCGGCTTTCCATGGCAGCAATATCAATCTGATGAACGGGTTTCTGTTTAAGCGTGCCCCCGTTGGAGCTTTCCAAAATTTTCAGCACTTCACTTTTATCTATAAAGAAATTGTTCTGCACTCCCGTGATATTAATTTCAACATTCGCACAGCTTTCGTTATTTCTTTTCGAAATAGCCGCAATTAACAATACTACTGTACCTGCTCCCATCATGAGCCATATCATGACGACCAGTATTTTTTTAAATGTGTATTTGTTAATTACGCTCATTTATTTACTCATTAAAATTTCTTTTACGGGCAATACCAGCTGGTCTATATCTCCGGCCCCGGCAGTTATCAGCAATTCGATACTGTTTTTTTTATCATTAATATTTCTTAGAAATTCATCTTTTGTACATACGGTTACCGGCTTATCATTCATTTTTTCAGCAATCATCCTGCTGGATACCCCGGGCACGGGTAATTCGCGCGCAGGGTACACCGGCAACAACACCACTTCGTCTGCAAGACTGAGCGCCTTTGCAAAATCATCGGCAAGATCCCGCGTTCTTGAAAAAAGATGCGGCTGAAAAATGACCGTACATTTTTTTTCAGGAAATAAATTTTTTGCACCGCTTATCAGGGCCTCCAGTTCCTGCGGATGATGTGCATAATCATCTATAAAAACTACTTTATCACTGCCGGAAGGGGCGATGATGTATTCAAATCTTCTCTTTACGCCTTTAAAGCTGCTGACGGCTTTTTTAATTTTTTCAGGATCGATATTCAATTCATGCGCAATACTTATAGCCGCCACAGCATTTTCTATATTATGCAACCCGCCCATATTCAATTGCACATTTTCAATTGACCAGTCGTTTGACATAATATCAAAAGTGTATCCCCCGCCGGACAACTGAATGTTTTCTGCGAACACATCGGCTTTATCGTTTGAGCGGCTGTAACGTTTATGGTGTACCGATGAAAATTTATTGTCAGGAAGATTATAATTAATAAATATGGTTCCTTTGGCTCTCAGCCTTTCCGCAAACTGAACGAATGCATCTTCCATATTTTCCTTCGTGCCATAAATATCCAAATGGTCTGCATCCATTGCAGAGATCACAGCGAGATTGGGAGAAAGCTGCAAAAAGCTCCTGTCATATTCATCTGCTTCCGCTACAGAAACATTATTATTACTGCTCCAGAAGTTGGTATTATAATTTACCGAAATGCCTCCCAGGAAAGCATTACAGCCAAAGCCGGAATCCCGGAGAATATGCGCCACCAGGGTACTGATAGTTGTTTTACCATGCGTGCCTGCAATGCATATATTGAATGCAGGCTTCGTTATTTCGCCAAGCAGCGCGCTTCTTTTTATCACGGTGTAATTATTATGCAAATAATAATTCAGCTCGCTATGATCCTTCGGAACCGCCGGCGTATATACTACCAGTTGCGCATTTTTGTCGAGCAGCGCTACATTGTCTTCATAATGTATCCGGATGCCTGAGTCTTCCATTTGGAGTGTCAGCGCAGAGGGGGTTTTATCATATCCGCTCACTGTGGCGTTTTTGCTATGATAATACCGTGCCAGGGCGCTCATACCTATACCGCCTATACCGATAAAATAGATCCTATTTACATTCTGTACATCCATCAGCTGATTGATTTCAGTATTTCTTTTGCTATTACATCATCCGCATGGGTTATCGCCAACGATGAAATGTTTTGTTTCAAAATATTTTGCAATTCTTCATTCCTTGATAAATCAATAACAGTTGCCACCAGCTTTTCCTTTGCTTCATTATCCTGTATCATGATCGCTGCATTTTTATTGACCAAATTCAATGCATTCGCCGTCTGATGGTCTTCAGCGGCAAAGGGATAGGGCACCAATACTGCAGGTTTGCCCGCTACGCACAACTCATATACCGTACTCCCTGAGCGGCTAATGATGATATCTGCCGCTGCATAGGCATACGCCATATCTGCTATAAAATCACTTATCCGGACATTGCTTCTTCCCTCTTCAAGAGGCTTGAACTGGCCGATCGCCGTCTTACCTGTTTGCCAAATCAGTTGCAGATTATTTTTTTCAAAATCATCAATATGTGCTGCAATAGCTTCATTAATACTTCTTGCACCGAGGCTTCCTCCGATGGCCAGCACGGTTTTCCTTTTTTCATCAAGCCCGAAAAATCTGATCCCTTCTTCCCTTGTTACCGGGGAACTCACGATATTTTTTCGTACAGGGTTCCCCGTTAGCATTGTTTTATATCCGGGGAAAAACTTTTCCATCCCGTCGCTGGCGGTAAAAATCTTTGTGGCTCTCTTTCCCAACAGCATATTGCTTTTACCGGCAAATGAATTGCTCTCGTGAATAAAAGTTTTTATACCCTTGTTCTGCGCAAGCCGCAATACCGGGAAACTTGAATACCCTCCTACCCCTATTACTGCATCCGGTTTAAATGCTTTTAAAATTTTCCTTACCTGCGAAAAACTTTTTAAAAGCTTAAAAGGCAATCCAATATTTTTTATCAAAGAACTTCTGTTGAAACCCGCTATTTCCAATCCCTCAATTTTATACCCGGCCTGGGGCACTTTTTCCATTTCCATTTTTCCTTTTGCCCCCACAAATAAAATTTCCGTATCGGGAGCAAGGCGCTTTATTGCATTGGCAATAGCAACCGCCGGAAAAATATGACCGCCCGTGCCGCCGCCTGCAATTATGATTCGTTTACTTTCATTACTCATTATTTTATCACTCTCTCATTTTTTATATTATGAAGCCGGAACCGGTTCTTCAATTGCTTCTTTTCCCTCCATCTGCTCTACATTTCGTGCCACGCTTAAAATAATACCGATTGCAAAACAGGTAAACCACAAGCTGCTTCCGCCCATACTAACCAGTGGCAGGGTAACGCCCGTTGTCGGAAACAGATTTACCGTTACAGCCATATTTACCATTGCCTGTATTACCAGAGTAAAGCTTAACGCCACTGCGAGAAATGCGCCAAAAGCATATGGGCATTTCTGAAAAATCCGGATACTTCGAAACAGGAACAACAGGTAAATAAGTATGATGATGGCGCCTCCTGCCAACCCGTATTCTTCTACTATTATTGCATAAATAAAATCGCTGTAGGGGTGCGGCAGAAAGTTTTTCTGCTCACTTTTACCGGGCCCTCTTCCAAACCAGCCTCCCTTGGCAATTGCAATCTTTGCCTGCTGCACCTGGTAGGACGCGTCTGACTTGTCACTGTACATAAAATCCTGCACCCGTTTGATCCAGGTTGACATTCTTCCGAAAGTCAGCAAAGCAGGTAAATCTTTCGACGTATGATTTTCCTTATCATAGTAATGGGAGGCCAGCCCGATTAAAATCATAACCGGAATCAGCACGGCAGCCACTACCAGCATAATGTGCTTTAAACTGATGCGTCCGATAAACATAAGCATGAGCGCGATTCCGCCGATCATCAATGCAGTGGATAAATTAGCAGGCGCTATGAGCATACATATTATGGCAACCGGAATAATCAATGGCAGAAAACCTTTCCTGAAATCCTTGATAACATTCTGCCGGCGACTCAGCTGCCTGCTTATATACATAAACAATGCAAGCTTGGCAAGGTCAGAGGTTTGAAAGGTCATATTGATCACCGGGAGTCTTATCCACCGGCTTGCATCATTGATATTGCTTCCAAACTTTAAAGTATATATCAACAGCGGAATTGATATTAAATACAGGATGGTGGCAACACGTGAATAGATGGTATAATTCACCCGGTGAGCAAAATAGATGATGAGCACCCCCAACACAATAAAGCCCACCTGCTTAAACAAATAGCTCTCGGTACTCTTATTCATTTTATAAGCCAGTGAACCGACGCTGCTGTACACGACAAGAATGCTTACCAGCGTAAGCAGTATTACTATCGCCCAGATAACTTTATCTCCTCTCGTGCGGCTAAGCAGGCTGCCCGCAGATGGAATTGTATTGGATAATATTTGTTTTGAATCGCTCATTCTTTACGTCACCCCCGAAACCCCTCTCCTGATACTTACCATAGAGAGGGAGGAGATGTTTGACCCCGAGAAAATATTTTTATTTTATAATTCCTTTACTGCTTCTTTAAACTGCTTTCCGCGATCTTCATAATTCTTAAACAGATCAAAGCTGGCACACGCCGGGGAAAGCAATACCACATCGCCTTTGCTTGCAAAATGAAAGGCCGCAGCAACGGCATCTTTTGCATTACTGGTATTTACCATCAGGCTCACATCATTCGCAAATGCCTCATTTATCTTTCTGTTATCAACGCCCATGCACACAATCGCCTTCACTTTTTCCTTTACCAGATCTTTCAGAATGGAATAATCATTTCCTTTATCTACACCGCCAAGGATCAGTATCACGGGCCGGGTCATGCTTTCCAGTGCATACCAGGTGCTATTGGTGTTAGTAGCCTTACTGTCGTTGATGAATTCAACGCCCTTAATGGTCGCTACGGATTCCATCCGGTGCTCCAGGCTCTGGAAAGTCTGCACCGCTTCTCTTATTTTTTCCTTACGAATGTCCATTACAACAGCGGAAAGGCTTGCTGCCATTGTGTTGTATTGATTATGTTTTCCTTTTATTGCAAAATCTTCCACACTCATTTTCATTTCTTCGTTTTTCCATTTTATACGCATCTCTGCGTTGGTGATATAAGCGCCCTGTGGCAGCGATTTTCTCATACTTATTGGCAATGGGTTAGTGTTATTTAAAAAATCCTTCAAATATTTTACGGTTACTTCATCATCTTCGTTATATATAAATACATCCTCTCCGGTTTGGTTTTTAATAATGCTGAATTTGCTTTTTATATAGTTTTCAAATTTATATTCGTACCTGTCTAAATGATCTTCTGTGATATTGGTCAGTATCGCTATGTCCGGCCTGAATGTTTTAATATCATCCAGCTGAAAAGAACTTACTTCCACCACGTACACTTTTTTCGGATCTGTTGCTACCTGCCTTGCAAACGAATAGCCGATATTTCCCACTAACGCACAATCCAATCCGCCCACTTTACAGATATGATACGTCAATGCAGTGGTAGTCGTCTTTCCATTGCTTCCTGTAACAGCAATTATTTTGCTATTGCCTTTGTACCTGAATGCAAATTCAATCTCACTGATAATTTCGGTTTTTCTTTCCCGCAGCTCTTTTATCAGTTCGTTTTTTTCAGGTATGCCGGGGCTTTTAATTACCAGGCCGGCCTGGAAAATCCTTTCCTTTGAATGAACGCCTTCTTCAAACTCAATTTTGTTTGAAATGAGCTCATTCTTATAGCTTTCCCTGATCAAAGAACTATCGCTCACCAGCACATCATATCCCTGCTGCTGTGCCAGCAAAGCAGCACCCACGCCGCTTTCTCCGGCGCCCAGGACCACCATTTTGTCGTTCATTTCTTTTTAATTGTTATACAATTAAAAAATTGGTTCTTCAACGGCATGAATTTAACGGGTCAGAGGTTTGTTTTCACCGGAACAGGACAGGTTGAATCTTTTTAAAAAGTTTTCATAAAGACAGTTCTAAAAAGTTATGCTCCGCTTATCTTATTTTTAATGTTACCACGGCCATCACTACAGATAAGATAGTAACCACCCAAAAACGCACAGCAATCTTGCTCTCATGATAGCCTAACTTCTGATAATGATGATGCAGCGGGCTCATTAAAAAAACTCTTTTACCCTCGCCATATTTTTTCTTCGTGTATTTGAAGTAGCTCACCTGGATCATTACGCTTAAATTTTCTACCAGAAACACGATACAAAAAATGGGTATTAATAATTCTTTCCTTACAATAATTGCGAGTGACGCAATGATGCCACCCAAAGCGAGGCTGCCGGTATCGCCCATAAAAACCTGCGCCGGGTAAGCATTGTACCAGAGAAACCCCACACATGCCCCGACAAAGGATGCAATAAAAATCGACAACTCGCTCAGGTTGGGGATGTACATGATGTTTAAGTATTCAGCAATTCTTACATCGCCGCTTACGAATACAAACACGCCCAAACCCAGTCCGATAATGGCGCTGACACCGGTCGCCAAACCATCCAGGCCATCCGTAATATTCGCACCGTTCGATACCGCCGTTACAATAAATATTACAATGATGATATATAATATATAGGTATATTTTTCCCAACTGGCCGGCAATAATTTGGCGTAATTAAATTCATGTGTTTTTACAAATGGTATCGTTGTTATCGGGGTCTTTACGGTTACAAACCTGTGAATCTTTCCATCTACTATGATCGTATCCTCGTTCACCCCGAGCCTTCTTTCGCCACGCTCCAATGTGGGAGCGCCCCCGGTACTTATAATTTCACGTTTCACTGTTACGCTGGGATTAAAATAGAGCGTCGCCCCGATAATAATTCCCAGCATGATCTGCCCGAATATTTTAGATGTGCCCGCAAGGCCGTCTGTATCTTTCTTTTTATATGCCTGGCCTTTTTCTTTGGCCAATCGCCTTGCTTTTAATTTTAAATAATCATCCAGAAAACCGATGATGCCAAGCCATATAGTACACAACAGCATCAGGCGCACATATACCTTATGCAGATCTCCCAGCAACAGCGTAGGAATCAATATGGCCAACAGAATGATAATGCCTCCCATGGTGGGCGTTCCGGCTTTCAGCTTTTCTCCTGCCAGTCCCAGCTCTCTTACGGATTCTCCTATCTGCTTCTTTTTCAAAACTTCTATTAATCGTTTTCCAAATACCATTGTTATCAGCAGCGACAATATAACGGCTACCAGTACACGAAAAGAAATAAAATGGAATAACATGCTGCCCGGGAATTTTATCCCGTTTTTTGAAAGCCATTCAAAAAGATAATAGAGCATGTAATTTATTTTCCTGTTAATTCAAGCATCTCCGACAATACTTTTTTATCGTCGAAATCATATTTTACGCCTTTTATTTCCTGGTACTTCTCGTGTCCTTTGCCGGCCACCAGTACAATATCCTGCCGGTGTGCAAAATTTACGGCTGTCTTTATTGCCTCCTTCCTGTCAACTATGGATATATATTTTTTCCTTGCGGTCACCGGCACCCCGGTTTCCATTTCCTTAATTATCTCGGCAGGATCTTCATTGCGCGGATTGTCGGAAGTGAAAATCACTTTGTCGCTGTATTCACAAGCCACTTCGGCCATCACGGGTCTTTTTGTTTTATCGCGATTGCCCCCGCAGCCCACCACTGTAATGATTTGCTCCTCTCTTTGCCGGAGATTTTTTATCGTGGCCAATACATTTAACAAGGCATCCGGCGTATGTGCATAATCCACGATCCCGATCACCTTATCATTTGCCGAAATCGTATAATCAAACCTTCCTTCCGCGCCGGTGAGACTGCTTACAATCTGCAGCACGGTTTGCTTATCCTCTCCCAAACAAACCGCTGCTCCATACACGGCCAGCAGGTTATAGGCATTAAAGGCGCCAATGAGCCTGCAATGCACATCGGTATCATTAATGGATAATACCAACCCGGACAAGGTGTTCTCAATAATTTTTCCTTTAAAGTCTGCCACCGTCTTCAGGCTGTATAAATATTTTTTTGCTCTGGTATTTTGAAGCATTACCGCACCGCGCTTGTCATCTGCATTGCTTAGCGCGAATGCAGCAGACGGCAGTGAATCAAAAAAGCTTTTCTTTACCCGGATGTATTCATCAAATGTTTTATGATAATCGAGGTGATCATGGGTAATGTTGCTGAATATGCCGCCGGTAAATTGCAATCCCTCCACGCGATGCTGGTCAATCGCATGCGAGCTTACCTCCATAAAAATATATGAGCAGCCGGCATCATTCATTTCGGCAATCAGTTTATTAAGCGTAATGGCATCGGGAGTTGTATGGGTGGCTGAAAGCACTTTATCATTTATTTGATTTTGCACCGTGCTCAGCAGCCCGCATTTATAGCCTAATTGAACAAACAGCTTAAACAACAAAGTGACAATGGTTGTTTTCCCGTTAGTTCCGGTTACGCCGACTATTTTTATTTTTTTACTTAAACAGCCATAAAAATTATGCGCCATGATACCTGTTGCGGCAGCAGAATCCGGTACCACGATATAATGCACTTCTTCATTTATTCTTTCGGGCAAGGTTTCACAAACTATCACCGTAGCACCATTGGCGATAGCCATATCAATATAGGTATGGCCATCTGTGAGCGTACCCTTCACAGCAATAAAAGCATTGCCGGGCTTCACCTTTCGTGAATCGGTTTGTAAATCATTTACCTCAGCAACGGGAATTTCCTTTGTTGCAATAACTGATACACCGGATAATATATTTGACAATAACGCCATTAATTCAATTGCAGGTTTATTGATTCACCTTTATGAAAATCCGAGCTTTGAGCTAATGATTGATTAACCACCTTTCCCCTGCCTTTTACCGATACTTTTAATCCTAAATTTTCCAGTAAGTACACGGCATCTTTCAGGCCCATTCCCGTTACATCCGGAACTTTATGGCCTGCGACCTGTGTAGTATACATTGATTTCAATTGTGCACGGCCATCGCCGAATACACTCGCTCTCCATGCATTGGCCGATGAAGAATCTGAAACAGGATAGTTGAATTCATTGAAAATATCATCGAGGTCATTTCTCAGGCCAAAAAACTTTATCCGGCCCGTATCCACCGTTTTCTCCGCCAATTGCTGCAAGGATTCGCTGCCCAATCGCTCTGCATAAATCTTATCAGCAACTTCCCTGAACACCGGACCCGCTACTGATCCGCCATACGCCAGCTTTGAATCGCTGCTGTTTTGAATTACTACACCGATCGTATATTGCGGATCATCGTACGGAAAGAAACCCATAAATGCCGACTGGTAAATTTTGTGCGCCTTATTATATCCGCGATTATCCAGAGCGGTTACCGCAGTACCTGTTTTACCGGCAAACTGGTAAACAGAGGTTTTAAGCGCATGAGCGGTTCCATGTTCACTCTGTACTACCGACAGCAGGCATAATTTTACTTTTGCCAATACTTCGTCGCTGCATATTTTATTTATGAGCACCGTTGGTTTAAATGACTTTACTTCTTCACCCATTTTGTCAATTGAGTTGACCAGGTAGGGTTTCATCATTTTTCCATTGTTGGCTACAGCATTATACAAGGTGAGCAACTGGAGCGGGGTTATTAATTCTTCATAGCCGTGTGCCATAAACGGCAACGTGGTTTTTGTCCAGTATTTACTGTTGGGTTTTTTGATATAGGGATCCGCAGCGCCCACCAGATCTATCCCCGTAGGCACATCCAGGCGCAACGCATGCAAATGATTATAAAAACGATTGGGCTGATCGTGATAAAATTCATCCGCCATTTTTGCAAATGCCACGTTGGATGAACGGGCAAAAGCTTCTTTCACCGTGATGTCGTGCGTACCCAGGTGTGAATCCGTAACCTTCAGCCCGTAGAATATTTTTTGTCCTCCTTCGCAATCCACGATGCTGCCGGTATCAACATACTTATCTTCCAGCAGAGAAATTAAGGTTGCTAACTTAAAAACTGACCCGGGTTCCGTTCTTCTTCCCAGGCCATAATTATAATCCTCAATGTACGAGCCATCCGGCCTTCTTCCAAGATTGGCAATTGCTTTTATCTTCCCTGTTTTAGTTTCCATTACAATACAGGTTCCGTGCAATGAATTGTTTTGCACCATCATCTTCATCAAAGCATTTTCTGCCACATCCTGCATATAAGTATCTATCGTCGTTACAATATCGCTGCCACTCTCGGGCTCTATCTCCGCACCATCTACCGGGATGTAAGCCCCTGCTACATATCGCACGAGTCTTTTACCGCTCTCTCCCTTAAGCACACTATCGTAAGACCGCTCCAGCCCGACGTTTCTGCTGGTATCTCCGCGGGACAGGCCGATTGTCCTGTTGGCCAACAGCACATAGGGATTTACGCGGTTATCCCTTTGATCTAAAATGAACCCACTCTTATTTTTCCCTTGCCTGATCAGTGGAAAATCTTTCAGCACTTCGTATTGCTCAAAAGAAATTTTCTTTTTTAAGGGAAAATAACGGTCTTCATCCTTATAACCTTTCAATAAGATTTTCCGGTACGCTGAAGGCGGAGCATCTTTAAACAGATCAGACAAACAGATGCATAATGAATCGAGATTTTGATGAAAGCGTTTCCCGTTTTTTTCACGGAGTCCTTCTGCGCCAAAATCAACATATATATCGAATACCGGAATGGAAGTACTCAGCATATTTCCATTTTCACTATAAATAGTACCGCGTTCTGCATTTACATCGATAATCTTAATGTGCTCATGGCTCGCCATACTTTTCCAATACGTTCCCTGCACCCTTTGTATGTAGATGGCACGGCCCAATATCGTAACACCTAATGCCATAATACCCAGAAAGCACAGATAAATGCGCCACAATATGTCTTTCTTTATATCCACAGATGGGTTAGTATTTTATTTTTTTGAACTATCTGTTAATCTTACCGGCGGCGACATCAACTCTTTCAGCCCTAAGGGTTCCACTGCCTTTGCCAGTTCACTTTCTTTGCTTCTGAAGATTACATCCCGCTCTACGGTTTTAAATTCATACTCTTTTTCTTTAAGGTCGCCGGCCTTTGTATTTATATCCCGGATCATTTTATCAGCATAATGACCGTTGGCGATGTATAATATCGCGAGCATGGATACAAACAGGTAGAAAGGAATATTTTTTACCAACCATTGGTTATAAAAAATTTGCAACCGCCCTTTTTTACGGGGTGGTCTTTTCATATCCGCCTTATTGTTTTCCTGCTGCTCCACGGTTATTATTATTGTTGATTTTTTTAAACTCTTTCGGCAATTCTCAGCTTAGCGCTTCTCGATCTTGGATTTTCCTGTAGTTCCAGAGGTGATGGCCTGATTGGCTTTTTAGTTATTATTCTTAATTTTTTTTCCCGGGGTTTTCCAAACAAGTCGGGGGCGCGTTCTTCATCAAAACTTTCATTCTTAAAAAAACTTTTTACCATCCTGTCTTCCAGCGAATGGAAGGTGATAATGACCACTCTTCCTTTGCTGGTTAAAATATCCGGAATCTGTATCAGCATTTCCTTGAGCGCATTCAATTCATCATTTACTTCTATCCGCAATGCCTGAAATACCTGTGCAAAATATTTTTCAGGATTTCCTTTTACCACAGGGTACAATGCCTGCCTGAATTCATTAATCGTTTTCAATGGTGTGGTTCGCCTTGCTTCAATAATACACTTCGCCAGGGTTTTTGCATTGGTGACCTCGCCATACTGCTCAAAAAGCCGGTGCAGCTTTTCTTCAGGGTAAGACTGAATGATCCATGCTGCATCCGCCGGTTGCGACGGATTCATCCGCATATCCAGGCCGGCATCGAATCGCGTGGAGAAGCCCCGTGAAGCTTCATCAATCTGGTGGCCCGACACGCCAAGGTCTGCCAACACCCCATTCACATAAGAAATTTTGTAAAGCCGGAGAAAGCGCTGCAGATGCCGGAAGTTGTGCGGGATGAACGTAACCCGTTTATCTTCCGGTAAATTTTCCCTTGCATCCGGATCCTGGTCAAAGGCAATCAACCTGCCGTTTTCATTCAGATGCCGGAGAATTGCCCGGCTATGGCCCCCACCTCCGAAGGTGCAATCCACATAGATGCCTGATGGATCAATCTGTAAACCCGCAATTACCTCCTGCAGCATCACCGGCACATGATATATGCCCTCCTGCATCTTACTTTTCTGTTTTATCTTTTGCCATTACTTCTTTTGCCAGATCGCTGAAGGATTCCGGTGAAAAAGTTTCAAAGAACTGCTGATGTTTTGTTTTATCCCATATCTCAAACTTGTCAATCGCTGAAACCAATACAATGTCTTTATCCAGCCCCGCATACTCAATAAGATTTTTTGGTATCAACATCCGTCCTGCATTATCTAATTCTACCTGCGTTGCACCATTAAGAAAATACCTTTTGAACTGTCTTACTTTTGGGTCAAAATCGTTGAGCTTGCCCAGTTCAGAAAATAAAGGCTTCCAGCTTTTAGCCGTATATAAACTCAGGCATTTTTCAAAACCCCTGTTAATAACAAAGGGCTCACCGCCACTGTCAGGCAATTGTTTCCTGATACCTGTCGGGAGCAGGAAACGTCCTTTATTGTCTAAAGTAGCCTCAAATTCACCTATAAAGCCTGTCATTATGAGCTAATTAGTGGATAAAAATAGAAATTTCCACAAAATAACACATTTTCCCACTAAGACAACAATTTTCAAAAAAACTTTTTTATTCACGCGGCTTTCATGTAAATCAGGCAAGGGTTTCATCCATTTTTAGCTAAAATGCCCGTGCAAAACCTGTGAATTACATGTGTAGAAAGTATGAATAAGTAAAGATGGCGGGATCGGTAATAAGTTTTTAGTGCTTCAGCAGAATGCTACAAACAACTCTCTGTTCTCCTCATAAATTTGGAACAAAAATTAATAACCGTAAAATTTCAAGTGAAAAAGTTTAGTGAAATCTTATGCCCCGGCTTCATTCCTGATAACGGGAAAATCCAATATAAAGGTGCTTCCTTTTCCAAGCGTACTTTCTACTTTTATTTTCCCTTTATGGGCGTCCACCATAGATTTCACATAGCTTAGGCCGAGGCCAAAGCCTTTTACATTATGGATGTTGCCGGTGTGAGCACGATAAAATTTTTCGAATACGCGGTGCAACGTTTCCTTGCTCATGCCAATGCCGTTGTCTTCTATCTTTATGCGCAGGTGGCTGTTGAAGTTGAGGGTAGATAATTTAATGCAGGGATTTTCTTTTGAATATTTAACGGCATTATCCAGCAGGTTGTTGATAATATTCGTCAGGTGTACTTCATCACCCACCACCAGGTCGTTGGAAGCATGTAGCTGCACTTCCAGCTTTCCGTGTTTTTCTTCCAGCGGCAGCTTAATATTGTTTATCGCCGATTCAATAATCTTCTGGGCATGCACAGGCCTTTCATTCAGCTGAATTTCCTGCTTATCAAGCAAGGCAGCCTGTAATATCGTTTCTACCTGCTTGTTCATCCGCTTGTTCTCATCTTTAATAATTCCGGAAAAATATTCCATCCTGCTCCTGTCGTTAAGCACTTTGTCATTTCGCATTGCATCCACCGCCAGTGAAATTGTAGCAAGGGGCGTTTTGAATTCATGCGTCATATTATTGATGAAATCAGATTTTATTTCACTAAGCTTTTTCTGATTCAGCAAAGCTCTTATAGTGATATAAAATGCAGCGAAAATGATGCAGGTAAAAACCAGCGATCCGACCACCATCCAGATCATCTGCTGCCAGACGATATTTTTTACATTCGGTACAACAATGGTTAATAATTCTTCCGGCGCAAACTGCTCAATAATGCTGCTGTTCGGAGACTGAATCGGTATTACACAGGCAAGATTATGAGTGGTATCGAGGTATTCGGCAGCATAATTTTTTGACTGAAGGTCGTCGCCCATCAGCGACATGTTAGTGATGGCAAATTCATAGTCGAATTTCTTTACGCCTGTTTTTTCAAATGCACGATCAATAGTTGCCTTTATCTCCTCCCTGGAAAACCGGTGGACTACCGTAGAAGGTACGGCATTTAAAGGGAAAAGAATTTCGCTGTTTTTACGGCTGTTAAAAGGCGACAGATTTCCTTTCTGATCGGCAAGGTCGGTAGCGGCCGTTGCCGTAATCAACTGAAGGGTGTGGTCAAACTGCTGTTGCTTATCTTCCAGCGCCTGCCTGATCCACTCATACTGAAAATAGATGAGCCCTAATAGCGACACAAAAATCAGTATGGTAATGATGGGGAAAATTCTTTTCATGCAATGGCAAATTTAATCTTCACAAGCGCTAAAATCAGGCTGGAATGAGGGATTCATAAATTTTAACTAAGTGTTAGAGTTTATATTTGGCTCAAAACATCTCTGCTATAACTTTTATTCGATAAATAAATATAATTTAGAATTATGATACCTCCTTCAAGCGGCACATTATTAATTGCAAACCCCTTCCTGAAAGACCCCAACTTTTCCCGTTCGGTAATTTTTTTGTGTGAACATTCTCCCCAGGGGAGTTTCGGATTTGTGCTGAACAGACGCATTCCGCAAACCCTTGATCAGTTGGTGGAAGACCTGGTAGCCGCCTCTTTCCCTGTTTTCGAAGGAGGCCCTGTTCAGCGTGATACTTTACACTTTTTACACCAATATCCCCAACTGATAAGCGGGGGCGAGGAAGTGATAGAAGATGTTTTTTGGGGAGGCAATTATGAAAGCCTGGTGGCCAGTTTTAAACAAAACCATCTCGATAAAGACCATATCCGGTTTTTTATCGGGTACAGCGGATGGAGCGAGGGACAGCTGGACCAGGAAATGAAGGAGGAAAGCTGGCTAACGGTAAAGGCTACACGAAAATTGATCTTCGATACGCGCCCCGAAGATATCTGGAAAAACTCTTTACGCCACCTCGGCGGCAATTATGAAATGATGATCAACTTCCCGATTGATCCGCAATTAAATTAGCAACTTCGGAACCATACAAGAACTACAGGGCATACAAGAAGACAGGTAGTGACTTGCAATTACAAAAGTTTGAATATTTTTAAGAAAAACTTTTGCTTTACAGGATACTGCTTTACCCCGCCAGGATTTTTCTCCGTTTTTACTGCCGTAAAATTTTTATCAGCGACAAAAATATTTTGCGCAGGAGCGGGCCCCTGCTGATCGCGTGCAATCATCCCAATTCATTTTTAGATGCAATCATTATTGCCACTGTTTTCAAACGATCTGTCTCCTCGCTTACCCGGGGTGATGTATTCGTGAATAAGCGGGTTACCCGGATACTGCGCTCATTAAACATGCTGCCCATCTACCGCCTGAGCGAAGGAGCGGAAAATCTCGGGCACATCTATGCCACATTTGATGCATGCCAGGAAATATTCAGGCAAAATGGAATCGTATTGATCTTCAGTGAAGGAGGCTCAACCAACGAATGGCATCTGCGTCCTTTGAAAAAAGGAACTGCAAGGCTGGCAATAACTGCATGGCTGCAAAATATCCCTCTCGAAATTATTCCTGCCGGCATCAACTACAGCAGCTTCCGGAAATTCGGCAAAGCAATATTGCTGAATTTCGGAAACAGCATTACAAAAGAAAGGCTGACTGCCGGTATTTCTGACAACAAAGCCATAACCGAATTCAATGAAATTCTGAAGAATGAATTGCAAAAGCTGGTATATGAAATCGAGGACACGGATGAAATAAAGCGAAAGAAGATTTTTCAAGTACCATCCTCCGCTTTTCAAAAATTTATTTTATTTATTCCGGCAATGGCCGGGTATGCTGTTCATTTACCTTTATATTATGCTATTCACGGGTTTATATATAAACGGGCGCACGATCATTATGATTCCATCATGCTGGGGTTATTATTTTTCACTTACCCGGTGTATGTGATAGCAATAACCCTTATTGTATTTTTTATTACAAATAGCGGGTATTCTTTTTTTCTGATCGCGCTCCTTCCGGTCACCGCACTATCTGTACTTCATTACAGAAATGTTTGAGTGAACGAAACAAAAAACCACTGCAAATGCAGTGGTCATAACCGGTTAGCGTAATGTTTTATTTACAATTCTTTCGCTCCTTCCACCAGCACGGTAGCTTTGTTATTCAATACTTCTACAAAGCCTCCCTGGATGGTATAGGATGCGCTGGTATTTTTATCCTTCAATATCTTCAGTTTTCCGGACTTCAGCGCGCTTACGAGCGGCGCATGCTTTTCGAGCACTTCAAACATGCCCCCGATACCAGGCAATTGCACACCATACACATCGCCGCTGAAAACTTTTTGCTCGGGAGTTAATATTTCAAGAATCATAATTTGAAAATTAAGCGTTAGCGGCTTCCATCATTTTCTTACCTTTTGCAATTGCATCTTCCAGCGTACCCACCAGGTTAAATGCAGCCTCGGGATATTCATCCACTTCTCCATCCATAATGGCATTGAAGCCACGGATACATTCTTCGATCGGCACCAGCACCCCCTTCAAACCGGTGAACTGCTCTGCCACATGGAAGGGCTGCGAAAGAAAGCGCTGTACTTTTCGTGCACGCTTCACCGTTAGCTGGTCTTCATCACTCAGCTCATCCATGCCGAGAATAGCGATGATATCCTGTAATTCTTTATATCGCTGCAACGTGAGCTTTACACGGTCGGCGCAGTTATAGTGCTCCTCGCCAACGATGGCAGCCGTAAGAATTCTTGAGGTAGAATCCAATGGATCCACCGCAGGGTAAATACCAAGGTCGGCAATTTTTCTGCTTAATACTGTGGTAGCGTCGAGGTGGGCAAAGGTGGTAGCCGGTGCCGGATCAGTGAGGTCGTCGGCCGGCACATATACTGCCTGTACAGAAGTAATAGAGCCATTTCTTGTTGAGGTAATTCTTTCCTGCATCAATCCCATTTCTGTGGCCAGTGTAGGCTGATACCCCACCGCGCTTGGCATACGGCCGAGCAATGCAGATACTTCAGAGCCGGCTTGTGTAAACCGGAATATATTGTCGACAAAAAACAAAATATCTCTCCCCTTTCCGGTACCATCGCCGTCGCGGAAATATTCTGCCACCGTCAATCCGCTCAACGCTACCCTGGCTCTTGCTCCAGGGGGCTCATTCATTTGCCCGAATACGAAGGTAGCCTTGGAATCTTTCAGCTCTTCAAGATTCACTGTCTCAAGATCCCATCCGCCTTCTTCCATGCTGTGCTTAAACTTATCGCCATATTTCATAATGCCCGCCTCGATCATTTCACGCATGAGGTCATTCCCTTCGCGGGTTCTTTCTCCCACCCCGGCAAACACAGACAAACCGCTATATGCTTTTGCGATGTTGTTGATCAGCTCCTGAATCAATACGGTTTTACCCACACCTGCCCCCCCAAATAAACCAATCTTTCCTCCTTTGGCATACGGCTCGATCAGGTCGATAACTTTAATACCCGTATATAATATTTCCGAAGCAGTGCTGAGGTTCTCAAACAACGGTGGCTTGGCATGAATGGGCCTGCCATTTTCCTTGCTGACCTGCGGAAGGCCATCGATAGCATCCCCTGTTACATTAAAAAGCCTGCCGTTGATGGCTGGCCCGGTAGGCATCTTAATCGGGGAACCGGTGTCAACTACTTCAATTCCTCTTTTTAACCCTTCGGTTCCGTCCATGGCTATACAGCGAACACTATCTTCGCCCAGATGCTGCTGTACTTCCAGCACGAGTTTATCGCCGTTGGCTTTGGTAAGCTCCAGCGCATTATAAATTTCCGGAAGCTTATTATCGCCGGCAAACTGAACGTCTACAACAGCCCCGATAATCTGCTTTACTTTTCCAATATTTGGCATAAAATATATCTTGGATTAACGCTTTTTTTGATCGGCCGCAAAGGTAAGGATATAGAGTTAAAAAGCAATTCCGGCAATAACAATATTTTCCTGACTTCTCCATGAATTTTTCGGGTAATTTTTTTAAGAAGGGCGACCCCGGTTTTTGATAATAAAAACTAAACATACCCTACCGCAAACAATTGTACTTTTACTGCCTGTAAACCATCGGCTATGAAAAAAATTATGCTGATTTTCTTACCCGTATTCTCATTGCTGATTTCAAATGCCCAAAATGATACCGCCACGCCAAAAGTGCTCACCCTCTCCAATGGCTGGAAACTTTCGCCCGCAGGTACGGGATTAATGCTCGGTGATCTCCCGCTAAATATTGCAGTAAGCAATTCAAAAAAACTGATGGCCGTGATCAACAGCGGGCAAGGCACGCAGAGTATCCAGCTGATAGACGTGCCGAAAGCAGAAGTAATAGACAATATTGTTGTAACAGAATGCTGGATGGGTCTGAAGTTTAGCGCCAATGGGAAATTTTTATATGCATCCGGCGGCAATAACAACCGGATATTAAAATATACCGTAGAAAACCGGAAGCTGGTTCTAAAAGATAGTATCGCTTTGGGGGAAAAATGGCCCAACAAAATTTCGCCCTGCGGCATTGATATTGACGATGCAAAAAATACCATGTACGTCGTTACCAAGGAAGATAATTCTTTGTACACTGTAAACCTGAAAACGAAAAAGGTAACCGGGAAATACCACCTGGGAGGAGAAGCCTATACCTGCCTTTTATCGCCCGATAAAAAACAATTATACATCAGCGGCTGGGGAAGCGACCATGTCTATGTTTTCAACACATCCGAAAAAAAACTGGTTGACAGTATACCTGTCGGAGACAATCCCAACGATATATGCCTGACCCGAAACGGGAAATACCTGTTTGTTGCAAATGCCAACGACAACTCGGTTTCTGTAATCAATACGGCTAATAAAAAAGTAGCTGAAACATTAACTGCATCCTTATACCCCGATGCTCCTGCAGGTTCTACTACCAATGGGGTTGCATTGAGCCCTGATGAAAAAACCCTGTATGTTGCCAATGCGGATAATAATTGTCTTGCCGTATTTGATGTGAGCGATCCCGGTCACAGTGTTTCCAAAGGCTTTATCCCCACGGGGTGGTATCCTTCCTGCGTAAAGGCAGTTGGTGATAAAATTTTTGTTGCCAACGGAAAAGGATTTTCTTCTTATGCCAATCCGTATGGCCCCAATCCCGCATCTAAGAAAACAAGACTGGACTATCAAAAGGGAGATACAGCCAAGGTAAGAACTGTTCAGTATATTGGAAATCTTTTTACCGGAACCATGAGTGTAATCAATGTTCCGGATGCAAGGCAACTGGCAGCATACTCGAAGCAGGTATATGCCAATACGCCCTACACCAAGCAAAGAGAGACCATCTCATCCGGCGAGACGGGCAATCCTGTTCCCTCAAGAGTGGGCGACCCTTCGCCAATAAAATATGTTTTTTACATCATCAAAGAAAACAGGACTTACGACCAGGTACTGGGTGATATAGCCGATGGCAACGGTGATACAAGCCTCGTTTTATTTGGCGAAAAATATACGCCCAATCAGCATAAGATAGTAAATGAATTTGCATTGCTCGATAATTTTTATGTAGATGCTGAAGTAAGCGAAGATGGTCATAGCTGGAGCACCGGCGCCTATGCCACTGATTATATTGAAAAAAACTGGCCGACCAACTACGGAGGGCGGGGCGGTGAATATGCAGGCGAAGGAACACTGCCGGTAGCCAATAATAAAGTGTATATATGGGATGACTGCAAACAGGCGAATGTAAGCTACCGCACTTATGGAGAATTTGCAGATGATTTTAAACCCAATATTCCTGTATTAAAAGATCATCTGTGTCCCTACTTTACGGGATGGAATCTGCGTGTACGCGACACCGTTAGGTTTGATGAATGGAAAAGAGAATTCGACTCACTGGTAAAAGCCAACGCATTACCACATCTGAGCACATTGCGTTTTCCCAATGACCATACCGAAGGGGTAACAAAAGGCAGGCCTACTCCATTTGCGCATGTAGCGGATAATGACCTGGCAGTAGGGATGTTTGTTGACTATTTAAGTAAAAGTCCCGTTTGGAAAGAAAGCGTCGTATTTATTCTGGAAGATGATGCGCAGGATGGCCCTGACCATGTAGATGCACACCGCAGCCCGGTATATATAGTGAGCCCGTATGTAAAAAGACATTTCACAGACCACACGTTTTACAGCACTTCGGGCGTGCTCAGAACCATCGAGCTTATTCTCGGCCTTCCGCCGATGAGCCAGTACGATGCGGCTGCAACGCCGTTGTGGCGCAGCTTTACAGCAATACCTGATCTGACGCCATTTAATCATGTAAATGAAAATGTTGACTTCTCTGAAAAAAATACAGCTTCCAGTGAATTATCACGCAAGAGCGCAACATTCAATTTCAGCAAAGAGGACGAAGTAAATGAAGCTGCATTTAATGAAGTACTATGGAAAGCAATTAAAGGCATGAATAGCAAAGTACCTCCGCCAAGAAGAGCCGCGTTTGTGAAGGTGACGAATAGTAAGGATGATGATGATTAAAATTATTTACAACTTTTGAAATCTCCGGAAGATTCCAAAAGATCATACATCCGGGGCATCTTTAGGCTTCCTTCTCCAAAAAGTCTTTGACCGGGAAAAGTGGAAAGCAAACCTTGAAAAGTCGCTTGCACAGGCCGTATATAATAGTAAGCACATTTGTATGACAGGCTGCCTCTCCTTCAATATCGTCACCACCTTTTGCAAAGCGCCGTTTTGCAAACGCAAAAAATAAGCGCCGGTTGGCAATCCGTCATTATACACATCAATGTTGTACGTGCCTGCTGCATAGTTTTGATTGGTGGGCACTTTTACCACTCTTCCCAAGCCATCAATTTGCTGCACGACGGTATTACCGCCGTTGGTTGAAAGCTGAATGGTACCGCTGATGCCATAAGGAACAGGCGGCATTTTTAGTGTGAGGGCACTGTTATCATTGTTGATCCTGCTGAGGTCTTCGGGTAATCCGCACGGGCCACCCTGTATCAATGGCAGCGCCCGGAAATTTTGCAATAAAACTTTTTCGGGCTCCTGCTGATCCACGCAAAACCGCTGCAGCAATATGGATGCATACACACTCCTGAAAAAGGATGAATGTGTTTTGTAAAAATTCCGAAACTTTCAAAAAATTATAAATCAGCCGCCAATTTCTCCAATTCTTTTTCTTCCAGTACCACCCTTTGCGAAGCATCATTTGTCCAATGCCATTTAATAAGGCTGATCTTGCCATCGGCAATCTCAATGCCGGTGATATCGGCATCATTATAGCAACAGCAGCCGCTGTTGAAATAGGAAGGTTTTAATTTTCGTTTGTCCGTCACCGTTATATCATCATTGTGGCCGGGTATCCGGTTGCTGGGATGGCTGGAATACAGCCCCGAAGCAAAAACCGGCTTGTGGGTATGACCGGTTATCAATATCACATCTTTCTGCAGGGCACTCCATTCATACATCATGATGTTGTGCTTGTCGGTAAGGTCGAGGCTTGTGGCAGGCGTATTTACGTTTATTTCCAGATATCGCTGTAATGGCCGCCAGATGTGGCTTACAATCCACGTACTGAAGCCATTGTTGTCGCTCATTTTATCGCCCTGGTGACCATGGGTAAGGAAGAATGATATTCTTTTGCCGGCTATGGTGTCTTTTAAAATCAGGCCTTCCCAAACCGGCAATGGCAGTTTGAATATTCCCCTGAACCAGAAATTCACATCAAATTTATTCTTCCATGTAAGGTCATGGTTACCGAATGCCTTGTAATATCTTTTTTGCTCATGAAACTTTGCTTCTGCGCCTAATGCCCTTTCATTATGAGCCATTACTTCCGCCGGTTTGTATTTCCATAACTCTTCGCCGTCACCCAGGCTAACGTAATAAAAATCATTTTGAAAATAATATTCAAGTGCCGCGAGATAATTCTTTTCATTCGATGCAAAATCATCGCCATGGTCCCGGTTGCCTTTGTGATGATCGCTGAAAATAATGAACCGGCTTTTATTGAGCCCGGTGTTGATGATAATACCCCGGTAAGAATCTTTGCTTTTCAGATCATGATACAGTTTGCTTAATGATTTGAATACATCTTTTCTGTCAGGGGCAGACGCGCCTGACGCGATGCGCGTGAGAAGAGGGCCTAATATTTTCTTTAAAAATTTTCGCAAAACAAGTCCGTATTACCCTGCAGGAGAACCGGTTTCAGCTTTTGCCGGTGCCAGCTTTTTTATAAAAGATATACGCTGCATTTCTTTCCATTCCACTCTTATAATAAACCATGCATATAAAAGCATCAGAGCAGTGCCGGAGACAAGATTCACCATAGTTCCTTTGAAAAGATGAATAATGCCTTCATGAACGAAATACAAAATCACCACCATCAGGATATAGGCAGACAGCTTCTTCCAGGCATAAGGAATCAGGTATTCCTTTTGCCCCCAGATGTACGAAATCACCATCATGCTTCCATAGCAAAAAAATGTTGCCCACGCTGAAGCCATATAGCTGAAGTAAGGGATGAAAAAGTAATTAATAACCAGGGTGATTAGCGCGCCAATGATAGTAATGTAGGCGCCGGCAATGGTTTTATGAGTGAGCTTATACCAGATGGCGAGGTTGTAATAAATACCCAAAAACATATTTGCCAGCAATAATACCGGCACTACCTTCAGGCCTGTCCAATAAAACTTTTTTGCAAGAAAGTATTTCCAGATATTCAGGTACATCGTCACAAAAAGAAACATCAGTGTAATGGTGATCACAAAAAACTTCATCACGCGTGCGTATACCTTTTGCGGATTCTGCCCCTCTGCCTGCTTAAAGAAAAACGGCTCCGCCGCCATTCTGAAAGCCTGTATGAAAAGCGTTATCAGCAAAGAAAGCTTATAACAGCCGGAATAAATGGCCACCTGCATCTTCGCTTCATCGATCGTATGCACGGGAGCGAGCCAGGTAAGCATGATCCTGTCAAATGTTTCATTGATCATACCCCCGAATCCGGCAATGATCAGGGGAAGCGAGTACACCATCATTACGCGCCACAGCTGTTTATTGAACCTGAATTCGAATGACAGAAATTCTTTGCGAAGCAAAATGAGCGCAAAGACGGATGCACAAAGATTCGCTATGGCAAAATAGCCGGCCCCGTAATCAGGTTTGTAAAATGTGGCGATGAATCCATAGGGATGACGCGCTGCAATGTGCGGGCAAACCGAAACTAAAAAATATAAAACTGCTACCTGGAGCAAAATGGCGGCTACCCGGATCAATGCATATTTACGGGGCCGCTGATCCAGCCGCAGTTTCGCAAAAGGCAACGTAGTGAGCGTATCTATGGCAATGATCAAAATTGAATAGGTTACCAGTTCCGGGTGATCGTCCAAACGCAACAGGCGTACCAGCCCGCTCCTGCAGACAAATAATATCGAAGACAGCAGCAAGGTGCTGGCTAAAATAGAAATTGTTGCAGTGTTATAAATATCTTTTTTATATTCTTCCCTGGTGGCAAACCTGAAAAATGCGGTTTCCATTCCGTAGGTAAATATTACATTCATAAAAGGAATGGCCGCATACAGGATGCTCATATCCCCGTAACCGGTGCTGGAAAACTTATAGGTGAGGTACGGCGTAAGCAAATAAATCAAAAACCTTGCGGCGATGGAGCTCACTCCATACCACATGGTTTGCCCGGCTAATTTTTTTATGCTGCTCAAAAGGTATCAGGTTTTAAAAAATCAAATTTAACTGTATAATATGTAACGAAGAAGCGCGCAAATTATGGCTGGGAAAATCTTTTATCGTGCAAAAAAGTAGTATCGGTAAGCGTATGTAAAAACAGTACAATATCTTCCTTCTCCTTATCGGTAAACGGAATTCCGTTTCGCAATGAAGAATCCAATGTGGGGCTCTGCACGATACCATTTCTGTAATGATCTATCACTTTGTATAATGAATACAATCTTCCATCATGCATGTAGGGAAAAGTAACTACCACATTTCTCAGACTGGGTACTCTGAATTTCAATGAATCTGCAGGATCGCCCGTAATCCTCATACGGCCGGAATCTTTCAGGTAATCATTCATGGCAAGGCCGTTGTTGCGAAAAGAGTAATCGGTAAAAAGTGGTTCTTTATGGCAGGTGCTGCACCGCGCCTTAAACAGTTCATAGCCGCGTTGCTCGCCCGAGCTGAATATTTCTTCTCCTCTTTTTACACGATCATATTTTGAATCAGCCGAAACCAGCGAACCTGTAAACTGCGCCAGCGCTTTCAGCATGCGCTGGCTGTTGATTTCATCCGTTCCAAAGGCAGCTTTGAACATACGATGATAGGCAGTATCTTTTCTCAGTCTTGCCAAAACGGAATCTATATTTTCAGCCATTTCATTTGGCGCGGTAATAGGAAACAGCGGCTGTACTTCTATATGGTTAATGCCGCCATCCCAGTGATACAACGACGACCATGCGAGGTTAAATAAGGGCGGCGCATTTCGTGTGGTAAACTGATTATTATAACCGTGGCTGAAATCATGATCGTAGGTGGCGAATGCAGCGAATTGCTGGTGGCAGGATGAACAGGGGAAATTGCTGTCTTTGCTTAGCCTTCCGTCATAAAATAATTTTCTGCCGAGTTGAAACCCTTCCTCGGTAAGCGGGTTATTTTTAAAAATAGCATATGGCGCCGGCCATCCTTTGGGAATTTCTAATTGCAGGGGCGTTGTATGAAAACCGGTTTTATGAGTATGGTACGGGTCAGGTATGAAGGCGGAAGCAACCACAAATGCCGCAATCAATATAACTACAATTTTTTTCACTGCTTACTCTGCAACGATTTTATCGAGATGAAACATATGGGCATAGTTATCACTGATCTCTTTTGCCCATGTTCCCGGAGCAGCAATTGCGGGATGCTCTGCAATTTTAAGATCATGGACTGATTGCCACCATTCATTTATATCCGCTGTTATAAAAATCGTATAAGATTTGCCCGCCCTGAATTCATAGCTGCTACCGGGAAGGGATAAACGAATTTCTTTTAATACTTTATCGGGCCCGGAAAAACCGCCGATATGATATTCAAATTTATGATTCACAATCGCGGAGGCAGGAGAGCTGCCTTCCAGCTTTGCCATTACATAACCACTGTTCCACGTCCAGAACATATCTTTATCCGGATCCAAATCTCCCGATTGCGCTCCAGATACATTGTGCAGGCTGTCGACACCCAACAAAAATTGCAGGCTTTTATAATTGCCCGCAGGCAGGCCGACACTTATTATTTTTGACGCCTGATTACCTTCATCCACTAAATGATAACTATCCTTTTGTTGAAACCCGTCATTATCCTTCTCAAAAAAAATATTCGAAACATAATACCTGAATTTGGACACCGTGTAGCTTTCATTGAACGGATTAGTATATGCTGAATCATTTAACACGAGTATATGGCCCTTCACCACGTTACTAAAAATTAGCCGGACAGTGGCTTTATCATCTATGCCGGAGGATAATTTTTTTTGAAAAGAAGTGGCAGTAAGAAGCAGAAGCAATACGGCGGAATATTTCTTCAGGAATTTAATCATTATGCGTTTTCACTTTTTTCCGGGTTTCTTTTATGAGGCTCTTTTCCTTTTTGGATTTTAACCTGTTTTCTTCTGAGGCGGCAGGGGGTTTGGTTGGTTTTCGTGCTTTTCTTTTTACTAATGCCCGGTTGATTAATTCATTTATCTTTCTGATAACGTCTTCCTTGTTTCCCAATTGTGTACGTTCCCTGCTGCTTCTCACTAATAAATATCCTTCAGCAGTTATTTTTGAAGCCAGTTTTTCAAGTATCATTTCCTTTTGACCTTCATTTAGAATTAATGAAGACGATACATGAAAACGACCTTCCACCATTGTTTCCACTTTGTTCACATTCTGTCCGCCTTTACCCCCGCTTCTTGCCGTTTGAAACGCTATTTCGTTTGCTACGTTTATCATAAGTAAAATTACGAAATTAAGGTCTGCTATAACCCCGGGTAATCAAGTATCAGAATTTTGTAAGATATTAGTTGATATTTTATTGTTGATGAAATTTTTATAAGAGCAAAAATTTTGACATTTTTGCATTTAAGCATCCGTAATGAAGTTAAAAGGCATATACAATTCTCTTTGTGAAAGAAAAAGCTCAGGCAAAAAATCATTTGCCGTTTTAATTGACCCCGACAAAGTAGACGACGACAAAGTGCACCGGCTGATTGAGTTAGGTATCGCGGCGCAGGTGGACTATTTCTTAGTCGGCGGCAGCCTGGTGGTTTCCAGTTATGCTGACCAATGTATACGACTGATAAAACAGCATAGCTCCATCCCCGTTATTCTTTTCCCGGGAAGCGCCGGTCAGGTAAGCAGGCATGCAGATGCATTACTCTATCTCTCACTCATCAGCGGCCGTAATGCCGATCTTTTAATCGGCCAGCATGTTATAAGTGCGCCGGTAATAAGGCAAAGCGGGCTCGAAATAATGAGCACCGGCTATATGGTAATTGATGGCGGCGCTCCTACCACGGTTTCTTATATTTCAAATGCAACACCGATACCCGCAGATAAAAATGAAATAGCTATGTGCACTGCCATGGCCGGCGAAATGCTGGGTATGAAATTAATTTATATGGATGCAGGCAGCGGTGCAAGAAAACCTATTACAGAAGGCATGATTGAAAAGGTAGCAGGCTGCATATCCGTTCCGCTGATCATTGGCGGAGGTATTACCTATCCCGAAAAAGCTTACCTGAACTGTAAAGCAGGCGCTGATGTAATAGTGGTAGGCAATGCCATTGAGAAAGATGAACACCTCATTGTGGAAATAGCTTCGGCTGTTCACTCTGTGCCGGTGAAAGCATAGCTAACGTTCCAAGACCTAACAGGTTTTGAAAACCTGTTAGGTCTGTTAATTTACCTCTTCACCCTAAAATCCTGGTTCGTTACCGGCGGAGCGGTTGGGATGGTAATTACATTAAATGAAAAGTTATTGTCGGAGTGACAACTGTTGCATGTGGCAGTGAGCAATTGAAATGATGATTTAAATTTATCCAGGCTTTTTTCTTTAATTGCTGCACCAACGCTGTCAATAGCCGGGTAAATCATAGGAATCATTTTCACCTCAGGCCGGTTCTCTATATCCCTTGCCTGTTCGAATCTTTCTTTTAATTCATCAATTTCATACTGCGCCAGGCCCCAGTTATCATTGATGGCGGCAAACCAAAGCTTGGCATGATGTGTCTGGATGCCGCCCATGATTTCGCCGAGTCCGGGCGCATATTGTGCCACCAGCTTATGAAGACTGTCAGGGGTGAGTGGGGTTGCTGAATTATCGGACACCGGCTGGCGGCAGGAAAAAAAATAAATGAATGCACTTGCAAGAAGTGTAACCGGGAGTATAGGTTTCATGTGCATGGTTTTTCTTTTAATGGGAACACAAGTATTGAACCAGCTTTACAAGCTCATCATTTCCTTAAACTTCACTGCCTGTCTGCGGCTCACTTCAATTTTTTCTCCGCCAATAAGATCCAGCAGCAGGCCCCCGTTAAAATAAGGTTCTATCTTTTCGATCATGCGAAGATTGATGATATGTTTCCTGTTGGCGCGGAAAAAAACTTTTTCATCCAGTCGTTCCTCCAGCGCATTAAGTGACTTTAAAATGAGGGGTTTATTATTTCCAAAATATACCTTTGCATAATTGCCGACACTTTCAAACAACCGAACATCTGATAACTTTACGAACCAGCAACGCTCGCCGTCCTTTACAAATACCTGGTCTGTTTCGCGCAGCAAGCTGCGGTTATTGGCGTAGGAAAGCATTTCTTCTTCATCCTTCTGCCTCAACTTCAATAAGGCATCGGCCAGCCTTTTCGGCTCTACCGGCTTCATTAAATAATCCAGCGCATTTACTTCAAATGCCTTGAGGGCATACTCATCATATGCCGTAACAAAAATTACATGCGGCACTTTTTCTATCTGCGTCAGCATATCAAAACCTGTTTTACCGGGCATTTGAATATCAAGAAATATAAGATCAGGATTCAGGTTTTCAATTTTCTCTATCCCTTCATTTGCATTGGCAGCTTCGCCCACTACCTCTATTTCGGGGAATTCCTGCAATAGTTTTTTCAGCTCATTCCTCGCAAGCCGCTCATCATCTATAATGATTGCTCTTTGCATGCTCATATATTTTAATTCTAAATGAAATTTTCTCCGGCAATTTAAATTATTTTATCCCAAGAGGAAACAAACTTATGAATATATGGCGGGCATAATGATCCTGACCTGCACTTCGCTTCCATTTATTTTTTTAATCTGGAAATCTGCTTTACCCTGGAACAGAAATTGTAACCGGTCACGGGTGCTTTTGATACCAAAGCCTTCCGGCACCATACCGTCTTCCAATGTACCGGTATTTTGAACGATGAGTTCGAAGTGATGATCGGTATATCTTGAAATAATTTTTACCACACCCCCTTTGATTTTCTTACTGATGCCGTGTTTGATGGCATTTTCTACCAGTGTTTGCAGCATCATTGGCGGCACGGGCTGCTGTAAGGTATCATCTTCAATTTCCATTTCTACTTTCAGCCTTTCTTCAAAACGCATTTGCTCCAGGGCGAGATAATCTTTTACAATGTTGAGCTCTTTTTCCAGTGGAACCGTTTCCATTTTTTCCACCTGCATGCTGCTGCGCAAAATATTGGAGAGTTCAGTAATGGCAGTTCGCGCCCGCTGCGGATTTTCATCTACCAGCGCACGAATGCTGTTTAATGAATTAAAAATAAAATGAGGGTTGATATGGGATTTGATAGTATTCAACTCCAGTTCCTTTACGGTTTTCTCCAGGCTTATTTTATCAATTTCATTTTTCCGGTTCCGCATGAGGTAATGCCACATCATATACACCAGAAGCCAGAGCGATATAAGCAACAGGGTTAATATGAAATCCCACCAGAAGCTGGCTTCATGCTGCTCTGCATATTGCCAGTTGCCACTGGAGTCCCTGAACCAGCCGGTGCTTCGCTTAATATTTGAAACAGCCGTTCTTATGGAGTCGCTTACATTTTTCCCTGCATTCTTAAAATAATCAGTGCCTTCAAGATTTAACTCTTTTTCTTTAGCAATAGCCAGTTTTAAATTTTCCTTTTTCTCGTAGGCGATCAGGGAAAATCCGGAAATCCGTCCTGTAGTTCTGTCGGCATAATACATTAAGAGGCCTGAAGCAAAAACGCAGATAATAAATAAGCCGATTACCTTATTGATTGAAAATTTTATCCAGTTGATCGATTTTAGAAAAATCCGCAACAGGTGCGTTACCACTACGGCCCAAAAGAATTCAATAAAAAGCACCCACAATACTATTCTTCTCTTTTCGGGCGGGCTAAAATACATATCCCTTGCAAAAAGATAGAGCAGGAATAAATTTATGACCCCCCATCCGCCCCAGCCAAAAATCTGGCAGGCCCAATAACGCACGTTGAATTTACGCATGTACAAATGTAACTTTTGATACGGTTCCTGTCCCTGTTAGTTTTGATTAATGGCGAAAAGAATTGGTGAAAGGTTGGTTTTCCGTTGAATTTAATATTTACCCGGATTCCGCCCGGCTATTGAAGTGCTATCCGCGCACAAATTGTGCATTTAAAAGTTTAGTTTTACAATACATGTCAAATCAAAATCTAAATACCGAAAAGAATACACTTTCACCGGCAGACAGGGAATTCGAAAATAATATACGGCCCGCGGTAATTGAAGAATTTAGCGGCCAGAACCAGATAATTGAAAACCTGAAAATCTTTATTAAAGCGGCAAAATTGCGCGATGAGGCATTGGATCATATTTTATTTCATGGCCCCCCGGGGCTGGGTAAAACAACCCTCAGCAGAATTGTGGCGAATGAGCTCGGAGTAAATATAAAAGAAACCAGCGGGCCTGTGATCGAAAAACCGGGGGATCTCGCAGGCTTGCTGACTAACCTTGAACCAAAAGACGTGTTGTTTATTGATGAGATCCATCGCCTGAGCAATGTGGTAGAGGAATATTTATATGCTGCCATGGAAGATTATCGTATCGATATTATGATTGACACGGGCCCGAATGCAAGAAGCGTTCAAATAAATCTGAATCCCTTTACCCTGATTGGTGCCACTACAAGAAGCGGATTGCTTACCGCACCGCTGCTCTCCAGGTTTGGAATAAAATCGAGGCTGGAGTATTACCATGCCGATATGCTGCAAAAAATAATCCTGCGTTCCTGCGCTATCCTGAATACCAGGATCACCTCGGACGCCGCTAAAGAAATTTCTGCCAGAAGCCGCGGTACACCAAGAATAGCCAACGGGCTCCTGCGGAGGGTGAGGGATTTTGCCCAGGTTTTATCCAACGGGATCATTGACCTGGGAATAACCGAACACGCTTTAAGGGCGCTGAATGTGGATGAATACGGGCTTGACGAAATGGACAACCGCATCCTTAGCTGCATTATTGAAAAATTTAAAGGTGGCCCTGTGGGCATTACTACCATTGCCACTGCAGTAGGAGAAGAAACCGGCACCCTGGAAGAAGTGTACGAACCCTTTTTAATACAGGAAGGCTTCATAATGCGTACGCCCCGCGGCCGTGAAGTGACAGCAAAAGCCTATCAGCATCTCGGAAAACAGCCCGGGAAGAATCTGCAAGGGCCGGATTTGTTCGGTAATAGCGTATAACTAACGGCAACGGTCAGACGCACTACGCCTGCAATAAAAAAATTACGGGTCTTTTATGTAAGGAAGGAACCTTTTTTTTCCACTCGTCAACAGTCATTGTTTTTATCCATTCATTTGAAGAAGTAATTTCGGCAGCGATGCACACTTTCGTACGGGCGTTGCAGCTATGTAATATATCTTTTAGCAGCGGGTCATTCCGGTAAGGCGTTTCAATAAAAAGTTGAGTGCATTTCTTTTTTAACGATTCTTCTTCCAGTTGCTTTATCTTCTTTATCCGCGCTGCATGATCAACGGGTAAATAACCATGAAATGTAAAATGCTGGCCATTCAGCCCGCTTGCCATTAATGCCAGCAAGATGGAACTCGGGCCTGCCAGCGGCTTTACCTGTACATGCATTTGCTGCGCTTCAGCTACCAGCAACTGGCCGGGATCCGCTATGCCGGGGCATCCGGCTTCACTGATCACGGCGATATTTTTTTGCTCTTTTATTTTTTGCCTGAAAATGTTTATTTGCCTTTCCTCTGTTTTGTGAATTGCATACCACTCAAAATCATCAATCATGATTTTTTTATCCATGCTTTTGAGAAAGCGCCGGGCGGTTCTTTCATTCTCAGCAAAAATCACCTTACACTCTTTTATGGCAGCCAGCACATACGGAGGAATGGTTTCCAAACTATCTTCGGCCAAAGGGGAAGGGATAAGATAAATCATGCACTTCGATAAATTATAAGTTCAGTCCTGTTATTTGAAAAGCCATTTTTAAATCAATCGTTCAGGATTTCTATTACCGGCTTATACTGAAAAACACCGGTTAACCAGTCAATCCCTGCATTCAATCTTTCTGCAAACTTAAGGTAGCCGCTATTATCGCATACCCCGGCGCAAGCACCCATCCAGCTATAAGGGCCAAATGCATCAAATAAAAAATCATTCCGTTGCCCATGGGCAACCCTTTATGTCCGTTTATAAAATCTCCGCTTCCTGCGATGCTAAGCCCCCTTCGCTCCTGGGTATAGTCTATCATTGAAAACCCGAAATAATAACATTCCATAAAAACTGCCAGTACCGGCGATGCCCATCCGATAACCGGTATAAGAGATAAAAATAAAATACAGATAATAAAAAACGTTTGCCAAAGGCTATTTCGGACAGCCACCAATATGCCCCTGAGCATATTTAGAAAAATTTTTTTTGAATCCGACCCTGGGCCTTCGTGACAGATAATGGCTTCCGTTTTTTCACTTAGCCAAGCAAATACTGGCGAACCGATAATGAGAATTAAATATTTGAACCAGGAAAAATAGAGCAGCATTAAAATCAGGTGCAATACCAATTGACCAAATACAAACATAAATCGCAGCCACCCTTCTTCTTCCTGCTGCAACCAGGTTTTTAGCCCTGTTTTCGAAAAAAAATAATCAATTACATGAGCAGAAGATTGCCAGAAAAAATAAAAACCCGCCCCAAACAAAATGGCGTAAATAATGCCGGGTATTACAATCCATTTCCACAACTGATGTTTTACTATAAACCGGTGCGCCCTCCCGTAAGCCCGGATCGCTATGATGATTTCCTCAAGCAACGCGTATTGTAATTTGAAATGTTTCCAAACTTAGAGAATATAATTTAGTTTCCTGAATGTTTTTATCTTTCACTCATGAAGAAATTGCCGTTGTCTTTTTATGCCCGAAAAGAGGTCGTTACCATAGCAAAAGAGCTTATTGGAAAAATTCTTGTTACCAATTTTGATGGTGCAACCACTTCGGGAATGATTGTAGAAACAGAAGCGTATGTTGCCCTTACAGACAAAGCTTCCCATTCATTCGGAGGAAGAAGAACCGCGCGTAATGAGCCTATGTATGCCGGACCGGGCACTGCATATGTGTATATATGCTATGGCCTCCACCAAATGATGAATATTGTTACCAATGAAGAAAATATTCCCGATGCAATCCTGATCCGGGCGGTTGAACCCATCGAGGGCATTGATATTATGTTACAGAGAACAGGCAAAAAAATGCCGGATGCAACATTGACGCGTGGGCCCGGAAATGTGGGCAAGGCGTTAGGTATTTTTAAACATCATTCCGGCAACCATCTTTCAGGCAAAGAAATGTATATAACTTATGGAAACACATCGATACCGGAAGACCGGATCGGCATTAGCAAGAGGATCGGTGTAGAAAGTGCCGGCAAAGATGCGCTGCTTCCTTACCGGTTTTATCTGAAAGGAAATAAATATGTAAGCGGTAAAAAGAATTAATACCTGAAGTGCTTTTATCCTCACAATTTTTTAATAGAAATAATCTGCAACAAGTCGTAATTTTGCAACCGAATTTTTAAAATAAAACAAACAAATTATGAGCACAGTTAAAGTTGCAATCAATGGCTTTGGAAGAATAGGCAGATTGGTTTTCAGGCAAATCTATAACATGCAGGGGATTGATGTGGTAGCGATCAATGATCTTACAAGTCCGAAAGTATTGGCGCATTTATTAAAATACGACAGTGCACAGGGGAAATTTGAAGGAGAGGTAAAGAGCACAGATAATTCAATTCTGGTAAACGGAGAAGAAATTAAAATTTATGCCCAGAAAGACCCGGCTCAAATTCCGTGGGGAAGCCACGATGTAGACGTAGTGATAGAAAGCACCGGGTTCTTTACGGATAAGGCAAAAGCAGAAGCCCATCTTAAAGCCGGCGCAAAAAAAGTAGTGATATCAGCCCCGGCCACCGGCGATCTTAAGACGATTGTTTACAATGTAAATCACAATATTCTCGACGGCAGCGAAACGATTATCTCCTGCGCCTCCTGCACTACCAACTGCCTTGCTCCCATGGCAAAAGTGATGAACGATAAATTCGGTATCAAAGCAGGATTCATGACCACGATACACGCATATACCAACGACCAAAACACCCTGGATGCTCCGCATGCCAAGGGTGATTTAAGAAGGGCAAGAGCCGCTGCAGCTAACATTGTTCCCAACAGCACGGGCGCCGCAAAGGCAATCGGCCTTGTATTGCCTGAATTAAAAGGCAAGCTGGATGGCGGTGCGCAGAGGGTACCGGTGATCACCGGCTCCCTGACAGAGCTTACCACGGTTCTTGAAAGAAAAGTGACGGTAGAAGAGGTGAATGCTGCAATGAAAGCCACTGCCAATGAGAGCTTTGGCTACAACGAAGATGAAATTGTAAGTACGGATGTGATCGGCATGCACTATGGTTCTTTGTTTGATGCTACCCAGACCAAAATAGTAACTGTTGGTGATACCCAGCTGGTAAAAACCGTAAGCTGGTACGATAATGAAATGAGTTATGTGTCGCAGTTAGTACGCACCGTTCACTATCTCGCGGGATTGATCAAGTAGTTTTTTACTATAAATTTCTTTCTGACCGCTTTATTCAAAAGATAGAGCGGTTTTATTTTTATAACAGTCACGGGTAAACGAAAAGCAGGGAACCGGTTTAAGGAAGAGAGGAATTATTTTTTCTTTAAACTGCCAAGATAACTTTCCAGCGCAGAAACCATACTGGGGGCCTTGGGCTGCGGAGCAATTATATCCGGATTATAGCCCGCGGCCAATACCGCTTTCCGGGTATTATCGCCAAAAGCGCCGATCAGTGTTCCGTTTTGCTTAAAACCAGGGAAGTTTTCCATAAAACTCTTTACGCCGAGCGGGGTAAAAAAACAAATAATATCATAGCGCAGACGATCCATCACGTGTTTTACATCGTTGGATATAATCTGGTACAGTACCGGTATGGCGTACTCGCAGTTATTGGCAATAAGCCAGTTGGTAATTTCGCTATCAAAGGATTGTGAACAGGGATATAAAAACTTTTCGGCTTCCTTATGTTTGTTAATTACATCAAACAAACTCTTATTAGTGCCATCGGCGCCATAAAACACTTTGCGCTTGCGATATAAAATAAATTTCTGCAGGTATAAAGCAACCGCTTCGGTAATGCAGAAATACTTTGTATTTTGGGAGACAGTGATCTTTAATTCATCACAGGTTCTGAAGAAATGATCTATAGCGTTCCTGCTTGTAAATATTACGGCAGAATAGGCAGCAATATCAATCTTTTGCTTACGGAATTCTTTGGAGGGGATGGGCACAACGCTTATAAAAGATTCAAACCTCAGGTTGACATTGTACTTCTTAGCCATGTCAAAATAGGGAGATTTCTCTCCTTCCGGTCTGGGTTGTGTAATCAGGATATTTTCTACTTGTTTCAATAGTTTAGGCTCTGAAAGAGATTTCATATCATCGAACGGCGCCACAAAGTTACATCTTTTTTACGATCCTAAGCCCGCAACCAAGAATTAACAAATCATAAAATCAAATGCCGCTTACTGAATAAGATAATCTGTCAGTACCTTATACAAAATCAGGATAGGCAATGCTTCCATAGCTACCACATATATTAAAAAATGAAGCGGTTCCATCGGGAAACGATATTCTAAAAAGCTGAACGCCTTTACATATCTCGCTAAAAAGAAAAGCCCGATTGTGAGAACTGAAAAAAGGGTAATATACCCCGTCCATGGAGATGGCAAAAATGCAAGCAAAATAATAAAAGGGAGCAGTACAATTCCTGTAACCTTATTCATCAAAAAAATGACAAAAATATAACTATTGGCTGCCTGCGACATTCCACTCAGCCACCCCACGAACTTCAAAACGGCATATTTCACAAAATACAGCACACCTATGCCCGCTATACAAACGGGCAATAACAGCTGATTATTGATATGCCTGAGCGGGTGATAATTTTTAAGCAATAACCACAAATAAAACCCAATGCTGATGGCAAAAAATATATTCAGGATAAATGACGGCAGCTTTGCCTGTAAGAGCTGATCGGTAAGCTGTGTTTGCCTGATAGAGGTATTGAAGAATACACGAAAAAGATTATTGTAATACCCGTTATAAAAAGTTTTAAAAAGCCCGAAAATCAGCAAAACGGCGCACAAAGAATAGAACACCATTTCCTTTCCACCGCTTTTTCGCTCACTGATTGTGAAATAGACAGGAGGCTGCGTTATATTGATCAATTGATTGCAACGCAGTAAGGAATCTACAATTGATTGGTAAGACCTGATAAAAGGATGTGCGGCCACCGTTGGCATTGTATCCGGGGAAATATGCGCCGTATCCTTTGCAACAATCACCCCCCGTAAATTCCGGCTTGTGTGCACTGCCGAATCTACCGCTGTGTGGTGAGCAGAATCAGGCTGCTGCGCAAATAAATCGAAGCAAAAAAGTAATAATGAAATCGAGAAAAGAAAACGTATCATATCGGTTTCGACGGTCAAAAATAATTGATATACCCTATATGAATCTTCGACGCATTGCGAATATCGAATGTAACATCGTTTCTCTTTCCTATCGCATAGCTGAGATTCAATAAGCCGAACTTTGTTTCAAACTCCAGCCCCACTCCCACGCTTACAAAGCTATTGGTATAATCGGCGCTGATATATTGTGTATGCGTAAACCCGGCATCCGAAAATCCGTAAATATTGGAATTAAGCCCTACCAGATAACGGTACTCTGCCGTAAACACTGCATAGCGATCGGCATAAATACTTTCTTCATCAAATCCTCTCAATAATTTGTAGCCGCCAATCTGGAAGAGCTCGTTTTGAAAATTTTGCCCGCTTTGATACCAGCCCACATTTACTGCTGTTTTAAAAGCGCTGCTTTTGCCCACAGGAAAATAATGCGCAGCATCCGCAACAAACCTGAGACGGTAAGTTTTTAATTTGATGGTATCATAAAGCGAATTGAAGTCAAAAGAAGAATCGTTGGGGTCTTTCAGATTGACGATCGTATTATTCTTACTCACTTTTCTTAGTCCCGCCGTTACCGTAACATCGAGCTCATTTCCTGACCGGGGATTGAGGCGATAATTTGTACTGTTCCAACTGTAGCTGACGCCAAAATTGCCCGAACCCACATCAATGATAGGCGGCAGTGTTTTATAA
Source organism: uncultured Ginsengibacter sp. (assembly GCA_964627765.1). Taxonomy (GTDB): domain Bacteria; phylum Bacteroidota; class Bacteroidia; order Chitinophagales; family Chitinophagaceae; genus Ginsengibacter. Next base: position 22,947 of record CAZVKO010000007.1, on the reverse strand, counting down.
AGCAGAATATTATTGGTATCGATACCGCCCGACAGCAGATAGCTATGAACATTTTGATAAAATACTTTTACCGTTTTGCTGGCAGACAAAATGTATTGAATTCCTATGATGCCATCCAGCTGAAGGTAAGACGAATCCTTTTTGAGCAAATCAAATGAAAAGTCTATTCCAAATTTTGAATTAAGAACATAGGGCTGGCTAAACGCCAGGTTGAGCCGGGGTGATTGCGGCTGCAATTGTTGCCAGTTTACCAGAATATTTTCACCACTGCCCAATGAGTTTTTCAAATCCAGGTGCACATCACCTGTTACCTGCGATTTGTTGGTGGCAGAGTTGGAGGGAAGGAAGCCTACAATCACATTTATTTCGCTGCTTCTTTTTGGCTGCAGGTATAAATTAAGAAGAGAGCCGCTTCCAAGCATGGTTATATCCCATGGTTGCACTTCCTGCAGGTAAGGTAATTGTTTCAGGCGGTTGCTGATTTTTTGCAGTTTGTCATTATCATAAATGCAGCCATTGGGAATGTCGAGGTAATGTTGAAGAAACTGGTTCTTAATCTTCGCTTTGCCATATATACGTATGCTGTCAATGTGGTACAGCGGGCCTTTTTTAACTGAAAGCGAACCTTTCACCTTGCTGTCTTTTATTTCCACATTATCCAGCGACACCGCCGCAAAGGGGTAGCCGATGCTTCCGTAATAATTCAGGATCCGTTCTTCCTGCTGCTGTAACCGGCTAAAATTAACCGGCTTATTTTTAAACTGGCGTTCATTCCACCCCGTGTTTTGCAATAGCTTTTCATCAATGCTGTCTGTATTTATTTCTACCCACTTATAGGGCGCTCCTATATAAAGATTTACGCTGGCATGTGTGGAATCAAAGTTTACAGAATCCACAGAGGCAGCCGGAAATCCTTTGGACAACAGCGTCTCGGGAATAGTAGCGATATAGCTGTTGGCCATTTCTTTTGCCGAAAAGCTTGTGGTAAGATTCAATTGTTCCGCATTGTAGGAAGTATCTTTGCCTGAAAAAATATAGGTAACCGAATATTTTTTTTGGGAGAAAATCACCGGGGTAAATAATAATATGAACGGCACAATCAACAAAACTTCAAACAAATATTTTCTCCGGGTTTTCATATTACGGATTCAAAACTAAATTGAATTATTGATAACATTGCTTCGCCAGCGTAACAGGCGGATAAACATTTTTTAAAAATTGGCCGGCATTTATATTCATATCCCTTTTTGCAAACAGGCTTGTTATTATTGCAATTTTCATTTCTCCACTTCTACCCGGTTATGGAGTGAAATGGTTCATTCAATGATAAAAGAAATTACTCTTTCCCGGGGTTTTCTAATAAACGATAAAACTGAACCGGAAATTATTGAAACGATTTATTTTGGCGGAGGCACTCCCAGCCTTCTGACAATTGCTGACATTAAAAATTTACTGAACGCGATCAGCAGCAATTACATTGTTACCCCGAATGCGGAAATCACGCTGGAAGCCAATCCCGATGATATCAATATCGAAAAATTAAAAGCATGGAAAGAATCGGGCATCAACCGGCTAAGCATCGGCATCCAGTCTTTTCATGAAAAAAATTTACAATGGATGAACCGTGCCCACAATGCCCTGCAGGCAACAGAAAGTATTACACTGGCACGAAGCGCCGGATTTGAAAATTTTTCTATTGACCTGATTTATGGAATCCCGGAGCTCACCAACGACGAATGGAAAGCCAGTGTTGATTTTGTAACACGGAACGCTGTTCCCCACATTTCGTGTTATGCACTGACCGTGGAGCCAAAAACTGCGTTGCAAAAGATGATTGTGCAAAAGAAGAAAGGCAATATTGATCCATCCCTGCAGGCAAATCAATTTGAGCTATTAATGGGATGGATGAAGCAGGCGGGATACGAACATTATGAAATCTCTAATTTTTCCAGGCCCGGGTACAGAAGCCGGCATAACAGCGGCTATTGGCAACGCAAAAAATACATCGGGATAGGCCCCTCAGCGCATTCTTACAACGGTACGCATCGAAGATGGAATATTGCTAACAATGCTTTGTACGCAGCATCCCTGAAAAAAAATACTCTTCCTTTTGAGGAAGAAAAACTTACTCGTGAAAATAGGCTGAATGAATATATCATGATTTCGCTAAGAACGATGGAAGGGCTTGATTTAAAAAAATTAGAAAATGAGTTTTCAGTAAATGAAAAAGACAGGGTGAATAAATTGATCAGCCAGTATAATTATATAAGCGGCAGAATGATGCGCACAGAGGGGGATCGCCTCCTGCTTACTGATGAAGGAAAATTATTTGCCGATGGAATTGCCGCTTCGCTTTTCAAAGCTTAATTATACCAAAGTTTTTTCGATTTCATAAAATCCCTGCTGCGGTGGCAGGTGCTTCCACAATATCTTGTAAACAGTTTCGGCAATGGGCATCTCCGCCTGTATTTTTTTATTTAAAAGATAAATGGATTTGCTCGCATTGTACCCTTCGGCAACCATGTTCATCTCCAGCCGGGCCGATTTAACGGAATAGCCCTTGCCGATCATATTGCCAAAGGTACGATTGCGGCTGTACAGGGAATAACACGTTACTAAGAGATCGCCCAAGTATACGGATGCAGCATAGTTAGTGGTATGTTTATGATGATTCGTAGCTGCCTGTTTATTTCGTGCAGGAGCCAGGGTATGTTCAATGCTGCCTACTTCCACATTTTGTATTCCGGCTTTTCTCAGGAACACGGCCATTTCATCCGCGCTATTTGCAATGAGTACGCTCAAAAAGTTATCGCCATATTCCAGGCCGTGCGCAATACCGGCCCCCAGGGCATAAATATTTTTCAGGACAGAAGCGTATTGCACACCATAGATATCACCGTTCTCAATGGTATTAATATAATCCGTTTTAAAATAAGACGCAATCAATTTTGCGGCTGCGGTATCAATACCTGAAAAAGTGAGATACGATAATTTTTCTGCCGCCACTTCTTCAGCATGGCAGGGACCTAAAATGGTAAAATAGTCGGACAGCGCTACCTCATATTCCTTTTTGAGATAGTCATTCAGCAATAAATTTTCTTCAGGCAGAATGCCTTTTATGGCAGAAACAATTTTTTTATTTTGAAAAATATTTTTTGGCAAATTCCTTAAAACTCCTGCTGCATAGGCAGACGGCACTGCCATAACGATGCAATCACAGCCGGCAATTACTTCTTCCACCCTGCCGGTAAGTTGTAACAGATTAAGATCAAAATTAGCCGAGCTTAAATATTGAGGATTATGTTTTCTTTTTTTGAATTGTTCAATCAAGGATTCACTGCGCATCCACCAGTGAATGGAGTGATTATTATCAGTTAAAATTTTTGCCAGCGCCGTGCCCCAGCTGCCGCTGCCAATGATTCCCAGTTTCATAGTAATCCTAATTTTTCCACTGCTATCTGCGCAGCAGCCTGGCTTGCTTCTTTCTTATTATAAGCTTTAGCCTCTGCTATCACCACGCCATCCACTTTGGCGCCAATGGTAAAAAGCCTCCTGCCGTTTTCAATTTTTTCTTCGAGCGTTTCAAACTCGAGGCTTCTTCCATTTTTATTAGCCCAGCCATATAATTTATTCTTTTGATTGATGTCCAGGTTTTCCAGGTCTTCCATAAAGAAGTGCTGGCTGATAATATGGGTATTGACCCATTGGCGTGTCTGCCTGTATCCCTTGTCAAGATAAACAGCGCCCACAACCGCTTCAAGCGTATTCCCAAATATCTGGGATATTTTCAAAGAGTTATCAAATTTGTTATAAAAGGTAATTTTCTTCAGGCCTATCTTCAATGCGATTTCATTAAGCTGATTACGATTCACCATCTTGCTTCTCATCTCCGTCAGAAATCCTTCGTCTTTATAAGGATATTTCATAAAAAGATAATGGGCCACCAATGAACTGAGAACGGCATCGCCAAGGAATTCGAGGCGTTCGTTATTTTCGTCTGCTCCTTCGCGTATGGAACGATGACTTAAAGCAGTTTTATAGAGGTTCAATCTTCTGGGTGCCAACCCAAGTACATTGCGGAGTTGTCGTCTTAATTCTTTATCCTCTTTTGAAGAAAAAATATTTCTGACAAGGAACACAATCGAATTTTATTGTAAATGATTCCTAAGTTAGTAAAAATAAATTTTATATTTTATCAAAAAGGAATGCCCAATGGGGATAACTCTGAAGATAATTTAAAGCCATCCCAAGCTTATTTCATTATTTTAAGCACAATCACCAATGCGATAATGAGTGTAAGCCAAAAAACAAAAGACCATAAGATTAAGGTGCCTTCGGCGCGGGAGACTCTCCGGATGAGTTTCTTCTCAAATTTTGCATAGTCATCTTTGGTAGCCACTGTGCTTTTCATGTCATCGCGCCATTGCGCGATCTCCTTTTTGGCTGCATCCGTCTTACCGGAGACTTCCTTATCAATCACGGCATTTACATAACTCATGACCTCATCTGCTTCCTTTTCACCAAGCCTCCGGATTAAAAAATTTTTCAGATCAGCACCTGAAATATTGTTTGCATTGTCCATATCAAAAAAATTGTACAGCTTTTTATGCCCGAAATTTTTTTACAATTATGGAAGCATTGTGCCCTCCGAATCCGAATGTATTGCTGAGAGCAGCCTGTACTTCTCTTTCCTGAGCCTTATTAAAAGTGAAATTCAATTCTGGGTCGAGTTCCGGATCATCCGTGAAATGATTGATGGTAGGAGGCACAATATTTTTAGTAACGGCAAGAATACAGGCCTGCGCTTCTATTACACCTGCTGCGCCGAGCAGATGACCCGTCATCGATTTGGTAGAGCTAATGTTAAGATCGTAAGCATCGTTGCCAAATACACTCAGGATGGCCTTTGATTCTGCAATATCACCCAATGGTGTCGAGGTTCCGTGTACATTGATATAGTCAATATCCGAGGGCTTCATGCCTGCATCTTTCAGGGCTGCGGCCATTACATTTTTAGCGCCCAGTCCTTCCGGATGCGGGGCAGTAAGATGATAGGCGTCCGCGGTAGCGCCACCCCCTGCTATTTCGCAATAAATTTTGGCTCCCCTGTTTAATGCATGCTGCAACTCTTCCAATACCAGCACACCGGCGCCTTCACCCATTACAAATCCGTCCCTGTCTTTATCAAACGGACGGGAAGCGGTTTTGGGGTCATCATTTCTTTCGCTCAATGCCTTCATTGCATTAAAGCCCCCCACACCGGCTTCACAAATAACTGCTTCGCTGCCGCCCGTAAGAATAATATCTGCCTTACCAAGGCGAATATTGTCATATGCGTCGATAATAGCATTCGTGCTGCTTGCACAGGCGCTTACCACGGCGAAGTTCGGACCGCGAAATCCATATCGCATGGATATCTGGCCCGCGCCAATATCCAATATCATCTTGGGAATGAAAAAGGGATTAAATCTCGGGGTACCATCGCCACGGGCAAATTCCATTACATCATCCTGAAAAGTGGTGATACCGCCAATACCGCTGGCAAATATTACGCCTACCCGGTCAGGGTTAACATTTTCCTTGCTGATGCCGGCGTCCTTTACAGCCTCATCGCTGGCAATAAGGGCAAATTGCGCAAAGCGGTCGAGCTTGCGGGCTTCTTTTTTTTCGAAATAATCAAGAGGGTCAAAATTTTTAACCTCGCAGGCAAACCTTGTTTTGAACCTGGCTACTTCAAACTGCTGAATAAAGTCAGCACCAGGTAAACCATTCGTCAACCCTTCCCAATATTCGGGAACAGATTTACCTAAAGGCGTTATGGCCCCTATTCCAGTAACAACTACTCTTTTTAGTTCCATAGCGTGCCTGCGATGTTAAACAAGAAAATTACTTGGCGTGCTCTTCGAGATAGGCAATTGCCTGGCCAACAGTAGTAATGGTTTCGGCCTGTTCGTCGGGAATAGAAATATTGAATTCTTTCTCAAATTCCATAATTAGTTCCACGGTGTCCAAACTGTCCGCACCTAAGTCATTAGTAAAGGAAGCTTCTGGCGTTACTTCTGCTTCATCCACTCCTAATTTGTCAACAATGATTTTTTTAACTCTTGTTGCAATGTCCTGCATGATTGTAAAATTTGGTTAAAACGGCTACAAAAATATGTTTTTTGTAATAAAAAAAAATATTAGTTGAAAACTGCTTCATCCCCCGGAAAAGCCGCTTTTTATTTTATGAAAAATAAAAATTCTTTCTGCAATAAAACAGGATAATACCACCTCCCGGGCATAAGGATTTAGTCATTTCTTTATACCCGGTTGTTCTATCACAAATAGTTATTGTATATTTATCGCGTCGATAAGTTCCTTATACGATTGCCATGCCAATTAAAGTCATAGATCACGGAAGTAAAGAATATAAACAAATGATCAGTTTGCGTTATGAGATTTTGCGCAAACCGCTTCACCTTACCTTTAAGCCCGAAGAACTGGAGCGCGAAAAGGAAGATATCCTGATTTGCGCATTTGAAGAGGATAAGATACTGGGATGCTGCCTGCTTACAAAAGTGGCCAACGGTGTGGTAAAGCTAAGGCAAATGGCAGTCCAGAATAATTTGCAGGGGAAAGGAATTGGCGCTTCCATGATGCAGTTTGCAGAAAATGTTGCACGGGACGCCGGCTATAAAGAGATGGTTATGCATGCCCGCAAAACTGCCATCGGGTTTTATGAAAAGCTGGGCTACAAAATCTCCGGAGATGAATTTTTAGAAATATCCATTCCTCATTTTAAAATGATAAAGAAATTAAACCATTTTTGAGCATCGGCCCTATTTTGGAATTTTCTCTTTCAAAAATTTTCTTACATCACTTATCTGGTCTGCCTCAAAGGCCTCTTTGGGTACGATAAAGAACGACCGGCTGTCGAAGTATAAATGGAAAAAATAGGGGCTTTCCATCATAGTGCTGAAGGCTGCCCATGGCCAGCTACGGCTGCCCCGCCTGTTGGATATGGTCATTTGCTGGGGCTCAAAATCTACACGCAATGTATCCTTAAAAGTAGCCGCACGCCTGTAAATGATCCCCGGGAGAATAAACCAAAATGCTATCATCAATGTAAACCAGAGGAAGGATGCTGTAATAAAGGCATAGGGGGAAATCTTTCTTAAAAAGTATAAGGTTACCGATACGATAGCAAATACATTTATCAAAATCATCATCAGCTTTATTTCGCGCCGGGAAATAAAATGATAACGAAGCGCCTGCAGTACCCTGGCCTTATCGTAGGTAAAATAAGAAGACGTCATGCAGACAAATGTACGATTACCTGCCAATACAATTTTTCCAGGGAAAATTAATTTTCACGGTAAATAAAAGCAATCAAACACTAACGGTAACGGTTATACGAAATTATTGCGTGGATTCATCGGCCTGCCCCTGCTGGTCCTGCTGACCGAGGATCTTTACCTCGGTGCGACGGTTTTTTTGCCGGCCTTCTTCCGTGTCATTGTCAGCGATCGGGTCATTGGCTCCATAGCCTTTTGCAACCAGCCGGTTATTGTCAATTCCTTTTGCAATAAGATACGCCACTATTGATTTGGCTCTTTCGAGAGATAATGCAAGATTTTTTTCATCGCTCCCGATATTATCGGTGTAACCGCCTATTTCAATTCTCTCATTCGGTTTCCTGTTGAGGTAATCGGCCAGATCATCCAGCGTGGCATAGGACGAGGGACGCAGGGTGGCCTTGCCAAAATCAAACTCGACATTGTCAAGCACAAATGTTTTGGGAGGATCAAATTCAAGATTAACGGTGAATGAAGTCTTATAGTAAGAATTGGGGCCTAATGCAGGAATGTCGAGAACATTTACGCTGGCAGTATCGCGAAATCCAAGGATATAAATATCATATTTATCCCCCGCGGGAAGCCTTGTTGAATATTTCCCCATCGAATCGCTGACAGCCTGGTATTCATTGCCGTTTTTCTGACTTTTAAATACCACCAGTTCGTTGTTTTCGGGATGCCGGGTACGCATATCTACTACAGATCCTTCCACTTTGGCATCTTTTGGCAGATTGAGTACGGTGGATGTCTGAGAATAGGCTGCGGGCAGCATTGCAGCAGTAAACAGCAGCGTGAGGAATTTTTTCATAGTATACAGGTGTTTGCGGTTGGCGTTGAATCTGTGCTACAACATAAATGTTTACTTATATACAACGATTGGCCGGCCGCTTTTATTTTCGCTCCCGCAGCCATTTTTCTATAAGCAAAAAGCCACCCGCAGGTGGCTCGTATGCTTGCGTAGCTACTTACTAACTACATCCCATGCTGTTTCCGCAGTTGAGGCATTTATAACAGGTGCCGCTGCGAATGGTAATATGTCCGCAGACGTTGCAGGCAGGTGCATCGCTCTGCATATTCTTTGCAGCAGAGTTTACCGCATCAAACATCTGGGTAGTCTTTTTAAAGGTCTCAGGTTTTGAACTTTTCTGCGTTTGCCCCTTACCGTTAGCTGCCCCGGTTACTCTCACATCACTCAGCTCCGGCACGCGCTCGCCAATGGTGGGTGTATTGGCATCCCATTCTTCATTTCCGGCATTCTCCACTTCCGGTTTGTCTAATACATGCACCAGGTCATTTCTTCCGAGGTATTCATAAGCGAGCGAGCGGAAGATGAAATCAATGATAGAAGTGGTGGTTTTAATGTTTGGATGATCTACCATGCCCGACGGCTCAAACCTTGTAAATACAAATTTTTCCACAAACTCTTCCAGTGGCACTCCATATTGCAACCCGATAGAAATGGCAATGGCAAAGCAGTTGAGCATGCTTCGCATGGTAGCTCCTTCTTTTGCCATATCTATGAATATTTCACCAAGGGTGCCATCGGCATATTCACCGGTTCTTAAAAACAGGGCCTGCCCGTTTATTTTTGCTTTTTGAGTAAAGCCTCTCCTCTTGGCGGGAAGCGACCTGCGTTCTACGATCATGGCAAGCTGGCGTTTCAAAGAAGTGTCCTTGCTGCTTTGCACCCGCCTGTTCATTTCTTCCAGCAGATCTTCCACGGTAAGCTGGCTCATATCCACCAGGTTGGAATCATTTTTTACTGATTCATTTTCCTCTGCCTGTGGCCCGGCTTCTTTTTTCTTCTTGTCGCTCTTGTTGCTTAATGGCTGCGATAATTTGGAACCATCGCGGTACAATGCACATGCTTTAAGACCCAGTTCCCAGCTAAGTTTGTACGCATCCGCAATTTCTTCAACAGTGGCTTCGTTCGGAAGATTGATTGTTTTGGAAATAGCCCCGCTGATGAAAGGTTGTACAGCAGCCATCATACGAATATGCCCCTCGTGATGGATGTATCTTTTGCCGAGGATGCCGCATTTGTTGGCACAGTCAAAAACGGGCAAATGTTCTTCCTTCAAATAAGGTGCACCTTCTATTGTCATCGTTCCGCATACATATACATTCGCCTCCTGTATCTGTGATTCTGTAAAGCCCAGCGCTTCCAGCAGGTTCCATTCAAAATTGTTGTATTGCTCGGGCTTAAATCCCAGACGCTGCAAACATTCTTCGCCTAAAGTGAATACATTGAAAACAAATCCTATTTCAAATGCGGAGGCAAGGGCCGTCTCCAGCTTATGAAGATCATTCCCGTTAAAGCCTTTCTCTGCAAGGCTTGCAGGATTGATGTACGGGGCGCCTTCTAACGTTGCATGCCCCTTGGCATAATTTACAATATCGTCTATCTCCTGTTCCGAATATTTCAAATTGCGCAGGGCCTGCGGCACACTTTGATTAATGATCTTAAAATAACCGCCCCCGCTTAATTTTTTAAATTTCACCAGGGCAAAGTCCGGTTCCACGCCGGTAGTATCACAATCCATTACAAGACCTATCGTACCGGTGGGCGCAATCACGGTTGTCTGCGCATTGCGATATCCGTATTGCTCGCCCATCATTACGGCATCATCCCACGCTTTTGTGGCTGCGCGTAATAAATAGTCCGGGCAATATTTTGCATTAATACCCTGCGGCTTTATTTCGAGGCTTTCATAAGCATCCATTGCATCATAGGCTGCAGCGCGATGATTGTGCATTACCCGCAACATATGCTTTTTATTCTCTTCGTATTTACTGAAAGGGCCTAACTGCGATGCGAGCTCGGCAGAGGTTTTATAGGCAATGCCCGTCATAATTGCGGCAATAGCGCCGGCAATTCCCCTGGCCTGTTCACTGTCATAAGCGATTCCGCTTACCATCAGCATGCTGCCGAGATTCGCAAAGCCCAGTCCCAATGTACGGTAGTCGTAACTTAATTGTGCCACTTCTTTGCTCGGAAACTGCGCCATCAATACAGATATTTCCAGCACGATCGTCCATAATCTGACTGTATATTCAAATCCGGTTACATCAAAGGTGTTATCCTGTTCATTAAAAAATCTGCGCAGGTTTACCGAAGCAAGATTGCAGGCTGTATTGTCAAGAAACATATATTCACTGCACGGGTTGCTGGCCCTGATCGAACCTCCTTGCGGGCAGGTATGCCATTCGTTAATGGTAGTATTATATTGAGTGCCGGGGTCAGCGCAGCGCCATGCGGCATAGCTAATCTCATCCCATAATTTTTTTGCCTTTACCTTTTTCATCGTACGGCCGTCGCTTCTTGCTTTTAGCTCCCATTCCCCATCGGCCTCCAGTGTATGGAAAAATTCATTGGGGATACGAACCGAGTTATTGCTGTTTTGGCCGCTTACTGTTTTGTATGCTTCTCCTTCATAATCGCTGGGATAGCCTGCGGCAATTAACGCAGCTACCTTATTTTCTTCTTCTACTTTCCAGTTTACAAATAATTCAATTTCGGGATGATCCAGGTCCAAACAAACCATTTTCGCTGCGCGCCTTGTGGTACCGCCGCTCTTAATAGCGCCCGCTGCCCGGTCGCCGATTTTCAAAAAGCTCATCAATCCACTCGAAGTGCCGCCGCCGCTTAATTTTTCACCTTCGCCGCGTATGCTGCTGAAATTGGTTCCCACACCGCTCCCATATTTAAAGATTCTTGCTTCCCGCACCCACAAATCCATAATGCCGCCTTCATTTACCAGGTCATCATCCACACTTAATATAAAGCACGCGTGAGGCTGGGGACGTTCATACGCCGAGGTCGATTTTTTCAGCTGACCGTCTTTTGCATCTACAAAATAATGCCCCTGCGGCTTTCCTGTAATTCCATATACTTCATGCAAGCCTGTATTGAACCATTGCGGGGAGTTGGGAACACAGGATTGGTTTAATATTGAATACACCAGTTCGTCGTAGAATATTTGGGCGTCTTCTGCAGACGAAAAGTAATTATTTCGTTCGCCCCATACTCGCCAGCAGTAAGCAAGGCGGTGGGCAACCTGTTTTACGGAGGTTTCTCTTCCCGTAGTTCCGTCCGGCTGGGGTACACCGGCTTTACGAAAATATTTTTGCGCTAAGATATCAGTGGCAATCTGGCTCCAGTGTTTTGGAACCTCTACGTTGTTCATTTGAAAAACAATCTCACCGGTAGTATTTTTTATTACTGAAGTGCGATAGTCGTACTCAAACATGTCGTAAGGAGAAACATTTTCCTTCGTAAAGTACCTGGAAAACCTGAGGCCCGGGGACAAAGCGTTACTTGACATTGGGTTAATAGTAGTTTAAAAGTTTAATAAAAAATTTTCGTGCGTGGGAGAGCGAAAATATTTTTAATACCGGATAAAAATTCACCCAAAATATCCACTTTCTGTGGAAAAGAAATCATAATCCTTACTCACATTGAATTTAGAAATTTATGCACATCAGAATAAAATATTTTTGGCATGAAAAATTTTTTTCTTCAGCAAAAATTCCTTTTTTTAAATAATGAGAGTAGTAATTCAAAGAGTATCCAATGCGTCTGTTACGGTAAATGCGGAAACCGTCGGCCATATTGAGCAGGGGCTGCTTGTATTTGTCGGTATAGAAGATGCCGATACCGGGGAAGATATTGCATGGATGGCCAATAAAATAGCGAATCTCCGGATTTTTGATGACAGCAATAAGATACCGAATATTTCGGTAAAAGACATTCATGGAGATATTTTACTGGTAAGCCAGTTTACCCTGCACGCACTTACAAAAAAAGGCAATCGCCCTTCGTACATCCGGGCAAGCAAATCCGTTGTTGCAATACCGGTGTATGAAAAATTAATTTACCAGCTGGAAAATGAAACAGGTAAAAAAGTTCAAACCGGGATATTCGGCGCAGACATGCAGGTATCATTGGTGAATGACGGACCGGTAACGATTTGGATAGACTCGAAGAATAAAGAATGATTTGTGTTATTACACGAATTTTTATGAATTACACGAATTGCTTTCGGGGAATCGCCTTATTACAGTAACTTTTGCTATGGGACTAATTTAAATTTACATGCCAGAGATATTTTATAAAGAAGAATCTTTCAGAGTTATTGGGATTTGTATGGAAATTCATAAAACTTTAGGTATGGGTTTAAAAGAAATAAATTATAAAGATGCAATGGAAATTGAGTTTATTGAAAATGATATTCTGTATGAGCGCGAAAAAAGATTTTCAGTAAACTACAAAGGGAAAATTTTACGCAATCCTTATTATGCAGATTTTATAATTTATGATGCAATCATTCTGGAAGTTAAATCACTACCGGCAATAATGGATGTTCACCTGGCGCAAGCGTTAAGTTATTTGGCAGTAGCCCAACAAAAATTAGCGATGGTAATTAATTTCGGAAAAAAGTCTCTTACATGGAAACGCATTGTTCTTTAATTCGCAAAAATTCGTGTAATAAACTATGACCATAATAGAAGCACAAACCAAAGTAGACAATTGGATACAAACTATCGGTGTAAAATATTTCAGCGAACTCACCAATCTTGGAATATTAATAGAAGAAGTGGGTGAACTTTCAAGATGGATGGTTCGTATGTATGGCGAACAATCGTTTAAAGAAAATGAAAGACCTGCAACATTTGATGAGGCAAAAATGAAACTGAGCGATGAAATGGCTGATGTGCTTTGGGTTTTAATATGCCTGGCTAATCAAATGAATATTGACCTTACAGAAGCGTTGCAAAAAAATTTTGAAAAGAAAACAACAAGAGATAAAGAAAGACATCAAAAGAATGAGAAGCTGAAGTAATATTTTTATTACACGAATTAAAACGAATTACACGAATGTTTTTTATGATTTGAATTCGTGTAATTCGTAAAAATTTGTGTAATCCAACTCACATAGAGCCAAAGCCGCATTCAATTCACCATCATGCAAATGCCGGGTAAGTTGTATCAAACGTGGATAATACAAATCATAATCCGCACCATAAGCTGATTGCAAATTTTCTTTTTCAAGGTGTGATAATTTACCATCAAATGCTGCAGCAATGGTAAACAGCCGCAACAAGAAATTTCTTTCCTTATCATTTACTTTTTTTAAGGTTTCTAAAAATAAATTCCAGTCATCATAATGATGCTCTTCATTTATTTGCAACAGCTCCTGGAAGCGTAATAATAAAATGATCATATTGGGATGATAGCTCTGCGCCATTACTACTGCATTGCCGATGGCACGCAGGCAGCCGATCCGCGCTTCTTCAGATAATTGCTGCAAAATTTTATCATGCAAAACATTATCGGCAATATGATTGGCCAGCGCGAAGCCAAACAACCGCAGCCTCGCTTCATGGATTACTCTCCGCACCACAGCGCCATTCCAAAAAGCTTCAACAGGCAATGCTTCATATAAAACCGAAACGCCAAAAACAGCATCGCCCACCGTAAACTTTAAACCATATTTTAAAATTGCATTGGTAATGATAATTTTTGCCTTATACAACAACCCGAGAAGAAACAAATTCTTTTTGGATATCATTTCAAACGGATCAATTCCTAAAATTTTTAATTCCGGATCGGGCAGCTCCAATGCTGTACGGGCCAAAATATTTTTTATACTGAAGGAGCCATCCTTAAAGAAATCCTTTTTGGTAGCATGCATGTTTATTAATTCGCTTACTTCATGCACGGCCTTTAGTGCAATAAGAAAAAGAAAATAAAATTCAATGGCAACAGCCACCACCGTTACGCCCGCAAACCAGCCCCAGTAACGGATCCAGCCCGCATTGGCAAAATAGACCGAAACCCAAACCGTTGGGAAAACACAAACGATGCCCACCACTGCAGAAAAAACAATGGCTTTGATTTCAATTTTATTAATCTCTTTTCTAAGGTCTGCATCGCCGATGTCAAAAACATAATGGGATAAATCCCGCCGGCGGAAACGGGTGAGATAAAATACACCGAATTTTTCCATGAGGGAGGGCTTACTATCCGGCATGCCAATCGTATTTTTCACAATTCGATTTTTTGAACCGAAGGTAGCAATTGTAATTTTTGTAAACACCAGAGCTAAAGGCAAGCTGTATCCAACCCGCAGATACTAATTTGCAGGAGGACAATATTACTTTTACCTGAAAATTTTTTGATCAGGCAAAATTTCCATTCAGCATTCTTTCAACTATTACCGATTTTCGGCCATTTGTAAATCCGCTAATCCAAATTCTTTTTAACGAAAGGAACTTTTTAAAAAATAAATATTTCTCTGGTTTATCAAATAAGGCTTAAGCAGGAGTACCGGAACCGGTAAATACAGCTGCTCCGCTCATGGCTTCTTCATCTATATGTATGGCTCTGTCATTCATACTTCATATTTTAAAATCGTAAAAATCAATCCGGTCAAAAAAATCTACCCCTATCTTTGCGCTCCTATGGCAAATGAATTAAACAATTTCAGCCAGATCATTGCACACTGCAAGGAATATGGATATATTTTTCCATCGAGCGAAATTTATGATGGGTTAAGCGCTGTATATGATTATGGCCAGAATGGTTCGCAATTAAAAAAGAACATTCGTGACTACTGGTGGAAAAGCATGACGCAACTGAATGAAAATATTGTGGGCATCGATGCGGCCATTTTCATGCATCCTGCCACCTGGAAGGCGAGCGGGCATGTGGATAATTTCAGCGACCCGATGATTGATAATAAGGACAGCAAGAAACGGTATCGCGTAGATCATCTGATAGAAGCAAAAGCCGATGAATTAAAAGCAGCGAATAAAGAGCGGGAGGCGGAAGAATTAATCACCCTTATGGAAGCATTGCTGGCTAAAGATGACTTTGGAGGATTAAAAAAATTAATTGAAGACAATAAGATAGTTTGTTCAGTCAGCGGCACCGGCAACTGGACAGATGTTCGCCAGTTCAACCTGATGTTTGCAACAGAACTGGGCAGCGTAACAGATGAGGCCAATACCATTTATTTGCGACCCGAAACGGCGCAGGGAATTTTTGTAAATTTTCTCAACGTGCAGAAAACGGGAAGAATGAAAATTCCCTTTGGCATTGCACAAACCGGTAAAGCTTTTCGCAATGAAATTGTGGCAAGGCAATTTATTTTTCGCATGAGGGAATTCGAGCAAATGGAAATGCAGTTCTTCATTCGCCCCGGCACACAAATGCATTGGTATAATTACTGGAAAGAAGAGAGAAGGAAATGGCATGAAAGTCTCGGCATTCCTTCCCAAAAATTGCGCTATCACAATCATACCAAATTAGCGCATTATGCAGATGCTGCACTGGATATAGAATATGAATTTCCTTTTGGATGGAAAGAGCTGGAAGGGATTCACAGCCGTACCGATTTTGACCTGAAAAATCACCAGCTCTACAGCAAAAAGAAAATGCAGTATTACGATAATGACCCGGATGAGAACGGAGAGCCCATCGGCAATTACATTCCGTTCGTAGTGGAAACATCGGTCGGTTTGGATCGTTTATTTCTTACCATTATCAGCAATTCGTATGCGGAAGAGAAATGGACAAAGGAAGACGGATCAGACGACAGCCGGGTGGTGCTGAGAATTCCTCCAAAAATCGCCCCCTATAAATTAGCGGTACTTCCTCTTATAAAAAAAGATGGTCTGCCGGAAATCGCGAGAAAGATCATGAACGATTGCAAACCGGGCTTTCATACTTTTTACGAGGAAAAAGATACTATTGGTAAACGTTACCGGAGGATGGATGCAATTGGCACGCCCTACTGTGTTACCATCGATCATCAGTCAAAGGAAGATAATACAGTTACCATACGCTATCGCGATACTATGCAACAGGAAAGGATTCCGATTGCGGAAATAAAAAATATTATCAATAAAAATATCGAAGCGTAGTACGCGATTTCTTATCCGTATAGTTCCAGGTGAATTGATTTTTTGTCGTAGCCTAACTCCGCAATTCGTTTCTTTGCCTCGTCTATCATAGCTTTCCAGCCGCACAGGTAAAAATGAGCAGGCTTCACGATATCAGGATGACCGGCGCTTTCGCGGTTTTGCTTACATATATCTTCATACAATGTATGCACGTATCCATGATGCCCGGCCCATTCTTCCCGGCTAAGCGTAGGTAAATACCTGAAGCCGGGAATTTGCGTTTCCAGCCCGCACATTTCATCATAATACAATAAATCTTTGCGGGTGCGGCATCCGAATATTAAATACAAATTCTGATGCGGAAGATTACGCCGCAGAATATAATTCAGCATACTCCTGAATGGCGCTATGCCGGTACCGGTGCATATAAAAAACAAATCCCTTTCTATTGAGTCAGGCAAAGTGAAAACCCCTTGCGGGCCGCGAAAAGTAAGCTCGCTTCCGATACCGGCATGTTCAAATAAATATTTTGTACCGGCGCCTCCCTCAAGAAATACGATTAGTAATTCAAATACATTGGAATGATCGGGCCAGCTTGCAATAGAGTAACTGCGCCAGCGCTTACCCGGTTTTTCATTAATGGGTAAATCGAGCGTTACAAACTGTCCTGCTTTAAAATCAAACGACTCTGTGCCATTTACCCTGATAAAAAATCTTTTTGTATTAGCCGCTTCATCCTCAATTCGTATTATGGTACCTTTTTGCCAGTCTAATGCCATGCGATTGCAAATTTTGAGTAAAATACAACTAATTTAAAACATAACTTTTTTACTCAACATTTATGGAAACGGTTTGGATGCCGGATATCGTGAATACTTTTAACTGATATACTCCCTGGGGTAATTTTCCAATGTGAATGGTAGTATTGAAACCGGATGTGGCAAAGGTTTTCAGATGCTGACCGATGATATCCAGCAGCTCTATCTGCCGGCATTCATCCGCGGTACTTACCGTCATTGTTCCCTGTGTAACAGGGTTTGGAAAAACTTTAACGGCCGATACCATATTATTAAAGGTCAGCTGCCGTACAAGTGAATAAGTGACATTATTTGAATTATCTACCAGCCTGAGCCGGTAATAATTAATGCCCGGTAGCGGCGTTGCATCAATAAACCGGTAGGCATTTCCCGGATTGGCATTTCCCATGGCAGCTACCTCCCCAATATCTGTGAAATTAATACCATTGGACGATCGCTCTATGACGAACTTATTTGCATCACTTTCCCGTATGGTTGTCCAGTTCAGCATGGCGTTATTGTTATCTTTCGTTGCAATGAAATCAGCAAGCGTTATTAATAAGGGAGAAAGGCCCGACCGTCCCCCGCTGTCAATCCAGAACTCGCTAAAACTATTCACATGGAACGCTGCATAATAACCATTATCATTGGGTATAACTGAAACACTATCGGGGGTAATGAAATTGTAAAGGCCGGTTATATTATCAGCGAGTGTTCCGTTTTCCTCCGATAGTGTACCGCTGAATTTTGTAATACCGGCGTCGTATGCATCGTAGATACCTGAACAAGCCGGGCACCCGGTTGCATAAATAAGCCGGTTGGCTTCCGAATCTGTGAAATAATATCTTACGCCCACATCTGCCGTTGGCTGATTTGTTGGCTGAATAACGATATTCCTATCCAGGTAATACTGGTTATTGCTTGTGCGCACCGCGCCATTATTAAAATATACGCTAACTGATGTGGACCCGAGATTCTGCCCATTGGGATTTATAGAAGCAATGCGATTTCCATTAATATTAAAGTCTATCCAGTTATTTCCGCTCACATTTTGAGAAGGAACCGTGGTATCGGCGCCAACATATACAGGCGCTTTGTCAAAAATATGAATATCGTCAATACCCACCCCTTCATAATTGACCGCAACATCGCTGCTTAGTACAAACCTGAACCGGACATCGGATTCATTCACAGGAATATCGATGCTGGATACTTCCCATCTGGTTTTTGATGCCTGCCATCCCTGATAAGTGGTATTATCATACCAGTTAGTTCCGCTTCCTGTTGAACCAAGCTTTTGCCAGGTTAGTCCTCCGTCTGTAGAATATTCCATCCAATGATAATCGCAATCGCAATCATCCTCCATTTGGAATATGTGGCTGAATGACAAAACCGGTTTTGACAAACTGCTCAGGTCGAAACACGGTGAGTATAAATAAGACATTTCATCATTATTATAATTGCCGGTGATACCGGTCACCCATGCTTTACTTCCATTAGCTGCCTTATTAATGATCGTTTTACCTGGTGTTCCCCATTGCCAGCTCGAATTGGTTCCACCGGTATACCAGTTACCGTCAGATGACTCGAAGCCTTCCAGATAGGGGAATGTATTGATCAAGGGGCTTGCATGTAATGAATAATTAAATATGCTATCGTTGTTGGAATAATTATCAAGAGGATAATTCACCCAGGCGTTGATATTATAATCTATATACGCAGACATATCAGCCGTTGCCGTGAATGTATAATCCAGCAACTGGCCCGGGCCCAGCGAAGAAATGGTTTCAATAACCGCCGTATTATTATTGATCTTATATCCAACCTGCACGTTGTTTAATGTAGTGTGGCTGTAATTTTTCACTTCAAGGATGATAGCTGTATGGTTACCGAGCCCGCAGCCCGATGTAGAGGGCGAAACAATTTTTATTGCTGCCACATCATTGATTGCCCTGGATATTTTTATATCATCAAAGGTATACCCGTTATCCAGATCATTGTCAGGATAAGGTGCGTTTGCGGAAGTCAATCCTTCTTCACCGAATTTTACCTGGAAGCTCGATGAAACATTTTGTGCAGGAGATGCAGATGCCAGAACATCATTAATGCTGATTGATTTTGATTTCACATAATCTCCCGGCGCCCCCTGATTGGCATAGAGATCATAAGCCAAAATCCAGTTATCCGTATCGCTTCCTCTTATCCAGACTTTATTTCCGGGTAAATTAGGCTGACCGCTATTTTTATAAAAAAAGTCGAGCCGCAACTGATCCGTCGCAGTGTCATAAAGAGACAAATTCTTTGTAA
Organism: uncultured Ginsengibacter sp.; assembly: GCA_964627765.1. GTDB lineage: Bacteria > Bacteroidota > Bacteroidia > Chitinophagales > Chitinophagaceae > Ginsengibacter. The sequence goes on along the minus strand of CAZVKO010000007.1, from coordinate 3,599 downwards.
ATATCAAGCTGTCTGAAGTATACGCCCCAACGGTAGGAGCCTGATCCAGAGTAACGGCTTTGGTGCCGGAGTACGCAAAGCCGGTGTTAATGAAAGTTCTTGCTCTTCCATAAATTGCACTGGTATTAAAATCTATATCATCCAATCCTGTGAGGCCCGTTGTTTTTACCAGGTAAGCAGAATCTGATGCGGTCTCAAAATCTTCCAAGAATGGCAATGTTGCAGGGGAATTTGACAGCAGTTTCACAATTGCAACAGCAGTATCATTATCATATTGCACATCGCCGGGGTGGTTAACCCATACTTTTATACTATCGGTAAATGGTCCGGGCAAAATTGACTGTTGTGCAAAAGTGTGAGTAATTGTTCCGCCTGCGGGAATTACAGTATTATCCGTTTCCGTTACCGGTGCAGATCCGTTAATGCTATAAGATACACTGAATGATCCTGAAGAAGCTATATCGTCCAGGTTTTTTATCTGAACTGAAACAGGGTTTGTAGCTAAAGATGAGGTGGAAGTAAATTCTCTCCCGGTTACCGGTTGCACGATTGATACGGCCCTGAAATCCTTGTCGAATGCAGAAAGCGTACAGGCGCCGCTTTTAGGCACCATATTTACGGCCACAGAACGTCTGCCATCTATAGCGCCGTTTTTTGCCGCTACCGCAACCCATGCTGCGGTTGCGGAATTTAATCCCGGGATCAGATAAGCGTTCGTTGCAGTGGTTCCGATTATCTTCATACTGTCACCGGTAAGTTGGTATATATCATAACCTGTTGCAGAAGGAATTGCAGGCCAGTTAAGCTGTATATAGCCATCGCACGGATTTGTGGCAGTAACAACAGGCTGACCCAAAATGATAAAATTGAAATTGCTTTGTGCCGTAACCGATGTGTTGTTCCTGCTTATTCTAATTAATGCGCTGTCGGTAGCGGCGGATGGAACCGTCCATGAATACTCACGCTGCGTTGCGGGAACATTATTATTAATGGCGCTCCAGGTGGCGCCGTTATCAGCGGAATATTCCAGGGTAAAAGGATGGGTGTCATCATCAAATGCATTCCACCTTATTGTTTCCGTTTCGCCAGGTACCCATTTTTCACCGCCAAACGGATAATCAAGATCAATGGCAGGATTATTTATTTCATAAGTAACAACATAGGTTTGCGGACCCACCGGGATCGAATAACCGCTCACAGTAATTACATAGTTTCCTGCCGGAGGATTATTAACAACAACTTGTTCAATATTATTTATATGATCTGCCCCCTCAGTTGCTGCATTATTTACGCCTGCAGGCGTACTATTCAATACGAGGGGCAGATGCTGAGTTGCATCGGACCCGGTTACCATAAGATCGAGATCATTTATTAATGTTGAGGTTGCATTTGGCTCACCTGCAATATCCGGCCAGTATAGCATTACCTTTAGCTGTTTGGCGCCCGCGGGAACATTTATTGTTTGCTGGCGCGTAGTCCCGTTGCTGATACTGTCGATAAAATAATTGTTGGCTTCCAGGTCTTCCACTGCTTTTCTTGTATTTAAATTTCCAAAACCATACGTAAAGTCCGGGCCCGGATTTCCCTTATCGATCGCAGAATTGCAAACCAGGGCTTTTAGCAGGCAGGCGGGCGGATTCGCATTCCCGTTTAGTTGCTTGTATCGCTGTGTCAGCAACGCCAGGGAACCGGTAACGGTGGGAGCGGCCATACTTGTTCCATTACTGCTTCCATACAAGTTGTAAGGAAATGTAGAAATAACACCTACCCCTCCTGCAACTATTTCCGGCTTGAGCCTTCCGTCTGCAACAGGGCCCCGGCTCGAAAAAGAACCGATTGTATAGGAACTATTATCTATGGCGCCTACGGTCAGTACATCCTTGGCGCATTGCCACCCTGATTTGATAGTTGCAAAAGATGCAGGGAATACAGAGCACGAAAGAGCCCCGTCATTGCCGGCTGCGATTACATGCAGTATCCTGTCATTATTTACCGACAGGTCATCAATGTAATTACTCAGTACGTCATAGGTGTCATCGCCCGCACAACTGTCTGCGCCGGAATAGTAGGAATTGCTGGTAAGCGTCAGATTGTCATCTGATAAATAAAGAGGTGCATTCACTATTACATCACTAAAGTATTGACTCAATAAAGTTGATTCCGGAGCCATTCCTTTATACTTTGGATTCACGAGCCCTGCGCCGCCGGCTGTTCCGGTAGTGTGTGTTCCGTGATATTGATAGGTGGCAGGCGTGCGATTAATCAACCTTCCTGTGAAGTCTATATGAGAAGATACATCGGAATTATCACCCACTCCCACTGTTACATTTTTCCCTGTCAGATGTTTTCCGCCGAGGCCGTCATAGCTTAATGCGTTATTGCCGTGAACGGCATTATTATTATAGTTGAGCGGTTTATCATTTATTATCTGCGGCGACAGATACATAACAAATGGAAGAGCAGCGACCGGCTCTATCTGCGAAGCGGATACTCTTATAAACATCAATCCCGGCTTATCAAACTTCGTACGAATGATAGCGGCACCAGATTGTTGCAAAGCCGTTTCTGCCTTTGTTTTACCAACTTCGTTGTAGTAATAAACCGCAGTCAATGCAGACGGAGATTGCAGGATAGCCTCATTATTTTTGATTGCAGGATCAATTTTATAGGTTGCGGGTAAAATGTTAATTCCCGAAATGTGAAAATTATTGGCGAAGGAAAAGGAATGCCGTTCGTCAACAGATGCACTATATGTATTGGCAGAAATATATTTTGACACATGAATTCCGCCCGCTTCAAGTTGTTTCCTTATCTCTTCATCCGGAAGTTTTTCAAAAGTTATAAGCACATAGTATTTATGTTCAAATAAAGACGGAGCCATCCCGGCTTTTGAAAAAGTTCTTGTGGCAACATTGTTTTCAAGAGAAAAATTTCCGGAATGTAACCGGAGCGTTCTTATATTCTGCGCATAGATCGGACCGGACAAAGAGCAAAGAAGAAGAAATCCTCCCCAAATAAACGCTTTCATAGAAAAATTGAGAACTTTAAAATGTGCAGACCCGGTAATCCTGGTTAAACGCAGGGCGCCCGCAAATATTGCACTTTTTAAAGGCTTACCTGAGATATCTGTCCGAGTCCAATCATTAAGTATCTTTGCATGTTTTAAAAAAGTAGCAGGGCGAAGGATGAATCTTGATGAGCTGATGGATCTCTATGAAAAGGATGGCCGCACTTTTTCAATTGCGGACAGGTTAGGTATGTCTGTTCCACAACGGATTCACCTTTCCGGGCTCAATGGCAGCAGTGCGGAGTTCGTTGTGGCTGCTGTTTTTAATCATTCCCTGGCAGCGCAGCTCAATCATCTGGTTATCTTAAGAGATGCTGAAGAAGCCGCCTATTTTCATAATACCGTTGAAAATATCACCAAAGCCTTAGATGTTCTTTATTTTCCCTCTTCATTTAAGAATAAAAAAAATTACCGGTTGCTCAACAGCAGCCATGTGATGTTGCGAACGGAAGCGCTCACCCGGCTTAGTCTTGGAGGCAATCGCAAAATTGTTATTACCTACCCGGAAGCCATTTTTGAAAAAGTAGTGGTT
>CAZVKO010000006.1:0-3537 GCA_964627765.1 uncultured Ginsengibacter sp. | reverse complement strand
GCTGCACGATTACCGGCATGGGGTCATGTCTGACCACGGGTACAACCGCTTTAAGGAGATCACCTACAATTACGATCTTATCAGCGGCAAGGTAAACGAGGTGGATTACAACCCCGGCAATACAGACCAGTTCTACCACAATTATGACTATGATGCCGAGAACCGCCTCACCGATGTATATACCACCGACAACAAGGTACTTGCCGGCCATCCTGAGCTGGAAGACCATGATGCCCACTACGTGTATTACAAGCACGGGTCGCTGGCACGCATTATTCTTGGCGGCCAGCAGGTGCAGGGCCTCGACTATGCCTATACGTTGCAGGGCTGGCTCAAGGGTGTGAACAGCACAAGCCTTAACCCTGCGTATGATATGGGAGGTGATGGAAATCTTGTGGCGCGGGATGCTTATAGTTTTGGATTAAATTATTTCACCGGCGACTATGCGCCGATTAATGCCGGCGTAAATCCGTTCCCTGGCTTCAGCGGCCTGATGCCTGACGGTTATTACAAACCTTTATATAATGGCAACATCAGTGCAATGTCTGTAAATATTGGCCAGTTCCATAATCCAATATTGTATAATTACCAATACGACCAGCTCAACCGCATTGTACAGATGGATGCCATGACCGGGCTTGACACTACTACCAATACATGGAATGCTCTTACTGCATTAGACGATTACCAGGAAAGAGTAGCCTATGACGCCAATGGAAATATTCTGAAATACAAACGTAACGGTACCACTGCAGGCAGCAATCCGCTTGGCATGGATAGCCTCACTTATCATTACAATTATGACGGTGATGGTTACCTTGCCAACAACCAGCTCACCAGTGTGAGCGATTCAGTACCTTCCACTAACTACCCTGATGATATAGATAATCAAATCCCTAACAATTACACTTATGATGCTATTGGCAACATGATTAGTGATGCGGCAGGGGGTATTAGTAATATTAACTGGACGGTATACGGTAAGATCGCCAGCATTACCAAGACAGATGATACAACAGTAAGTTATACCTATGACGCAGCCGGCAACCGCATTAGTAAAACCGTTACACCAAATGAAGGCGAGCCGATTACGACTTGGTATGTAAGAGATGCGAGTGGCAATACTATGGCAGTATATAGTGTAACCGGTAGTGATTCGCTCCATCAAATTGAACAAGACTTATACGGCAGCAGCAGGTTGGGTGTTTACAACAGAGATGTAAATGCTGATGCACCATTACCTACAGGTACCAATGCTAATTTAATAGGAAACTATGTTGAAACCTCCTTTACCCGCGGTCAAAAGCAATATGAACTTACCAACCTAACAGGTAATGTAATGGTAACTGTAAGTGACACAAAAACCGGTATTGATACAAATGGCGATGGCCTTGTTGACTATTATACACCAGATGTAGTAAGTGCAAATGATTATTATCCATTCGGGATGATGGAACCGGGAAGGCAGTATTCGATTGCAAATACGAATTATCGGTATGGGTTTAATGGTAAAGAGATAAGTGATGAAATTGATGGTACAGAAACTCTATATGAATATGGCGCTAGAATATACAGTGCAAAGATAGGATCTTGGCTAAGTGTTGATCCAAAAACAAGAAAATTCCCCACTAATTCTCCCTATACATTTTGCTTTAATAACCCTATTAAATTGATTGATCCCAGTGGTATGGGACCAACCGATTGGTATAAGGATAGAGATGGAAATTATAGATGGTTTAATGGCAGCCAGAAACATGATGGTTATACTCATCTCGGAAAGGAACTGAGAATTAATTCAACAGTAGATTATTATAAGGAGCACACAGTTCTTGCTTCTTTTGATTTAAACTCCAATGGGACTGTCACTACAGATGGTAAAACTTTTGGAAATGGTGAGATAGTGTCTACAAAGGGAGGGCATACTATAATGACAGGATTACAACCAGCCCCCAGTCTTACCCAGCGATTAAGTACATGGTGGAATAGTGTTGAATTTACCTCTCAGACAAACATAAAAGCTACAATAGGAGTTCAGGTGGGAATCAATGCACGAATAAATGAGTTTGCTTCTTTAAAGGTAGAGGGAGGGCTTTGGCAAACCAATTTAGTCGATTTCAAGGCAGATTCATATAACAGTAGATTTAAATTAAAATTAGGTGAAGAAATGGATGAAACAAATCACTTATATATTGCTCATAATTTTTTCAATAGCGGTCTGACTGTGGGAACTTCTGAAAAAAGTTCTATTACTTTTGGCGGAGGTGTCGATCAATCTTTTAACTATTATCATGGATTTTACGGAAATGAGGTGACTGGTACGAAAGATGTTAATTACAACATATTTGGATGGAAAGGCCGTAGATCGAGTGAAATTCCAGCGTTAATGAATGCTTCGCCTGAAATTAAGGCTACGGCTGAAAAAGATTTTTGGGGACTAGATGTAGGTGCTTCTGTGAAAGCAATTATTGGAATAGATATTAATCTTAAAATAGGGTTTCAGAAAAAATAATTTGTTTATGTATTTATTTAAATTAAATAAGGTAGTTCTTTTCTGCATTTTTATTCTACCTATCTTATTGTTTTCGGATAAGAATCATCTTTCCGTTATTCCAACTTTTTTATTCCTTCTGTTTATTATCTCTCTTATATCACTGGGGAATTCATTGATGAAAAAGGGCCCCACTGTCAATATTAGTAAATTGAGATTCAATGTTATAGGCTCCTTATTAATTATTGTATCGATACTTTCCGGTATTTCTACTTTTATGAGTCTGCAAAATAATATTGGGAAGGGCTATATTTTAATCTCGGGTTTGATTTTTATGTCTATCATCTCTTTATTTCTATTGATTGATTTTGGATTAAGCTTTTCTATAATACTATATAACCATAGAGATACTAAACCAACATTAAGAGATAAGATTCTAATAATTATCATGATTGCGTTATTTCCAATAGGAGTCTTCTATATCAAAAAGAAACTCTTTCAACAAACGGCACAACAATTAGACGAAGGAAGAGAGTAATCTGCACACCAATAGCGCGTCGGCACAATAACTCATCCCTTACCGAAAATCGTGATGCGATGAAGAGGGATGAAATTAACTAATCGCCGTGGTTTGTGTCCGCACAAACCAAAGAAGGAACGAGATGATGAAACAAAATAAAAGATGAAATGAGCCTTGCACCAGTAAAGAGAAATGAACTACGGTATAAGAAAAACAGAGTGAACTTTTATTAATGACTTTTAAAAATAAATATCAATTCAGCTATTACAAGCCATTATACAATGGCGGCACTACCATGCTCAACGAAACCTTCGACAATGCATGCAGCGCGTTCTCCATCATCAGCCCGCATTATGATTGCCAGAAGGAGCCCGTTTGCACCGATGCATTTACCAGTTACTTCAACAGTAAAGAAAGCACTTCGTACACATACAGCCAGATAGATTCGCTGTATTTTACCCAATGCGGCCATTACTTAAATATTTGTGCCGATGACTCTACCGGCTTTATCCGCAACCTGTATGGGCCC
>CAZVKO010000005.1:0-164258 GCA_964627765.1 uncultured Ginsengibacter sp. | reverse complement strand
TCAGTAGTCCTGTCTTCATCCAATATCGCATCAAGGTCTACTTTAAATTCTACGCTCAGCCTTTCCTTCATCCCGGCCAATTGCAATTTTAATTCATTCAGCCTGTCCTTTATTTCATTGAGCAGGAAGTCTGTTTGCTCTTTTGCCTTTTGTTTATGGCGCAGCTCGCTCTCTTTCCCGCCTAATTCATTTCTGAAATTATAATACGCCTGGTCGGCTTCATTCAGCTTTCTTTCTTCTTCTTCTTTTGTCCTCAGCAATGCCAGCAGTATTTCTTCAAACTGCTTTAGCTCAGTGGCCGTTGTGTCAATAGCGGCGATAATTTCCTTTAATTGCTCATTACTCTTTTCTTTCTGATCGGAAAGGGCAGCCAGCTGGTTATTTTTGAAAACCAATTCCTGTTGCAACGAGTTCACTTTGCTCTGTTGTTTTGCCAGCAGCAGATTATTTTCGTTGTACCGGCTGTTTACTGCATTAAACTCATTTTCCGCATTCATCAAATCTTCTGAGGCAATTTTCATATTGCTGTCCAAAGCGCCTACTTCTGCAGAAAGAGAGGCAAGCAAGGCACGGGTATCATTAATAGAAGTATGATTTTGCTGCAACTGATTGTTTAGCTCTTCCAGGCGGTTAACCGCCTGCGATTGCTGGTAGGTAATATTTTCAATCTTATTTTGAATGGAAAAGGTGGTATTGATCAGATCGTTGATTGTTTGCTGCGTTTGTATAATCGCATTCTCTTTCAGCTGCTCATTGTAAGAAATCACCTCGTTGGAACGCCTTGTGATCACCACTTTCAGTGCAGTTACTTTTTCCTGTTGCGCGGCAATTTGCTCTGCAATTTTTTCCAGATTCTTGGCACGACCGATCTTTTTGCCTTCAAACCATCCTACGCTGCCCCCGCTAAGTGAATATTTGCCCTTTACATATTTTCCATTCTTTTCAAGAACCACATGCCCGTTGGAATTTTGCAGCGCATCCTCACTTTCTGCAATCACTACATTGTCCAAAAGATAATGGGCCAAGGGCCTGTATTTTTCATCTACTTCCACTACCGACATTGCAGGAATGGTTCCTTCCGCAGCCTCCCGGGTATTGTCAGCAGGAAGCTCAGATAGCTTATCCAGCAGAAAAAAATTGGCCTTCCCTTTTTTATTTTCATCAAGCAGGTGAACGGCCTTCAATCCTTCCCCGAGATTTTCCACCACATAATAATTCAGGTAAGGCTCCAGTACGTTTTCAAGCGCGGTACGATATTCTTCCTTCACATATACGATATCAGATAAAATAGGAGCCGTGTAATTCCACTCTTTATTGCTGTGCAAAAACTTTACACTTTCGGGATAGCCTTCCATTGTATCGATCAGGCTCTTCAGCAGATCGTGCTCATTTTGCTTTGCGTCGAGAATGCGATTCTCTTCTCCCAGCTCTGTGCGGAGATTTTCCAGGATTGCCTGCGTTTCCAGGATTTGTTCTTTGGTAAAGGCGTTGTGTTGCTTGAGCTGTTCGAGCGTGGTTCGTTTTTCTTCCAGTTCCTGTACTTTTTCCCTGCGCTCAGCTTCTAATTTTTCCAGTACGGATTTTCTTTCCAGCTGTTCTTCCTCGATTTGAGAAATGGCTCTTTGCAAGTTGTAAATGGTAGTGTCTGCAACCGCCACTTTCTTTTCTGCATCGAAATGGCTTCTTTGCAATGTAAGCTGCTGCCGGCGCAGATCGTCGACTGTATTTCTTTTGTCATCAAATATTTTCCGTTTGTCTTCTACATGCAGCTGCAGCGACGCTAACTCCTGCTTTTGTTCTTCCAGCTTTTTTTCTTCATCGGCTGTCTGCTGTTGCGTGAAAGCAATACTTTCTTCAATACCCTGCAACTGATCTTCCGCTTTTAATAAAAAGTCCTGCAACGACGCTTCCCGCTCTTTTAAATATTGCAAACGCTGAACCGAAAGGTTCTTTTCATTTTCTTTTTCGCGAATGGAATTATTCAGGTCATTAAATGCATGCTGCTGTTGCTGCAGCGCTTTTTCTTTTTCAATAAATCCTGCTTTTTCTTTTTCCAGATCAGCTTCCTCAGTTGCAATTTCTGCTTCCAACGCAGTTCTTTTGTCGATCTCTGCTTTTTGCTGTTCGTTTAATTCTTTATAGGTGAGATTAAATCCCTCCAAAGCAGCTTTTGCAAGCTCAATGCTTACCCCGCGATAATCTTTTTTTATCTCGTAATATTTCTCCGCCTTTTTTGCCTGGCTCTCCAGTGTTTTCAGCTGGTTATTGATTTCAAAAATGAGATCCTCAATCCGGGCAAGATCCTGTTCAGTTGCATCTAATTTTAATCTTGCTTCCCGTTTTCTTGCTTTGTAAATTGAAATTCCTGCTGCCTGTTCCAGCATCCGGCGACGGCTGTTTTCCTTATCCTTTATGATATCGTCCACCATACCCAGTTCGATAATGGCATAGCTGTCGGTGCTTACCCCGGTATCTATAAAAAGATTATGGATATCCTTGAGGCGGCACGTAACGTCGTTCAGACGATATTCGCTTTCGCCATTCTTATAATATTTCCGGGTAATCGTTACCGTATTAAATTCGGTAGGAAGCAGATTCCGGGTATTGTCAAACGTAAGGCTTACCTCTGCCAGGCCGCTTGCACTCCGGGTTTTGGAACCATTAAACACCAGGCTCTCCAGGTTTTCACTTCTGAGCTGGCTGATCTTTTGCTCGCCAATTACCCATCGGATGCTATCCACAATATTACTCTTGCCACAGCCATTGGGGCCAATGACACCTGTAATACCTTCATCAAAATTGAGAATGGTTTTATCAGCAAAACTTTTGAAACCTTTGATTTCAAGACTCTTTAATCTCACACTTACTTTTTTTAGAATTCTGGCTGCATCAGGCAGGTGCGCAAATATATTGGTTATGATATAAAGAATTGTGCCACGCCGGAATTGAGATTTTAATTATTCACACATTTTTCACATGATTATATTTTCCTTGCAAATTCAGGGAAAACTTATGGTGATGATTTTGTTAAAATGATTTATTTAAATTTGGCGAAATATTTTTCAATGAAGACCTTCTTAGTGCCGGTTGATTTTTCTCCTGCTTCGATCAATGCAGCTAAATATGCAGCGGCCTTAACCGGCGGAATTGATGGCGCACATATTATTTTATATCATGTATACAGCAGGATCAGCCTTGCCGCCCTGACAGAAAAGGACGACATGTCGAGAAAAATGATAACTGATGCGGAATTGAGGATTGTAAAAGAGCAACTTACACTACCCGATGGCCATAAGGTAAGTATGGAATCAGATGAGGGATCTTTTATTGAATGTATGGAGAAGCATGTTTTGAGCAATCATGTGGATATGGTGATAATGGGCATTACCGGCAGCTCGAAGATCAAGCAGGTATTCATGGGCACCAATACGCTGAATGTAATAAGGCATATTAGTTCCCCGGTAATGATCATTCCTCCGGATGCAGAATTCAGGGGTATCAAAAATGTGGTTTTTACCTCAGATTTTAAGGATGTTGCCAGGACCACCCCCTTTGCAGCCCTGAAAAATGTTATGGATCTTCTCAAAGCCAGGTTATATATTTTAAATGTGGACAGCGACCATTATATAGAGCTTACCGGTGAATTTAAAAAGGAAAGAGAAGCGATGGAAGACAAGCTGGGCGCCTATGATCCGGAGTTTTCATTTTTGAGGTCGTATGATTTTTTAGACGGTATCCAGAGTTTTGTTGAATCGAAAGACATTGATGCTCTTATTACGGTACCAAGAAAGCACAACTTTCTATCGCAATTATTCAAAGTAACCCATACAAAAAAACTTGCCTATCACAGTCATATACCTACGATTGCCATTCCTGCGTAAACTGTGACCGGCATTGTAAAAAATAACCGGTAAAGAACAAAATATTTTCGTCAAAATATGCCTGCCGGTTGGTTCGTATTAAATCTTTAAATCTTATTTCGTATTTAGCCTGGCGATGGAGGTTAAATAACGGGGGGTATATATCGTCAGACTTTATTAAATGATGTATGAAAAATGTAAAGATAATAGAAGTACCGAGTGAAATAGGGGCCGGCACCCGCGGCGCCAGCCTGGGGGTAGAAGCTGTTAAAATAGCAGCCATGGATTTTATGAGCAATTTCTTCATTCATTTTCCTTCGGAAAAAATCGAAACGGAAAACAGGTTGTTATTCGAGCCCATCCAGTCGCCCTATGCAAAGAGAATACAGGGCGTCATTACCATGTATGAAAGAGTATCCAAAGCCGTAAAGGAATCGATAAAAAACAATTTCTTTCCTGTAGTGCTCAGCGGTGATCACAGTACTTCCGGAGGCACTATTGCAGGCATCAAAGCGGCAAAACCCAGCAGCAGGCTCGGCCTTATCTGGATAGATGCGCATGCCGACCTGCATACTCCTTATACCACGCCTTCGGGAAATCTGCACGGGATGCCGATTTCAGCTTCCATTGGCGAAGACAACCTGGAAAATAAAGTGCATGAGGTGGATGATGCTACAGTAAAGCAATGGGAACAACTGAAAAATTTTGGAAAAATTTCTCCAAAGGTTTTACCGGAAGATATTATTTACATTTCGCTGAGAGATTATGAACGGGAAGAAAAAAGGCTGATAGAAAAATACGGCATGAAGGTGATCAGCACTTCCGAGGTAAGACGCAAGGGAGTAGAAAGCGTGGTAAAAGCCTGTCTCCGTTACCTTGCAGACTGCACGGATATTTATATAAGCTTTGATGTTGATAGCCTTGATTCATCCATTTCCAAAGGAACCGGAACGCCGGTAAGCAATGGTTTGCGTGAACGGGAAGCAGAAGACCTGATCAGTAAATTTATGCAGAACAGGAAGGTGTGTTGCTTTGAAATCAGCGAAGTAAATCCCACACTCGATAAAGAAAACCTGATGGCAGAAATTGCCTTCCATATTCTTCAGCGGAGCGTGAATGTGTTAATGATGAATTAGCAATGCCGGCTTACAATATTTTCAATCGCTCAATTTGTTGTGTCTGGTGCGTCAGGTCCTTTACCATAAGGAAATAGATGCCGGCCGCCGGTTTTTCGGGCCATTCAATTTTAATGGAACCGCCCTGGTCCAATGAATACTTCTTTTTGAAATTCAGTTGTCCGTACGCATTGATCAAATTTACCTCATAGTTGCCGCCCGCAGGATTATTAAATTGTATCGTGATACCCGTTATAGAAGGATTCGGATAAAGGCTGTATTGAGCACCCTTTCCGTTCAATGCAACGGTGCGCACTTCGGAATAATCAATTCTCGCGGCCGTATTGGTTTCCTTTATACGAAAAAACAAATTGCCGGAAAAATGCTGGTCCGGTGAATAGAGGTACTTATAACGGGTAAGGCTACCCGAAAAATCAGCAGCCCCCTGCCCCAGTGTCTGGAAATCCTTTCCATCAGCGCTCATTTGCACTTCGTACTTATTTCCCGCCTGCACGTCATTAACCGTCCATTGCACCAGCACATTATTATTTTGCCATGTGGCGGTAAAGTTGGTAAGGGATGTTGCCAGGACGCTGGAAGGACACCAGTAATACACCAGCTCCGCATATAATCTCGTATAGGCCTGTATGGTGAAAATGGCATTAGAACTTGATGATAAAAAGGTAATGGCGGAGGTACTATAATAAGTGAAATTCACGGTGCCGGTACCATAAAATGCCGCGTTGGGAGAGCCGTATTTTTCATAATAGCTTTTATAGAATGCCGTATCCGGGCCCACGTTTATGGAGTCTCCTGCAGAATCCTTTGGCTGAAGATGATAAGGCCCCCAGTCTTGCTGGTTCGATGTGATCAGGCTTGAAAAGCCCCCTGGCCCTGTAATCTTGGAAGTTCTCTGGCTTAAAAACTCATAGTCTATTGCGCTATCCTGATTATTTTGGATATTATAATTTGCAATGGAGGTAACAGAATCTCCCATTCTAAAACAAGTCAAAATTCCCATGGAAGGGTCAAACTGGGGGAATGAAAGTGTCATGCTTGTTGATATCATGGAATCAACGTATTGCTGATATACCAGTGAGTCCGGTGTTGATCCATCGGAACAGGTACATTGCGGAAAGCTTTGCTCCGAAAAAAATAAGAAAACAATAAGAGAAAGCCAGGTGTACAGTTTGGTCATAGGTTTTGGGTTTACTGAAGAATCACGTTGGCCCTGTAAAATTACAAACTATACAACCGGAGATCAACCGGAAAAACACCTTAAGATTAGGAGAGTAAAATTCCTGTATCCATTGAAAATGAATTGAAAATAATAAGCTTATAATAAATATCTAAAAATTATTAAGAAGCTGCGGCAGATACGTTAATGAATGGTTATAAACCCATCGGAACCTCTTTTTTCTGACGGTTGCGTGCCAGGGAAGGATCCATTTCTATTGCCTTATCGCAAATTTTTTGTCCTTTGGCAGTATCCCCTTTCTTTTGAAAAACCATTCCGATCATGTATAACGAGGAGGCGTCTTTGGAATTAATTTCCATCAGCTTTTGATAATAGGTGAAAGCCTCATCATAGTGCTTCGTTTCATACAGGGCATAGGCAATATTATTAATAAGCTCGGTATTATTGGGTCTTTTGGCAAGAAGGTCATTTAATGTTTTCAGCCCGTTTTGTATATCGCCCGTATACAACTGGGCAAAGCCGACATTTTCATTGTAATCGCTGGTTTTGGCATACCCTTTATCGCCTGCAAGTGAAAAATATTTCAATGCATTCTTATAGTCATCCTGGTTATAATACAGAAGCCCTAACTCATATATCCAGCTACTCCTGTCAGGCTCAATTGATAATGCCTTTTCATACATCGGAATGGCATCTTTTTCTTTCTCCAGCTCAATGTAAGTACGGCCTAAAGTATAGGCGGATTCAGCATCTTTATCATTTCCGGCCATAGCTTTTTGCAAAAAAGATTCCGCTTTTGCATAATCCTCCAGGTTATAATAGCTCATTCCTAAAATCCTGTCGGCATTATTACATGAAGTGCATTTCTGTATTATATCAATCGCCTTTTCAAATTGATGATTATTAAAATACAGTTCAGAAAGCTGTTTAATTACATCCTGGTTGGCCGGTTGCAGCTCATAAGCCTTTGTAAAATTTCCCTGGGCAGCATCTATCCTGCGCATTTCAAGATCTACATTCCCATTTGCCACATAGGCTTCAGTATAATTCCGGTTAAAGCTGATGGCCTTGTCAAAATCGTTTGCTGCCACGGCAAACAGCCGCTGATCTTTTTCAGCTACTCCTTTTTTAAAATAGTATTGGGCGCTGTCAGCGTTTTGTGAAAACGAGAATGAATAAAATGCGCCAAAAATGAATGTCAGGACGAGGTTTTTCATGAAGATTATTTTGCAAAATAAACAGCGGTCACTTGAGTACTAAACCTGCTAACGCGGGGAGATGAAGATTTATTTCGTATTCCTTGCTTTTTTTATTCATTAATACAGTTGTTACCTTCTGATCATCGTAACTGCCGCTACCCCAGAATTTTTTGGCATCACTGTTGAAAATCACCGACCACGCTGCTTTTCCATGAACACGGATTTTCCAGTTCTCTCTGGGCACCGGGGTCATATTTAAAACTACCAGCAAATAATCTTTTTTCCTGCTGCCCTTTCGCATATAAACGGCCACGCATTCATTGCGGTGGTCCAGATCTATCCATTCAAAACCTTCGGGCTTAAACTGGAGCTCATACATGGCAGGTTCCGATGTCAATAAATTATTTAAAGCCCTTACACAATCCTGCATCTTTTGGTGTGCCTCATATACAAGCAATTTCCATTCCACTTCGGCATTATAATTCCATTCAGACGTTTGTGCAATTTCATTGCCCATAAAAAGAAGCTTGCCGCCGGGATGCGTAAACATATAAGTATATAGCAACCGAAGATTAGCATGCTTCTGCCATTCATCACCGGGCATTTTGTATATCATGGGCGACTTGCCATGCACTACTTCGTCATGGCTTAACGGCAGCATGAAGTTTTCATCATAAAAATACATCATGCTAAAGGTGAATTTATCCTGGTGATCTTTTCTAAATAAAGGATCTGTTTTAAAATAATCCAAGGTATCGTGCATCCAGCCCATCATCCATTTCATTCCAAATCCCAGGCCGTCATGAATTGTCAGGGCGGTAACACCCGGCTGATTGGTAGATTCCTCTGCAATCATTTGCACATCCGGAAAATCGCGGTATACCATTGCATTCAAATCGCGGATAAATGCAAAGGCCTCTATATTTTTATTATCGCCATATTCATTGGGCTCCCACGCTCCTTCTTCACGGGAATAATCGAGGCGAAGCATAGAGCTCACGGCATCTACTCTTATGCCATCTATATGAAACCTGTCAAACCAAAAGCGGGCGCTGCTGATGAGAAATGAACGGACCTCTCCGCGCTTATAATTAAAGATATACGAGTTCCAGTCCGGGTGGTAGCCTTTCCGCATATCGGCATATTCATAAGTGTGCGTGCCGTCAAACTTAAATAAGCCAAACGCATCATGCGGAAAATGTGAAGGCACCCAGTCAAGAATAACGCCGATATCATTACTATGAAACTCATTGATCATCTCCATAAAATCTTCGGGTACGCCAAACCGTGAGGTAGGTGCAAAATAACCGGTGACCTGGTATCCCCAGCTGCCGTCAAAAGGATATTCCGTTATGGGCATCAGCTCCACATGGGTAAATCCCATTTTCTTTACATAAGGAACCAGCAGCTTTGCCTGCTCCCGGTAAGAGTTCAACGCCTCTTCACGGTAAGGATACGGACGCATCCAACTGGCCAAATGTACCTCGTATACACTCCAGGGCGCATCCAGGCTATTGTGCTTTTTTCTTTTGCGCATCCATTCATCATCCTTCCATTTATATTTCATCTCAACAGTCTTGGATGCCGTACGCGGCCGCGTTTCCCAATGATTCGCAAAAGGATCTCCTTTATATAATTTCACCCCTTCATACCCATCAATATAATATTTATAGGAAGTAAAATCTTGTACGCCGGGAATAAAACCTTCCCATATTCCGGATCGTTCCAGCCGCACATACAAAGGATGGCTTTCGCTGTTCCAGTCGTTAAAGTCTCCTGTTACACACACTTTGGTAGCATTGGGAGCCCACACAGCAAAGTAATAGCCCCTTTTATTTAAAACCGTTAATGCATGCGAGCCAAATTTTTTATATAAGCTATAATGCGTCCCGTTCCAGAAGTTATGTATATCTTCTTCTGTAAAGAGCGAATAGTTCCAGACAGGTTTTGTGGTATCCACAAAATGTTCTTCTTCGTATTTTTTTGATGTATTATGCTGGTTTGATGTTACTTCCATTTATAGTTGAATTTTTCCTTTTATGGAATTGATTTGAATTTGAATCTTACAATCGCAGATTTTTGTTTAACGTAAATTTAAGAAGACTGATTAAGTAATTACGAATAAATAATTTCATTTTTGAATTGCAAAGTTGCTGCCTGCCTAAAAACTTCCGTTTATGAAAAAACTAACAATCCTGCTCGTGGCTACTTTTGCAACTTTACTTTCAGCAGCACAAATTTCAAAAATAACCGGAACTGTTTTGAGCCAGGACGATAACAAGCCCGTTCATAATGCTGTTGTGGCATTACTAACTCCTAAAGATTCCATACTCTATAAATTTACACGGACAGATGCCGCCGGTAAGTTTATGCTAAATGATATAAAAAAGGGTACGTATATTTTGATGACGACTCATCCTTATTATGCAGACTTATTGGATAATATTGAGGTGCAAAAAGACATGCAATTGCCCGGGATAAATCTTATATCCAAAGCAAAATTGCTGCAGGAAGTAATTGTAAAAACAGGAAGCCCTTTTCACGTAAAAGGCGATACCACTGTTTATACGGCTGATAGCTTTAAAGTAGGGCCTAATGCCAATGTGGAAGAATTATTGAAAAAAATGCCGGGCATACAGGTCGACAAAAACGGAACCATTACGGCAATGGGCGAAACGGTACAAAAGGTGCTGGTAGACGGCGAAGAATTTTTTGGCGATGATCCGGGAATGGCTGTAAAAAATTTACGAGCGGATGCGGTGAAAGAAGTACAGGTATTTGATAAAAAGAGCGACCAGGCAGAGTTCACCGGTATCGATGACGGGCAAACGCAAAAAACGATCAATCTTAAACTGAAGGATAATGCCAAACATGGATATTTCGGAAAATTAGATCTGTCCGGAGGTACCGTCCAAAATAAAGAAAACCGGTACAACGAAAACCTGATGTACAGTAATTTCAGGGGCAAAAGAAAATTATCTGGCTTCCTGCTGACGGGCAATACCGGGCAGGATGGTCTCAACTGGCAGGATGAACAGAAATACGGGGGCGACAATGATAATATTAGTATGAACATAGATGATGACGGCAACATTAACTTTATGTGGAACGGCAGCAGTGATGATGAGCCCTATGTGGATCCCAACAACGGGTATATCACCAATGTGAATGCCGGACTTTTGTACAGCAATAAATGGAATGATAAGTATAATCTGAACTTATCCCCAAAATATAACAGCCAGGACTACACGAATATTACGCAAACTTTTACAGAAACGTCAGTAGGCGATTCTATCCTGGATAATAATACATCGCAAACCAATAATGTAAACCGTCACAACTTTAAGATAAGAGGAATACTGGATACAAAATTTGATTCGTCCAATTCCTTAAAAATTACGGCCAATACCAACTTCTATCATACAGAAAGCAACAGCGAAACGGATGCCGCCACCACGGGTAATAATGGAACGCTGAAAAACACCAGCAACCGTAATCTGCAAACCGCCAATGATAAGAGCGCCATTTCAGGAGATTTTCTTTATCGCCATAAGTTTAAAAAAGACAGGCGAACCTTATCCGTCACAGGCACGTGGAATGTATTAAATAATGCAGGAACCGATTTTCTTAAATCGGCCAACCAGTCTTATCTCGACGGAAGCCCCGCCGGCAGCCAGGATCTTGACCAGATGAAAACTTACAATACTGCCACTACCAATCTTTCAGCAAAAGTGACCTATACAGAACCGATTGGTAAAAAATATTCGCTGGAGGGCGACTACCAGGTGGCATATAATTATGGAACCAATAACCAGTTAACTTATAACTACGCTCCTTTTTCGAATAAATATGATGAGCTGGTAGATTCGCTTTCCAACCAGTTTAAGCAGAATATAATTCAAAATATCCCGTCCGCCAGAATCAATTATGCCGATAAAAAATTAAAAATGAACATTGGCTCCGGTTTTGGCTTTACCAATTTTGACCTGAAAGATCTTACCTATGACAAGGATTATACGCGCGATTACGTAAACTTTTATCCGAATGCCAACATCACCTACACTTATAAGCCGAATCACAATATCAGGTTCCGGTACAATGGAAATACCACACAGCCTACCATCAACCAGTTGCAGCCTTTAAGAAATAATAACGATTATTTTAACCAGTATATCGGAAACCCTGATCTGAAGCCATCTTTCACCAATTCTTTCAATTTATCCCACAACAGTTATAATTTTTTGAAAGATATCTGGATGTACCAATCGTTTAACTTCCGGACTACCAGTAATTCTATTACGAACAGCCAGACCATTAATGTTGATTCCGGAAAAACAATCACTCAGCCGGTTAATACCAATGGGAATATGAGTATCAACTTCTGGGGCGGCGTCGGATTCAAAATCAAAAAAATTGATACCCGGTTAAACTTTAATCCCCAGCTTAATTATAATAAGTTTACCAACATAGTAAACGGCCAAAACAACATTTCCAAAACCTTTGCTCCGGGCATTTCCGTGTGGGTATCCAAATCAAAGGAAAAGAAATATGATGTTTCGGTGTCCAACCAGTTTAATTATAACAGCAATATCACCACGCAAAACAATACGAAAATCCATTACAACAGCAATACGATTTACTTCAACGGAACTTTGTACATCCAAAAAGTCTGGCAGGTCATAACGGATATGCAGATCTATTCACAGCAGAAAACAAGCCAGCTCAGTCACAACATCAATTATACGCAATGGAATGCAAGACTTCAGCGGACTTTCAGGCACGATGAATTTACTGCCTATTTTTCTGTTCATGACATTCTCAATCAGAATATCGGGATCGACAGAAGTTTCTTTGGAAATACCTACACGCAAACCACCAATGAAAGATTGCAACGTTATTTCATGATCGGCTTTGAATGGGATTTTAAAAATAAAAGTACCGCCACCAAATAAAAAATCCGGATTATGAAAATAATAAGATACCTGGCAGCTTTTCTTATTCTTCTGCAAGCCGGCAATGCAGGCGCTCAGCAGTTCCTGACAAAAGCCAAAATCGAATACGAGGTAACCTCAAACATCCAGAAGACTATGGGAAATAATTTTTTCGACAATATGCTGAAAGATAACCTGCCAAAATTTAAAGTCGGATATTACGATTTCTCCTTTGCCGATAATAAAAGCGTTTACAAATTTGACCACTGGGGCGGTGAGAAAAAATTGCCCACATTCCTTACATCAGAAGATGAGCAAAATGTTTGGTATAGTAATTATGACAACGGGAAAATGGAGAATCAGAAGAATATTGACGGAACTAATCTCGACGTTGCGGACTCCCTGCCCAATCTGCAATGGCGTATTACCAATGATACACGGGTAATCGCCGGCTTCAACTGCAGGAAAGCTTTCACGATAATCTTCGACAGCGTATATGTGTTTGCGTTTTATACGGATGAAATCATGATCTCCGGCGGCCCGTGTTCCATACATGGATTGCCCGGGATGATTTTGGGAATGACTATTCCAAGATTATATACATCATGGATTGCAACAAAGGTGATGGTGAACGATGTAAATATCAGCGAAATAAAGCCTGAGACCTCCAGGAATAAATATAATTTGAAATTCCTCGAATCAACCATACGGGACAGGATGAAA
Source organism: uncultured Ginsengibacter sp. (assembly GCA_964627765.1). Taxonomy (GTDB): domain Bacteria; phylum Bacteroidota; class Bacteroidia; order Chitinophagales; family Chitinophagaceae; genus Ginsengibacter. The sequence goes on along the minus strand of CAZVKO010000005.1, from coordinate 151,232 downwards.
GACTGGTATAGCGACGATCCCGATGAGAACAAAGAGATACAACAAAATAAAGCAAGAATTCTCTGGCTTACGATGCTGTAGCACCCATACTGCAATTTACCTCACACCGTTCCAAACCATGCCGCCATGTCCTGCAGTTGTATATTCGCTTTCTCTTCCGGCGATAACTGTCTCACAATTTTTCCATCCTGAAACTGGATTAATCTTGTTCCCATTTGCCGGGCATCTTTCAAATTGTGCGTGATAAATAATGCAGTTAAATGATATTCCTTAATCAATCGGTCGGCCAGTGAAAGTACCATAGCAGCGGATTTCGGATCCAGCGCTGCCGTAGGTTCATCGAGCAGTAAAATTTTTGCTTCATCCATTACACTCATCAACAGCGTCAGCGCCTGTCGCTGTCCGCCGGAAAGACTTCCCATCATCTGATTGATTTTATCTTCCAGCCCCATATCAAGCCGGGCAATCATATACTGCACTCTTTTTTTAAATGCAGCATTGATGCCAATGGTCAGGTTTTTATGGCGTGTTCTCAATGCAGCAAGCCGAAAATTATCGAGTATGCTCAATTCAGATGCTGTGCCATTAAAAGGATTCTGAAATACTCTTGCAATCCACCGGCTTCTTTTATATTCGGCTATTCCTGAAACATCCTCCCCGTCGATCAATACTTTGCCTGCACTTGCTTTTTCTGAACCGGAAAGAATATTGAGCAAGGTAGTTTTACCGGAACCGTTGGCGCCAATGATCACCACAAACTCCCCGTCATGTATATCGAGGTTGATATTCCGGAGCGCGGTCACTTCATTTGCTTCTCCGCGGTTAAATGTTTTCGATATGTTCTCTAAATTGATCATTAACTTTTTTTGAGACCGGCTCTTATTCTGGGCAAGGCTACAATCAGCAGTACAAATAAGGCGGTAACTAATTTTAATAAATTTGGATCCACGCCGGATGCGAGAGTAATTGCCAATACCATCTGGAAGATGAGGCTGCCAAAAATTACAAGCACCAGCTGCGAAAGTATGGACTGCAGGCGAAGCCAGTTCTGCAGGGCGCTTGCTATCAGCACAGATCCAAGCCCGACGATTACAATTCCGATGCCCATATTGATGTCAGTAAATCCCTGGTTTTGCGCTACCAGAAATCCGCTGAGCGCCGTTAATGCATTTGCGATAGCAAGACCGATGATCTTCATTTTATTATTATTAATACCCAGCGCCTTTGTCATGCTTTCACTGCTTCCGGTGGCACGCATGGCAATGCCAAAATCGGTTTTCAATATATAAGTAATGATAGCAATTAGCAGGATAATTAACAGGACTGCGATGGTTAAATTGTTATATAGCTCAACCTGAAAAAAAGTGAGTTTATTAAAGATGGATGGCGTACCAATTAGTGGAATATTGGATCTTCCCAATATTTCAAGATTTACGGAATATAGCCCCGTCATTACCAATATACCTGCGAGCAATGCATCAATTTTTAATTTCGCATGAATAAAAGCAGTGAGCATGCCCGCAACGGCTCCCATGATCATGCTTACTATGAGCACTATAAAAACAGGATAATTATGAGTAAGCATGATGGCGCTGACGGCAGCCCCAAGCGTATAGCTGCCATCCGTAGTGATGTCGGGTATATTAAATATCTTCATGGAGATAAAGATCCCCATACACATCGTGCCGAGGCAAAGAGCCAGTTGAATGGCCTGTAAATAAAAATCCATTATTGCTTAACCGGTTCGAAGCCGGAAGGTATAGTTAATTGGTAATATTTTGCCATATCCGGGTTATAAACCCTTTTCCTGAGCTGCACCATTTCCCAATGCAACCCGGTGGTGTCTCCTTTCAGATACTTTGCCGCCTGCTCACCCGCCTGGTAACCCCATTGGTACAAATCTGCTCCATAGGCTACCAACGCACCTCGTGATACCAACCCTGCTTCACTTGTAAACACGGGAACCTTTGCCGCTTTACAAAGCTTATTTATTGTCTCGAAAGATGCAAAAACCGTATTGTCGGGGTTGGCAAAAAAAGCATCTATGTGCTTGTCTAAAAGAGCAGAAGTTACGAGCTGTACATCTGCGGAGCTATTCACCGGTAAAGAAACAAGAGTAATATTATTCTCCTTTGCCAGCTGTGCAATGCGGTTAATAGCCTCCACCGACTGCGGTTCCGACTGGTTATAGATCATTCCCACAACAAGGTTGGGCCCCTTTGGCTTGATGATCTTTGGAATCAATAAAAATGAAGTGTCAATATAATTCAGGTTCTCCCCTACTCCATACAAATTGGAAGGCGGATGGCCATTAGCATCATTCACTTTCATCAGCGCAGGGGTGGGCGCTACCATCATGAACACCGGGATGGTTTTGGTTTTCTGAATAGCAGTGATAGCAGATAATGAAGCATTGGCTGCAATCAGATTTACATTTTCCGAAATAAAATAGTTAATGATCTGCGTAAGCGTGGGAATATTTCCCTGTGCATTGCGATACAGGATTTTGACCGTTCCGTTTTTCTCATCAAAGCCGTTTCTGGCAAGCGCATCGGTAAATCCCGTCTTTGCCTGTTCGATCGTATTATCTTCAAAAGCATCTGCAAAACCCACGACCGGAACTTTTGACTTTTGATGGCAGGCGGTGAGAAAAAAAAGCGCAAGAATTAAATATTTCTTCATGTTGACTTTTGATTGATCAATAAAATAATTGGATAAAATTAATCAACCCTGTTCAATTTCTGAAAGTGTGGATAGCGGCAAAGGGTATCCCGGCTGTCACTCATAGCCGGGATAAGCAGCGGTTCTTCCAAAGCATTCTTATAACAATCCGGCTCTTACAATAATTTCCCGGATATTGCTGTAGCTATTATTCAAATAATTCTTCAATTCACCCTGGGGTATCCAGCGCACCCATTCGATGCTTTCTGCAATTTGCGGATGTAATACATCTGTCCTGTTGCCTCTCATTTTGAACCAATGTACCTGTTTTATAGCATCTCTTTCCAGATAGCTGTCGTAATATTCATGTTCTGTAGTTCCGACGAAATCTATGACGGTAAGATCAATAAGGCCCGTTTCTTCCTTGACTTCTCTTATGGCGCATTCTTCCAGCGTTTCGCCCTTATCTAAATGACCTTTGGGCAGATCCCATTTACTTCTCCTGCACACCATCAGCAGTTCATTAAGCTGGTTCATGACAAGGCCTCCGGCTGCTAAAATTTTATCCATATTATTGTTTGGTCAGTTTATTCAATACAATTTTTTACCTCATTTATTCTATTATGGATGTCATTTATGATATCCCGGCTTTGCATGGCCGTCTTTTTTTTGATATCAATTACATCCTGTATTTTTTGCTCCATGTTTGATAATACATCATTTACCTTATTGGAAAGATCATGCTTAAACCTTCGGAAAGATTCCTGGATTTTGTAATTCAGGTCGTACAGTATGGAAGCGGCATTGCGCGTAATAACTTCGGTATAATGGCGCCTCCATCTGCCCCGGATTATTTTTTGCCTTGTATTAAAAGGCATAAGGCGATACCATAACGAGGATGATAAAATTACCGGCGGCAGCCCGCTGTCAAGCGTCAGATAAAAAGAGCTGTATGCGTTTAAATCGAATTGCTGCGACAGCAATTCTATATTCTGGCCCAGGAATGCGGAAAGATTTGCATTCAGCTCGTGAAGAAAGCTTTGGGAACGCCGGCAATATTGTTCCAGTAATGTACTAAAATGTTCTTTGGCTTTTAATTCCCATTCTTCTTTTGTTTTGTTAAAAGACATAAGTATGATTGTATTGATACTTTGCGTGGATTGCTGCAAGCTATCCTGACCTGTTCCCGGAAGGGTATTAATCATGGACATTACTTTTTCATGAAGCCTGAGCCTTTCGCTGTTTACATCTTCATTTATGGTTTGTTGCAGCATTTTTATTTTCCCGGCAATTATACTTTCGAATTCGTCTTCCTGCTCTTCCATCAGCTTTACGGAAGCCGCTATCTGGCTGCTTCTTTCTTCGAGTTCTTTAATGGGCAGCATATAGGCATCTGCTACAAACTGCAACTGCAGCAATCCTTTTTGATGTAAAAGCTGTAATTGGTGAAGTGATGAAGCCTGCAATAAATGTTCCTTCTCATTTTCACCGATAGACTGCAGTTTACTTTTGAATCTTAAAAAATTTTCTTCTTCCGGGCGCATAGCGGATACAATATAAAACTGAAGCACTTCTGCAGGTACCTTTAGCTGCCCGGATAAGACCGCCTTATTATGATCTATTAATTTTTTCGCATCCTCCTTCTGAAGAAGATCGGCTTTATTGAAAACGAAAATAATTTTCTGAACATGTTTTTGCAATTCCTCCAATAATTCAAGATCTATTTTACTGACCGGTATATCGGCGCTGAGCAAAAACAATGCGGCATCTATCCGTGGAATAAAAGACAACGTGGCCATGGTATTATGCTCATAAGCGGAACCAAGACCCGGGCTGTCTACCAGCGATATATATTGTAGCAAAGGAGCAGGATACGAAAGATGAACATATTCTACGTTTCTGATATTGCCGGGATTTTTTTCTTCAGTTACATATTCGTCTATTTCCCCGGCGGCGATGGTAGTGGAAGTGTTATTATTAAACCACACGGTTGCAGCAGCTTTTTCGCCATATTCAACAATGGTAATCAGCGCCGTCACCGGTGTAACAGACGATGGTAAAATAGCCGCGTCCAGCAAGGAATTGATGAGCGTTGATTTACCCCGCTTAAACAGACCCACTACCACCACATACAACTTTCTTTCCAGAATTTTTTGCTTTAAAACAGCAAGCTCATGCATCAGTGAATCATCTGCGTACCCGTTGAGGGCCCCGGTCAGTTTGTCTATTTTATTAATTATATCCATTATTAGCTGCCATGAAATTGATAACTGAAATGCATGCGTCTTTTAAAAGATCTTTTATATCTCTGCATCAGAGGGCCATGCAACAGTATAATTCCTGTCGCCCGCCAGCCGGATGGCAGACCGTATATATGCATTTTCCTCATCCTTATTTATCAGGTCTCTTCTGCGCGCATCCCGTTTGAGCACATAGCTCTGCATATCTTCAACGTCCCTTTCAAAATTCTTCATGGAATGCAGCAACAGAAATCCGTAATTTTTCTCCATTAATTTTTCCTGCAAAAGCACATCCAGATGTCGCATACATACTCCTGCTGACCTTTTGTATAATTCCATTCCGTCGCTTGTATTAACCGTTTCTGAAAGCGCATGTATATAATTTATTTCTTCTTCCCGTAGCATCATACATACGGGACAATTTCTCCTGTCATGCACCAGATCAGCAACGCGTTTTTTTTGGAATGGTTCCTGCGCGAGCTTATTTAACCTGCGGCTTACATTAAGAAATAATTTTGCAAAACCTATTGATGCTCCCTGTGGGGAGGATATTGCCAGCAATTGCCAGGTATGAAGCGGGCAAAAGCCGAGATGGCCGGCAAATTCATCCCGGAATTTTTCATCTGCAGTGATTTGGTATTGCCAATAGGCCATAAAATCAAACGTTTTTCCAACAAGGTATGCACATACGGGGCATGTTTTATTTTGCAGGTCTGCCACAATATCAATCTTACCTGTTTTATTTCCTGTTGCGGGAGAAAAAGCGGGCTTTGATTTCTTGTTGTCTGCCACATATACAGCAGGCAATTCCGGCAGATCATCCTGTTGCAGTGATTTCTGAAGAGCCCTTATATTTTCAGTTGCCTGTAATATCCGATCAGCTATAATATGCGGATCTTTCTTAAGCGTATTATTTTTCCCGGGTGGAAAGGTGGCTATTTTATTTTGAAGAGCTGCTTCATCAAAAGATTTTTTGCCGGTCTCATCGTCAATTATCTTTAACAGCTTTTGTACGATACTTTTAAGAAATGCATCCGTTTTACGGGCCGACATGAATGAGGTAAGCATATTCTCCAGCGTTTCCAAACCACTTTTTTTATAAGCGTTGTGGTCATTTTTTTCTTTGGCGTTTATGCCCATCCGCGCCGATACTGCAAATAGACGAACCTGCTCAAAGCCTCCCTGCAACCGCAAGGTTTTTTGTATAAAGGTGGTTATTTCATTTATCTCTTCCGGCGATACGAGGTCCATTTTGTTTACAACGAAAAATATCCTGTCAGTATATTTTTTTATATCATTAAGAAAACGGATTTCCGTTTCAGTCACCGGCGCCTCTGTGCCGGTAACAAAAAGTACAGCATCACATTCCGGCAAAAAACTATAGGTGGTTCTGGTATTCGCTTCTATTGAAGATCCGACGCCGGGAGTATCCACAAATTCAACGCCGGCCTGCAGGAACGGGGAAGGCAGCTCTGCTATTACTTTTTTAACGTGCTTCTCATTTCCGGGATTTCCTTTTTCTGTAACATACTCTGCTAATGAAGAAACAGGCTCTTCCTGTGTGAACATAAATGCATCGCGCTCTATCAAAAGTTTTTTTTGCGGCCCGTATTTTAATACGGTGATAACAGAAGTAAGCGGCAATACGCCGGTTGGCAAAATATTCTCGCCAATAAGAGCGTTCATCAGCGTGCTTTTGCCTTGTTTAAATAAGCCCAGCACCGCCAGGGTAAACCTGTCTTCCGCTAATTTTATCAAAAGCTCATCGCATTCCACTTGCGCTTTCTTTAGTTCCAGTGCTTTCAATCCTTCCGATATGATGCGTATAAGATCTGCCAGGTGTAAACGCGCCTGCTTATAGTGGTGTAAATCTTCAAAACGGTAACCTGTGTTCATTTTTCTGAACTTTATAAATCCTTATCGCTTGCAGCGACCCTGCCTGTTGAAATATTCCCTTCATCGCTTGTGTCATTCCCGGCCACGTCATTCTTAAAAATCTTATAGTAAAGATCCTGCCCATAGCTGGTAACGAGCGGCCTGCCTTCGGTAATCCTAAACGTACGGGATGCATCCTCTTTTCTTTCTGCTCTTAAGAAGAGTGCATCCATCCGCCCATCTTTATAAATATTGCTGGCGAAGTCATAAAGATGAGTAACATAAAAAACCCTTACTCCTTTTTCAATTAAAGCCCTTACAATCTGGCCGGCTATTTCAGAGCCTTCTATTTCATTGGTGGCGGCAAATGATTCATTGAAGAGCACTATAGCATCCGGCGTAATATGATCCGCAATCTGGCTCATGCGGGCAAGCTCTTCATCAAACTTGCCGCTTTTCATAGTGGTATCTTCTTCTCTTTTAAAGTGGGTAAATAAGCTGTTGCAAATGCCGGCGGAATAAAAATCAGCCGGAACAAACATTCCGTTTTGCATCATGAGCTGGGCAACACCTATGCTTCGCAAAAAAGTAGATTTACCGCCCTGGTTGGCCCCGGTTATAATCACAGGGTTTTTGTTATCCGTTTTAATGTCGCTGGCAATTACTTTTCTGTTCATGCTGATGGCCAGGCAAGGGTCATACAGGCCTTTGCCAACCTGGGCCCTGTAGTCTGACGGTAATGGCTGTGGAAATGAAAGCGGTTCACCCAGCCCCGAAAGATGGCTATGCAGGTTCAGGCATCCTAAATAAAAAGATAATTCTGTGCGAAGCAGCTTAAAAAACTCAAGGATATGATCGCTTGATTGGCCGAGCGCATTGGCCACTTCATTTAATCCCCGGTCTTTTAAATCGCGGAGCGCTCTTGAACCGCTTTCATCCCGTGGATGAATATAAAATGTATATCCCTTCGCCTTTTGGCCAAATATCTTTTGCCACCAGCTCAGTTTTTCCGCTTCCGGCGGATGAAGGGTATAGCGGATTCCTTTATTGCCTTTGCCTAACCGGGCGCTCATTACAAGATTCTTGTCTAACCTCAGCTCCTGCAGATGTTTTTCAATCTCTTCAAAATAATCCCCGCTCAACTCTGCCATAATCATTTCGAAAAATCTTTTGAAGCCTGCTGACCGGAATTTGGATCTATGATTCTCTGCAATGCCACGAAGCTTTTTCAGCTCGTCTATATAAAGCAATATCATCTCCCTGGAGCCTGATAAAACAGAGGAGGGATAATTGGTAAAAACGCCGAACCAGCTTTTTTTTCTCCTGTCAATTGCTTCCTGCGCAGTAGCATATATCTCTTTAATTTCCGAAGGATGATCCAGGCAATCTTTTAAAATTTCCTGCCTGTAAAATATCGTTCCAATATCGTTCTCCGTTGCAGTCAGCAGGGTTTTTTGCGCTACTTCCCATAAAAGCTCATCTTCCCCGGCCATCGCTTTGAAAAGCACGTTCAGCCCGAGATCCTGTATAATATCTGCGGCATTCCATGGTAACAAGACCGATGAGTCAAAATCTTTTTCTTTAAATAGCAGGAAGGGTTTCATACTTTAATCCGGTCTTTTAATTGCTGATAGGTAACATGATATTTTTCTGCAATGGAAAGCGCATAGGCAAGGCCGTTAGCCGGTCTTCTTATAATTTTGAAAGTTCTCGCTGCAGGATTATCCGGCTCAATAGTGCTTAGCATACTTACTGTTTTCCGGCTGAGGTTAAGCAGCTCATCTATAAAGGTTACCCATACACACAGCATATCCAGCCTGTCTGCTATTTGCATAATTTTTTTGTTAAGAAAAGTGGCATCCTGCAGCGTGGTGGAAGAAAAAATTTCATTCAGGATGAGTATGCTCCCGGGAGTGGCTTTCTCAAGCATCTCATGAATGCGAACCAGGTCGTCTTCAAATTTGCTCCGGTGGGTTTCTACCGTTTCTTCTTTTTCAAAATGCGTCAGTAGCTGATCATACAAAAACAAGGCTGCCTCTTTGCCGGGCACACAGCAACCCAGGCGGGCCAGGTAGTGCAATTGGCCAAACATGCGTGCAAAGGTGGTTTTGCCGCCCTGGTTGGGGCCCGTTACCACAATAATGCGCTCTTCCTTTTCCAGGCAGAAATCGTTAGTGACTACGCGTTTATTTTCTGCTGATAATTTCTTTGCCAACGCAATATCGAAACTTTCACTGCAACGAACATTTTTACTATCCTTCAATATTTTCGGATAACAAAACAAAAGGCCTCTTTGCTTAAGCTCTGATATATATTGCAGCCATGCAATATAAAACTGTACTTCCCGGTCAAACGCAGCAATCGTATCATCCAGGTAATTTGTATGGCCGGAAGCATATTGCTTTAGCCTTTCAAAAAGCTGCGGGTATAATTCTGAGACGCCTTTTAATATAGCAGCTTCCACATGATTCATATCAGGAGAATTATCAAACTTTACCCTGTAATCTTTCTGCGCCTGTTGCTGAAACCTGGAAAATGTTTTTTCTATTACAGCACTGTAATCCGGCTGATGGTTATAGGGTAACACCTGGATGCGCAGTTGTCTGATCACGATATTGTATTGTATGCCCTGAAGGTCCTTAAGCAATTCAGTCGCTTCTGAGGAAAGAGTAATAAATGAGGACGAGCATAAATAGCTTTTTAAATAGTCAGCAAACTGCAACAGGCCCTGAGATTTAAGCTGAGCGGAAGAAAGTCCTTTTTCAAGCCGGGTAACTGCATCACAGTAATCCGTAACAATATCCAGAAATATCCTTTGTTTCTGATGATCGTATAAGCTCTTTTCATAAACAATCCATGATTGCCGCATTTGTTTCATATAGGCCGCAAATGTTTCTACGGGCTGCCTTGCTTCCGGATGCTCCAGGTCTTTAAATACCTGCTGGCGGTAATTGATATTCTCCGCAGAAGCCAAGGGCGTATAAAAGAAGGTTCTCAGGTTATATTCGTCTTTTCCTGCGCATGCACTGCTGATTACCTGGTCAAGGTGCAGATCGCCAAAGCATTCGGGCATTGTAGCGGATGTTTCTTCTTTCGTGCTGAACAGGATGCTGTTAAAGGGCATAAAAATGATTTGAGCGTTTATCGGGTGCACTGCATACAAATTCCCTAATTGTTATCTTCATTATCGGCAATTAAATAGTTCATTATTTTCCAATACATCCTCATGTGGCTTAATAATTAACTGTAAAAAGAATATTTTTTCATTGGCTGTTTTTAAATGTAGCGCAAATCTTTATTCCGGTGCCAGTAAAATCTCTTATCATGCTATTGCTCCTTATCATTTTTCAAGGTTGAATACAGTGTATGAAAGTGTAAAATGGTTTCAATGCCTTTATAGAAGTTGTCCATATCTAATTTCTCATTTGGACTATGGAGGTTATCACTATCCAGGCCAAAGCCTAAGAAAATAATCCTGCAGCCTAATTCTTTTTCAAATAATGCAGCAATAGGAATGCTTCCTCCGCCACGTACGGGAACAGGCGTTTTACCCAGTGTTTCTTCGATTGCTTTTGCCGCTGTTTTATATTCAATACTATTGAGAGGGGTCAGGTACGCATCCCCGCGCTGAAGGGTCTTAATATTTACTGTTACGGAAGATGGCGCTATTTTATAAAGATGGCTCACTACTAATTTCTCTATCACATCGCTTTTCTGATTGGGAACCAGCCTGCAGCTGATTTTTGCATAAGCTTTGGACGGCAATACAGTTTTAGCGCCTTCATCTGTGTAGCCGCCCCATATACCATTTACTTCCAGCGTAGGGCGAATGCCGGTACGTTCATTTGTTGTAAAGCCTTTTTCTCCCCACAATGCTTTAATGCCTAATTCTTTTTTATATTTCCGCTCATTAAACGGAGCTTTTGCCAGGCTTGCTTTTTCTGCTGCAGGCACCTTTGCTACCGCATCATAAAAATGCGGAATGGTAATACGGTTATTCTTATCATGCAGGCTTGAAATCATCTGCGCAAGAATAGTTACAGGATTTGCGACGGCCCCTCCATAAACTCCGCTGTGCAAATCACGATTGGTACCGGTTATTTCCATTTCTAAATAAATCAATCCCCGAACTCCCACATCAATACTTGGAGTATCCAGACTTATCATCGCAGTATCGCTGATAAGTATCATATCCGCTTTGAGTAAATCTTTATTTGCTTTTACAAATGGGGCTAAATTGGGAGAGCCAATTTCTTCTTCCCCTTCAATAAGGAACTTAATATTCAGCGGCAACGAATTTGTTTGCGACAAAATTTCAAGCGCTTTTATGTGCATAAAAAGCTGTCCTTTGTCGTCACTGGCCCCGCGGGCAAAAATTTTATTGCTTTTAATGACAGGATCAAAAGGCCCGCTATTCCACAACTCCAAAGGTTCAGGAGGTTGCACATCATAATGTCCATATACCAGCACTGTTGGTTTTGATGTATCAATTATTTTTTCTGCATATACAACCGGGTGCCCCTTGGTGAGATGTATAGTTGCTTTACCGGCGCCGGCATCAGTCAAACTTTTCTTTACTGCTTCGGCGCAGCGTTTCATATCAGGTCTGTTTCTCTCCAGTGCACTGATACTGGGTATGCGCAGCAAATCAATTAATTCCTGCTCAAAGCGATCTTTATTCTTTTTGATATAACTCTTCCATGTCTCCATACTATGCTTTTAAATATTTTAATATAAGCTTACAGTCGCTGCCGGCCGGTTGTGCGATGTGTCGGGATGCGATTTAAAAAGAGGAGCTCCTGCGTTCCGGGGAAATCATCACCGGGGAAATTATGCCGCATCTTTTTTTGCAGCAGAAATAAACGTGGATGGATGATTAAAGAGATACCATCTCCTGTAAATAAAAATTTCCTGTACATAGATCTGAAATTTAAAATTGACACTATGAACAGGAGTCATCAGCTTTGCAGCATTTAAAGGCGAACTCCATCGCCTTATCCGCAAATTTAAGGATTATTAAATTGCCCGAAATAAATTTCTACGTAAGGATAAGTTCACGCCAGCGGCCCGAGCTTATTATCCTCATCACACCACAAATTGATAATGCCGGCAATGCTTTTAAAACTTCCTGCAAATTTTGCTGCTATCACCGGCAGTTGCGCAGCCGGGTTTTGCAAAAGCTCTTCGCATATCAAATGATAGTATAAGCTTTTGCCGGTTTTGTCCTGTAAAATAATTTCAGTGCCGGGCTCAGGCAGCTTTCCAATTTTAATGCGTGCCCGGGTCAGATCATCAGGAACCAAATGATTCATATCTTCCGGATCTTCTATCAGTAATTCCGCATCCATACGGGGAGGCTCGCCAAAGTTTACCTTCATAATAAGCCAGTTGTACTTTTCATCATGAAGCCGGCTGATATTTTGAAGCTTCAGCAATTCATAGAATTCATTTTGCGGCAGAGCGTAGCATATCTTTTCGATATGATACACCAGGCTCATACCTGCGGCATGATATAAATTTACAATCCGCGTATTTGCATTTTCAAAATAAAACTCAAAGCTCAGCAACCGGTATGGGATATCGGGCGGGCGTAATATTTCGTAGCTGATGCTCATAGCTTACTAAAGATAATTTTGCTTATAATGGTACGGCATATAAGAATTAAAAATTGTGTCTCCAAAATGAACCGGCTAATTACTCCCCTTCAAAAGAAAATCATCATAAGCGTCACCCATGCCTGCATCGTGCAATTTTTTTAAAACCCTGCTTACATCATACGGCACATAATGAAATTCAGGCAGGATTGCCATAGCATTTTCCGGGCGAAGATTTTTTTTGAGTTCCAGCAGAACATAGCACGCATGATTGTTTCCATGTTTTGGCTTGCCTACGGAGCCGGCATTTATAAAATGCTTGTAAAGCTTCCTGTTTCCTTCTTCGTATACAACTGCCCGGTGAAAAGGCCTGTGGGTGTGACCATTTACGAAAATATCTGAATGGCTTTCGTTGATGATAGCCAGCAATTTCTCACTGTCTGTGTCCGGGAGAATGTACTTGTTATTACTTGTGATGGTGCCGTGTGCCATTGTAAGCTTCAATTTTTGAAATTCGAGCTGAAATTCCATATTTATATAACCGGGAAGGGTTTGCAAAAAATTGCGATCAGAGGTGTCTATGTTTTCGTTTACCCGCGCAATAGATCTTATTCCAAATTCCTTTTGGGTCTCTGTGCTGTAGGAATAAGAGAATTTCGTATATCCGTTACCGATACCTTCATCGTGATTACCCTGTATACAGATGATGTTGCGATTCCTGATAAATTCAATCACTTCATTATCCCATCCGGCAAAATTGACCAGGTCGCCAAGGCAAAAGACCGCGTCCGGACGACGGGTTTGTATATCCTTCCATACGGCTTCCAGCGCAGGAAGGTTGGCATGTATATCACTGATAAAAACCAATCTCATTGAAAAACTCTTTTAACCGCCTAATAAAAATCCTGCATACATAATGTTGAGCGGACTATGCTGAATCGCCTTTACTGCTTTATCTATATCATAGGTAAGACGGTAAAAGTCTACCTGCAATGCCTCAGGATGGGCCAGTAAATCTTTGTTCTGTTCCAGCGTAATGATTGCATAGGATGCCCTCCAGTCGCCGTCTCCTGCTTTGCCTACTGCGCCGGGATTGATGGCATGCTTATACACCACCCCTTCTTTTGTCTGAAACGGTATGATGAGGTGATGCGGACTGTGCGTATTGCCTGTTAATAATACATCAGCTCCGGTATCCCGGATTATTTTTTCAAAGTACTTCTTGGGTAAAAAGCGATACAGCCTTTCATTCATATTGCCGGGTACGCCATGCGCCAGCAGCATGCTGAGCGTTTTTCCATCAGCATAGTGATAGGTCAGTTGTTTTTTTTCAGGATAGGATAGCAATACTTTTTTATTTTCATCTGTTACCTGCTGCAAGGTATAGCGGATGGCTTCAAATCCGATCTTTTCTGTTTCCCGCGAAGAGAAAGAAAAAGGAAATCTTTGCAATCCTTTGCCAATGCCCGCATCATGATTGCCCTGGATTACCGGAATATTTTTTTCCAGCAACAGCTCAATTACTTCATTGTTCCATACATTCTGATTTACGGTATCGCCAAGGCAATATATTTTGGTTACTCCCTGCCGGTGAAGCGCCTTTAGTACTTCTTCAATAGCGGGAAGGTTGGCATGTATATCGCTGATAATACCAATACGCATGGTTCAGGTTTTAAATTTCTCTGCGTATAATTGTATGCTTCTGGTTACACATTCGCGGGCCGGTTCTCTTCCCAGCATATTGCCGACCTTCACCATTTTATTTTCCAGCATCTTGTATACTTCAAAAAAATTTTTTAGCTCATTCATGGTATGCAGTGGCAAATCTTTAATGTCATCAATGTGGTCAAACGAAGGATCATGATGAGCTACTGATAAAATTTTATCGTCTGTGCCGTTCTCATCTTCCATGTGCATAATGCCTATTACCCGCGCATCCACGATGCACAGAGGCGTTACGTTTGCAGAACAGATCACCAGTATATCCAGCGGATCGCCGTCGTCGAAATAGGTTTGAGGCACCAGGCCATAGTTCATGGGATAATGCATGGAAGAATGAATAACCCGGTCGAGCTTTAATAGCCCCGATGGCTTGTCCAGCTCATATTTCATTTTGCTTCCTTTCGGAATTTCAATAACTGCTTTCACCACTTCAGGCGCTTTTTCACCAATATCTATATGCCATGGATGTATGACATAGTCTGAATTTTTCACTTACTGATTTTTAAATGTTTTAATGCCGGCAAACTTGGCATTGCTTCCCAACTCTTCTTCAATACGCAACAGGCGATTGAATTTTGCAATTCGTTCGCTGCGGCATCCGCTGCCGGTTTTCAGATGCCCCGCCCCTGTGGCAACTGTCAGGTCTGCGATGGTGGTATCCTCTGTTTCGCCACTGCGATGGGAAATGAAACAATTGTAATTGTTTTTATAAGCCAGGTTAATGGTTTCCAATGTTTCTGAAACGGTGCCTATCTGGTTTAATTTTATCAGCACCGAATTGCCGATTTTTTTTTCGATGCCTTCTTTTAAAATGGACGGATTGGTGCAAAAAATATCATCTCCCGTTAATTCTGTTTTTTTACCCAGCTTTTCTGTAAGCTCCTGCCAGCCGTTCCAGTCATTTTCGCCCAGGCCGTCCTCAAGCAATACTATGGGATATTGTGAAATCCAGCTTTGC
Organism: uncultured Ginsengibacter sp.; assembly: GCA_964627765.1. Taxonomy (GTDB): domain Bacteria; phylum Bacteroidota; class Bacteroidia; order Chitinophagales; family Chitinophagaceae; genus Ginsengibacter. The sequence continues at coordinate 136,182 of CAZVKO010000005.1, read as the reverse complement.
CAGAGGTCAATCATTTCCCGGCTTGTTTTTTTCTCTTTGGTACTTTTAAAGAAAACATAAGAGCCATCTTCCCACATTTCGCTGCTTGCAGGATCTACGCAAATCGACACGTCTTTGCCCGCATGGTGACCCGCGCGGGTAATAGCTTCCAGGATTACTTCTATGGCTTCTTCATTCGATTTCAGGTTAGGCGCAAAACCGCCTTCATCGCCCACACCGGTATAATATCCTTTCTTGTTTAAAATTTCTTTCAGCGTATGAAAAACTTCTTCACCCATCCTTATGGCTTCTTTAAATGAGGGCGCATTGTGCGGAGCAATCATAAATTCCTGGAAGTCTACATTATTATCTGCATGTTTACCGCCGTTTATTACATTCATGCAGGGCACGGGCATTATATATGATGATTGATTTTTTAGCTGCCTGTACAAAGGAATGTTTTTAAAATTTGCAGATGCCCTTGCATACGCAATAGATACCGCCAATATTGCATTAGCGCCGAGCTTCGATTTGTTTGGAGTGCCGTCTAAATCTATCAAAGCCTTATCAATATCTTCCTGCTGCAAAAACTCTTTGCCGGTTAATGCTTCTGCAATAATTGTATTGACATTATTCACGGCTTTTAAAACGCCTTTTCCTTTATAACGGCTCTTATCATTATCGCGAAGTTCTACCGCTTCCTTTTCGCCGGTACTGGCACCGGATGGAACAATAGCGCTGCCGGGAGCGCTGTCATTAATGACTACTTCCGCTTCTACTGTGGGGTTTCCTCTTGAATCGAGGACTTCTCTTGCATGAATTTTTGTAATCTTCATAATTTATATTTTTATATTATTCAGCGAATGCTCTGAGATCAATCTGCTTTCCTTTTTGTTGAAAAAATAATAGTAATACCATGAAAGCAATGAGTTGACTAATCATTGAAAAAACAACCAATGAAATCAGGGACACGTCATATAAATATCCCATCACTACACTTCCCGCAAACCAGGCTACCCCAAAAAATGTATTGAACAATCCAAATGCCCGGCCTCTTTTATTGGCAGGAATAATTTCTGCAACAACCGACTTCAAAACAGATTCCTGCGTGCCCATTCCAATACCCCAAAGAACCATCCCGATCAACGCCCCGGCAAGTGATCCGAAAAAAACAAGCGGTGCAAAGCACATGGAGATCAGCACAGCGATGATCAATACCCTCATTCCGGCTTTGTCAAATAACCTGCCAAGAGCAAGGGATGATAAACCTTCTACCAGCATGGCCACAGAATAGAGCAGCGGAATAACCGCATCTTTTATTAATGCCTCTTTTTTAAAATGAAAAGCTATCAGTGAAAAGTCGGCATAGCCGATAGCGATAAAAGCGGTTCCTGATAAATAGTACCAGAATTTTTTTGAATATCCTTTTGTTTCAATAATAGTTTCCTTTATTTCCAGGTCTTCAGGATGAGGATATATTGACCTGGCTGCAAAAAGAATAATTATTGCGATGACCGCAGGCAGTATGAGAACAGCATACGCTTCGTGGTAAGATTGATTACGAAAGAACAGAACGGCGCTTACCAGCAGGGGACCAATTGTTGCCCCTGTTGAATCCAGCGCATCGTGCAAGCCAAAAGCCCATCCCCGGCCTATTTCCCTGCTGCCGTAAGAAAGCATGGCATCCCTGGCTGGTGTTCGTATCGCCTTCCCTATTCGCTCCCCGATGATCAGGATTACGGCAAGCTGCCAATAACCGGCCAATGCAAGAAGAGGAACGCTCACCAGGTTCAGAATATAACCGAAAATCACAATGGCCCAGTATTTTCTGGTACGGTCACTAAGGTAACCTGATATAATTCTCAATCCGTATCCCAGCAATTCACCTAAACCTGCCACTGCCCCCACAACAGTTCCGCTTGTTCCCAAAACGTCAAGATAGGGTCCGTTAATACTCCTCGCTGCTTCATAGGTCATGTCCGAAAAAAGACTAACACACCCTATCATCAATACAAACTTCGTTGCCCTTCCTATTTTCATACCAGGTCTTTTACTTTTTGTGATATTGCTTTTTTAAAGATATTCATGGAACGCTTTATTCCGCCCAGTGGGTTTTTGTATTGTATTCTATTTTTGCCAGCTTTTTTTCCAAAGCATTGATCTTAATTAACAGGTAAGCCAGGACAGATTTTGAATCGATTTTTTCGTCAAGGTTTACATTATTCTGAAGATATTCTTCCATATTCTTCAAATCAACAAACACTTTATCGAGTTCTTCCTTAATCATTTGCTGTGCCTTGACTTGTAATGTAATACTGTTGCCTTCTCAATAGTAATTAAGCCGCCGCAGGCAGCCTGGTTCATCAGCTCATCAATAACTTTTACAAACTCATTTATTTTTTCTTCATGATCCACTATTTCCACTACTACCGGTAGGTCCTGCGAAATATCAATAAGTTTGGCAGTATGCACTCTTGATGAGGCCCCAAAAGACATGAGGCCTCTTAATGCGGTGCACCCGGCCAGCTCATGTTTTTTTGCAGCAAAAACAATCGCTTCATATAAGGGCTGATGGCCCACCTTATCAAGCTCTCCAATAAATATGCGGAGCAATTTTGAATCTGTTTCGAGTGTCATAGCTTTTTATTTTGAGATGAATTTTACCAATAGAATTCCTGCATGGGCGGCACCAAAACCAATGATTATACTAATCAAGAGATAAACAGCAGTATAGAAAAATTCCCCGTCAAGCACCATCGTTACGTTTTCATAGGCAAAAGAGGAGAAAGTGGTAAAACCACCGCAAAAACCGGTTGCAAGAAAAATTCTTAATTCAGGAGAAAGTAAATTACCTCTGTCAGACAAAGCATATATGATGCCTATTATAAAACATCCGGATATATTCACCAGCATCGTGCCGAGAGGTATTGAGGAAGGATAATGATTTTGTACAAATTGCTGGGACAGATACCTGCAGATGCTTCCTATACAACCGCCCACACCGATTAATATTAAATTCCTAATCAAAGTAACTTATTTAAAAAATAAATTATGATCAGGAGTTATCAGCTTATTTGCAATAAGCGGTTGAATTCAGGAAAACTCCATTTCCTGTTTGCGGCAAAGCTAAGTATTTAAGTAATATGATAAATTTCAGGGAATGTCTCAATTTCAAAATAGTTTCCACAGATGACGCAAATTATCCCGCGACAATGCATCTGCGGACATCAGCGTAATCCAGCGGGATATAATTCTGGCCGGTTCATTACTAAAGAACAGCCTGGAATAATCTTTATTCTTCTGGCTTTAGCCGTTTATTTTGTATTCAAATTTTCAAACCGGGAAACTATCAGATTTCATAAGTTGCCTTATTGCTTTCTCTAAAGTGGTTGTTCAGCAAAAAAAACAACCAGGCTAAAAAAATATTTCACACATTCACCGTTTTCGTATATTCGTTTAACAAACTTTCTTCGGCGAAACCTGTTTACCTGCCCGGAGTAAAGTGGCGGTGGAGTCCGCTCAATCGTCTCGCCTGCGGCGGACCAATGGCTCCTACTTAATAAACATGATTTATTAATGTAGGATTTATGTTGTACTTCTACAGTTTTCTGGAAATAGTTTATGTAATAGTCTTTGCTCCTTTAATTATTGGCATCCAAAACAGCCTCGAAGAAAAATTTGAATCCAAAAGAGGTCCTTCCGTTTTTCAGCCCTACTACGATTTGTGGAAATTGTTTCAGAAAGAAAGCCTGGTTCCCGAAGTGTCTTCTCCCTTGTTTCGGAGGGGGCCATACTTCGTGCTGATGTTTTATATGTTTCTTTCCATGATACTGCCGATCATTACGGCGTATCCTTTGCCCTTTGCACCGACAGCGGATTTTGTCGGCGGCGGTTTGTTTTTCGGAGCCGCAGCAGCTATCAAAAAATTTTCCGCTATTGACAGCCGCAGCAATTATGCGCATCTCGGCACTTCACGGGCGGCAAGCATCGGCGCTTTATCAGAACCCATCATTGTGCTCATCTTTATTATGCTCGGTGTGCTTTCCAATACCAACAATCCGTTTGTGATAAATGGAATTCTGCGGTCTTCACCCACATGGTACTATTCTTTGCTTCACGGTTTTGTTACTGTCGCTTTTTTCATGGTATTAATTATTGAAACCGGTCAGTTGCCGGTGGAATCGCATACCAATGGCGAATTGGGAATGATTGACCAGTCCATGCCATTTGAATATACGGGAAGAGACCTGGCGATTTATAAATGGAGCGCTTACATGAAATCATTTCTGCTGATGAGTGTTTTCCTGAATGTTTTTATTGTTCCGTTTTGGGTACCGGGCGAAGGAACGGGTTTTTTACAGATTGTTTTATATATGGGCATTCACTTAGTGAAACTTTTTGTGCTGGTTTTATTATTTGCATTGATCAACACAACGGTTTCCAAATTCAGGTTGTATAAAAATTTTGATTTTATCGCTGCGGCGTTTGCATTAGCATTTTTGGCAAGCCTCGCTTATTATGTTTCGAATCAATAATTGAACATGGAACAAATTTTTCAAATACTGGGTTTCTTTTTGATTGTGCTCACTTTGCTGATGCAATGGGAAATTTATGTGAACCGGGTAATACTGCTTTTCTCTATATCTTCTTTCATTGTTGCCCTGTTTCTCGTATTGCTCGGAATGAGCAAGCCCGGAGAGGGAACATTACTTTTCGTTCTCGCAGGATTAACGGTGCTTACAAGAGGTTTGATTATTCCCATCATCATGAACAGGGCATTGCATAATTTATATAAAAAGCCCTGGCGGGTGCGGGAAGATAAGCCGGCAATGGGAGTAGGCGGCTCTATATTGGTTTCACTGGCGTTGATACTCGGCGGTTATTTTATTTATCAAAACAGCTTGTATGAAGTGCTGAAGATAAAATCGGGTTCGGTTCCGTTTGCTTTGTTTTTACAGGCGTCACTACTTATTATATCGAGGAAAAATGCGTACATACAAATGATGGGATTTTTAGTGATGGAAAATGCAGTGGTCATGCTTTCAGGATGGGTATTCTCCGGCTTGCCTTTTATTGTGGAAGCCGGAGCTATTCTTGATTTGCTGGGATTGGTGGTGGTATCGAGCCTTATTATAAGAGTAAGAGAAGGCGCCATTATGCAGGAAGGAGATATTTATGAAAAAGAATTAAGAGGATGATTATGCAGGAAAATATTCATTTATTACCCTTAGTGTGCAGCTTTGCCGGGGCGTTGTTGTGTTTGTTGCCCATTCGCTCTTTCGACAGGATTATTTCGGTGATGGCTTCTATTGCCGCATTCGCTTCCGTTGTTTTTTTATTGACAAAAGAAAATCTTGTCAACAATACTTATTACATAGACGGATTATCAAAGCTGCTTCTGCTTACCATCGGCTTGCTGTATCTCGCTACGGTTTTGTATTCGCTGGCTTATTTAAAACATATCCGCAACCCGCTTTTCAAAAACAGGCTGTATTATTTTCTGCTGAATCTTTTTGCTTCCACTATGTTCTTTTCCGTTTCAATGGATAATATCGGGTTGATATGGGTCGGCATCGAAGCTACCACAGTAACAAGCGCATTATTGGTAGCGACGGAGAATGACCAGGTAACCGTGGAATCAGCATGGCGATATGTAATTATTGTATCAACAGGTCTTGTAATTTCTTTAATCGCTACCACTTTTATATACGGCGCTTCGGGAACATTGAGCATGCACGAGCTTATGCTGCATCATCCCGATAACAGGGTATTTCTTCTCGGCATTTTGCTTGGATTGATTGGGTTCGGAACCAAAGCGGGAATTTTTCCCATGCATACCTGGCTGCCCGATGTACATGGCAAAGCGCCGGCGCCGGTCAGCGCTATTTTTTCCGGAGTATTGTTGCCCGTTGCTTTGTATGCTATGGCAAGGCTGATACAAATTCACAGCCTGCCGGTAGTAAAAATTTTCTGCATTACGCTCGGCATACTCACTGTTGTTGTTGCAGCATTAATGATGACCGTGCAAAATAATTACAAGCGGATGTTTGCCTATTCCAGCATGGAAAATATGGGAATGATTTTAATTGGCTTTGCATTGGGAAAATACGGGTTGCTTGGTTCGGTGGTCATTATTATTTCACACGGACTCGCCAAGTCTTCCGCTTTTTATCTTACGGGCAATATATTATCGGTATATCATTCCACCGCCCTGCGGGATGTGCATGGCTTATTAAAAAAAATGCCGGCAACCGGCTTCACACTTTTTCTTGCATCCATGGCGGTAACAGGAGCGCCGCCGTTTGCCGTGTTTGCAGGTGAGCTTTTTATTCTGAAAGAATTTATTCATCAATATAACTGGGGACTGGCTTTATTGATAGTATGTTTCCTCGCTATTGCATTCATTGCCGTGAATGTCCGCACAGGCAGAATGATCTTCAGCGGTAATCCACCTGACAACACAAAAGTATTCCGGAGCGAAACATGGGTGCCTGTTATCAACCTGATATTGTCCGTCCTTGTGATTTTGATGATACCCTATATTGAAAAACTATTGGCAAATTTTATAGGATTATGAATGTATTAATCGGCGTGATAGAAAATCCGGGTGGTGAAATGCTTTTCATTATTGACAATGGTGTTGCCCGTTTATTGCCTGCAACAATAACGGATTTGCGAAAGCATTATCCGAATTATGATTTGCTAAAAGCTCATTCGCTGAAAATACAGGAACAACCGATAAGCGGCGCCGGTGTTTTTTGTTTTCGATATGGTCCCGTGATGGCGGGAGTAAAAGAAGCAGGCAGCTTTAATTTATATACGTATGGTGAAAAAATATTAAAGGCTTCGATAGATGTAAGCTGGAAGCATCGCAAAATAGAAACCGGTATTTGTAATATGAAACCGGAGAAAGCCGTTGCCATGGCGGAACGTGTATGCAGCAATTTTGCAATGGCGCATTCGGTTGCGTACAGCCGTGCTGTTGAAGAAGCGCTTAAAATACCTGTGGATATTGAAACCAAGAACTGGAGAACCATTTTGCTGGAAGCGGAAAGAGTATATAATCATTTAAACGTTATTTACAAATTGGCGAGTGCTGCTGCGCAAAAAGTATTGGCAGCGCATCTCGGCAGCTTGTTTGAAGAAGCGTTGCGGATGAATGAACACCTCACCGGCTCCCGCTACCTGATGAATATGAATGGCGTTGGCAAAATAAAAAAAGCCCCGCAACGGGTGCAGATAGAAAAAGCGATAATCGGTTACCAGCAGATACTGAAAAGATTTGATGATCTGTACCGGCATAGCCTGAACAATTCCAATTATCTTGACCGGCTTCATATTTCGGGAATGCTGACTCCGAAGCAGGCGCAGAGCTTCGGACTGACAGGTCCGTCGCTGCGTGCCTGCGGTGTCCAGGATGATTTGAACGGAACAACCGAACACCTCATCGGCTTGCCGGTGGTGACGCAGCACGAAGGAGATGCACTGGCAAGAATGGAAACAAGAGCGGAAGAAATTGTAAACTCCTGCGATTATATCATCAGTCATTTAAAAGTAAGCGATACATGGAGGCAAACTGAAGTAAAAAATAATTCAGGACAAAACAGCGGCGATGGTTGCGGCATTGCCAATTCAGCCAGCGGCGCTTTGGGCTATTATGTACGCATAGAAAATGATGTTATCACGAATGCGAAAATATGTACGCCGTCTTATGTCGGGATGCATGCGGTGTCGGCAGCATTAAAAGATATGGTGTTTACCGATTTTCCTTTTGTGTTTGATTCGTTCGGCATACATTTTTCCGATGCGGCGGTTTGAAATGAAAGAATAGTTTGAATGTATTGTGTTAATAATGTTTAATTATAAATCAGGTGAATTAACAAGTAGCTCTATGTGATTCCTATGTTTCTGTTGTGTCTATGTGGTAAAATTTCACCACATAGAATCATAGGCACATAGATAGCATATAGGTTTTTTTGATAGCACAATACGTTAGTTTGAGTAAAGTTTAAAAAGAAACAGATGAAATGGTGGCCTTTTTACGGGTTGAAAAGAAAGCTGACGGAGCGGAGAGAATATTTATCGCCGGTAGCGGTGCGGCCTGTTCATGAAAAATTATTTAAACGTTCACTGTTCATATATATAATAGATACAGGAAGCTCCAATGCTGTAAATTTTGAAATTGCCGCTCTCGAAGCGCCGCAATACAATACGCATCGTTTCGGAATTTATTTTACAGATTCGCCGCGGCATGCAGATGTGTTATTGGTGTTGGGAAGGCCTGTGCCGCAAATGATGGCGCCGCTGCAGGAAACCATTTCACAAATACCAAATCCTTTTGGTATAGTAGTATTGGACGACAGCCCTGACGATTTTCCGCCTGCTGATTATTCGGACTTGCCGAATTTGATGACAGTAATTCGTGGCGTTCCTTCTCCTTCGGAAATTCTTGGTTTGTTATTGGATTTGTCAAAACCTAAAAAAGAAAAAGCATGAGCCTGTTATTCTGGTTATCTCTTGCATTATTTATTGCCGGCGCATTATGTGCAGCGAAACCCAAACTCAGTTATGTATTGGGTTTTGCCGGTTCGCTGTGCACACTGCTGCTTGCTGTATTAGGGCTGAATCATGCTGAAATTATTTTGAATTATACTTTGATAAACGGTATATCATTGAGTATCGGCATTGATCATTTATCAGCGCTTTTCCTGTTATTGCTTTCCATTTCCGGGATGATGCTCGCTTTGTATTCGGTTGACTATGCTACATTGTATCCGCAAAAATCTCTTGCTGTCGGTTTTAATATCAGCCTTGCCGGGATGCTGATTATCCTGTTGGCGCAGGATGGATTTACCTTATTGATTGGATGGGAAACGATGACCATTTTTGCTTTCCTGATGATGCTCGCATCAGGCAAACATTTTGAACATTCCTATAAGTTTATGGCCTTTGGCGAAGTGTCAACTGTTTTTTTATTACTCGGCTTTGCTGTGTTGTATGAAAACGCCGGTACCGTTGCTTTCAGCGAACTTTCCAAAGGTTCATCATTATTTCTCGTACTTATTTCCCTGGGCTTTATTGTGAAGATGGATATTGTTCCTTTTCACGGATGGATGCGGGGCATTTATGGTGAGATACCCGATAACACCGCAGCGATATTAAGTGCGCCTGTTACATTAATGGGAGTATATGGGTTGGAAAGAATTATTCCCGCTGTTCCGAAAAATGATACGTGGAATCTCATCATTATTATTCTCGGTGCTTTTTCTGCATTCTGGGGCGGCTTGCAGGCAGTGGCTGCAAACAAAGTGAAATTATTGCCTGCTTATTCTACCATTGAAAATAACGGGATGATATTAACGGCGGTAGGGTTGTATGCACTGGCGGTGGGTATGCAAAATGAGCAGATGCAGTATTTATCAGTATTTGCGCAAGCCGCTTCCATCATTCTTGCATTATCGCACACATTTGCCAAAACACTTTTGTTTATGTCTGTGGGTCATGCAAAAGAAGCCTACCAGGTGCAAACCATTGACCAGGCCCGTGGTGTTTGGAGCGGCGTAGGCAGAATACCGGCTATGGGAATTGTGATTGCAGCGCTTTCATTCAGCGCCTTTCCGCCGTTGATTGGTTATTCAGGCGAATGGATGTTACTGGAAACTTTGTTTCAGTCGTATCGCTTTCCCGAAGGAATTGCTCAATTTCTCGCTGCCATTGCAGGTGTGTTAACTGCATTAGCCATCGGTTTGATTGGTTTTGCCATGATAAAGCTGATTGGTTATACAGCACTGGGATTTGACCATGGCAGAAAAAGCGTCCCTATTCCAAAGAAATTAATGAACACTACACAAATCATTCTTCAGTTTCTGCTGGTAGCAGGCGGAATCGGGCTGCCGCTCATCATCATGTTGATAGGATACCCGCAATTACTGACAGGTTTGCTCGGGATACCGGCCCCATTGGTATTGGCATCGGGGCAACCTATATTCGGCGTCATTTCGCCTACCTCTATTGCCATCGTCATGTTCTTTTTACTGGCTATACCTTTTTTCCTGTTTCAATCCAGGAAGAAAAAAGTCAGGAAAACAAATTCATGGAATGGCGGTATTCCTTTAAGAGAAGAAGAATATTTCAGCGCGCAGGCTTATTCACAAATACTCGAACATATACTGCGTAGGGTATATCGTACCCGTGAAGTGAAAAGTGAAACGCACCGGCGACTGGAAGTAGAAGACATTTTAACCGGGCCGATGCAATTCCTCACCCGTTTGGTACAAAAAATCGGCGAAGGAGAAGCGTTGGTAATTATGAACGGAAAGATCAGCGCTTATGTAACTTATATTCTGGTTCTTTTTGTGCTGACGTTTATAATAGGGGTGGTATTTAGTTAATAGTAAAATAAGAGCTTGTGTCAGCTATGGCTTTATTTCTGAATCCGGTTTTTCAAATCTATTCGATTATGAAGAAATCTCACAACTTCAATTCCATTTCCTTTCGCTTTTCTGTAGGATATTATGTATCGCCCTTTAAACCCGAGAGTTCCAGTACTTATTTTCCGGATAAGGCTTTCCTGAAAGGTCGCTGTCTGCCAAATCCTGGCAGGCGTTCAAAAGCATGTAGCAATCCTCCGAAGCACGAATGTCTCGTATGCGTTGCAAGAGTTCTTTCCAATAACTGCCACGCCTAAATTTTCAGGCGTTCATCGTCCATTGTAAAACCTTTGCGAATGTATTCGTTGAGGCGTTTGGTTGCCCATTGGCGAAACTGTGTACCACGCAACGATTTTACACGATAACCCACTGAAATGATAACATCAAGATTGTATAATTTTAAGTTGCTTTGTTGTGTTTTGCCTTCAATAGCGCCGTGCGGAGTGGTAATTCGGAAATTCCGAACAACCACTTTTTCGTCTAATTCGCCTTCTTCAAAAATGTGTTCGCTAATGGTTTATTTTGCTTTATCAAACAACAAACTCATTTGGTCTTGTAAGCCAAACAGTTTTATCTTCAAAACAAACATCAACCGAGATTTTTTCGTCTTCGGTTTTAAAAATGATAAATTCCGAATTGCTTTCTTTCATTTGCCTTTGTATTCTATGTTTTGTTGTTCTGGCACAATTTTAAAGGGCAATTATTCAGTTACAATTGTCGCTTTTTGTTTTTGAACTGTCAACATGAGTTCAGAAGATTTGATTGCTTGCTTTACTTGCATTTGTGCAATTAAAGTTCTATCATTCTCTCGTTCTTGCTTTGTCTTTTCTTCTTGTTCTTCTGATTCAAAAGTTTCGTTTTGGTTGGAATTGTATTGCAAAATACCATGATAACCAATCCAAACTTTATAATTTGTTTCAAAGAATTTAAGCAAAGGACTGTTTGTGATTTTTAAATTATCAATCGTTTGTTTAAAAGCAGGATAAACAGTTGAATAAAAAACTATCATTCTGTTTCCAATCTTTCTTGTTACATAAGCGACTGATGTAACTTTCTCTGAATATTCAGGAATATTTTCCCAAGCTTTCTCCCATTTGTCATCACCCGGAGTTGCGGAAAGAACATCAAAGTCGGGAATAAAACCTCTTTCTTCCTTAGATGGTTTTTCTATTGGTTCAATTATTTCATAATTGATTTCCGATTTCATTTGGTCGCCATTCGGTTTTGTTAGTGTTACGGAAATTTTACCAACGTCTCCAACTTTCGCCGACTCCAAAACTTTTACTCTCCATTTTTTTCTTCCTCCTTCCAAGGCCCAAACTGTTAGAATATCCAAGGACTCAGGCTCAAATTTTATTCTTATGTCTTTATCAAATTGTGAATCGCCGTCTGTTTCCAATTTGATAAGAGCAGTTTTATTGAAATTTATTTTGAGTTTCTCTTTTGGTGAAACAATTTCAAATCTTGTTACTTGAGGGTAAGGCAATGTTGCCAATGGTTGCGGTGGGTCAGGCGGTGGTGGCGGGTCAGGATTTGGATTTGGTTGAGGGTCTATTGTTTCTGGGCCATCACCTTTTCTTACCGTGTCGCCTTCTGCACTTGGAGTGAATCCTGCATCTTGTAAAAGTTTTACGATTTGCTTTTTTACTTCATCGTCTGTTGATTCAGTTACTTCGCTAATTGCTTTCTCTTGTAGTTCTTTCTCTATTGCAGCAAGTTGTGTATCTTCTCTCAAAATCCTTCTTAATTCTTCTTTTACACTCTCAAGAACTTCGCCATCTCTTAACTGCTCTCTGTTGGTTGTGAAAAGTTGCCGTTTTATATTCATCGGTGAATCAGTTGCATCAATGTGAATAACAAGATGCTTAGCGACTGAATCAAGTTCTAAACCTTTTGTTGTTTGCGAAATGGTTAGCTCTCCTTGATTTTGTCCGTTAAGAGTGAGAACGGCTAAATGTTTTTTCTGAACATATAAAGAGTTTGATTCAGGACGCAAATCGTAATACTCCTTTCCTGTTTTCTTGTTCGTCTTTTTTTCGTAGTTGAACACAACCCAGTATTCAATCTTGATGCAGGCAATAGGAGCATTATAAGGTTTTACATAGGCAAAAGGTCTGAAAAGTTTGTATTCGGAATTTGAACTATCAAGTTCGGATTCATCTGCTGCTTTTTCTTTCAACTTCATCAACCGATTTCTGCTTCCTGTACAGATTTGTTGATTTACTCGATCTTTGTTTCGCAAATCAATTATTTGGAAAGGAATCAATGGGTCAAATAAAGAGATGTGCAAATAGTGATAAAGATTTCCTTCTCTTGGACCGATATTCCCGAAAATGTTTGTCAACCGAAAGGCATAGTGACGAACAAGAGTTCCCTGCCGAAATTCATTCATTCTTAATTTATCTGCATCATAAATTTTGATTGCATCATTCATTAAAAAACTCGGAACGATTTCATCACCATTGGAATTTGTCAATGCTAAATAAGCGTAACAGTTTTCTTTGTAATCCTCACCAAGTGTAATTTCTTTTATAACGGTAAAACTTACAATGTTTGGATTTTGAATGCTTCTTGAAACTATGAAAACATAATCGCAGAACGCAAGTGTTGATGAACCACCTTGCCCAAATGCTCCGACTAAATATTTTTTCTTGATTTTATTTCCTTCCTGTAAGCTCAATATAGTTGAAGGGAAATTATCGGCTGCAATCCCAACCCCAAAATCTAAAACATCAATGGTCGGAGCCTCTTTCTTTCCAGAATCCGTAAGTATCACACCAACTTTCCTATCGTAATTTCCTTGCTCATATTTCCAATTGAAAATTCCTGCTTCTGAACTCGAATACGGTCTTCCAAACCATTCATTAACTGCTGTTTGTGGGCTTGTGGGCAATGTTGAAGCATTAAGAGAATGCGCCTCTAAGACTGCATCTATGGCGTTTGTAATTCTCTCCGTCAAACTCCTTCCCGGCTTACTTGCCAAACCAATAGTAGAGTAGTTACTTGTCTTGTTTCCGTAAGCATGCCAATGTAAATTAAGTTTTCCAAATGGTCTGTCTAAACCAATATCTGTTACATCCCCAATCTCTGCAAGGATATTCTTTACATCTGTAGGAGTAGTTGCTTTTAGGAGTTCGTTAAATAACTCCTGCACAGAATTTATTGCCATTGCCTTATTTTTTTCGATGAATTAATAATACTTCTTTGCTTGATGTTGCTTCGCTTTTAGTTGTGTTATACCATCTTCGATTGGGAACATCACGCCAAATTCGTTTGATACGATTTAGAGAATCTGTTGCAATCGGTACTTCACTATATCCTGCACTATTCATCATTTGTAAATATTTTTCAAGATATTTTTTTGGGTTTGCAAAACCGACTAATTGAACTATCAAGGCTTCGTCATGAATAGACTCTTTAATTGAGGCGAATACTTTTTGGGCAATCTCAAAATATTTTTTCTTACCATGATTTTGATGATAGCCAAATGTATAGTGTCCGCTACCTTGTCCATCAAGTGAATCTATTATCCAAAATGGTGTTCGTGTTCTCTTTCTGCTTTTAACTTGCCATTGATGATATAGCATGTGTACGCCAACATAAGGCGGCGAAGTGATTATTAATTTGGGTTTGTCGGGAAGCTCATTTAATTCCTGATACTTTTTTATATTTTCAGAAGAATCATTGATACAATAGCAATGTGGCTTTACTTCCTTAGAGGAAGATTTTATTACTGTTTTTGCAAGTTCTACAATTCCATTGCCACATACTTTGACATTTATAAAAAACTTTGCCCTAAAATCTTCTGTGCTTGGAGTTGTTTTTCTACAATCTATAGCCCATTGGGCAGTCTTTAACAAAGCACACTTTGCAAAATTTTGCATTTCGATTGTCCTTAGTAGCAAAACATCATTTAATATAATTTCAATTGACTTTTTTATTGTCCATGGTAAATTATTCAAATAACCTTCTTCATCGTAAAATGTTATTTGCGATTGGAAACCGACTATTCTTTTTTGGAGAATAGTTTCAGCCCATTTTTCAACTTCTTCTAATTCATTTTGGGGAAGTAATGTTGTTTTTGCTTCGGTTACAAAAGAAGCTATGGGACTTACGTCGAAACCAATACTGTGCCTGTTGCTTGCCAACGCCTCAACAAGTGTAGTGCCACCGCCTACAAAAGGGTCAAGAATTACATCTCCTGGTTTAGAATATACTTCAATAACTTCTCTGACAAACTTTGGTGAAAATCTTGCGGGGTATCTATAAAAGTTATGTGTTAATCCAGAAATATTTTCTTTCGCTTGCACAGCTTCCCTTAATCGTTCTATTGGGTCTTCTTTTATAGTGTTTTTTTTATTTGTTGCTATTGTAGTCATGGATAATGCTAAAATTCAAATGTTTTGACTTTATTTTTATTTTTTTCTGAAAATGACAATTCTAACATTTTTACTTGATCTTTGATTACTTTTATCATTTTAGCAATATCGGCATCCGTATATTCATAGTTGTTTTTATTTGCACATTTCGAAAGGCTCTCTATACTTTCCAATACCTTTTGAACTCTTCTTGCTGCAACATTCTTAAATCTATCTTGTTTTAGCGTTAAATTCCTTTTTGTCATTTCTATCAGAATTTGATACTAAATATAATACTATATTTCAGTAAATATAGTATTATATATTTAATTGACAAAAACAGATGTGGAATAAATTATAATCATGAATACAACAACTGTTTTTGGGTAATTTTGTAATTAGAGGAGTTTATAAGGTCAAGCCCAATAGAATTCTGTCAGCCAGAGCGGGCAGACTATACATTGGCATTTTTAGCTCTTTGCAAGGTTGGCTTTTATGTGCCTTCCCATGTGTAAAAATAGCGTTGGGCAGCGTGCACAAAGTCATAGTGGTTTAAATTTGACGGGCTACTGTTTAGGGTCCCTACAACTATTGTACTGACCCAGGCTTTTGAATTACTTTCATCAGCGTACTATCCCAATCTCCGGCAACTTTTATTTGCGCCACTGCACCATAGTCAAAAGCTTCAATCAGGTTGTGATTTAAAAGTAAATACGTACCCGGCTCTCTGAATTTATACAACACTGCTGCAGCCGAACCGGCAGGTACCGGCCATGTTTCATAATCTGTCAAAGGTGTATTATTGAATTTGCCGCCGGGCCAGTAAAGATCGGCATGACCGCCAATTAAGTGAATGCGTGTATCGCGGTTCGCCTGCGATGTTATCAGCAATACTTTGTCGCCCACTTTTGCAGTCAATGCATTCGGACCTAACAATGCGCCTTCTCTCCCATTGAAAACAATATTGGTAGGCATAAGCGATTTTACAGACTCGCCTATTTCCTGTATGCTTTGCTGCGGTGTCGCAATATTCTTCACTTTTCCATCCTTATCTTTCGGAAGATAAAAATCCTGTTCTGCTATATAATATGCCTTATCAAATTTTACCGGATTACCATTTTCATCTTTCAAGCCATCCCGTGGTAAAACCATAATGGCGCCGTTCATTCCGGATGTGACATGAATGGGCACCATAGTACCTCCCGGTGCGCAGTGATAAACAAAAACTCCGGGCCTGGTGCACCTGAACCTGAATGTTACCTGCTGCCCCGGGTTTACAAGGGAAATATCTCCCCCACCCATAGCGCCGGTTGCTGCATGAAAATCGATATTATGCATTTGGGTGTTGGTAGCGGGATTTTTTAATGTCAGCTCTACAAAATCATTTTGATGCACTACAATCATCGGCCCGGGTATAGTACCATTGTAAGTAAACGCCCAGACAGAATCGCCCGGAGCTACTTCTATTTTCTTCTCCTGCACCACCAGCGTTACCTGTACTACTTTTGGCCCGTCTTTATCTACCTCATCAAACTTTGGCAACATAGGCGGGGCAACCAATTCCTCAGTTACTTTCGGCAGGTTATCTCCATTGCCTTCGAATTGTGCATTGACAATTGAAGTTGAATTACCATTTTTACACGCTGAAAAGAATATTAAGAATGCCAGTGTAAGTAAGGCATTTATCTTTCTGCTTAAAAAGTTCCGTAAAGACTGTAATTGTAAATTTTTCATTCTATTATCATTTTAAATAATTATAATCGGCGGGGTCGCCTGCCAGGTTTCAGATTCATTTTATCCAAAAGGAATCTTCAAAATCATCAGGTAATGGAGAAGGCAGCGCATCCGTCTTTTTTCCGATTTCAACAAGTTGCTCATGAGCGAGCACTTTTTCAAGATGAGGGAATAGTTCACGCTCTTCATACCTGATGTGCTCCTCCACAAGTTTTGCGAGATGCAATAGTTCGTTCACTGCATCTTTTCCGGTACTTTTTTCCACTACTTCAGATTGATGTTGTATTTGCTGATGCTCATCCAATGCTCTTTGTACCCATGCATCATTTACCGGTGAAAACAAAATAGTCTCCTCCTCAAAAAAATGAGGCTGCAAATGATATTGCCGGAAGTATTGAACATATTTGATCATCCTCTCTGCCGGTACGCCGAGCTTTGCTCCCTGCTTTATCTTCCAGCAAAACAATAAGCTGAAATGATGGTCTTTGGAAAACCGGACAATCTCTTTATTTCGTTTAACAGGTTTTATATCCATAATAATTTAAAAGCATATTGTGCTTATTTTATACATTGTGATGTGCAGGTTCTGAGGTTAATTCTTATTACCTTGATAATATTTTTTATATCAAAGGGTATTTCCTGTTAAATTCAATTTTGGATTCGAATATCTCTGCCATTTTACCCGCACGCCACTTTGCTTCCTCTGCAATCTTTCCTGAAAACAATTGTTCGATTGTTTGTGTAAAAAGTTCTATCCACCTGTTAAAATGTTCTGTATATATGGGCAGGCTGGCATGCGGCGGAAATGGATTTCCAAAATAGGTTTGCTGGTTCAACAGGATTGTTTGCCAAAATGTATACATCTTTTCAAGATGCTGAGGCCACCGGTCCTGTATCCGTTCATTGAATACAGGGCCAATAAGCTCATCGGCTCTTACTCTTTCATAAAAAGTATCAACCAGCATTTTGATATCTTCTATGGACGTTATTTCTTTTACGCTTTCCATTACCCCTAATTATTTTATTGACAACCCGCCCATGTGCTCAAAGCCGGGATATCATGTTTTATAAATCTTTCCTTTTAAATTTACGAAGTGATAAGATTACCGGCACAATAATCCACAGTAACATAATCAGGAATGTGATGATAATACCATAAGTGGTTCCAAAGAAGTCCTGAAATACAGCCCCGGTATAGCCCATCAGCGCGGACACGTCCATCTTCAGCAAAATTAAAATTCTTCCCATATCTATAGGATTCAAACCACTCAAAACCAGCATGGTTTTTTCCAGCGGATAATCCGCAAACTGGAAAAGTATAAATAGCACAAGCCCGTCGAATATTATTGAGAAGTACAGCCAAAGCAAAACGGAAATACCAATACCCTTTGCCTTGTCTCTTGTATAAACAGCGGCTAGCAAAGCAATAGCAACGAATATAAGCGTAAGCAACAATCCTACCGCCGCTAAGACCAGGCCGGTAGGGGTTGGCGAATAAATTAAGACTGCAACGCCCACCCCGATGAAGAAGGCAAGGGTAAGCGCCAGGGAAATCCCTGCAAAAAGGCTTATCCAGATATGTTTTCGTTGCAATGGCTGACTTACCAGCAGCTCAATAAATTCTGCACTATTATATATATAGATGGTTGAAAAAATAATGCAGATGAGCGGCACGATGATTAATACAATATTCATTAAGCTCAAAAGACCCTTGGAAATATTGTCTTCGAGGTTAAACACGCTGAACGATATCGTTACTAACAGTAATGTATAAACGATAACTATCTTATTCCTCAGAATATCATTGATAACATATTTAATAATCTTTTTCATGATGCTAACTTTTCTGCATTACAGAGGCAATAGCTCTTGAAAGCTTTTGTTCGCCTGTATCTTCACGAAGCAGCTCAATGCTTTTATGAAACAGCAAATTTCCATCCTGCATATACATCACATGCGTCACCAGGTCGTCTAATTCGCTTAATATATGCGATGTTACCAGGATCAGCTTTCCCTTTTCTTTTTCTGCAATAATTTTTTCCTTTAAAATTTCTGAAGACAATGGATCGAGGCCTGCCGTGGGCTCATCTAATATCAGCACATCAGGGCTAAACAGAAAAGCCAGCGAAGCGCTTACTTTCTGCGTAGTGCCTCCGGACAACGTGCGCATTCTTTTTTGAAGCTGGTCTTTTAATTTGAAAGCGCTGATTAAATCTTCGTCAATAGTGAGCTGCTTGTTCTCAGACCTGATATCTTTCATCATTTTAAGTACCTGGCCAATCGTCATGTTTTCAGGATAACGGCCAATCTGCGGCATATAACCAATGTGATCGCGATACAGCCAATCATGCCGGATGTTTTTATCATTAAAAGTTATGAAGCCACTATCGGGAACCACCATCCCCAGTATACATTTCACCAGCGTCGTTTTGCCGCTGCCGTTAGGGCCTATCAGCGCAATGCATTGCCCTTTGCTGCAGGTAGCAGATACATTGTTTAAGGCTGCAAGCCGCCCAAACTTTTTTGTAACATTACTGGCAATTATCATAAATGTACCGGTTTCATTAACGGAGAATTATCAACCAGGTTTTCCGGTGTCAGGCTGGGTAATATCTTTTCCATTTTATCCAATAAGGTAGCCATGACGCTTCTGAATAAAATCATGGTAGTTGGGTTCTCCGCCACCACCATGGAGAACATGCTTACAGGATGATACGGCACATCTCCCACCTTATCTTTATTCAGGTCATATCCTTCATACTTATCCCAATAGTTATGGCTGAAGCTGTTTAATACAAGCGAACCATTGGTGGCGATATCGAAAGTGTTACCAATAAAATTATTGTATATTAAGGTATCGTTCAGGCAGCTTGCCTGTGTTTTTATTGCCCACCCGTTTTTAATAAATTCATTTTTCTCGAGGAAAACCCTGCTTGCGCCTTCCATAAAAATGCCGGTGGTATTACGCAGAAATTTATTTCCCGAAATATAGCTATCAGATATTTCTTTCAAAAAAATACCATAGCATCCATCGCCCCAGTTATCTTCAAACAGGTTATTGAACATCTTTACACCATGTGAAAACATTACGGAAACACCGGCACTATTATTTTGAAAAATATTGCCTATGTAAACATTGTTATGGGAAAACATGAAGTGCAATCCATATCTTGAATTATTAACGGATTGATTGCACCAGATTAGTGAACTGGTCACAAATTCAAAGTAGATGCCGTCACGATGGCCTTTCATTGAATTGCCGGTTATCTGCAGGCTGTCGCATTTCCAGCAATGGATTCCATTACCGCTTTCCTGGTCCGTAGTGGCATAGGCAGTGAGCTTATTATTTTCTACCTTACAATCAGCGCATGCCTGTAAGTAAATACCAAAAAAAGTATCCTCTAAAATATTATTTGAAATTGTAACGAACTTCGCAGAATAAATCTTTATACCGGCTACATCTACCAGGCTCGATACACCTGAATGAATTAATTTGAAGCCTTTAATCGTAACCTTATCTGCTTTTACGGAAATAATTTCATAAGTGTGTTCGCCATCCAGAACAGGATACTGATTTCCGAGCAACACAATGGATTTATCTACAACTATATTCTTTTCTTTATAAATGCCCGGGTCAACCAGAACAGAGTCACCGTTTTTTGCAAGCCGAATCGCCTGCTGAATGGAATTAATGCCATTGCCATTGCTTACCTTATAAACCTTTGCTGAAAGTGTTTGGGAAATGATAACAGAACATAATATGGAAATAACCGTTTTCATTTTGCATTTAAATCATTCCATGTAAGCATAATGCCTGGAAATTTTTGTATCGCAGCCCGCAGACTATCGGGAGATTGAAACGCAGCAATATTCCCGTTCATAGGAGTATGGAAGGCATCGCTTTTTAAATACATTGCATTTTGTGCAGGTAAAAACGCATGTTTATCCGCAAAGTCAACAAAGTAAATTTTAGAATTGCCTTTCACTATCCCGCTGTTTTCATCTATGAATGCAAAAAGACAATGTGCATCATCAAACTTGTACACCCTGCCTTTTGAAGTTATCAATTCGGCTCCAAACCTCGCATCGCTGAAAGGCATTTTACAATAGCTGCAGTTATCTTTTCCTAAAATGATGGCATCCGGTGAAGAATTGCACGAAGTAATGCTAATCAACAGGAGCGCTACAACAGCCACTGCCTGTTTATTTACAACCGCCTTAAATCTTTTATGAAACCGGTATTCAACTACATTCAATACCAATAGCAAAAAACCCACCCCCACAAAAAGAAATCCTCCTGAAGCCGGTATTGAATAGGCGCCAAAATTCAACAGTTGCTTGAATCCGATTAACGGCGGCTGGTAAGCCATTCCAGGAACTATGATGGGCGCATCGGGATTGAGATTATGACCATAGTTATATTCCCATCTCCAAAAGTCAATCATCGCAATCACTCCGAATATTACAAACAAGATAAACACGCTGGTGAGCATCCATCTTTTTCCAAGGATAGCCGTTAATAATACGAGGATTGAAAATGTAATAATGATGGCAGGAAGAATGCTGAATTCAAAAAAATCGCTGGTATGTAAGGCTTTCATCCCGATATAATGGTTGAGACCATTTACTATATCAACATTCCCTCCCAAATGATCGGGATAAATTAAGAGGGTAAGCCCTTCGGGATATTGCGGCGCCTGCAGATCAATACGCCACATAGGAACTTTTGCAACGACCAGCAAAACCAGAGCACCCAGCACCAACAGGGCACGACTTAAATTTTTCAACGACAATGAACGTTTCATGGTTATAAAATTTTAGTCAAAATGTTCCGGAGCATTTATATCCCCGGAACATTTTTGATTATTGGGTTAGGAGCGGTGGCGTATTGGTTGAATCAGGCATATTCTTGCCTGTGCTAAATGTAAGCGGCACGTTGCTGCTGGCCGGAGATACTCTCACGTAGCCCTGCATTTCCTGGTGAAGCGCACTGCAAAAATCTGTGCAATAGAAAGGATACATTCCGGGCTTTTCCGGATTCCACGCAAGGGTCTGCGTCTCTCCCGGCATCACTAATAATTCCGCCGTATTCGCTGCGCCTTTAATAGCAAATCCGTGCGGTATATCCCAATCCTGCTCAAGGTTCGTTACATGCCAGTATACCTCGTCGCCCATTTTAATACCTTCAATGTTATCAGGCACAAAGTGAGATCTGATCTGTGTAATGTACACATCCACACGTTTGCCATTGCGGACTACTTTGGCTTCGCCTTCTCCTTTGGTAACATAGGGATTCCCATTCTTATTGATATCAAAAAATTTCACCGACTTGTCTTTAATTAAGGATGCCTCAACTGCCTGCCCGTAGTGGGGTTCGCCTATGGTCGGAAAGTCGAGCAGGAGCTTCATTTTATCGCCGGTGATATCAAAAAGCTGAGCTGCCTGCGCCAGCTCGGGACCTGTGGGCAGGTACCGGTCTTTGGTGATTTTGTTATAAACGATTACATATTTACCATTGGGCTTCCTCGTATCGCCACCGGGTATGGATAAGTGGCCCGGTGAATAATAAGTAGGCTGACGATCAATTACCTTCAGATCTTTTATATTCCATTTCACGATCTCTGATGAAACAAACATGGTTGTAATCGCATTTCCGCGGCCGTCGAACTCCGTATGCAAAGGACCGAGTCCGGGCTTTTTCACTTCGCCATACAATGCTGCTTCATACCGGATCACCGGGATTCCATCATAATCTCCTATAAAATCTTTATCGGCTATTGCCTTTTGAATTTTATCAAAGCTGAATACGGGAATTAACGCCGCCAGCTTGCCGCTGCCTACTATATATTCGCCGGTAGGATCCACATCGCAACCGTGCGGCGATTTGGGGCAGGGAATAAAATAACAAATATCCTTAAGGTCTTTAGCATCCAAAACTGTCACTTCTTTTTCAATTGTGGAAGTTGCGGAATGTGTGCCTTCGTCATACACATTGTGGGCATAGCGTACCGCTTCTTTTTGCCCCTTACCTTCATTGGCATATTCTTCCAGCTTTTTCCAGTTAACAGCAAGAATAAAATCTTTATCCCGCTGCGACGCATTTACTTCCAGCAAAGTGTTGGCCTGCTCGGTATTATAACACGAGAAGAAAAACCAGTCGTGAGACTTTCCTTTTCCTCCATGGCTTAAATCAAAATCAACCGGCGGCACTCTTAGCTGAAAAGCAATTTTCATGTTGCCGGTATTTTTATCAACGCTGATAAAGCTGATAGAAGCCTTGAAATTTTTCCGATAGGTATTAATAGGCACATCCCCGTTTTGATCATCCATAGGCACAGCGAAACGCGTACCTGCCACCACATACTCAGTGTTTTCTGTAATGAACGGCGAGGAGTGATTACCTGCGCTGTTGGGCAGCTCTATAATTTCTGCTGTTTTAAAGGTGCTGAGATCTATCCGTGCAATACGCGGGGTATTGTTGCCATTGGCAAAAATCCACCGCCCGTCAATTTCTCCGTTTGTCTGGGAAAGCTCAAGGTGATGCAGGTCATCCCAGGGTACAGACCCGTGAGAAGTGTTTAGCATAGGCTTGGTTTCCTCACTGTAACCATACCCGTTTTCAGGGAATACAGAGAAGACGGGAACAATTTTCAACAGCCTCCCCGAAGGCAATCCGTACACGCTCATCTGTCCGCTAAATCCGCCGGATACAAAATCGTAGAACTCATCATATTTACCGGGTGCGACATAAACTTTTTCCGCGGCATCTCCGGAAACCGCATCAGCAGTGTTTTTTGGCTTGCAGGAATACAGACTGCTTAGCATCAATGCAGCAGCTATAACAATAATCCTGTGAGAGAACTTTTTCATTTTATTCAGGTATTTTTATTTGAGCTTATTTAACGCCGTCATTCTTGCGCATGAACTCATATACATTGCGCGCATCATCGTCCGTGAGGTTTTGATTAGGCATCCGCACCAGACAAATTTCCAGCAGGGCCTGTGCCTTGGGATCTTTATTGAGCATATCATCGGTGTTGGTTACAAAATTCATGATCCACTCAGCTGTATGCCGGTGCGTTACGCCTGACCAACCCGGCCCCACCAGCTTTTCACCGGTAAGTTTGTGGCAGGCGCTGCATTTAACGGAATATACTTTCTGGCCGGCATCTGCTTTTGCTACGTCCAGACGGGCGCCCACCTCTACTTTGGTAAACTTTCCTTCACCCCTGTTAGGATCATAGGAGGGATTACCGTTGGCGGTAGTAGCCTGGGCCGAGTCAGCCGATGCTTCACTTGTACTATTGTTACTATTTGAGTTATTACAGGCGCCGATCAGTAAAGTCAACGCGCCTAAGTAGATAAGTTTTTTCATACAATTTATTTTTTTGCTGTTGACAGTACAATATTATTATGGTGACAACCGGCATTTTATGCGTTCAGTCATAAACAGGGTTTTAATTGCCGGATAAAGAAATGAGTAAAAACGTTGTTAAATGCGGAAAGGCTTATCCGCATTGAGTTGCGCAAGATTGCGCTTGCATTCAACCGAGGGCGATATGATAAAAATCAGGTGATTTGCCAATCAGAATCATACAGGCAACCGGGAACAAAAAATCATGCGTGCCATTATGATTACAGTCATATAGAAGAAGAGTACAGTAATTTTATTTTGCTTTAAAAAGATGGCTCGATCGTTACAAAGATGGTTATCGTTTTCCTTTTTCAACTTACTGTTGGTAGCGGCCCTGGGATGCATCCTGCGCTATAAAATCGCATATTCTTTACCGTTAGTTGACCAGAAGTTTTTACTTAACGCCCATTCCCATTTTGCTTTTTCAGGCTGGGTTACCCAGTCATTGATGACGCTGATGGTGCAATATCTGTCGGAAAAAATGTTGACCAGTCAATTTCCCAAATACCGCCGGATACTATGGCTGAATGCGATTAGCGCTTATGGAATGCTGTTTACTTTTCCTTTTGAAGGTTATGCCACTGCATCTATTATATTTTCCACAGCGTCATTATTTGCCGGCTACCTGTTTGCCTTTACTTTCTGGAAAGATTTGAGGAAGGCAGCCAATTCGTCCGTCGAAACAAAATTTTTCAAAGCGGCGTTATTCTTTAATATATTGTCGTCGCTCGGGCCTTACACGCTTGCTTTTTTAATGGCCACGAAAAGCAGTTTCCAAAACCTCTATGTGGCGGCTATTTACTTCTTTCTCCATTTTCAATACAACGGATGGTTCCTGTTTGCCTGTATGGGCCTCGTTGCCTATCGGTTAAGCGTAAACGAAATCGCAAAGCAAAAATTGACCGTTGTTTTCTATTTATTTGCATCTGCCTGCCTGCCCGCTTATTTTTTATCTGCGCTGTGGATACCCATGCCAGAAGCGGTGTATATTATAGTAGCCCTGGCAGCCATTGCCCAACTGTCAGGATGGATAATCATGTTAAGCATCATGAAAGCGCATTTTGCAGTTTTCAAATTTTATCCCAACTCCTTGTGCCGCATTTTATTTTTGCTTTCCGGTATTGCCTATACCATAAAGTTGTTATTGCAGGTGGCTTCTGCTATACCTTCGCTGAGTTATCTTACGTATGGTTTCAGGCCTATCGTGATTGGATATCTTCATTTAGTTCTGCTGGGAGTAGTGTCTCTTTTCATCACAACTTATAGTATCGCGTACCAATATATTTATTTGTCCGGGATTAAAAAAGCAGGCGTAATCATTTTTGTAGCCGGAATCGTCATCAATGAAATATTCCTGATGATACAAGGCATCGCAGATTTAAGTTACAGGGCTGTGCCCTATATCAATGAAGAGCTTTTGGCTGCCGCGGTAATATTATTTGCCGGGTTGCTTTTATTGAATTTTAGAGGAATCATCCGGAACGGAAGCGCGCAAAGGTTAAACGGCTAAGCAATTAATTTGCGCAGCCTGCTTTCACTTCTGATTCCGATATTCTTGCCCGACAGGCGAACTATCTTTTCCTTTTCCAATTCGCTTATCATCCTCGAAAAGGTCTCATAAGTTGTTCCGGCATAAGAAGCGAGGTCTTGCTTTGTCAGGGTAATATTTATGAAGCCATTGGGCTTTTGGCCAAAGTCGTTTTTCAACATTAGTATGGTTTCGGCCACTCTTCCCTTTACATCCATGTGCACAAGGTTGCCCATACGTCTTTCCGCATGCCGGAGCTCGTTAGCATAAAATTGCAGGAGCTGATAAGTAAGCTCATGATTAACCGATAAAGTTGTTTCAAAGAATTTGGTGCCCACAAAGCATGCGTTTACTTCTTCCAATGCCGTTGCGGAAACAGGATACACTTTTTCATTTCCCAATCCCCGGTAACCAATGATGTTTCCTTCCCGGGCAAAGTGCAGGATCAGCTGTTTATCATGTCCCCATTTTTTATGGACCTTTACCCTGCCCCGGAATAAAAAATAAAAGCCTTTTACAGCCTGTCCTTCTTCAAAAATTTTTTCTCCTTTTTTAAAAATAAAATTCTGCCGGTGATTTTCCAAAGCCGGCAGCCAGTCGCTGAGACATCTTTTACACAGAAAACAGCTTTTCAAATCACACGGCTTATTACTTTTTTTCATAGATCGTACATTTTAATTAAAATCACATTATTACAACATTTTTAATAAATTTTAATTTAAAAATATGACATAAATCATATTTTTGAGCCAATCAAAAGACATCTGTAAAATGAAGGAAAGAGAAAAGAACAGGATTCCCATCTCGGTTTCTTTACAACCTACCCTGAATGCTGAAGAAATTTCCATTGAACCGGTAACCAATAAAAGCCGTACGCTTACTGTATCAGCCCTCTCTGTTCTCATAGCCGTTGCGGTGAGTTTTATAGCAAAGATGCTGGTTTATCTGATCAATATGGTCACCAATATTTCGTTTTATGGAAATGTATCTGTTGCTAATAACTCTCCTGCCAATAATTCATTAGGCTGGTGGGTAATCTTAATTCCTGCCATTGGAGGAATTATAGTAGGATTGATGGCTTTATACGGCTCAAAAGCCATCCGTGGCCATGGCATCCCCGAGGCAATGGAACAAATTCTTACCAACCAAAGCAAGATTAAGCCTACCATAACCTACCTGAAGCCTGTCTCTTCTGCTATAGCCATTGGAACCGGCGGCCCATTTGGTGCCGAAGGGCCCATTATTGCAACGGGTGGCGCATTGGGCTCTACTTTCGGGCAGCTGCTGCGAATCACTCATAACGAAAGAAAAATATTATTAACTGCAGGTTCTACTGCAGGCATGGCGGCAATTTTTGGCAGCCCGGTAGCAGCCATTTTTTTAGGTATAGAATTACTGCTCTTTGAATTTTCACCAAGGTCTATCATACCGGTTACCCTGGCTTGTGTTACCGGTGCAGCGGGACATCATTTGTTTTTTGGCGCCGGGCCGGTTTTTGCGATGGACACAGCTATCGAGACCCCCGGTAATACGGCTCTCGCTGTATATAGTATTTTGGGTATTGTGATAGGATTGCTTTCTGTGGTGGTTACAAAGGTGGTTTATCTGATCGAGGATAGTTTTGAAAAAATTCCTATTCATTGGATGTGGTGGCCTGCGCTGGGAGGATTGGTGGTAGGTATCGTCGGATATTTCTCACCGCATACACTGGGTGTTGGATATGATAATATTACCAACATACTTTCCGGTAAAATGACCATTTCATTTTTACTTGGTCTTTGCCTGCTGAAATTTACTTCCTGGTCTATCGCATTAGGTAGCGGTACATCGGGGGGAACGCTCGCACCTTTGTTTATCATAGGCGGTGCAGCGGGCGCTCTCGCGGGCCATAGCATTCATCACTTTTTTCCTGCATTGGGTATTTCATTGCCTCTTTGCGCCCTGGTTGGGATGGCGGCTATGTTTACCGGGGCATCACGGGCTTTTCTTACTTCCATGATTTTTGCAATTGAAACAACCAACCAATCCGAGGCATTACTGCCGTTATTGGGCGCCTGTGGCGGCTCATACATCGTTTCTTTTTTCCTGATGAAAAATACCATCATGACAGAAAAAATCTCAAGGAGAGGTATAAAAACACCCGACTCCTACGAGCCTGATATTTTAGAAAAAATTCCGGTGAAAGAAGTGATGCAAAATTGTGATATAATAATACATGAAGATAACAGTTTAGAACAGGTGCTTGAAGGAATCGATAAAAATGGCAGCCATGAATATTTTATTGTTGCCGATGGACATGGCAATTACAAAGGATTATTAAAATACGCCGAGCTTTTCAGCAAAATCCATAATTCTGATACACAGGTGAGCTCAATAATTATACAAAACAACGTTTCGGTTTATGATAATAACAGTTTGCGGGTGGCTGTAGAAAAGATGGCAGCCGAAAATGCGGAGGCGCTTCCGGTATTAAGCCAAAATAATAAAATAACGGGCATATTATCACTTAAAAATATTATGACTGCCTACAGGCAAAGCATCAGTGATTATGAAAAAAGCAATCCGGTGATATCGTTGAAGCGACGGGGTCTGAAAGTAATTGTAAAAGGTCAGAAAATACTTGACAGCTGGAAAATTAAAAGCGGGCAGTCCGGTTAAAGAATGTCAAAGTCTGCAATACTATATCTCCATTAGCAGTATACCCTTCCCCTTTCTATTTTCAATTTCCCTTTTTCATGCATGGAACGCATGGTTCTGATAACGGTTTCTACTCTCATTCCTGTCATGCCGGCGAGCTGCTGACGGGTCAGTTTTAGCTGATTGCAATCGCTGCAAATATGCGAATGGGTTTTTTTAAAATGATTGAGCAAATTGGATATGGTTTGTTCAGGTTTATGAGAGGCAACTTCTTTTGATACCAGAAACTTGTAACGCAGCCGCTCTGCCATTACCCGGGTAAAGGATAAAAGGATGTCAGGATGGTCGTGCAGCATCTGGTGAAAGGTAGATTCATGAAGGCGTAAAATAACAGAATCAGTTTCTGCAACAGCCGCGGCAACATACGGTTGCCTGTCAAATAACGGAATCTCACCAAAACATTCACCCGGCTGAACAAGCTTATGAATAAATTCATTTCCGTTGTCGTCAATGTTTACCCATTTAACGCTGCCACTTTCCAGCTGATAGTAAAAATGAGCTTCGGCGCCTTCCTGGAATATTATTTCTCCGGAGGCTACTTTTTTATATGCTGCTCCGCAGGCAATAAGTAAATCGGTATTAATCATATACATATCCAATTTAAAATACCAAATCTAATATCACCAACATCCGCTTAACATGATTTTCCCTGCTTAAAGATATGATTATAATCATAATCGCTTATCAATACCGGATGCACAGCCCGCGATTTTTAAAAATATACGTGTGATGCAGGTAACGGTTTGAGGTATATGATCAGGCGCATAAAACAAGTAAGGGTATGTGCTTAAAATTGTGCCCGTAATTATGCACTTTGTATGAAGGCTGATATTGAAAATACTGAAGAGATACGAACGCTGGTAGCAGCTTTCTATAAAAAATTGATATCAGACGATGTTCTCGGACCGGTTGCTGCCGAAATGATTTGCGCTAAATGGTCAAAACATTTATCTGCTGCTGCGGGCTTTTGGGAAAATGTAATTTTTCTTTCAGGCGGGTATACCGGTAACCCGATGATGATACACAGCCATCTTCATAAAACTGCAGGATTAGATAAGCAGCATTTCGAGAGATGGATTGAATTATTTCATCAAACAGTGGATGAATTATTTGAAGGAGACAGGGCTGATCTCGCAAAAGAACGATCTGCCGGCATAGCCAAAGTGATGGAAGACAACATTATTATAAAATCTGGCACTCATTACCTGATAAACTAAACAGCGCTGACCTGCAAAACCATGGCTCATATAACTTTTACCTTATAAAAAATAGAACTCCGTGTGACCCGAAATGAGGTGTATTAAAATCGTGTACGCATTACCGTTATTGTCTCTATCTGAGTAATTCGTACACACCGCTGACATAGCTATCTAAAGAAAAATTTTCCAGCGGAGCAGTTTCTCCTGTAATGATATTTCTCATTCTGGTAAAGCCATTGGTTCTTTCTGCATAATCAGCCGGTGAAATAGTCTTTTGCTCTTTTGAAGTATTCATCACCACCATTACCGTTTGCTTATTATCATAACGGAAATATACATATACGCCGTCTGCGGGAACATATTGCATCATCTTGCCGGTGGTGATGGCCGATGATGATTTTCTGAAGATGGCCAGTATTTGAATATAATTCCAGATGCTGTCTTCATGAGCAGTCCGGTTGGCAGCTACAAATTTATTAACAGGATCAGCAGCCCATCCTCCCGGAAAATCCTGTCGTACATGCCCGTCATTCGGATAAGTGAAGCCGGTTAAGCCCAGTTCATCGCCATAATACATTTCAGGAATGCCCCTGCATGTGAGCAACCATGCAATAGCGCTTCTGTATTTATTCATATTTTCTCCCAAAACAGAATAAAACCGGGCCATATCATGATTATCAAAAAATATTACTTCACGCATCGGGTCTTTATAAACAAAATCCTGCGCCAGCGTGGTATATAAATTGTTTACCCCATCAGTCCAGCCAAAGTCTCTTGTGAGTGCATCGGTAATTCCCCATAGTGTTTGAAAATCACAGGTAGCCTGCAGGTTGCTTTTAAAAGGAATGTTGTAATTGTTTTGGGCAAAATAGCTTTGATTCGGCACGCCATGAACAAATGTTTCGCCGAACATCGTAATCTTGGGATATTCATCCGTTAATGCCTTATTGCAGCGGTTCATGAATTCAAGATTGTTGTAGGGATAGGTATCAATTCTCCATCCGTCTACGCCAAATTCTTCTACGCACCAGATAGCATTCTGTATTAAAAAGCTGGCGACAAAAGGATTTTCTTCATTCAGGTCAGGCATCTGATGAGAGAACCAGCCATCTGTCATTTTCTTTCTGTCCATCTTACTTGCGTAAGGATCAAAGATGGTTTGATCTTTATAGCTGGTATTGGTGTACTTCGGCCACTGATGCAGCCAGTCTTTCATCGGCGGATCCTGCACGGTGAAGTGATATAAGCCCACATGATTGTACACCGCATCCTGTATAATTTTCATGTGCCTTGCATGCGCCGCATTTACCAAATCGATATAGGCTTTATCGCCGCCAAGACGGGGATCTACTTTATAATGATTGGTAATGGCATATCCGTGCTCTGTGCGTTCCGGCATATCATTTTCCAGAACGGGATTCAGCCAAAGCGTGGTAACCTGCAGTGACTGCAAATAATCCAGATGATTTTGTATGCCTTTCAGATCGCCTCCGTGACGCATAAAAACAGTATCGCGGTTCAGGCTTTGATCGCGCATACCCGGCACCCGGTCATTGGATGTATCCCCATTGCTAAACCTGTCGGGCATGATGAGATAGATGAAATCTTTTGAAGTAATCCCTTGTGCATAGACAGTGCCATTGCCTTTTCTGCGCGGTTTAAGTTCAAAATTTATAACAGCGGCCTGTTTTGGATCTGCGATTTTTATTTTCACGGTTCCGGGCTTTGCAGAAGCGTCGATATTTAAGTCAAGGAAAACGTAATTCGGATTTTCAGCTTTGTGCACCTTTTCGACAGTGACGCCGGGATAATTTATCGTATAGGCGTTACCGTTAGCAATGTCCTTCCCGTGCAGCATGAGTTGCACCCGGTGCCATTTCATGTGCACCCACCAGTTGGCGGGATAAACATCTATGCTTTGTGCAGGGAGATTAAGCCAAACGGAGAGGAATATAAAAAGGGAAAAAATCTTTTGCCTCATCTGGAATTATTTTTAAAATAAATAAGAAGTCGTTTCCTAAATTTGTTCGCGCACCGGCCCGATCGCCTCAATATCTTCGGTTATTTCCTTCGCAGATTCTTTATACGCTTCGTTTACAAAAATATTCATGAATCCGCCGATTATCATTGAAATGCCTCCCACCAGCAAAGCATACACACTTTGATCGTGGAATACATTTTTTACAAAAAAGCCAAGAATAGCCGCTGCCAGAATCTGCGGAATAACAATAAAAAAATTGAACACGCCCATATAGAAGCCCATTTTGTTGGCCGGCAATGCACCGGCAAGAATTGCATACGGCATCGTAAGCGTAGATGCCCACGCCAGCCCGACAAATACCATTGATATCAATAGTGTATGATTATCTTTTATGAAAAATATCGATATCAACCCCGCCCCGCCCAATATTAAACAAACAAGGTGGGTAAAGCGACGGCTGATCTTTGCTGCTAACATGGGTAATAAAAATGCGGTCACCGCGGAGATGCCGTTATACACCATAAACATGACCCCTACCCAATCTCCCGCATCCTGGAAAGCTTTTGAAGTGGTGTCTGTTGTATGATAAACGTTTTGCGCAATACCCGCAGTGGTATAAATCCACATGGAGAAAAAAGCAAGCCAGGTAAAAAACTGCACCACGGCCAATTGCAGCATAGTCTTCGGCATTGACCCGATTCCTTTTACAATTTCCACAAGCCCCTTACCCAATCCTTTTGATTGCAGTTTTTCTTCTTCCCATGTTTTTATATCCTCAGGAGGAAACTCTTTGGTAGTAAAAACTGTCCATAGTACTGCAAAAAGAAAAATAGCGCCCCCTATGTAAAATGAATACCTTACCGAGGGAGGAATTACGCCTTTGGCGGCAGTATTGCTTATATGAAAGTAGTTCGTGAAAATATAAGGAAGCAGGGACGCAATTACAGCGCCCAGGCCAATAAAAAAAGTTTGCATGGCAAAGCCCGTGGTCCGCTGCGATGAAGGAAGTTTATCTCCTACAAAAGCCCTGAAGGGCTCCATTGAAATATTAATAGATGCATCCATGATCCAAAGCAATACCGCCGCCATCCACAATACGTATGAATTGGGCATGAGGAATAATGCGGCAGATGCCAAAACCGACCCGATAAAAAAGAAAGGCCTTCTTCTGCCCCACCAGGGATGCCATGTCCGGTCGCTCAGATAACCAATAACAGGCTGCACTACCAAACCCGTGAAAGGCGCGGCAATCCATAAGATTGAAATCTTATCCAGGTCGGCTCCCAGCGTTTGAAATATGCGGCTTACGTTGGCATTCTGCAATGCAAAACCAAACTGGATTCCGAAGAATCCAAAGCTCATATTGAACAATTGTACCAGCGTGAGCCTGGGCCTGGCAGGGGCAACAGCAGAAGCGTTAGATGACATAGCAATCGTTTAGTAAAAAAAATGTTTGTGTACCAAATACACATTATAAAACTACAATAATTTATTGTATCCGGAGAAATTATTGTGACCTTCATTTAACCCAGTGAAAATCCGTCAGGAACCACTGCATTCTTTTTCACCACTACAATTCCTTCTTTCACCACATACAATGGCTGGTCAGTATCCTGCAGGTGAGTACCTCCATTGATTCTGACGTTATTGCCTATACGGCAATTCTTATCTACAATCGCATTTTTAATAAAACAATGATCGCCTATTCCCATCTTGGGTATGCCCCTGCCTGCCTGGAATGCCATGTCCTCAAGCGTTTCATAAAAATCGCTGCCCATGAGATAGGCATTTTCAATAACGCTGCCAAACCCTATCCGCATTCGTATACCAATTAAGCAATTCTCAATCCGCTCGGCAAAGATGATGCATCCGTCTGCAGCCAGTGTGCTTTTTAAAAACGTGCCGTGAATTTTTGCGGGCGGTAGCATGCGGGCCCGGCTGTACACCTTTTTTTCATTATCAAATAAATTAAAATCAGGAATATCCTTTGTCAAACCAATATTGGCCTCAAAGAATGACGGAATATTTCCGATGTCTGTCCAGTAACCATCGTATTGATAGCTGTACACCTTATGCCCTTCAATGCTATGGGGTATTACTTCCTTGCCGAAGTCTTTTGCATCCTTCAGATCATTCATCAGCAGGCTCAGCAATACTTCCCTTTTGAAAAGATAGATGCCCATGGAGGCGAGGTAATTTCTTCCGTAGCCCCTCATCACATCCCCGGTATCGCTTATCCAACCGGGAAGCTTATCTTTCCCCGGTTTTTCGATAAAGGATGTTATTTTATGCTCTGCATCTGTTTTTAAGATGCCGAATTCGGTGGCTTCCTTTTCAGTAACCGGAATGGTAGCAATGGTTATATCCGCACCGTTTTTTTCATGAATACGAAACATATTTCCAAAATCCATCTGGTACAACTGGTCGCCGGAAAGGATGAGCACATGATCAAAATCATTATTCTGAATGTGGCGAAGCGACTGGCGTACTGCATCGGCTGTTCCCTGGAACCATTGTGGGTTATCAGGCGTTTGCTCTGCTGCCATGATATCTACAAATCCGGAGCTGAAAGCGCTAAACTGGTAGGTGTTCTTTATGTGCTTATTTAACGAGGCGGAATTATACTGTGTCAATACAAACATCCGGTTGATGTTGGAGTTAATACAGTTGGAGATCGGGATGTCTACCAGCCGGTACTTACCCGCTATGGGCACAGCGGGCTTACTTCTGTTGGCGGTTAAAGGGTAAAGGCGGGTGCCCGCACCCCCGCCGAGAATTACGGCAATTAAAGATTTACTGATCCACATATCATGTAACATTTAAGGATAAAAATTAATTTTTTTACAAGCTATTAAATAAAAACTATTTGAAGAGAGAGTTGGCCATATTTATTTTACTCAGGAGTTATACAGGTTAATATATACCTGCGCACTTCTTTCCCAGCTGTTATCGATCCGCATAATCAACTCCCTGATTTCATTCAGGCGTTGCTCTTGTTCGTACAACTCAATGGCGCGGTGAATAGAATACGTAATATCCCAAACAGTAGCATTGTCGAAACAAATCCCGTAGCCATCCGCTTCTCCAAAATCTTTCACGGTATCCCGCAGGCCGCCTGTATTTCGTACAATGGGAATAGTGCCATACCGAAGCGCATACATTTGATTCAAACCACAGGGTTCCACCCGGCTGGGCATAAGCAAAAAGTCGGCCCCGGCATACATCTGGTGGCTTAGCTTTTCATTGTACCCGATCTGTGAATTATAATATCCGAAAAAATGATTTCTGAGATTTTGCAGCTGATGTTCGATCCACCATTCGCCGCTTCCCAAAATTAAAAAATTCATAGCGCCTTCCATGTGATAAATTGAATCGCCGATAACTGCGGGCAACAGGTCGGCGCCTTTATCAGCTACCAGCCTGCTGATAAAAATTATCAGGGGTTTGTTTTCATCGAGATTAAACTGGTCGCACAAAGCCTTTTTGTTGACGGCTTTTTTTTCTGCAAAATCTTCTGCAGAATATTTCTCTGCAATCAGATCATCAACTTCAGGATTCCATACCTCGGTATCAATTCCATTCAATATCCCGAAACATTTGCCCCTTTCATATTCAAAAAGTTTTTCCAGGCCGTTGGCGCTTTGCCTGAGTTCTTCGAGGTATCCCGGGCTTACCGTAGAAACCCTGGTGGCGCACTTGATTCCGCATGCGAGCGGGTTGATAGCATCTCCCCACTCCAGCAAACCACCTTTCCACGGATCCCAGATAGGAATAAAATTCGATTTATCCCAGCCCATCCATCCCTGGTACTGCGCATTGTGTATGGTGAGAATTGTTTTTATTCCGCCTAAATGCCTGTAGGCATAACAATACTGCATCATAAAAGGAATAAGGGCAGCATGATGGTCATGAACATGCACAATGTCGGGCTGGTGGTTCCATTTGCTGAGCCAGTCTACTACCGCCACCTGGAAAGCAGTAAACCGGAATGAATCGTCATCATAACCATAAATTCTTTCACGATCGAGTATGCCATAAATATCCACGAGATACAAATCAAAGCCGGTGACATTAGTAGCTTCTTTGATAATCGTATAGTCAATCCACCGGTTGGCCATTGTAAAACCTCCTTTATGTACCACATCAAAATTATGCTGGTATAAAAACCGGGTCCGGTACATAGGCATCACCACTTTTGCAATATGACCCATTTGGTTTTGATATTTTGGTAAAGCGCCTACTACATCGCCGAGGCCGCCTGCTTTGGCTACCGGGTAGCACTCGGCGCTGACATGAAGAATTTCCATAGCCCTAAATTATATCCCTGAAAGTAATAATCATTTTCTTATTAAAAAATTATTAGTGAAAATTCATTGGTTGAAAAAATTGATATACTTTCATTTTTAAAAAATTTACGATGGCTACACCGACCATGAATGTTTCTGCCAGCAAGCCCTCTTCCGGCGGAAAATTTATACCTACTAACTACGGAGCATTAAGTGTTTTGGTTACTGTATTCTTCTTTTGGGGATTCATCGCCGCAGGAGATAGCGTATTTATTCCTTTTTGCAAACATTATTTTCATTTAGACCAGTTCCAGAGCCAGCTGATTGACTTTGCATTTTACCTGGCTTACTATTTAGGTGCACTGGGTCTGTTTGCTTATGGATCTTTTGGCGGAAAAGATCTCGTTGCAAAATGGGGATATAAAATGAGCATCGTATACGGGCTTCTGTTTTCGGCATTAGGAGCCATAGCCGTAATTATTGCGGTAAATGGAAACACGTTTGCAGGCATACTCGTCGGTCTTTTTGTTGTAGCGCTTGGGTTTTCACTACAGCAAACTGCCGCACAACCTTTCGCGATTCTGCTGGGCGATCCTTCTACCGGTACGAGCCGGGTAAACCTGGGAGGTGGCATTAATTCTTTCGGAACCATGATCGGGCCATTAATTGTAGCTTTTGCATTGTTCGGAACTACGGCGGCCATCCCGGATGAAAAGATTGCTTCCCTGAGCCTGAGTAAAGTAATAATCCTTTACACCGGTGTAGGGCTTTTGTTTGTGGCTGCAGCCGCATTATTTTATTTTTCCAAAAAGGTACCTTCGGGTATCTCTACAGAAAAAACTGAAAGCGCCAATAAAGCATTGTATTCTTTATTGATAATGACAGGACTTCTCATTATACTGTTCGTCCCTGTATTTAAAAGCTATCTTAGTGCTGACGCCAGGCAGATCGCCACTCTTGAAGCGCAGATAGCCCCGCAAAATAAAAGCATCGACTCACTGGCAACTATGATGAAAGCTGCCGGCCCGGCGCAAAAAGAAAGTATTAAAGCCAATATCAGTGAAATAAGAGAATCTATACAACCGCAATTAAAGGAAATAGACAATATCAAGACACCCCTTGAAACATTCAGGCTGAGACTGTTGTTCGGCGCATTGGCAGTTGTGGTGTTGGGGCTGCTCATCAGTAATATCAGCGCCCGGAAAAAGCCGGACGGATGGGGAGCCATGAAATATCCCCAACTGGTATTGGGTATGCTCGCCCTTTTTGTATATGTAGGTGTTGAGGTAACCAACGTTAGTAACATCAGTGAGCTGCTAAAGCAACCGGATTTTGGCGGATACCAGTCGTCAGAAGCGGGCGTATTTATTTCCATGTATTGGGGCAGCTTAATGATAGGCAGATGGGTAGGCTCTATTTCCGCATTTGAATTTAAAGAAAGCACCAGGAAGATTTTGATGTTTATTGTTCCATTAGTAGCCTTTGGAATTGTTCTTGCGGTAAATGCCTTATCAAAATACAATGTACAGATACTGTATTATTACATCATCTGCGTTTTTGTGCAAATGATTGCCTTTTATATCAGCAATAA
This sequence comes from uncultured Ginsengibacter sp., assembly GCA_964627765.1. Classification (GTDB taxonomy): domain Bacteria; phylum Bacteroidota; class Bacteroidia; order Chitinophagales; family Chitinophagaceae; genus Ginsengibacter. The sequence continues at coordinate 98,985 of CAZVKO010000005.1, read as the reverse complement.
TAAACCTGCACGCACATTATTAATATTCGGATTGCTGGGTATGGTTGCCATGTTGATTGGGTTATTCAATACAGGCACACTGGCCATTTATGCATTCTTAAGCGGCGGCCTGTTCTGCTCCATTATGTGGCCGTCCATATTTGCACTGTCTATCGCAGGCCTTGGAAAATATACCACGCAGGGTGCGGCATTTCTTATCATGATGATTCTGGGTGGAGGTATCATTCCCCCGATACAGGGGAAACTTGCAGACTATCTCCAGGCAAAAAGTGATGTGGTTGGTTACGGTATTCATCACTCCTACTGGGTACCGGTAGTTTGTTTTGCCTACATCGCATTATTCGCATTTATAGTAAAAGGAATACTGAAGAGGCAGGGAATTGATTATGACAGCCAGATAGATGAAAGCGCAGAAGCAAATGCAGTTGAAGGGGCATTAGAAGTATAGCAAAGAAAGACAGACAACAGGGAATATGAAAAATAAAATATTTTTGAACACATGGAAGCTCCGTTAGAATATGCGATTGGCGTTGATATAGGCGGCACTACTGCAAAATTTGGAATTGTAAATCACCGGGGCGAAATCTCCAACCGGGGTACACTGGCAACAAACAAGCACGACAATGTAAATGTTTTTATTGACGAATTGTACGATGCGCTGCAGCCCGCAATAAAAGAAATGGGTGGCAGCGAACTGATAAGAGGAATTGGCGTGGGCGCCCCCAACGGTAACTATTATAACGGCACTATTGAGTATGCTCCCAATCTGCTATGGAAGGGAGTGATACCGCTGGCTAAACTTATATCCGACAAATTTGACAAGTCCTGTACCCTTACCAATGATGCCAATGCTGCAGCTGTTGGCGAAATGATGTACGGAGCTGCACGGGGCATGAAAGATTTTATCATGATCACATTGGGAACAGGAGTTGGCAGCGGTATTATTGCAAATGGCCAGCTGATACTGGGCCATGATGGATTTGCAGGAGAATTAGGTCACACCGTGATTCGCCCCAAAGGGCGGCTGCACCCGGGAACAGGCATGCACGGCACGCTGGAAACGTATGCATCTGCAACAGGCATTGCACAAACGGCAAAAGAAATGATGGAAGAAAACCCAAAGCAAAAAAGTGTTCTGAAAAAGCTATCTTCCAAAAAGCTGGATTCAAAAGCCGTTTATGAAGCGGCAATTGAAGGCGATAAGATTGCAAAAGATGTATTTAAGTATACCGGCCAGATTTTAGGTGAGGCGCTTGCCAACTTTGTAATGTTTTCTTCACCTGAAGCGATCATCTTATTCGGAGGCGTAATTAAAGCCGGGAAATTATTAATGGATCCGGTAAAGAAGCACATGGAAAAAAACCTGCTTCCCATTTTTCAAAATAAAGTGAAGCTTTTATTCAGTGAGCTGAAAGAATCAGATGCGGCTATCCTTGGTGCGAGTGCGCTGGTATGGGAAACAAAACCCGAGGTGAAGGTAACTGAGTAACAGATGCTGTCTTTTCAATATTCTTATTTATCTTGCGCCGTACCAAACTTTTCTTGTGAAAAAAACCGGCGCTATATTCCTGCTACTGGTCATGCTGCTTTGCGGAAGCGGCTTTTATATTTCGTGGTATATAAGCGTTCAATGCATTTACAATTCCCGGAGAAGTTTAATATCATCAGACACATACAAGAAACAAAATGTAGCGGCCTTTGCTTTTTCTGTTCGTGAAACAAAGAATAATCCCCAAATTGTTTTCGATGATGATGAGATGGAATATCACCAGGCCATGTATGATATTATTAATATAAGAAGGTCTGCGGATAGCATATACATAACCTGTATCGCCGACACCGATGAAGACAATCTAAAACAGCTAATCGCCTCAGAATTATTTTCAACCACCAATGATATTAACAAACAGCTGCCCATTTCATATTTTCACTTAGACAGCTACATCCATCTCAGAAATATTTTTGATACCCATAGTATTAACTACGTAATCCGTAATTATTATATATCGTTTATTCCGGGTATTTTGCCGGTTCACTATATCTCATGCCCTTCGCCTCCGCCACGGACGGATGCATAAAAATTACTCAAAACATTAATTTATAATGATGCCCTATCGTTATAAACTGCTTATGATATAATGGTGTTTTAACAGCACCTGTTATCCGTATATACTATTCAATCTAAAACAATAACATACAAAATGAAATCCGTGTTTTTATTTGCTGCATTGCTTTGCTGCAAACCAATATTTTCCCAGCAGCTTAAAGGACGAGTCACCGATGCCAAAACCGGTTCGCCGCTTTACGGCGCTTCTGTGTCATTTGAAGGAAGGGGCACCACCACCGGTAAAGACGGAAATTTTGCAATAAAATGCGAAGATAAAACGGCAACATTAACGGTGTCTTATGTCGGGTTCGAAACCTATAAGACGCTGGTTACCGGCTGCGATGAATTTCAAAATATTTCCTTATCGCCTTCCAGTGAAAATCTCGACGAAATAGACATAACAGCTACTTCAAGCCTGAACAAATCCATATTATACCAGCCTTCCTCTATTACCAAACTGGGCAAGCCTGAGCTGAAAAGAGGATTAAGCTTATATCTTGACGATGCCATTAATGAAAATGTACCCGGTGTAACATTGCAAAGAAGATCAGTATCCGGGGGCCAGCAATTTGATATCCGGGGATATGGTGGCGGCAGCGGCGGCACAGGGCGTGTAAGCAGCAACTTCGACGGACAGGGATTAAAGGTGTACCTGAACGGGATTCCTATTACAGATGCTGAAGGCATTACGGTGCTGGATGATATTGATTTTAATTCCATCGGCGACGTTGAAGTTACAAAGGGGCCGGCAGGAACATTATATGGTTTTGCTATATCCGGGGTGGTAAATCTCAAAACCATTAAACCTGAAAAAGGAAAGACCTCCGTTGGCCAGGACGTAATGATTGGCAGCTATGGAACACAGCGCTATACCACGCATTTTGAAACCGCCACCGGTAACTCTTCCCTGCTGGTCAATTATGGTCATCAGGAAAGCAATGGATATTTAATTCATAATGCATCGCACAAGGATTTTGTAAACGTTGCAGGCGATTTCAAGGTAAATGACAAGGAATCACTCAGTACCTATTTCGGTTATAGTCATAGTTATGATCAGCGATCCGGGGAGCTTACACTGGCCCAGTACGCCAATAAAGATTATTCCGGCAATCCCGATTATATTATCAGAAACGCACACTCAGAAATCATCAGCTTCAGGGCGGGCTTATCGCATACCTATAATTTCAGCAGCCATGTATCCAACACCACAACGGTGTTCGGTACGGGACAAACGAATAACTCGAGCTCTGCTGCCGGCTGGACAGATAAAGATCCCATCAACTATGGTCTAAGATCAACTTTTGCAACGAAATTTTCTCTGGGACAGGGCTGTAGCCTGAGCGGCATCACCGGCGTGGAAGTACAATATCAATATGCGCAGACCATCGGGTATGGCATGGGCATCAACCCCGCTGATTCAACCGGCTATTATATCGTCACTGCGGCAAAAAGTAACCAGTACACGCAGACCGGTAACACTTCTGTTTTCACAGAATGGTCATTGGCAATTCCCCATGACATTTCCTTTACTGCAGGCATTGGTATGAGCAATATGAGCATTCAGCTCAATAACAGGTTCTACGTTGCCAACAGTACTTTGCCTGCTATCTATTCAAAAAACTATAACGGTTTGTTCTCACCGCACATAGCCCTTAACAAAGTATTTGGCAAAGCTGCTTCGGTATACGTTTCCTACAGCAAAGGATACAAAGCGCCTACCAGCTCCTACTTTTATATACCCAGCACCGGCGCCCTTGATACCGATCTCACACCTGAAATCGGCAACCAGTTTGAAATTGGAACAAAAGGAGATTTGCTGAATAACCGGTTGAGCTATGAGCTTTCATTATTCGATGCGGTATTTTCTCATAAGTTCACTGCAATGAATGTGCTGAACCAGGCAGGGACCTCCACTTTATACACTTATATGGTAAATGGCGGAAAGCAAAATGACAAGGGCATTGAGTTTTTAATTAAGTACACCGTGTACCAATCAGCGGATGGTTTCTTCCAGTCTGTTCGCCCCTTTGCTAATTTTACCTATTCTGATTTCAAATATGTTGATTATGTGTTTCACACCAAGAGCAAAGCCGGTCTTGATTCGGTGCTAAACTACGATGGCAAGAAAGTGGCCGGCGTAGGGCCTTTCAATGCAAATGTGGGACTGGATCTCGGACTCAAATATGGTTTGTACTTCAATGCGATTTATTCGTACAGGGATGCATTTCCTATTACCTCTGACGGTTTGAACAATACAAAATCATACAGTTTACTAAATGCAAAGATTGGTTATCAGGGCAGCCTTTCCAGGCATTTTGACCTGAACCTTTATTTTGGAATCGATAACATCACTGCTCAGCAGTACCCGATATTTGTTTTCGTGAACCAGTTACCCGATGCTTATTTGCCCGGGCCGTTGAAAGCCACTTTTTATGGCGGGGTAAATTTGAAATATAATTTTTGATTAGGGGTTAGTATACTACGGCAATTTTTATTATTGCCGTAGTTTTTTTAAAAAAAATAAAAAAATTATGAGGAAAAAATTATTTTTCGTGTTGGCGTTACCGTTAGTAACCATGTCTTGCTGGCGCTTTGGCAACCAGGAAAAAGATGCCGGCAGGGATATGCGAATCGTTTGCGTGTCAAAGGAGCTGAATGAAATGATCTTTGCTTTGGGAAAAGGGCACGATATTGTTGCCGTGGATTTATCCAGCACCTACCCCGACAGCGCAAGGCTGTTACCCAACGTGGGTTATCACAGGATGCTGAGCGCAGAAGGGATTATATCAATGAAGCCGGATGTGGTAATACACGACAATGATATGGGGCCTGCCAATGTACTGCCTCAGCTGCAACAGGCCGGACTGAATCTAAAAGAGTTCAGCATTGCGCCGTCCATTGACAGCGCCAAAATAGTGCTTAAACGACTTGCTGAATTTCTTGGAGTACCTGAAAAAGCAGATTCGCTGAATAAAAAATTGGATGCAGATATGGAAACCGCAAGCCGGACGCTGGCCGCTATTTCTATAAAAGATACTCCCACGGTAATGGTAATACAATTCGGAAGAGCCGGTAATTCATTTTTTGTAATGAGCGGCAGGGGCGGTATTACTGATAAGATGATATTGCTTGCCGGGGCCAGGCCTGCACACTACGATGCAAAGGGTGCAAGGCAAATAAGCGCCGAAGCAGTGGCAGCGGCCAACCCTGATATTATTATCGCTACAGATTATGGTTTTGATAAAATGGGAGGCGCAGAAAATTTTAAAAACGGAATCCCCGGCGTTGTATTAACCAATGCCGCAAAAAATAATCGCATTTACCGGTTCGAAGAGCATGACCTCGTATATTTTGGTCCGCGAACAGGCCAGAACGTTTTGAAATTAATGAAGCTTTTTTATCCCGACGCCCATGTTCCGGCAAAGTAAATTATTCTTCCCTGTTATTATAATTCTTCTTGTCGTTATTGTATTATGCGCCATTGCATTTGGTGCGGTCTCTGTCTCCATTCAGGACATGCTCAATGCATTGGTTCATACTTTCCAGGGAAAAAAACCATCCAATATTTATGAAGGCGTGTTCATGCAACTTCGCCTGCCCCGTGTACTGTTGTGTGTGATAACAGGCGCTATTTTATCGGTCTCGGGTGTATTACTGCAGGGGCTATTCAGAAACCCTATTGTGGAGCCTGGCCTGATAGGAACCAGTGCCGGTGCGGCTTTTGGCGCATCCATTGTTTTTGTATTTGCCATTCAAATGAGCGAAGAAATCAGGAGCCTTGCGGGGCCGCTGCTGGTACCGCTCTTTGCATTTTGCGGCGGATTGATTGCAACATTTCTGGTTTATTCCATTGCCAAATCGCAAAAGAAAATTTCTGTTACCTCATTGTTATTGGTGGGTATTGCCATTAACGCCATCGGGTTAAGCGGCACGGGGTTCATGAGCTATATCGCCCGCGATCCGCAGGCAAGGAGCATTACCTTCTGGAACCTGGGAACCTGCTCCGGCGCTACCTGGACGCAGGTGGCCATTACCTGGACTGTTGCAATAATTGTATTTATCCTCTCTCTTCGCTATGCAAAACAATTGAATGCGTTAATACTGGGTGAAGAAGAGGCGTCTTATCTGGGTGTAGAACCTGAAAAATTGAAGAAACGGATCATGATACTTTCAACCGCTATGGTTGCGGTAGCTACCTCATTTGTAGGAGTAATAAGTTTTGTAGGATTGATTGTGCCGCATATTTTACGGCTTATGATCGGCAGCGATAACAAAAAATTACTTCCTGCATCAATGATCATGGGAGGCATTCTGCTCACCATTGCCGACATGGGAGCAAGGTTGTTGATAGCACCGGCAGAAGTTCCTATCGGGATCATCACTTCCATCACCGGCGCACCGGTTTTTATCTTTCTGCTGAAAAAGTTCAACATATTGGGCGAAAAAGGAGGTATATATGGTTGAGATAAAAAACGGCGGCTATGCAGCAGGTGATAAATGGCTATTGCAGGAGGTATCCTATAAATTTATTCCGGGCAAGTGCTATATGATATGTGGCCCTAACGGCGCGGGAAAGTCAACACTGATGAGGCTTTTAAGCCTTTCGCTACTACCTTCCGCAGGTGAAATATTTTATAATAATGCGCCTGCCCTGCATACTAACAGGGAAGCCTGTTCGAAATTCCGTGCGGTTCTGTCGCAACAGGCAGACATCAGTTTCCCGATGGAGGTGGAAGAAGTGGTAATGATGGGCCGTTACCCGCACTTTAAAGTAAATCCGTCAAAAAGCGATCATGAGATATGCAACGAAGTAATGAGGTTGCAGCACCTGGAACAATTCAGGAAAAGAAATTTCCTGACACTGTCCGGCGGCGAAAAGCAACGCGTTCAGTTTGCAAGAGTGCTTGCACAAATCTGGCAGTTGCCTCCGGAAGGAGCACGTATATTACTGTTGGATGAGCCGATATCGTCTCTTGATATAAAATATCAGTTTGAGTTTTTACAGCATATCAAGCAGTTTCTGGATGAAAAGACGATCGTCATAGCCATCGTGCACGATTTGAATCTTGTTTTGAATTACGCAGATGAAGCGCTGCTGTTAAACAAAGGCAGGCTGTTTGCTCACGGGCTGCCACATGAAGTGCTGTCTCCGGAAAATGTTCAGACGGTATTCGGCATTTCTGCCAGGTTACATAAGTTTGAAGCAACATGGTTGCTATGGCCGGAAGGAAACCGATAAACCAAACCTGATTATGATGGGAGGTATCAGCCATTCAGCTCCCAGTTCTTCCTGCCCCATCCGGGTATTACATGTTTGTCGGAATGGTAGGATGAACGAACCAGCGGGCCGCTTTCTACATAATCAAACCCCATCTGGTAGCCTATTTCGCGGAATTCCTTAAACTCATCAGGATGTACAAACCGGTAAACAGGCAGATGCTGTCTGGTTGGCTGAAGATACTGACCTAATGTAATTACATCTACATGGCTGTCTCTCAGGTCCTGCATGGTCTGTATCACTTCTTCCTTTGCTTCACCCAACCCAAGCATAATACCGCTTTTGGTACGCATGCCCCCTTCTTTCAATATCCGGAGCGTTTCCATGCTTCTCCAATACTTTGCCTGTATCCTGACGGCGCGGGTTAAACGCTCTACGGTTTCTATATTATGACTCACTACGTTGGGAGCCGCATGGATCACTCTTTGTATTTGATCTTTTTGGGCTTTAAAATCCGGAATCAATGTTTCAAGGGTAGTGCCGGGATTTAAAGCATATACTGCTTTTATAGTATTGTGCCAGATTTCAGAACCGCCATCTTTCAGGTCGTCACGATCCACAGAGGTAATCACTGCATGTTTTACCTTCATGAGGTGAATGGCCTCGGCTACCCGCTGTGGCTCATCCCAATCTGCAGGAAGCGGGCGCCCTGTTGCCACTGCGCAAAAGCCACAACTCCGGGTGCAGATATTTCCCAGTATCATAAAAGTTGCCGTGCCTTCTCCCCAGCATTCACCCATGTTTGGACAATTACCGCTCTCGCAGATGGTATGCAGTTTATGTTTGTCAACCAGGCCGCGGACATGCTGGTATTCTTCACCAACGGGCAGGCGTACACGAAGCCAGGACGGCTTCTTTGATTTCAGGTCAGGTGCTGCAATTTCTTCGCTCATTAATAGTCTGTGATTTTATTAAAAATTTACTCAGCTTATTTTCTTTTTCCAAACAAAAGGGAAAAATATCCGCCGAAGAAAAATGATTTCGGCGAATTCTGGATCATTATAGGAATTTTTTTGGTAAAATATTCACCTACCACTCCTACTTCAATAGCGGAAATTACTTCATTGAAAGAACCATAGTCGAATCGCAGCCCTGTTTTCGCATATAGTCCCGGCGTAACGCTGAGATCGCTCCATCCTTTTCCTAATGTAGGCCCGCTCACCACAGGGCCGTTTACAAAATAGGAGCTGTCGGCAGAATTATATTTTACATACACATAATCGCTGTTTTTTACCACCTGTATATAATAAGGACGCAACAGCGCAAAATCCAGTCCCCCGCCATAATTTGCAGTAACACTCACCCCATTCTTATTCGATTTATTTCCCAGCAGCCTCTGTTGCTGCACGCCTAACTTCACCGGGTACACGAAGTTTTCTTTTCCATAAATAAAAGGGGTAGTATTGAGGAATGCATTACTTTGCTTATACTCTTTTCCGTCTTTCAACTCTGTTATTTCAAGCTGGTACAGCGTTGCTTTTTTTACAGAGCTTGCACGACCCATTTCTAAAAATCCTCCATAACCATTGCTGGTAAGCTTGGCTCCGAACAGAAAGCTTTTCCGGTAAGCAATAACACCTTCCTCCTGCTCCTTAATCATATTATTAATACGGGCTTTCCTTTCCGCCTTCCTTTCTTCCTTTGTTTCCTGAGAAAAAGAATATAGGGATAATGAGAGGATACAGATTAACAAAATTATTTTGCGCATGTGGTTATTGATAATTACTGGTGTAAATTTATACAAAAAAATATCATGACTGCATCCGTTGAATATGTAGGAAATCTCCGTTGCACTGCAAAACACCTGAAAAGTGGTACGGTTATCGAAACCGACGCCCCTACTGACAACCGCGGTAAAGGTGAAAAATTCTCTCCCACCGATCTTTTATGTGTTTCATTAGCCACGTGTATTCTCACTACCATGGGCATCAAAGCGGGTGATATGGGAGTAAATATCGAACATGCAACGGCCGCGGTAACCAAGCACATGCTTAGCGATCCGCGCAGGGTGGGCCAGATAGAGGTATCCATTATATTGTCTGCAAACGTGGATGAAAAGCAAAGAATAATTCTTGAAAGAACCGGCGATAATTGCCCGGTAATGAAAAGTATCCACCCGGACATCAAGACCCGTATTTCCTATAGCTGGAAGTAACCGCATTAATATTTAAGAAAACTTTATAAGATTAGCGCCATACAGGGTGCAGGAAAAGCGCCGCAAATCACTTTTTCAGGATTGAATTTCCTATGGCACATTTCAGGCAAAATCTTTTATCGCAATATTCGTTTTTCAATTGAATGAAAGCCTGCGAATCAAGCGCATTTTTATTTGTAAAGCCCAATTCTTCAAATCCTTTTGTAATAATGTTCCTTTCAGGAGCGATTTGTTCCAGCCAGCCAACCGCTTTGTTTTTGTACTCCTCTTCATGATGATGAACGCCATAGGCAAACAGGGAAGGAATCACTGTATTAATGATAATTCCTTCAATCATTTTGCTTCCCAATGTTTTTTCCTGGCAGGGAGATTCCTTATCAAAAACAAAGTGATAATGCCAGTAATCGTTGGCTGTGATGCGGAACATTTTTTTCAAATCTTTTACCGAGGAGGCATCCTTTATTTTAGAAAATAAATGTTCACTCTGATGAATAAGCATTGCTAACTGTGACAGCCTGATGGTTGGAAAGTTGGCCGGGCGCATGCGCAAAAACGAGAGCTTTCCCGCAATCGTCTTTATGCCATACTTTTTTTGATAAAATAAGAATTCCTTTTTCAACATTACCGGATATGGATCCTTAAAATCTTCATCCAGCAAACCCGCGGTTCCCAATAATAAGGCCTCCAATTGATGAATCTGGTTTTTATGCTTTGCCAGAATGGAAACAGGCAATGCCGCCGCTGCCTGCTGAAATAATTCACTATTTAAAGTAAGCCCGAAATTAGCCGCTATCAGTCTCCAGAAAGTCTCTTCCCAGTGATAGCTGGTTTGCTCCAGGATTGAAAATATTTTCTTTGATTTTGCAAGTAATCTTTCCGCAGCCAATCGCTGCTTCCAGTTAATCATTTGTAAGTCACCAGGCGCTGGTGATAATCTTTCACAGGGAATAAATTGCGGTGCGTTCATTAATTCTTCATACCTGCTCAGCAAAATTTTCGGCACCCGGTCTTTTATCTCAAGAGAGGGAATAATGTCTCCGTTTGCATCTTTTATAACCGCATTATCATTCCACACTACATGCAGAATTATATTATTATAATTTGCATCCCCGGAATGGTGATGGAGATTCCAATCGGAAGAGTGGACGTGCAATTCAACATTCCCCGCCCATGTGCTGGCCCCGATTTTTATTCTTGCATTGATGAAATCCGGGCCCTGGTGTGCATTAAAAGCTCCCGTATGAATTATTTGCACTTCTTCTCCCGTGGAAGTGATTAATTCCGACTTATTGAAATATTGGAATTGCCAGATATATTGAAGCAAATCTTCCTGCATGCAAACTTTTTACCTGGGAAAAAATAATAAAAAGTTTTTGTTTATCCCAACGTCTGAAGCTCTTTCACCACCCGGCTTACCGGCAGTCCCATTACATTATAAAAATCCCCGGTTATAGATTTGATCCCAACCACGCCTATCCATTCCTGTATGGCATACGCCCCGGCTTTATCATAAGGATGGTACACATCCACATAATGCTCCGCCTGCTGCTTCGTCAATATGAAAAATTCAACTAAAGTTTCTTCAAAAAAAACTTTTTTCTTTTCTCCGGACAGCAGACAAACACCGGTGATTACGGAATGTGTTTTACCCGATAAAAGCAAGAGGCTGCTGACAGCTTCTTCCCTGCCGGCCGGTTTTCCTATAATTTCATTTCCGAGCACTACCATGGTATCCGCCCCGATAATCGTATAATCGTTGCCGTTAGTTTCCTGCAGCGTTATTTTATTTTGAACGGCAAGCGCCTTGTTACAGGCAATATAGGCTGCCGCTTCAAACGGAGAAAGGCTTGCCGGATAGCTTTCGTCAGCGTCTGACACTATAACTTCGAACGGGATTTCAGCCCACTGCAGCAGCTGCCTTCGCCGGGGAGATTGTGATGCTAAGATTATTTTTTTCATCCGGATCAATGAAAATAAAAGAAAATCATTGAAATGATGCCTGCAAGCATAATTAATTTAACCGCATTACTCAGCCTGTGAAAATCGGCCTGGATTTCGGCTTTATATAATTTTCGCAATGCCCATAGCAATGGAATTATAATAGCGGCCATACCGTATATCGCTGCAGCCAGCCAGCCAGCCTGAACGATGTACACTTCAATTCCCCCGACCCCCGCGATCAATACCACCATCCACACCGCTGTAAAAACTTTTGACACCGGTATACCCCAGACAATCGGCATCGTTTTGCATCCGTATCTTACATCTCCGTTCACGTCCTCCATGTCTTTTATTACTTCGCGTATCAGTGAAATGATAAATGCGAATCCTCCGTATATAAACGACACCTTTAACAGCCTCCTCCAATCATTACCCGGCGAGCCGATGGTAAATTCATGCTCTGCAAACATCAGTACCAAAATGACCCATGCGGTAAGCAGTGATATAAGAATGTTGCCGATTAATAATTTCCTTTTGAATGTGGTAGAGTAAAACCAGAGGGCTGCAATAGCCGCCAGGTTAAAGACGGGTATATAAATATTGCGGATCTTATACCCGATATAACCGCTCAGGGCAAAGCCTGTGGCCGACAACAGTATGTGCCACACAATAGCCCATCTCCGCTTTATGTATTTATCGATGACCAGCTTTTCGGGCTTGTTGATCAGGTCAATGTTTACATCAAAATAGTCATTAATAATATAACCCGCTGCGGCAATACATACAGAGGCAATAACCAGCAAATAAAACAGGGGGGAAGACAGCTTTACACTATCAAAATTTCCAAACGGTTTGCCATACACAAAAGGCAATACAAAAAACCTGAAGAGGAACTGTGTAAGTACAATAAAAAAAAGATTCGGCAACCTGATCAATTTAAAAAAAGCCGCAACAAGATTCATCGGGTAAATTTTATAAATTCAGGTAGCGGCAACAGAAGTATGCAAAGGCCATTTATTACTGAGTTTCAGAATTTTCTCAACCACATCGCGCACACAGCCATATCCTCCTTTTTTTGCCGAGATGTAAGAGGATATCTGCTGTATTTCAACGGCAGCATCTGCAGGGCAGCAGGCAAAACCAACAAGTTTCATACATTCATAATCGGGAATATCATCTCCCATGTATAAAATTTCTCCCGTCTCATAATTATTCTTCTCAATGTAATTTTCCAGGAAAGAAAGCTTGTCATTTACCTTCATAAATATTTCAGAGATGCCCAGCCTGGCCAGGCGGTCTGCTACCGGCTTTGATTCACTTCCTGATACCACAAGGATTTTGTATCCTGACTTTACGGCCAGCTGCAATGCATACCCGTCTTTGATGTCCATACGGCGGCTCCACTGCTCATCCTGCTGAATAAGCAGCCCCCCATCGGTGAGCACACCATCCATATCAAAAACCAATACTTTAATTAATCCGAGGCGGGAGAGCATATTCATGCGCCAAAGATATTAAGCATCTTACATATCAGCGCTTTTGATAAAATTTTAAAATGCTCTCTGATAATTTCAGGTACAGGTATTTAACATCCGGGAATGCAGAAAGAGCCTGTATGTGTTTATTCAGTGTAAGTATATCATCGCGAATGGCCGGTCCGGTCTGCAGATCGTAGGGCGAAATACTCTCCACTCTTGATGATACTTCATTGATAATGGGTAACAAAACTTTGAAATCAATTTTTTCTTTCCTGCAGATTTCCTCAGCGATGGCATACATGTGATTTGTAAAATTTGCGGCAAATACGGCGGCAATATGATAAAACATTCTCTCATGCTCGGTTACATTGATCACATTATCAGAAAGCGATCTGGCAAATTCTGTTATTCTGTGCTGTGTTTCTTTATTATTACCTTCCACAAGAAAGGGAATTTCCGGAAGCTCATCTAAAGATTTTGATAACGACTGCAGCGGATACAAAACGCCATAGGCGGATGAAAGCCCTTTTAATACACTCATGGGTGCAGAACCCGCTGTATGAACTACAAATTTATTTTTCAATGCCGCTACCTTTTCTATGGAATCCAGCGCGGCATCAATTAAGGCAACAATATAAATATCACCGCCGGCAAATTGGCCATCAGTAAGTGCCCCTGCCTGTGTGTTATACCTGGATGCCAGCGCCCTGGCATGGTCAGGATTACGGCTCACTACCTGAACGAGTTCGTTGTCAGATTTGGTAATTAGTTCACATAAGACGGTTCCCACATTCCCGGAACCGAGAATTACTACTTTCATAGTACAAAATTTTGTTTTGTAGAGTTACCTCATAAGCACTTCAATAGGTTTTACCTATAAGATTTCTTCCGAAAATGCGTTTACCATACATTTCGAAAGTGTTTTTCCGATATTGGGTAGTTCTTAAATGGGGAGGTGATTGCGAAGATAATAAGCTGAATTTAAATTTCCCATTTTAGTTTTTAAGATTGCATTTTTAATTTTTAGACTAATATTGCAGCAACCGGACAAATTTTTTTAAAGAATGAATAATAAGAAAATCAAGCAAGGAATAAACTAATTATGGCCAAAAACTTATTGATTGTTGAGTCCCCCGCAAAAGCGAAAACAATAGCCGCTATCCTTGGAAAAACATTCGAGGTGAAAAGCTGTTACGGACATATAAGAGACTTGGAAAAAAGCGATATGGGCATTGATATAGCCAATGATTTTAAGCCCAGCTATATAGTTCCCGAGGACAAGGTAAAGGTGGTGAATGAGTTAAAAAGCTTCGCCAAAAAAGCCGAAGAAGTATGGCTGGCATCGGATGAGGATCGTGAGGGCGAGAGCATCAGCTGGCATCTTGCCGAGGTGCTAAAGCTGAATCCTAAAACCACCAAGCGTATCGTCTTCCATGAAATCACCAAGCCGGCTATAGAACAGGCTGTTCAGAACCCCAGAACCATTGATATGAACCTGGTAGATGCCCAGCAGGCAAGAAGGGTACTGGATAGAATCGTAGGGTTTGAGCTGAGTCCTGTATTATGGAGAAAAGTAGGCCAGCAGGGTGGCCTGAGTGCAGGACGGGTGCAAAGCGTAGCGGTAAAATTAATCGCAGAAAAAGAAAGAGAGATCAATGCTTTTAAGCCAACCAGCAGCTTCCGGGTAGAGGCCTTATTAGCCGCTACGGACATCAATGATAAAACGGTTTCTTTTAAAGCTGAAGGCAATAAATATGAGAATGCCGGGGATGCAGAAAAGTTTTTACAAAGTTGCATCGGGGCCCGTTATATTGTAAAAGATATACAGGTAAAGCCCGGTAAGCGCACGCCTGCAGCGCCATTCACTACCTCTACCCTGCAGCAGGAAGCCAGCCGTAAGTTAGGATACGGTGTAAGCAAGACCATGCTGATCGCTCAAAAGCTATACGAAAGCGGTAAAATCACCTACATGCGTACCGACAGTGTGAACCTGAGTGGCACCGCCATGAAAGACATTACTTCACAGATCAGTAAAAACTACGGTGGCAATTACATACAGGTGCGCAAATACAAGAATAAAAATGAAAGCGCGCAGGAGGCACACGAAGCTATCCGGCCTACTTATATGGAAAATAGTTCGGTGGACGATCCCGAATTGAACAGGTTGTACGATCTGATCTGGAAGCGCACTATCGCCAGCCAGATGGCAGACGCCGAGCTGGAGAAAACCATTGCCAAAATTAATATCTCCACCAACAACGAAGAGCTTACGGCAAGTGGCGAAGTAATCAAGTTCGACGGCTTCTTAAAAGTATATTTTGAAGGTACTGACGACGATGATACAGATAGTAATGATGAGAGCCGCCTGCCCAATCTTGCTGTTGGCCAGCAACTGCAGTTCAACCAGATGACGGCCACGGAAAGATTTACGAAACATTCTCCCCGGTACACCGAAGCGTCGCTGGTGAAAAAGCTGGAAGAGCTCGGCATTGGAAGGCCCAGCACATACGCCCCTACCATTTCTACCATTATAAAGAGAAATTATGTAGAGAAAAAAGATAAAGAAGGCATCCGCCGCGATTACCGGATATTGAAGCTGAAAGATAACGCCATTCAAAAGGTGACCGAACAGGAAAATACAGGCGCAGAGAAAGCAAAGCTTTTTCCAACAGACCTGGGTTTGGTGGTAACCGATTTTCTGAACCAGCATTTCACCGATGTAATGGATTACTCTTTTACAGCAAATATTGAAGAGGAGTTCGATGAGATAGCCGAAGGAAAAATGAAGTGGAATAAAATGGTAAAAGATTTTTATGGCCCCTTTCATTCGGGAGTGGAACATACATTGGAAACAGCCGAGCGCGCTGTTGGTGAACGCCAGCTGGGCGCTGACCCCGTATCAGGAAAGCCTGTTACCGCAAGAATGGGCAAATATGGGCCTATGGTACAGATTGGTTCGCTGGATGATGAAGAAAAGCCCCGGTTTGCAAAGCTGAAAGTGAATCAAAGTATCGAAACAATTACGATGGAAGAGGCGCTGGAGCTTTTTAAGCTCCCGGTACTATTGGGTACGTATGAAGCGCTTGAAGTATCGGTAAATATTGGCCGTTATGGCCCTTACGTAAAATGGGGGGAACAATATATTTCAATACCCAAAGGAGAAGATCCTTTGGAAGTGGATATGGCAAGGGCGATAGAAATTATTGAAGCAAAACAAATAGAGGATGCGCCGATAGGCTATTACCATCAAAAACCCATTACCAAAGGCAAAGGGCGGTTTGGGCCTTATATCAGGTGGAATGATTTATTCATCAATGTACCCCGTGCATATAACTTCGACGGGCTGACACAGGAAGACTGCAATGCATTGATTGAAAAAAAGCTGGAAAAGGAAGCGAACCGTTACATAAAGCAATGGCCGGAAGAAAAAATAGCCATTGAAAACGGCCGCTGGGGTCCGTTTATACGCTTTAATAAAAAAATGTTGAAGCTTCCGGCCAAAGGGGCCAATGGAAAGTTTACCCGGGAAGAATTACAAGAAATCGGAATAGATAAAGTAAAAGAAATGATCCTCGAGCAGGATCCGAAAGCCTTCGATAAAAAAGCAACCCGGAAGAAAACAAAAAAGAAATAAGATTCCGCATTTGTTAATTTCAAAATTCATTGCCGGTTGCCTGCAACATTTACTGTAATAAAGGTGTCTTTGCTAAAATAGCTAACATATGTTAGTAATTATTCGCGACCCATTTATTACAATTCACTTAGTTTGCTGTTTTTAAAAATAAAGGGCGAATTATTCGAGGCATGCAGGAGAACAAAGAAATATCGGCACTCTTTCATCTCATCGATGATCCGGACGAGGAAGTTTTCAACTCGGTTACGGATCGTATTGTTTCAATCGGCCGCGGCATCATTCCCAACCTCGAAAACCTGTGGGAGAATACGCCGGACCAGGCAGTACAGGGGCGTATTGAAATGATCATTCATAAGCTTCATTTCAGAGATCTTGCCGATGATTTTATCAACTGGAAAAAAGGCTCGTGTGAGCTGCTGCAGGGGGCGTTGCTCGCTTCAAGATACCGTTTCCCCGAGATGAATATTATTTCTGCGCTGCAGGAAATGGAAAAAGTAAGAAGGAATATATGGCTGGAATTAAACAGCTACCTCACCCCTCTTGAGCAGATCAACGTGATCACGGGAATTTTATACAGCTACTACAAATTAAAAGGTAATGAAGTGGCTTACGACTACGAAGAAGATTTTTTAATGAACCGGGTAATTGAAAATAAAAAAGGAAATTCAATCACCAATGGAATTCTTTATCTTATTGTATGCGAATTGCTGGACATCCCCGTAAAAGCTATCAACATCCCCAAACAGTTTATTCTTGGCTATTTTGATATAGATTATTCATTTCCCAATCCTGAAAAACAAAGGAATGAAAAAATAAATTTTTATATCGATCCGCTCAATGGCCAGATATACTCGCATAAGGATGTGGAAAATTATTTCAAGCGGATTTCGGTGCCTCCTGTTCCTTCTTACTTCCGGCAGCTTGGCAACAAACGGGTGATCCAGCACCTGCTGGAAGAGCACAGTAAATGCTTTAGTACGGATGCTGACCGGTACAAGCGCGATGATTTGATATTTTTGGCTAAATTGTTGAATGATTAAACAGCAATTGACTACGTTTTATAAGTGCCCTGCCGGATACATTCATATAAAAATTTCAGACGGTCATATTACAGCGCTTTTATTTACTGATGAAGAACATTTCTCTTCGGACGAAACCGGCCATCTGTCCGCTTCAGAAAAGAAAATTCTTAAAGAATGTACCAGGCAATTTGATGAATATTTTTCCGGTAAGAGGAAAATCTTTGACCTTCCTCTTCAGCAAACCGGTACCGGCTTTCAGCATAAAGTTTGGAACGAGCTAATGAAAATACCGTATGGAAAAACAATTTCCTACCTGGAGCTTGCCCAACGCCTTGGTGACGTAAAGTCAATACGGGCGGCTGCTTCAGCTAATGGAAAAAATAAATTGAGCATTGTGGTGCCCTGCCACCGCGTTATAGGCTCTGACGGAAGCCTCATCGGTTATGGGGGCGGCTTACCAAGAAAAAAATGGCTGCTGGATCATGAAAATAAATTCGCTCATGGTGTTACAACGTTGTTTTAAAACAAAAAACGAACGGAAATCAAAATTTTGAAGTTCATAAAATCTTACTTTATATATTAAATGACCTCCGGGTATCCTAATCTTTTATTTCAATGCCTAAACGAAATTTTTTCATTATTCTTCCTCTGGCAACTATTCTTCTTATTACTTCCTGTAACCCCGGGAATACAGCCGGCCATAGCGCATTGCCGGGCCCGGTAACAGAATCGCAAAATCCCGATTCATTATATAAGGAATATGAGCTGGATAAAATTCATCTGCCGGATGGTTTTAAAATAAATGTGTATGCGCAAGTACCGGGTGCGAGAAGCCTGTGTGCGTCCCCGGGTGGAACCCTGTTTGTCGGAACCCGTGAGCACAATGTATATGCAGTGACAGATGAGAACAAGGATGGAAAGGCAGATAAAATTTATACCATTGCTGCCGGGCTGAATGCCCCGAATGGCGTGGCTTTCAGAGATGGCAGCCTGTATATTGGAGCCATTTCTGCAATTTACCGGTTAGACAGCATCGAATCAAAGCTCAGCAATCCGCCGGCGCCGGTTGTAGTGTATGATAAATATCCAACGGATAAGCATCACGGTTATAAGTTTATTGCGTTTGGCCCCGATGGTAAATTGTACGTGCCGGTGGGAGCACCCTGTAATATTTGTGAGCCGGCAGAACCTTATGCGTCTATGACCCGTATGAATCCTGATGGCAGCGGCTTTGAAATATTTGCAAAAGGAATCAGGAATACGGTGAGGTTCGCATGGAACCCGGCCAACAACCAGCTTTGGTTTACCGATAATGGACGGGACAATCTGGGCGATGATATTCCCAGTGATGAGTTAAATACTGCACCTAAAGAAGGAATGAATTTTGGCTACCCCTATTGCCATGAAGGAGATATATTGGATCCGGAATTTGGCAAAGGGAAAAATTGCAGTGACTATACTCCTCCTGTAAAAAAATTAGGCGCTCATGTGGCATCTCTGGGAATGAGATTTTATACCGGCGATATGTTTCCCGCAGACTATAAGAACGCTATTTTTATTGCGGAGCACGGGAGCTGGAACAGAACCACCCCTGTTGGCTACAGGGTAGTTGTCGCGAAAATGGATAGTTCGGGGAATTTCAGCGATCCGGTTCCGTTTGCCGGAGGATGGTTGCGAAATGCAAATAGCGTAAATGGCCGCCCTGTTGATGTGCAGGTGCTGAAGGACGGGTCTCTCCTGGTAAGCGACGATTACAAAGGGCTTATTTATCGTATTACTTATTTGAAATAAAAAACTAACGGTAACGAGCAGACGAAAAAAATGCCTGTCTTGCAAAGAACATTCAACCGTTTAACCTGATTCACTAACAAACCGTTTAACCCATAAATGGAAGATCATAAAGAAGAACATTTACAAAGCTCGGACATGCTCCGCGATGTGGTTATTGGAATGAGCGATGGCCTTACAGTACCCTTTGCATTAGCAGCCGGAATGAGTGGCGCAGTATCTACTACGGGTATCATTGTGATAGCCGGCATTGCGGAAATAGCAGCCGGCGGCATTGCCATGGGTCTTGGGGGCTACCTGTCAGGGAAAACCGAGCAGGATCATTATAACAGCGAATCAAAAAGAGAATATGATGAAGTAGCGCACAAGCCTGAAACGGAGAAGCAGGAAGTAAAGGAATTTTTCAGGCATATAGGCTTAAGTGAAGAGTTGCAGCAAAAGGCCACTGAAGAAATATCAAAGGATAAAAAAAGATGGGTCGATTTCATGATGAAATTTGAATTAGGGCTTGATGAACCCGCTCCCAAACGGGCAAGAAACAGCGCGATGAATATCGGAATTTCGTATATCGTTGGCGGAATCATTCCTCTTAGCCCCTATATCTTCTTTCATGACTCTTTCCGGGCTTTAAAAGTATCTGTTATTGCCACCTTACTATGCCTTTTTATCTTCGGATATTTCAAGAGTAAAATCACCGGTGTTCCGGCCCTGCCGGGTGCGCTGAAAGTAACGTTTATTGGCGCCTTGGCTGCAGGCGCAGCTTATGCGGTAGCCTTTGTCTTTAAATGAGTTAGCTCGTTTTTTTCCTGTCATTTATTAGTAAAATTTCCTGTGGGTTTTACCTAAGTCCAAGTAACAGTACTCGATTTTAGCAGGGTATAAAATATATTACTTACACGCCCGTTTTTAATGTCATGAAGTCGTTGCTAACCTTATACTTAAAACGCTCTTCATTACACCTGTTTCCCTTACAAAAGTCCTTTGACTTTTCCCTAATCAGCTTAAAGATTTATTCCATCCATGCACCTTTCCGTGTAGTGGAATAAAAAGAGTTACCATCAGCCGCAAAACGCTGAAGGGACCTGAAAATTTTATTGAAGTGCTTAATGGATAATCAGTTTTTGAATTTTGGAAAAAATCCCCCCATGTCTATGGGGGGATAATTTTTTCAGAAGAATAATAATTTATCTCTCAGCTAAAAATATCGTGCTTCGAATTTTTTGAAATGTTCTTCACTGTCCAGTTTATCTTCTTCTCAAAGGCGTGCCTGCGAACCGCACAATTTTGCTTATAGCATATCTTGCAGGAAAAAGCTTCGCAGCCATCGGTATGCACAAACAATTCAACCGTTTCCCCAAATTCATTTTGTATCAGGTTGGCCAGAATCTCCATCTCTTCGTGGGCTTCATTTACATTTAAATACCAGGGAACGGTAAGATGGCAATCACAATGCAGGGTGCTGCCATATTTTATAAAGCGCAGATTGTGCAGGTCAATCCAGTTCTCTCTCCTGTTTTTATTTAAAACTTCAACCAGGTTATTCAGCAATTGAATATCCGCTTCGTCCATAATGCCTGCCACAGAGGCCCTGATAATTTTGTAACCCGTATAAATGATGATCAGTCCGAAAGTGCACGCAACCGCGCTATCCACCCAGGTTGCTTTTGTAAAATACAGCAATACGAGCCCTCCGAGAATCCCTGCAGTGCTGTAGGTATCGGTTTTCAAATGCCTGCCACTGGCGATCAGCAATAACGAATTATTCCTGTTGCCGGTGGATACACATATCACCCCTGCAAAATAATTAATGGCAGCAGTAGCTGCAAGAAGTATCATCCCGTAGTCCAGTTTGGTAATGAAGTGAGCATAAAAAAAGCTTACAATGGATTTATAAATAATAATAATGCCTGCAACGCTTATGAGCGTGCCTTCAACGCCTGCAGAAATAAACTCGACCTTTCCGTGGCCGTAGGGATGATCCGCATCTTTTGGCTTGGCTGAAAGATACAGGCTGTATAAGCCCAGGCATCCTGATGCTATATTTATAATGCTTTCAAGTGCATCCGTAAGAATGGCAAGCGACCCTGTTAAATACCAGGCAGTAATTTTGACGGAAAACAAAACAATAGCGATAACAATAATTATCTTCTGAAGCCTGATGTTTTCTCCTGAAGCAATCAACCATAATAATTTAGGGTTGCAAAATACGATTGAATCGTCACAGTACCTCCCGCATTCCAAAATCAACTAAATTTGCTATATGCGTAAAACGCTTACCATATTAAGCAACTCTTTAAGGCTTACCATGCAGGAACTTATGGTGAATAAGCTTCGTACAGCGCTTTCCCTTATTGGTATTTCATTTGGCATATTTTGTATCATCGGCGTACTGGCAACTGTAAACAGCCTGGAGGAGAACATTCAAAACCAGATCAAAAGCCTTGGCAGCAACACTATTTACATTGACAAATGGGAATATTTTCACAATGGCGCAGACTATCCCTGGTGGAAATTCATAAAGCGACCTGTTCCCAAATTTGAAGAAGTTGCTTTAATAAAGCAGCGAAGCCGTCTGGCAAAGCATGTTGCCTTTTTAATAAATGACATGACCAATGTTGAATACCAGGGGCAGGCCTTAACAGGGGTAATGATATTGGGAGTAAGCGAGGAAGAAAATGACATCCAGCCCATATCAACGGTATATGGGCGTTATCTTTCCAGCGCTGACTTTGCATACGGCAACCCGGTGGCGATTATAGGATACAAGAATGCTGAAGATTTATTTGGTGATGCAAGTTTTGCGGTGGGTAAAAAGGTAAAAATAAAAGATGTGAATGTAACAATAGTGGGGGTCATAAAAAAGATGGGGACCAGCATGGTCGGGCTGGACTATGATCAGTGCGTAATGACTAATTACCGTTTCGCAAAGCAGATTTTTAATGAAGATAACAGCCATCCGAGAATTATTGTCAGCGCAGATGATAAGGTTTCATCAGCCGCGCTGGCCAATGACCTGGAGGGAGTAATGCGGTCGATAAGAAAATTGAATCCAAAGGAAGAAGATAACTTCAGCGCTAATCAAATTATCGGGGCAAGTGAACGGGTAAGCTCGTTATTTGGAAGCATCAATATTGGCGGGTGGGCCATCGGCATCCTCAGCCTGATTGTGGGCGCTTTTGGTATTGCCAATATAATGTTTGTTACGGTAAAAGAACGGACAGCGATCATCGGCTTAAAAAAAGCGATTGGCGCAAAAAGAAGAAGTATACTTTCAGAATTTTTGCTGGAAGCTGCCATCATTTGCCTGTTGGGTGGATTAATCGGGCTATTGCTGGTTTACATCCTGACCCTTATACTCACTAGTCTCTTTAGCTTTCCCGTATTTATTTCAGTGGGTATTCTCGTGCTCGCCATATCTATTTGTATTATCATCGGAATTCTTGCGGGCATTATTCCGGCTTATTCTGCATCAAGATTAGACCCGGTGGTGGCCATACGTTCAAAATAATCCTTCATTAATAATGATCAGAATTCTTGCAATAGAGTCATCATGTGATGAAACGGCCGCTTCCGTATGCGGGGATGGGTATATCCTGAGCAATGTCATTGCCAGCCAAAAGGTGCATGAAGAATATGGGGGCGTGGTGCCGGAGCTTGCCTCCAGGGCCCATTTACAGGCAATAGTGCCGGTAGTGGATACAGCGCTGAAAAGAGCAAATACATCTCTGGATGAGATAGATGCCTTTGCCTTTACCCGATCCCCGGGGCTGATCGGCGCATTACTCGTGGGGGCCGAATTTACAAAATCGTGTGCCCTTGCCCGTTATAAACCACTGATCGCCGTTCATCACATGCAGGCGCATGTGTTAGCCAATCTTATTCAGTCAGGCGAGAAGAAAAACAGCATTCCTGCATTTCCATTCTTATGCCTGACCGTTAGCGGTGGGCATACGCAAATAGTGGTGTGCAACAATTATCTGGATATGAAAGTAATTGGTCAAACGCTGGATGATGCAGCAGGCGAAGCATTTGACAAGTCAGCAAAAATTTTGGGGCTTCCCTATCCCGGCGGCCCGTTGATAGATAAATATTCAAAGAGCGGAGACCCCAGTAAATACCAATTTCCCGAACCGAAAATTGACGGGCTGGATTTTAGCTTCAGCGGGCTCAAAACTGCCATTCTTTATTTTGTGAACGGGCAGAAAGAAAAGAATCAAAATTTTACAGAAGAAAACATGGCCGATATCTGCGCCTCCATACAATCCCGGATCATTTCAATTTTATTACACAAACTAAAAAGTGCATCGGAGCAAACCGGTATAAAAAATATTTGCATTGCGGGCGGGGTAAGCGCCAACAGCGGGTTGCGCCTCGCTTTTACAAAGCTTGGCGAAAAAGAAGGATGGAATACCTTTATTCCCGCATTTGAATATTGCACCGATAATGCAGCCATGATTGCCATTACTGCTTACTATAAATATCTTGCCGGGCAATTTGAGGATCTGTCTGTAGTACCTTCGGCCCGTTCTGTCTTTTAAAATATTATTATTTGCCCAACTATTACTTTCAATTTAAAAAATTTATCGTGTCGCAGGACAGATGCAGTATGAAAGTTTGTACTGATTCCTGTTTGTTTGGCGCATGGGTTGCAGATGAGCTTTTTAAAAAAAATATGGCTGTCCATACAATTCTCGATATCGGAACGGGCACGGGGCTGTTAAGCCTGATGCTCGCGCAAAAAACAAATGCAATAATTGATGCGGTTGAAATAAATGAAGACGCTTTTGAGCAAGCCAGAGAAAACATCCATTCATCGCCGTGGAAGGGCAGGATCAATATTTTTCATGCTGATATCAGAAATTTCGGTCCCGGCAAAACCTATGACCTGGTAATTTCAAATCCGCCATTTTATAAAAATGACCTCAGGTCGCCGGATAGGCAGAAAAATATTTCAAAACACAGTGAAGCGCTGACCATAGATGCATTGTTTGAAATAACGGCTAAGCTACTGGACGAAAACGGCCATTTTGCAATATTGCTTCCTTTTCACAGGAGTCGTCCGGCGGAACAAACCGCAAGTAAGAATGGGCTATACCTGCGCGAAAAGCTTTTTGTAAAACAAAGCGCGGATCACCCTGTTTTCAGAACCATGATGATCTTTCAAAAGGGAAGAATGGAAACGGCATACAATAGGGAAATATCAATAAAAGATAACGGTGATGCCTACACGAAAGAATTTACCGGTTTATTAAAGGACTATTACCTTTATCTCTGATTTTTCCGGTTATGGATTGACCGCTCACTACTCACCACTCACTCCGGCATACTCTCTCATATATTCAAATGACTTTGCCAGTTTTCCGCTTTTTACTATAGTAGCCTTTTCTATGTCTTTTGCATCTCCGTTGAGCAAATCTCCAAGCACAAATTTTATCAGTTGCTCCCCAAAATAACGGGATGCATCACGCGGCAACTCATTTGGCAGATTACCGACCGCCATGACATCTACCGAATTTTGCAAATAGGGTTCAGTTATTGCTCCTGAAAATTTATCTACTCCATACACAGGATTTTCCATTGTGGCGTCCATAAGGTTACAGGGAACAGAGCCGTTCCTGTCATCCGAAATGTCGGCAATGGTGGTAATCCGGAAGTTGGCCGGTTTCATATCGCTCATTTCAAAAAGCCGCGGAATCTTTTCTTCCCAATATACACCATTAAGCAGAATGTCTGTGTGGGCCATATATTTTTTAAAAAGACATTCATACTCCTCGGGATGCTCATGAAAGCGATTTCGGTTATACTTTCCCGTTAGTTTTTCCCTGTACAGATCCGCACCTTTCAAATGTACATATACCGGGTATTGAAATGTATTTTCCAGGTATTCATCAGGCTCGGCCTCGTGAATTTCCATCAGGTTCATGATTTCGAGGATGCCATGGGCTACTCTGCCGCTGCCCGTAACGGCAATTTTTAATAATGGCAGCTTAAGTCCGAAATAGGTGTGGATGAGCTGCTGAAAATTTTTTTGCCTGTACACTCTTCCGAGCAGGAAGGTGCCCGTTCTGTTCCCGTAAGCCATCATGCCATTATGCGCGCCTACGACTCCCGCAAAAAAGCCAAATCCTATAATCCGCGTGCCGTCTTCATGTTCGAGACATTCGTAATCTATCAGGGTAATTTTTTTATCGATAATTGCTCTGATCAATTTTTGATTATAGGGCTGCAACTTTTTTGTATGAGAAAAAAAGAGGTAGGTTTTTTCAGGAATCAGCATGGGTACCGGCACTTCTTTTATCCCGAATAGAATGTCGCAATCGCTGACATCTTCCTGCACCGCAAGACCGGCATCCGTATACTCCTTATCTTTAAAACATCTCGTGTCGCTGTGTTGCACTTTTATCTCAATATTAAAATGCTGCTGTACCCATTTGCATTGAAGCGGCGTGAGCGCCACCCTGTTATCCGGCGGATTTTTTCCTTCTCTTATCAAACCGACTTTTATCATAAATAATTTTCAAATGCGGCAAATTACATCTAATATAATAAATGGATAAGCAATGTATCAGCTTGAATTATATACCGCGGATTACGCTGATATCCGCGGATGCATTGTCCCGGGATAATTTGCGTCATCTGCGGCAACTGTTTTAAAATTGAGATACTGCCAAGCGGATAAGCGTTTTGGAGAGATAGACTTTAATCTGTAATATTGCAGCCCGAATTTTTGCCCGGATGGCGGAATTGGTAGACGCAGCAGACTCAAAATCTGCCGTTCGCAAGGATGTGCAGGTTCGATTCCTGTTCCGGGCACTCTCAAAGCTCATCAAAAGATGGGCTTTTTATTTTAGCGCTTACGGAGGCAGCCGGCAATCTGCTTTTGTATAAGATAATATCATCAGAATTTATATGCCGTATCACAGGTACTTTGAAAGTGATATTTTGCTTTTATCATAATTGGCTTAAATTTGCGCCGTTATCAGAATTGTAAGTTTTAAAAATCAGCACATGCAAAATCCAAACGAAGAAAAAGAAGCTTTCAAAGGAATAATGCTCGTAACCTTATTTGAAGGACTCGCTATTTTATTTTTCATCCTCATCAACAGATAACATAACACC
This sequence comes from uncultured Ginsengibacter sp., assembly GCA_964627765.1. Classification (GTDB taxonomy): domain Bacteria; phylum Bacteroidota; class Bacteroidia; order Chitinophagales; family Chitinophagaceae; genus Ginsengibacter. The sequence continues at coordinate 72,463 of CAZVKO010000005.1, read as the reverse complement.
GGCAATCCATTATTGAATACTGCTGATCCTCATCAATTCCGTAAGTATTAACCGGAGAATATAGCGGCGGCAGGTTCCGCTGCTATTGCATTTTACCTGCATTGCGCCTGATCGCAAGAGATTCTTTTACTTTTTCTATCCCCCGTTGTGTAATAGAAATGGCAATCTTATCAAGATGTTTTAAAACAACCAGTTCCTGTTCTGCTAAAATGTGTAAATGCTTTTCAATAACATCCCATCCGGCAAACTGCCTGAGAATAATTTCTCTTGGGCTGCAAAGATAGGTCTGTGGATTTGGGTCGTTTTTTACAATTTCAAAAATCGTTTGCAAGGTTTGGTATGCCTCTTCCATGAAATAAATTTACGGGGAACTACTATCGAAAAATCACTAAGGGGTTAAAAAATTATCAACATTCACCGGAGAATTGTTCACAATTTTCATAAAACTTTACTGAACCTGAAACATAGGTGGCAAAAACTATAAACAGGACTTCACGAACAAATTATAAAAAGCAGGGAGCATTCATTTTTTCAGAATGAAATAAAAAACCCGAAGAAATCTTCGGGTCTTTTACGGAATATCTTTCGATTCCAGGGGTAACTGTTTTTCAAGGACAGTCGATGTTTTTCTTTGGTGGCCTCAGGTTATTTCCCGGATATCGGATTCGTGTTTTTCTTTGGATTTGGCTTTTGATTTCCATTGGATCCGGATACTTAATCAATGTTCGGTAACATCAATTAACTTCTGTTACAAAAGTAAATCAGCTACAGATTTCAAACAATCGCATTACCGCTGAATTTTCAATCTGAAAGATTTACTGAAATGTTGAGTAAACCTACGCTTATAAATGGTAAAGGTGCGTAGCCGGCGGGCCTTTCAGAGGGAAAAATAAGGTAATTCACTTAGGTTCCTGCCAAATACGCCTGGAGAATGTACAATACAAAGTGAGGCCTTTGAAAAAGCCTCACGGTATTTAAAATTCACATGAGAAGATTGAGTAAATAGAGTACGGATAAAAACTACTTGCTCAATGCAGGCATAAATTTCTTTAAGAAAATGCAACTGCGCAATACTCAATATTGAGTAGTATGACACAACGCAATCAGTATAAAATTTTTACTTGACAGGCAATAGTTATCCGCCATAAAGAATTAATTAAATAACCCACCCGGAATCGTTGGGTAGAAAGCCATGGTTACAAAAAAAAGCTTAACAAAATAAAAAGGCGGAAGGTGGATAACGAAGCTATCAGATGTTCAAACCTTTCTTAATTTTAGACCCTGTTTGGCTATAAGCCGCTTTCAATGTTTAAAATAGCCGCATTAAAGAATAATACCGATAGCCTTATAGCTGCAGCCGCGGGCTTTGGCATTATTTTTTTATTCACAAGACACAACGGTATCGGGCTCTGCCCGGATGGTGTGGTATATACCACTACTGCAAAAAATATTGCAACCACCTGCCGCATTATTGATTTCCGAAATTACCCGATGGTAGAATTTCCGGTATTCTACCCGGTTTTTCTCAGTGCGATCATCCTTGTTACAGGCCTGCAGCCATTAGCTTTCGGAGCCATCCTCAATGGATTGCTTTTCGCCATCATCATTTATATTGCCGGGTATATCACTTCCCGGTTCAGCAATGCCACACGATGGTATAAGGCCGCAATGCTCAGCTGTATTGTTTTAAGCCCCGGTATCCTGGAAGTTTATTCCATGATGTGGTCGGAAACCGTATTCATTTTATGGATATTGCTCTTTATCATCTGCATTCACAGCTATTTAAAAAATCATAAAAGCACTTCATTAATAACATCGGCTGTCATTGTATCGCTGGCATGCATTACACGTTATGCCGGTGTAACGCTGGCAGCAACAGGATTTTTTCTGATTATCCTTGACAAGAGAATACAGCTGAAACAAAAAATCAGGAATGTCATTATTTTTTCAATAATAAGCCCTGTCCTGCTGATCGCTAATCTCACCAGAAATTATATAGTCGGCGGTTCGCTTACGGGTATACGGGAAAGCTCTCTGACAGATTTTCAAAAAAATCTTCATGACGTAGGCGCCGTATTTTACGACTGGCTGCCATTTTTTAACCAGCATTATAATTATGCGGCTGTGTTAGCTTCAGGCATCATCGTCTTTCTGACCTTCCTCTGCATAAAAGAATTTTTGATAAAAAAGGATATTACCAGGTTTCAAAATGTGCCGCTTCTCTTCGCATGGATCTATCTTTTATTCATGATTGTCATCGCAACGGTCTCCAGGTTTGAAACGCTCGACAGCCGCTTTATTTCCCCGGCATTTATACCATTGCTTTGGAGCTGCAGCAATTGGCTCATGACGTCTGAACGCGGAAAGCAAAATTCAAAGAAAGGCCTTATGATTGCCATGGGTCTTATTATATTCATACTTTTTCAATATGGCCAGCTCAGCGCAGATTACGAATCATGGGATGGAATAAAAGATGCGGGAATACCGGGCTATACAGAGGATCAATGGCAATATTCGCGTACAGTACTATACATGGAAAAGGACTCTCTGCCCTTTTTGAAAGACCATACTATCTATTCCGATGCTTATGATGCCGTTTACTTTTTTACCGGGCGGCCCGGCAAATTTTTACCAAACTACGAAAATAAGACCGCAGTAAAGGCTTTTTTAAATGATAAGAAATGTTACGTGATCTGGTTTGACGACGGAGAGAACGATGACCTGGTTGGAAAGAATTTTATTGAAAAAATAAAAAAGATGAAGCTTGTGAAGCAGTTTGATGATGGCTGTATATATGAACAGGACGAATAGATACGCAGATTGAATTAAAGCGGTAATTGTCATAACTTCCGGGATAGGCGTGCAGGTATGGGCCAAAGATTATTTTATCTCTTGCCGTAGGCCCTGATGGGGAAGGCCGTTGTTCAATAAAATATATTTAACCGGCGAAATTGCATTATTCTTTTTTGTAAAATAAAATCACGGACATAGTAATGAGTATCGAAAAAATAAACACAGAACAAAAACTTTCGTTGATTCACGATTACTGGAATCCCCGCATTGCCGGCGAGCTGAATGGCCAACAGGTAAAACTCGTGAAGTTTAAAGGTCCGTTCATCTGGCATAAGCATGAGGAAGAAGATGAATTGTTTTATGTTCTGAAAGGCGAGTTCACTATGGAGTTTCGGGACAAAAGCATTGTTGTAAAAGCAAATGAATTTCTCATTGTGCCGCGGGGCACAGAGCATAAACCCGTTGCCCATGACGAAGTTTCTGTAATGCTTTTCGAACCTGCGTCCACGCTGAATACCGGAAACGCAAAAAATGAACTGACGAAAGAAAATCCGGAAAGAATTTGACAATAATTGATACCTTGAAAATTCATTCAGGTTTAAAGTGATAATAAAATGACAGATAGCAAACCCTTTTTCGCGCCACAGCTTTTTATTAAAAGCGGGGCAAAGAATGTCGACTTTTATATTAATGGTTTAGGCGCAACGGAATTGCGGCGTTTCAGTAATGATGATGGCAGCATCCATGTATCCGAGCTTTCCATCAATGGGGCATTATTTCATGTGCATGAAGAAAAAACAGAAGCAGGACAATTTGAGCCCATAAAAAATAAAGGAATTACCTGCCTTGTCGGCCTGTTTGTGGATAATGTGGATACAGTGGTTGACAAAGCCATTAAGGCCGGCGCTATATTGGTAAAGCCCCCGCAAAGCTATGACTACGGTTATCGCCAGGCCGAGATTAAAGATCCGTTTGGCCATATATGGCTGATTGAACAGGAAATTGATCAGCAGTAATTTCGTTTATTCGTTACCGTTAGTTACCTGACCCGGGAAGTCATGCTGCAAATGCCGGTTATATGACGGCTCCGGCCATGGCGGGAAAAGGTATCGGCAGGGCGATGGGAGAATTTTCCCTGGGCGAAGCAAAGCGGCTTGGCTTTACGGCGATGCAATTTAATATGGTGGTGAAAAGTAATGAAAGAGCGGTACAATTGTGGAAGAAACCGGGATTTAAAATTACCGGCGAAATACCCGAAGCATTTAATCATCAGCAACCGGGCCTTACGAATGCCTATATCATGTACAAAAAATTATAAGCCGCATGCCATCATCAATAAAAATAATTCTCACGGGTGCCACGGGTATGGTAGGAGAAGGCGTCTTACACGAATGCCTGTTGAGTAATAACGTCGGGCAGGTGCTTATTATAAACCGCCGCCCCTCTGGATTTGAACATCCGAAATTAAAAGAAATCATTCATAAAGATTTTAACGACCTGTCGCCCGCCATCAGCCGGCTGGGTGATTATGATGCCTGCTTATTTTGCGCCGGCGTTTCTTCAATAGGTAAAAAGGAAGCGCAGTTTTATGAACTGACATACACGCTTACCCTGAATTTTGCCCGTGCGCTCGCTGATAAAAATAATTCAATGATCTTTTGCTATATCTCCGGCGCAGGAACCGATAGCACTGAAAAGAGCCGCATGATGTGGGCCCGTGTAAAAGGCAAGACTGAAAATGATCTTAAAAAATTGTCGTTCAAAAAAGTGTACAATTTTCGCCCGGGAATTTTGTATCCAACCAGGGGTTTAAAAAATACCTTACCGATGTACCGGTGCCTGGGATGGCTTATTCCCCTCATAAAACTGCTCGCACCAAATTCGGGTAGCACCCTGGCGGAGCTGGGTAAAGCCATGATCAATGCAGTGATAAGGGGATACCACAGCCAGACTATAGAAGTGAGAGATATCAAGGCATTGGCAAAAGAATAATCTGCAAATCATAATCCGGACTGATTCCTTTCCAGCCAAAGGATAATCAATCATAATTATTAACCTTCCTGTTTTTCTATAAAAAATGAATTTGATGAGTAAGCAGATTAATTCATATTTAACTTTAGGAAAATTTTCAAACATGAAAAAAATACTGATTGTACTCATCACACTTACCCTGTTCATCTTTACAGGCACATTAAGGGCGCAAAGTACTGACGCAACTTCGTCCACTGCATCAAAGCCAAAAAAATCACACAGGAAAAAAGACGCTGCTGTAGCAAACGCTTCCACCGACCAGACTACAGCAACGGATGCAAAGCCAAAGAAAACCAGGAAGAAAAAATCAGAAACTGCCAGTGACGCCACAACTACGCAGACCAGCACTGCTTCCGACACCGAAACAAAACCAAAAAAGACCCGGAAGAAAAAAGGCGAAACGACCGCGGAAACCAACACGCAGGCAAATACTCCCTCTTCGACTACATCTGTGGCAACCTCCACAGACGTAACAAAGCCAAAGAAAACAAGAACCAGAAAGAAGGCCCCTGCTGTTTCCTCCAACACTACCGCCAATACATCCTCAACTACATCAACCAATACGGGCCCGACAACTCATAATAAAACGGTAACCAACATGCCTAATACGAAAAATCCGGGGGATAAGGTGATCGGCACTGATTCAAAAGGAAGAACGATTTATGAAGGAAAGGAAGGCGGCCATTATTACATTAATTCCCACGGCAATAAAGAGTATGTAAAGAGAACCGCTGCTCAGTAGTAATCTACATCTTTTGTAACAAGACCCTGTTACTTCGTGACAGGGCTTTTGTTTTATAAATATGACATAAATGAATAAACTTAATTTTACAACTATCTGTTAATTTTTTAAAAATAACTTATGTCTCTCCAATTAGGAAGAACTGTATTCGGAAAGGAAGGTAACAAAGGAAATGTTTTGACAAAAGATGAAGCGATACAGCTTTTTCATGAATGGGTATTGAACCCCCGCCTGCAGCTACACATGAAGCAGGTAGCTCACCTGATGAAATGCTGGGCCGCGGAAAAAGAACAGGTAAACGAAGCCGGTCAATGGCGATGGGAAATGGCCGGCCTGCTGCATGATGCTGACTGGGACCAGTGGCCGGAGCAGCATTGCAAGAAAATAATCGAAGAGCTGGAAAGCAGAAATATTGACCCGGAAATCATTCACGCTATTGCATCGCACGGGCCCAATCACTTTGGCGTGGAGCCGGAAACCAATATGGATAAAATGCTGTATGCTTTTGATGAGCTGTCGGGCCTGATACATGCTTATTCACTGATGCGTCCCGAAGGATATAAGGGCATGGAATTAAAAGGCGTGAAGAAACGGCTGAAAGAAAAATCTTTTGCCGCCAATGTTTCCCGCGAAGAGATCAATGATGCATGCCATCGTGCGGGCATCTCTTTGGATGATTTGATAAATTTTATTATTATCCGCCAGGCCGGGGTGCAATGAGCCGGTCACTAACGCTAATGCCTATACGAAAATCTTATTTCTCATGGCCTCGTCCCATCAATTCAGATGCCCTTCTGGCGAGCATCTTTCTTTTACTCTTTAAAACCGGCGTAAACAGCAATGCAGCGGTAATGCCACAAAGGCCTTCAATCAGCACGGTAAGCGGCGCGCCGATCAGGTGCGCCATAGAACCAATCAGCAAACCACCAATGGGTTGCATTCCCAGGAAGGCCATAACATAATAGCTTACCACCCTGCCACGCATGTGCTCGTCCACGTTTGTTTGTATGTAGGTATTGGTGGCGGCAACTTCCACCAGTAATCCGCTCTCTGCTATCATGATTAATACCAGCGCCACCTGCAGATTTTTTGTGTATGAAAATGCAACAAGCCCCGCGCTGAAAACCAAAGCTGCGTAAGAAATGATTTTCATGAAATCCTTTCCCGGCCTCAGCGTTGCAATAAAAATGGCGCCTATTAATGCACCCAATCCTGAAATGCTGTTGAGCCAGCTGAATGTCGTTACATTGCCTTTAAAGACAGATGCGGCATAAATGGGCAATAAATTGGTATAGGGTAAAACAAGCAAGCTCATCGCCGCCGCTAACAGCACTGCTGACCGCAAACCGCGGTTGTTTCTTACATAATGGAATCCCTCTTTCAGCCCTGACCAGATGTGCTCGGTATTTTTAGGCCGGGCAGGAATATCTATTTTCATTAATAATAATGAAATAATTACCGCCAGGAAACTTAAAAAATTTACAAGAAAACAAATATCCTCACCATAGCCGCTTAATAAAATTCCGGCAAAGGCCGGCCCTACCAGCCTCGCAAAAGTAACCATGGAAGAATTCAGTGCAATCGCGTTGGGCAAATGTTCTTTTTCTTCTACCAGCAATATCATGAGCGATTGCCGGGATGGCGAATCGAATGTATTGATGATACCGAGCATCACGCTCAATACAATAATAATTTCAACGTCATAATTACCCATCCATACCACAGCAGCCAGAATACCCGCCTGTACCATGGAAGCAATTTGTGTAAATAAAAGAGTACGGTAGCGGCTATGCCGGTCCACATACGTTCCGGCGTAAGGCGATAAAAGCAACACAGGTATCTGTCCGGCAAAGGCTACGAGGCCCAGCATGAATGCAGATTGCGTGAGCTTGTATACCAGCCAGCTGACAGCAATGCGCTGCATCCACGTACCGATCAGCGATATAGCCTGTCCTGAAAAGTATAACCGAAAATTGTAGTACCGTAAAGCTCTTAGGGCTGTCGGCAATTTTATTACTGCCATCTGGAACACAAATTTAAAACTACCCGGATAATTTTATATGTGACGCTTTTAAATAAATCCTGCTTCGTTTTACCGGAAATTTTTATATTTAATATATCAAGCGAATAAACTATGATAAAAAAAGATAAACGCATTGATGAATACATTGCCAGGTCGGAAGCATTTTCAAAACCCATTTTACTGCATATCCGCAAACTGGTTCACCAGGCTTGTCCGGAGGTGCAGGAAAACATCAAATGGGGCTTCCCGCATTTCGATTATAAGGGTATCATGTGCAGCATGGCTTCTTTCAAAAATCACTGTGCATTTGGTTTCTGGAAATATGCGCTGATGAAAGATGCCCAACAAATGGCGGACAACAATGAAAATGCAATGGGGCACTTGGGAAAAATTAAAAGCCTGCAGGATCTGCCCTCTGATAAAAAAATAATCGCATGGGTAAAAGAAGCCATGCAACTGAATGATAAGGACATAAAGCTTCCGGAACGAAAGAAAAAAGATAAAAAGGAAATTGTAGTACCTGATGCTTTACAGACCGCATTAAACAAAAACAAAAAAGCTTTGGAACATTTTACCGGCTTTCCGCCCTCTCACAAACGCGAATATATCGAGTGGATCACCGAAGCAAAAACCGATGAAACGAGAAACCGCCGCATTGCACAAACGGTAGAATGGGTTGCAGAAGGCAAAGGAAGGAACTGGAAATATGAGCGGAAGTGAAAAACAATTTTGACGCTTTACGGTTCAAATAGCATATCTTCCAATAAAGCTGTGTTAAATCTGTTCCAATCGCTGTCTATTATTTAGAAATATAAATTTACCGGCTTAACTTACTGTTGCCTTACCATTGTAAATACGACGTAGCTGATGAAAAAAATCATACTCCCTTTATTCATCTTATTCGCAGCAAATACACTTTCTTTTCCCATGCATTTGCCTAAAGCCCAAAAAACAGCAAATAACAATATCATAGTAGAAATAAACTTTTATGCAGACAGCAGTTATTTTTTGAAAGCCGGCCACGATACCGCAAGCCTCACCCTGGCGCATCAGATCTTCGGAGATCAATTAACCTATAATCTTGACAACGATTTTGCAAACAGCCGTTATAATGTATCATTTTATACTGCAAGCGAGATTGCGAAATACAGATTGAAACCTGATATAATAGTTGATGTAAGCATGTTGAGTTTAGGCGTTCCGGTGCTGAAAAGTTCCGGTTATTCTATCTCGCAACCTGTTCAAAATTTTGCTGAAAATACGGTATACAACGTCAACTCATTCGGAGGCGGATATAATGGAACATCAGGACCTCCCGGCGCCCTGGGGCCCTACTATACTTATGGAACCGCAACTTTGAGTCAACACCTCCATTCTCTTCATGCGGATGCTACTTTTTCATCTCTTCTTACAAATACCCATTCAAATACAACAATATCAAGCGAAAAAATCAAAACTAAATTTGACAGCTATCAAACCGGCTCTGGCGATGAAACTGTAAATTCTGCAACGGAAAATATTTTTGAAAAACTCTATAAAAGACTCTACAGCAAGATTAAGACCGAAGTAACAAAAGGGCTGCAAAAATTTGATTCACGCACCTGAAGTCTTAAAAAGAGTCAAAAAATTACTGCTCATGCCTTTCAGGCAGGTATGTCTGTATTTTTCATCAGATTTCGTATAGCCCTATCCGTTAGGATTTTTAAGGGACAATTTTAATATAGGCGTATCCTGCCGCCTGCTTTTTTACAATCTCGTAAATACCATCGGGCACACTCTGCACGCCGCTCACCAGCCCTGAATCCTCCACATTGTGCTTTTTCATCGCAATATGGCAGGCTCTGAACTGAACATTCTGTCCTGCAAGCTTTGTAATATCATCTGCTACCTGCGATTGGCTCTTGTCTACCATAGCAATTGAATTTCCATAAAACACCACTTCCACTTTAGCATCGGGGTTTACGGAAATAATTTCATTTATCAGCGTAATCATTCGCTGCTGTGCGGCAGGTTCACCGCTCGTAATGTCGAACACTACATTATATGGAACGTCTTGTGCAACTATTCCTCCCAGGGCTATAAACAGCCCTAAAAAAGATAAAAACAACTTTTTCATGATAGAAAATTTTAGTGTACCTAAATCTAAGAATTAATAAGCAGACTTATTTGAAGAAACGGTAAAAGAAATCATTTGGCGAAGTCTGTTTCAAAATTTCCTTTTATTCTCTCGATAGAAGGATTGAAATAACCGAATCTGAGATGGGGAAACTCATCCTGTATTAATTGCATCATTTGCCGTATGCCGAGGCATTCGCCGGTTTCGGTAATTCCTGTTTTACCCAAATACCAATCAGGATCAATATTAAAATTTCTCCATTGGATCATTTTCAGTCCCGTTTCCCTGATAAGCTTCCTCAGGGCTTCATATTCATCAACACTGTCCGTCATCCCCGGAAAAACAAAATAATTAATGCTCGTCCACCCGCCATAAGAGGTAACTGCTTTGAGGCTTTCAACAATATCCCCGAAGTCATAATTATTAGGACGGTAATAGGGCGTATAAATTTCCTTTCGTGCAGAATTGGTGCTTACCCGGATGCTGTTTAACCCGGCTTCGCACAGGGCCTTCACGGCTTTGGGATCGCTGCCGTTGGTATTGATATTGATGCTTCCTTTTTGCGTATGCTTTCTTATTTCAATTATCGCATCCCGGATAGTAGGCCACATCAGCAGCGGCTCACCTTCGCATCCCTGTCCAAAACTGATTATCGGGAAGGGTGCTGTTTCCAGATGAGGTACCGTATACTCAACAATTTCCTCTGCAGTGGGTTTAAAGGTAAGCCTGTCCTGCGTGGAAACTATTGTTTCTTCCTGCCGCTGAAATGAAATGCAACCTATGCAATTGGCATTGCACGCAGGAGAAGTAGGTACCGGGCATTCCCACCTGCCCATAAAATAATTTCTTGCTGCAGGGCAATGATAGGTATTGCAGCAATTCTCTGCCAGGTGCCTGACCAAACGGTTATGCCTATACGAAGATAAAGATTGTGCAACACCATTTTCAATCACATCGTCATCAAAACCTGCACATTCCTGGCGTATATCGTTTTCAATACGCAATGCGGTTACATAAAATTTATCATTATACCAGCCTGCTGCCGTATAGCAAAACAAGGGAAGCGTTGCTGCGTCGGGCAGGGTTTCATAGGCAGCAAGATAAGTGCCCGTATGCGCGGGGGGAATAAAAGCCGCAACGGCCCATCCTTTTTCACACAAACGCATTTGCCCGGTAATTACATCCACCCCGATGCCGCGCCTGCCGGGCAATTCATATAGCTGTCCCCCGTCGGGCAGCTCCATCCATTCATCTATATCCACGGGTACCGCATCCCACCCGCTTCTGCCGCAGGCATACAGCGAAGTGTCTTCGTAAATATTTCCCCGGCCATCGGAAAATAATATGTAAGGGCTTTGTTTCAAAAATTTATTGCGAATCTATTTTCTCTTCCCGGAAAGTGGGTTCGTGCAATTGTTCTTTTACGAAAATATTAAACTCTCTTTCATTGATATTATTATCATCATCAATTTCGCATTGGATCATCCTGTTGTCAGAAAAATCAATGGTAAGAATATTATCGCGTAATACCACATTATCCACCGTTTCCCATGAATAGGTAATTGCCGGAAAATTCGTTTTCCGGATACACTTATTTGTGAAGAGGAACTGAATTTTCTGAACAGAAAAATGATATAAAATACCGAGCACTATACAGATGGCCACCAACTCGTAGTTGCGCATAACCAGCCAGCTCCCCGCAAGTATCAGGTAGGTAAGCTGATCGATGTAAAACCTGCCGTTGCTTTTTCTCGTCATATAAAATCTCATGCCGAGGTAGAGCAATAAAAGGAACAGCGATACCACAGCGTCGTAAAAATATTTTTCGCTGAACAGTAAAAAAGAGAACACGGCAATATGTAAAATCGCAATGAGCGCCGAGATGATGTAATACGACCTTACTTTATTGTTCTTAAGCGTGATCCGGAACTGCATGGGCGTTAATTTTAGAGGCTACCATCAGGTTGCACAATTTGAATAAAACCTTCGCTCCCACACTTGCATCCCATTCATGGGCGCTTATTCCTACTTCTGAAAGATCAAAGCCGACAAATTGCCTTCCACTCTGGTAAATCTTTTTGAAAAGATAAAAAACTTCAGCCGTTTCAAAGCCGCCGGGAACAGGATTTCCCGTGTTACGGCAAAGCTTGGGATCGAGCCCGTCAATATCAAAGCTCATATAAACTTTCCGGGGAAGATCATTCACAATATCATCCACTACCTCCTTCCACGTTTCTCCTTCATATATTCTTTCCTTGATGGCTTTATCAAAATAAGTTACTATCCTGCCATTGCTGCCGCGGAGGTAATCTTTTTCATTATAAGAATAATCTCTTACGCCTACCTGCACAAGCTTTACTATTTGCGGAATCTCCTCCAACGCATTGTACATTACCGATACATGCGAATACTTAAAATTCTCATAGGCTTTGCGCAGGTTGCAATGTGCATCTATTTGCAGGATTCCAAAATCGCCGTGCTTGCCGGCTATGGCTTTAAGCAGGCCGAGTGCAGTGCTGTGATCTCCGCCAAGCACACCTACCAGCTTGCCATTATCAATTAAATCTTTTGACTGGGTATGTACCCAATTATTCAAAAATTCGCAGCCGTCATTTACTTCCTTCACAATACGGCACATAAACTTGTTTGTGAGCACATCCTCACCCTGCTGTATAAAATTTATAAACAGTTCAGCTTCTTTACGCAGGTAATCGCTTTTCAATAAAATTTTCCTGTCAATATCGCGCATATAAAACCCCTGCTTCCATCCATCCATTACATCCTCATCTATTAATTCTGTATGGAGGCTCGCTTTCAAAATATGCTCCGGGGCCCTTGCGGTACCGGCGGTACCGGTAACGGTTACCTCCCACGGCACGGGTACTATAACGAGGGATGATTCTTCTTCGGTGAACGGTAATCCAAAAATATTGTTGGTGTATACACTAATAGCATTAGGGTCAAAACAAGAGAGGTCAGTCATGTTATGTTTCAAGATTTAAAGACACGCAAAGATAATGTAATCGCTAATGATACACATATCAGCAAAAATAATCGCGCTGCTGTAAGAGGATGCTTCCGGATACAGGAGGTAGTAAAGGAATTTTTATTATACCTGCAAATGCATTTTGGAGTAACTTTGCCCCTTGAAAATAAATCATGAAAACCTCAAGTATTATAATTTTAGTGGCAATTGCAGCAGCAATAGGTATTTTGCTTATGTACTCGGTTGATTTCTCCACTTACGATACCATTCAATCGGCACGTGAAAAACAAGGTAAGTACGTTCACCTGATTGCCAAGCTCGACAAGACAAAACCTATTCAATATGATGCTTTAAAAGATCCCAATTATCTCTCCTTTTATGCTACTGACAGCCTTGGGGCCACTACCCAGGTGGTGTACCACAATACCGAACCGGAAGAATTTGAACATAGCGACCGCATTGTTTTAAAAGGTAAAATGGAGGGCGATGTGTTTCAGTGTGACGAAATCCTGATGAAATGTCCGTCAAAATACAAGGATGATAAAACACAATTGCAAAAAACAGTTACTCAACAGTAAAGCGCACCATGAAGTTTGAAGACGAACATTTATTCCCGGGTCAGTTCGGTCATTTTTTTGTATTGCTTGCTTTCGTTGCCTCTTTGATTTCAGCAATTGCCTATTTTACCGCCTCGGCAACAAAAGATGAAAAGAATGAGCGTTCCTGGATTCTTTTTGCAAGAGGAGCTTTTTTTATTCAGTTCATTTCTCTCATTACTGTATTCACTACCATTTACTATATCTGCTCGCACCATTACTTCGAGTATCTGTACGCTTACAAGCATGCTTCCAGAGATCTTGAACCGAAATATTTGCTGGCATGCATTTGGGAAGGACAGGAAGGAAGCTTTCTTTTATGGTCATTATGGCAGGGGGTGCTGGGAACCATTTTAATTTTTACAACAAAAAAGCGCGAAGCGCCGGTATTGTCCATCCTTACGTTTGCACAGGTAATGCTGATATTGATGATTGTGGGAATATACATCGGGGATACCAGGATAGGCAGCAGCCCGTTTGTATTAACCCGTAATGAGCTGCAGGGACCCATATTCGGCATGCCAAATTATCTGAGCTTTATACAAGACGGCGTTGGCTTAAATGTTTTACTGAGAAATTATTGGATGGTAATACACCCCCCGGTGCTGTTTTTAGGATTTGCGAGCACCATAATTCCGTTGGGATTTGCTTTTTCTTCTTTAATCTCGAAAAATTATACTGACTGGGTGAAACCTGCACTGCCATGGGCTTTGGTAAGCTGCGCCATTTTGGGAACCGGTATCATGATGGGTGGCAAATGGGCTTATGAGTCTTTATCCTTTGGTGGTTACTGGGCATGGGATCCTGTGGAAAATGCTTCATTCGTCCCCTGGCTGATTTTAATCGCCGGCTTGCATGCGATGCTTATTTATAATTCGACGGGCAATGCACTACGGGCCTCTTACCTGTTTATTATATTAAGCTACTTCTTCGTGCTGTATTCCACATTCCTTACAAGAACCGGCATATTGGGAGACACCTCCGTTCACGCTTTTACCGAAGCAGGGCTTGCGATGAATGTGCTTATCGGCATTTATGTTGCGGTCATTTCCGTGCCCATGCTGGTTTTGTTTTTAATCCGGTATAAAAACATACCTGCCGTAAAGCAGGAAGAAAATATTTCTTCACGGGAATTCTGGATGTTTATTGGCTCTTTGATATTCTTTCTTTCAGCTTTATTTATAATAAGCATCACCTCATTGCCTGTTTATAACAAAGTTTTCGGAGCACATTATGCAGAACCTCCGGACCGGGAATTTGCCTATAACAAAGTGCTGGTACTCGTAGCTTTTATTGTAGGATTACTTACAGGCGTCTCACAATATTTGAAATACAAAAGCACGAATGGTAAATATCTGTCAGGAAAGATAGCGCTCCCGCTGCTCTTATCTGTAGCTATTACTTTGCTGATGATATTTTTTTACCCTATCACCTATTCCAAAAAAGGTCCCGGGTTTTTAATAGCTATCTATCTGGCATTATTCGCCTCCCTTTTTTCCGCTATTGCCAATGGGGTTTATTTAAAAACTGTTTTAAAGGCGAATATAAAAGCCGGCGGCGCGGCAATTGCCCACCTGGGTTTTGCATTAATGATCACCGGTATGCTGATCTCCTCAGGAAATAAAAATGTAATAAGTGATAACAGGAAAACCGGCTTATTCTTTCAGTTTGGTAAAGACCCCACAGGGCGGGAGGATGACAATCCCATGGAAAATCTTACTCTCGTAAAAAATATTCCAACGGAGATGGGGCCTTATATTGTTACCTATGTTTCCGATTCTGCCGCCAGGGAAAAGAACAGGGTATTTTACAAAATACATTTCAAAAAAACAGACGCCAATACCGGTGCAAGCGATGAAGATTTTTATCTCAATGAAGATGTATATCAAATGAAAGATAACGGTCTCAGCTCGCATCCGGGCTCCCGGCATTATTTTTCTCATGATGTGTTCACCTACATCTCAAGCACTTCGGTAAAAAATACTGCCGGCGATACTGCAAAATTTGCTACGCATGAACTGAATATAGGTGACACCGCTTTCTATTCAAGGGGATATATTGTTCTGACCAGAATAGAGAAGAATCCCGATAGCGGCAGCTTACATTTCAAGCCTACGGATACAGCTTTGGCTGCGGATCTGGTAGTGCATGCAAAAGACAGTTCCGTGTATAAGGCTTATCCGGCACTCTATGTATCCGACAATGATCTGCATTTTATTGACGACACCATTGTCCGCGAAAATCTTTACCTGCGCCTTGGCGGCATTGCAAATGATAAGAAATTCAAAATCGATATAAAAGAGTCTGACGCACTTACAGATTTCATAACGTTAAAGGCATATGTATTTCCTTATATCAACCTCGTATGGGCCGGGTTGTTAATTATGATAGGAGGTTTTATTATCTCTCTTGCCCGCCGGGTAAAAGCAGCAGACCTGGTTACCTCGCTGTCTGTAATACTGATACTGGCCGGCTTGTTTTATATGTTCTTCATTGCCAATAGCTGATTCCTTGCATAACTTTTTTGCCATCCGCTATTTGCAACACCTGACTAAATGCTTAAATTTATCCCTGAAATGACTATAGTTCGTCGCCATACCGCTACCCTTTTACGCCCCCTGCTTCTGTTAATGATCTCTTCATTCAGCAGGGTACAGGCGCAATCGAAATATGGGCCTCACGATACTATTATTACGGCGGCAGTGGTATATGAAGGCGATACCATCCCTGCACAGGTGCTGCCGGGAGTATATATCTGGAAAAGTGGAAATGCTGCAAGGGCGCAATGGACAAGGCTGCGAAACGCAGTGTATGTTACTTATCCCTATGCAAGACGTGCCGCGGTTGTGTTTAACGATATTGAAAAGCATATTGCCAATAATCCCGACAAAAGATATGTAACGAATTACATCAACAGCAGGGAAAAGGAATTGCGAAGCGAATTTACAGAGCCCATCACTAATTTATCCGTATACCAGGGGAAGGTGTTGATGAAGCTGATTAACCGCGAAACCAATGGCGTGGACTGTTATAGTATTGTAAAGCAATTAAAGGGAGGCTTCACGGCCCGTTTCTGGCAAACTATTGCTTTTGTTTTTGGAAGCAACCTGAAACAACCTTATGATCCTAAAGGCGCAGACGCCGAAATCGAGTCAATAGTAAAAGAAGTACAAAGAATGTATGGGTGGCCAAGTTAAATTGAATTAATTAGTCGCATCGTTGCACAACATTACGCTTCATTTTCATCTATCTTTGCGGCTAAAAATTATTTCTTCATTTAGCAAGATTTTTTCAGCATGAAATTAGACCTCCTGGCTTTCGGTGTGCATCCCGATGACATTGAATTAAGCTGCGCAGGAACACTGCTTGTAGAAAAAAGCAAAGGGAAAAAAGCAGGAGTAATAGATCTCACCCGCGGCGAGCTGGGAACCCGCGGTGATGCGGAAACGCGAAAGCATGAAGCAAAAATATCCGCAGACATTCTGGGATTGGATATAAGGGAAAATCTGAATATGGCAGACGGCTTTTTTGAAAATAATGAAGAAAATAAAAGAAAAATCATTCGCGTGCTGCGGAAATACCAACCCGAGATCATTATTTGCAATGCAGTGGATGATCGTCATCCCGATCATGGCCGCTCTGCCCGGTTAGTAAGCGACGCCGCCTTTTTATCGGGATTAGTTAAAATAAAGACGCAGGGCGAAGATGGCCGCGACCAGGCTGCATGGCGTCCGAAATATGTTTTCAACTACATTCAGGACCTCTATTTACATCCGGATTTTGTAATTGACATCTCGGATGTTTTTGAAACAAAACTGCGTTCTATTGAAGCTTTTGAAAGCCAGTTTTATACCCCCGCAGCAAATGACAGAAATGGCGAGCCTCAAACATATATTTCTTCACCTGAGTTTTTGGAAAGCGTTATCAACCGTTCGAAAATGTTCGGAAGAATGATTGGCGTTAAATATGCAGAGGGATTCATATCAAAGAAAATGATCGGCGTTAAAACGTTCGATGTATTAATTCAAAAAAACACTTAAACAAGCCGGCGACCCACAATACCGGCTGCCCGTTACAAAAATGTCAAATCCTAAATTTATTCGTGGCAAAGGCGAATTTCATGTTGAATTGAAAAAACGCGTTAATCAATATTTCCTTGACCATAAAAAGCCTGTTACCGGCACCCATGCCCTGTTTTTAAAAGCAATTATACTTTGCCTCGGCTATGTTGCCATTTATATTCATCTCGTTTTTTTTATGCCCGTTGCATGGATCGCCATTCCTGAATGCGTTTTATTCGGATGCCTCACCGCCGCTATTGGCTTTAATGTAATGCATGACGGCGCTCATGGAAGCTTCAGTAAATTCAAAATTGTAAATAAAATGGCCGGATTTTCACTGAACTTTTTAGGGGGCAGCTCTATCATGTGGAATATGAAGCACAACATCATTCATCATACTTACACCAATATTGATGGCATAGATGATGATATTGAGGCCCGTCCCTGGCTAAGATTTACCGCTTCACAAAAAAAACTGAAGCTGCACAGGTTTCAGCACTATTATTTTTGGTTTTTATATGCCCTGCTTCATTTTATGTGGTCTTTTGTATCTGACTACAAAAAATATTTTTCCGGAAAAATCGGGCCGGTGCCCTTGCGGAAAATGACGGTAAGAGAGCATATTTCTTTCTGGGCAGCCAAGATGGCTTATGCATTCATGCTGATAGCGCTGCCAATAGAATTACTGGGTTTTGTGCCGTGGCTGGTTGGCTTTTTAATTATCACTATGGTCACCGGTTTTGTAATAAGCATTATTTTTCAGCTGGCGCATACGGTGGAGCCTACGAGCTTTCCGCTGCCGGGCGGGGAAGGAAAGATCGAAAATGAATGGGCAATACACCAGATAGAGACCACTGCCAACTTTGCTACAAAAAATAAAGTAATATCATGGTTGATCGGCGGCCTCAACTTTCAGATAGAACATCATTTATTTCCAAAAATATCGCATGTGCATTATCCTGCTATCAGTAAGATAACCAAAACAACCTGTGCTGAATTCGGGCTTGTGTACATTGAATTTCCCAAAATGTCGCACGCGGTTATTTCTCACGTGGCCTATTTAAAAAGATTAAGCAGGGTGAATTAAAAATTAAATTTTTTCTGTTTTTCCAATCTAAAAATCCTGTATACTTTTGCTACATGAATATTGCCTTTCAGCATCTTATCCCCAAAGATTTTAACGAAAATTCTCATGTCTGGATATACCAGGCAAATCGTCCTTTCACCGATAAGGAAGTTACAAAAGTGGAAGAGCATCTTCAAAACTTTGTGACCAGCTGGGCCACCCACGGCATTCCCGTAAGAGGCTTTGCAAAAGTCTTATTTAGCCAGTTTATCATTTTCATGGCAGATGAAACCGCCACCGGTATCAGCGGGTGCAGCATGGATACTACGGTAAGACTTTTAAAAAGTATTGAGAAAGAATTTCTCGTCAGCCTGTTCGACAGGCAAATTCTTGCTTTTATCATAAAAGATAAAATTAAACTGATACCTCTTTCGCAGGTAAACACGGCCCTGGATGAAAAAATTATTGATGCTGATACCCTGTATTTCAATAATACAATTCTTACCAAAGAAGAATTGCTGCATAGCTGGATTATCTCAGTAAAGGAAAGCTGGCTGGCAAAGAGAATTGAAAAGCTTCACAAGCTGATGCCATAATCATTATCAAATCCGGGTAATCTTCTTTTACAAAATTTTTTCTGATGCTGATTCCTGCGGCACGCTCTTCCGCCCGCGGATGATGTAAACAATATTATAACATTCTGCCATATTGTCCCATTTTTAATTTAAGTATATTTGCCATCCTGTAAAAGACAACATAAATGCCGGATATAGCTGTTGACCGAAAACATGATGAAACAAGGCAGGGAGAGGCTTTTGCGCCATCCGCCATCACTGATAAAATTTTCACAAAGAAATTTTATATAGAAAGCTATGGGTGCCAGATGAACTTTGCCGACAGTGAAGTGGTTGCGTCTATTTTACAGGATAATGAATTTGGACCCACTACCTGCTTTGAAGATGCCGACCTGATTTTTTTAAATACCTGCTCTATCCGCGAGAAAGCGGAACAAACCGTTAGAAAGCGTCTTTCTGAATTCAAAAAGATAAAAAAGAATAATCCTTCCCTTTTGATCGGCGTGCTTGGATGCATGGCAGAACGGCTGAAGTCAAAATTTCTGGAAGAAGAAAAGCTGGTGGATATGGTCGTGGGTCCGGATGCCTATCGTTCACTTCCCGGGCTGATACAGGAAGCAGAAAGCGGCCAAAAGGGGGTGAATGTTCTGCTGAGCCGTGATGAAACGTATGGCGATATTGCACCGGTGAGGTTAAACAGCAATGGCGTAACTGCATTTGTCAGCATTATGCGCGGATGTAATAATATGTGCTCTTTCTGTGTAGTTCCGTTTACACGTGGACGCGAAAGAAGCCGCGATCCGCAATCTATAATCGATGAATGTAAAAATCTTTTTGAAGAAGGTTATCGCGAGGTAACATTGCTTGGGCAAAATGTAGACAGCTATTATTATGCCGGCCAGGCCGCTGAAGAGGGAGCCGTTACATTTGCCAATTTATTGGAAATGGTTGCGCGAATATCACCTTTGTTAAGAGTTCGTTTTTCCACTTCTCACCCCAAGGATATTACGGACGAAGTTTTATTTACCATGCGCAATTATGAAAACATTTGCAAATACATCCATTTACCCGTTCAGAGTGGCAGCACCAGGATTTTACAAATGATGAACCGGACATATACGCGTGAGTGGTATATTGCCAAAGTGGATCGCATCCGCGGGATATTGCCGGAGTGCGGTATTTCCACCGACATCATCACGGGCTTTTGTACAGAAACTGAAGAAGATCATAAAGAGACATTGAGCCTGATGGAATATTGTGAATATGACCTGGCTTATATGTTCTTTTATTCTGAACGGCCGGGCACCCTGGCTGCACGCCGGTTCCGGGACGATGTGCCGGATGAGGTGAAGAAAAGGCGATTGCAGGAAGTGGTTGCTTTGCACCGGGACCAGTCGCTGCAGAGCATGCAGAAAGAAATTGGTAACACCGTAAAGGTATTGATTGAGGGCAACTCCAAAAGAAGCGATGATCAGTGGTTCGGCAGAAGCGACAATAATAAAGTAGTCGTATTTCCCAAAGAAGGAATTTTGCAAAAAGGAGATTATGCGGAAGTAATTATTGAAAGCAGCACTGCGGCAACTTTGATAGGAAGATTAAAAAATTAAATAAGATTTATAAGTAATGGAATTGGAATCAATTAAAAACAGGTTTGGAATTATAGGTAATTCTCCGGCGCTCCTGTATGCACTGGACGTGGCGGTGCAGGTGGCCAATACGGATTTAAGCGTATTGATTTATGGCGAAAGCGGCGTGGGTAAAGAAGTTTTTTCTCATATCATTCATTCGCTTTCTTCCCGGAAACACAACCCTTTTATAGCAGTGAACTGCGGAGCCATTCCCGAAGGCACTATAGATTCGGAATTGTTTGGCCATGAAAAAGGTTCCTTCACCGGCGCTGTCGAAAGCCGCAAAGGATATTTTGAGACGGTAAACGGCGGCACCATTTTTCTCGACGAAATCGGTGAGATGCCGCTCGGTACACAGGCACGATTGCTTCGTGTACTGGAAGCCGGCGAATACATTCGCGTGGGCTCCTCCAAAGTGCAGAAGACCGATGTTCGTGTAATTGCCGCTACCAATAAGGATCTGCTGGAATATACGCATACCGGCAGGTTCAGGGAAGATTTGTATTACCGGTTAAACACAGTACCCATCAGGGTCCCCGCACTGCGCGACCGTAAGGAAGATATTTATTTATTATTCAGAAAATTTGCTGTCGATTTTGCGGAGCGTTACAAATCGCCGCCGGTACAGTTGGATGACGAAGCAAAAAATATCCTGATCAATTATCCATGGCCCGGTAATGTCAGGCAGTTGAAAAATATCGCAGAGCAGATTTCCGTTTTGGCGCATGATAAAACTATCACGGCAACCGAATTACAAAAGTTTTTACCTGAAACAAATTATACCCGGTTGCCGGTGCTGGCCACAGGAAACCAGTCGGGCACCGGCCAAAAAGAATTTAACAACGAAAGAGAAATATTATACAAGCTGTTCTTTGATGTAAAGAAAGATGTAACAGAATTGAAGCGCATGTTTTTTGAAGTATTGCAAAATCCTGCTGCCATCAACGGCGGTCATAATTTTACCAGTGAGTCCCTGTTGCGCGATTATCACCCGGAACCTCTAAAACCCGCGCTGGGCAATTCACAGCCCGTGGTATTAAACAGCGTAAATCCGAATACGAATGCCATTGATGAACATCATGAGGTAGAAGAGTCGCTGAGCATAATGGATGCCGAAAAGGAATTAATCATTAAAGCGCTGAAGAAACACCGGGGCAAGCGGAGAGACGCCGCAAGCGACCTCGGCATCAGCGAACGCACCCTGTACAGAAAGCTGAAAGAATATAACATCAACGAATAGACGAATTTTTTTAACCGGCCCTTCGATCACCTATAAGATGAACACATTTTCGCACATAAAATTATTGGCGGTGTTGGCCGCGCTATTGCTGACACTTTCCTTTGCCACCTGCAAGTATTCTACGCATGACGTAGCGCCTATTCCTGCTGATGTAAAAACGTTTCGGGTAAACTACCTTGAAAATAAAGCGCGATATGTAAATCCGCAACTGATGCCGCAGGTAACAGAAAAGCTGAGGCAAAAAATTATCGGGCAGACAAGGTTAAAGGAAACCAATAACGACGACGCCCATTACGACATAAGCGGGTATCTTTCGGACTATAGCATCAGCACAACGGGTATATCAAACAATGTGTCGAGCACCAACCGGCTGAGTGTTACGTTTCATCTTGTTTTCAAAAACACGCTGGATAACACCAAGAACTTCGAAGCGGATATCAGCAATAATTACGACTTCAACGGAAGCGAAACACTCCAGCAGGCCGAGTCTGAAAAGTATGACCAGATTGTGAAAGACCTGACCGACGGAATTTTCAATAAAATATTTTCAAACTGGTAATGTCTTTCAGTGTATGAGCAAAAGGATTTTTTATTCAGAACATTTTTATGAAAAAGGGCCGAAGGATACCGGAGCTCTTGAAAAAAATGTACAGGATTATCCTTTCAGCTCGCTGGCTAATTTTTTATTATTGTACCATTATAAAAAAATAGGACATCCCGGTTTTGAGGAGCAGGCTAAAAAAACAGCATTATTATTCAGCAATGCAGACTGGCTGGAATTTCAATTGAGCAGCTCCGCCAGGGAAAATGAGCCTGCAGCAGAAAAACCGGATGGAATGGAGGAAAACAAACCGGTTGAACAGGCAACAACTTTTACCGGAATATACAACCCGGACGTAGAAAAAGAAGCAATCCCCCGTGAGGAATATCTTGTAAGGCACGTGGAAGTATCGGAAGCGACCCGCCCTGATTTTATACCCGGAGAAACACAACAAAACAATTTCGTTGCAGCAAGCGTTTCTGAAAAAGCGAATGATGAACCTGCTTTGCAAGACCCCCCTGCTCAAAATGTGTTGAAGGAAGAAGAAAAATTAACCGGGGAAAATGATGCCCTTTCTTTTGAGCCGTTACATACAGTTGATTATTTTGCATCGCAGGGCATCCAATTAAATGAAGATCTGATTAAAAATGATAAGCTGGTGAACCAGGTAAAAAGTTTTACTGCATGGCTTAAAACAATGAAGAAGATTCATCCTTCCAAACTGGAAGAGCAAAGCATTGCCGATGAAAACCTGATCCAGACATCGGCCGAAGTCTCTAATATTGATACAGAAGTACTTACCGAGGCTATGGCAGAGGTGCTGATAAAGCAAAATAAGACGGAAAAAGCCATAGAAATGTATACCAAATTAAGTTTGATTAATCCCGCTAAAAGCGCTTACTTTGCGTCCCGGATCGAACAAATAAAATCGACTTTATGATAATAGTTTTTTTAGCATTAATTATTATTGCATCTGTGGTATTGGGGTTGATCGTCCTTATTCAAAATCCAAAGGGCGGCGGACTTTCATCGTCATTCGGCGGCTTTGGCAACCAGCTGATGGGTGTAAAACAAACTACTGACATCCTTGAAAAAGGCACCTGGATTTTTGCAGCCATTATAGGAGTATTGTGCATCGCTTCGGCCCTTTTCATACCTAAAACCAGCAGTACCGGCAACGACAACCTGATGAATGCACCGGCAACCAATCCGTCGCCATCGCAACAGCAAAATACCGTTCCGTATCCGACGACACCTACTCAACCTTCGGGTCAGCAGAAATAATTTTTATTATAATAGTAAAGACCTGTCGTAAACGGCAGGTTTTTTTTATTTTCATGTAAAATCTAACCCCTTTTAATTCGTTACAGATTAACATCCATGAAGCCACGCCGCATAGCTCTCCTGATAATCCTTGCCATCTTTATTGTTGTATTGTATGGTGCCTGGATGTTTTTTGGCCCAACGGTAAAAGCGCCTCTGTCAAAATACTTTTATATACACACCGGCAGCTCTTATACCCAGGTAAAAGACAGCCTGAAAAAATATCGTATTATCGGCGGTGATTTCTGGTTCGATAAAGTATCTCATTATTTAGGGTATGACAAAAAGGTAAAAGCGGGAAAATATAAGATTACCGGCGGAATGAGCATTGTCAGCCTCGTAAAAATGTTACGCTCGGGCAGGCAGGTTCCGGTAAACCTGGTGATCACCAAATTGAGAACAAGAGAAGACCTGGCGAAAAAGATTGGCGACAATTTTGAAAACGATTCATCAACAGTTTTCAATTTCATAAATAATAACGACTCACTTTCACCATTTGGAGTGGATACCAATACAGTGATGAGCCTTGTAATTCCCAATACGTATACGTTCGTGTGGAATACATCTGTTACCTCAGTTTTAAAAAAGCTGGATAATGAAAAAGATAAATTCTGGAATGAGCAGCGAAGACAGCAGGCGGCCCGGCTGCAATTGACTCCCGCCCAGGTATATATAATTGCTTCTATAGTGGAAGAAGAAACCAACAGGATTGAGGACAAGGGAAAGATAGCAAGCGTCTATATCAACAGGCTGAGAAAAGGGATGAAGCTGGCAGCAGACCCTACAATAAAATTCGCGATGAAAGATTTTGGATTGAAAAGAATTTATTACAAATATCTCAGTTATCCATCGCCCTACAACACCTATCTTCATGAAGGGCTGCCGCCCGGCCCTATCAATACGCCGTCGGTTGAAACGATTGATGCAGTGCTCAGCGCGCCACAGACAGATTATCTGTTTTTTGTTGCACGGCCAAACTCGGGCGGACTGTCAGATTTTTCCAGTTCTTTCAAAGAACATGAAGAATATGCCAAAGCCTACCGCGATGCGCTGGATAGTGCGCAAAATCAAAAGCAATAAATTTGCAAGGACTGCATACAATATAAAATGTAATTGTTTCATTCATTCAATGACTCATTATTGACACAAGCCCGACAGATAAAGAAGAAAAATAATCCCGTCAGACCTTTAATCCGGGCAAGCCGTCGCTGGGTGCCGCCGGGCTTTCATGGCAATTCACTATACGATGTGCTGAAGTATTATGCCAGGGGATTCAGCGTCCCTTTCCTTACGGAACGGGCGGCTGCCATTTCCTATAATTTTATCATGGCTGTACCGCCAACATGCCTCTTTATTTTTACGCTGATACCGAGTTTACCTTTCATATCAAAACGTGCGCTCAAGCACCAGTTGCATTTTATCATTACGGATATTATTCCTGCCAAAGCAAATAACCAAAGCATTTTGCAGTTCATTGACGGCTTTATTGACAGTTCCCGGATAGGCATTATTTCTTTCACTTTTATATTGTCACTATTTTTTGCATCCAATGCAGTTATGGGCATTATGCGCTCGTTCAATAAAGATTATATTGGTTTTGTAAAGGTAAAAGGTCTGAAAAAAAGATGGCATGCCATCAAACTCACCTTATTGCTGTTTGGATTGTTGCTTGCATGCCTGATCATGCTGGTATTGCAAAACGATTTCATGAACTTTATCGGGATAAAAGATCGCGGCCTCAGGCACCTCATCCTGTATGGACGCTGGCTGTTCATCATTGCCCTGATATTTTATTCCTATGCCTTCATTTATAAGTATGCGCCTGCCGTTCAAAAACGGTGGAAACTGGTTTCGCCCGGAGCGGTAATTGCAACTTGTCTCAGCATCATAACAACACTGGCATTTTCTTATTTTGTAAACAACTTCGGCCGATACAACCTACTCTATGGCTCTATCAGCAGCATCATGATCATTATGATCATGATCTTCCTGAATTCGCTGGTAATATTAATCGGTTTTGAATTTAATCTAAGCATTAATTCGTTGAAGACGATGTCGGAAGAAGGTAAGAGATGAGGTAACTTTACCATCAGATGCCTTGTATCCCTCATTTTTGCGCTTTGCCCATTCTAAGTTAATTTTGCCACGCTTTTAAATAAACAGTCTAATTCATTCAATATGGCATACGATGTAATAGTGCTCGGAAGCGGCCCCGGCGGCTATCCTGCAGCAATCAGAGCTTCTCAATTAGGTAAAAAAGTGGCAATCGTTGAGCGCGAAAGCCTCGGCGGCATCTGTCTTAACTGGGGTTGTATCCCCACAAAGGCGCTCCTTAAAAGTGCGCAGGTATATGAGTATGCAAAACATGCAGCCGATTACGGAATTGAGATAAAGGATCCACAGCAAAATTTCGGAAATGTTATCAAACGCAGCCGTGGAGTTGCGGATAAAATGAACAAAGGGGTTCAGTTCTTAATGAAGAAATATAAGATTGATGTGGTGATGGGAAACGGTAAATTATTATCGCCAACAAAGCTGGAAATAACGGCGGCGGACGGAAGCAAACAAACACTTGAGGCAAAAAATATTATTATCGCTACAGGAGCCCGTGCAAGAGAATTGCCGGCAATGAAAATAGACGGTAAAAAAATTATAGAATACCGCAAAGCCATGTCTTTGCCGGAGCAGCCGAAATCAATGATCGTGGTGGGTTCCGGCGCTATCGGTACTGAATTTGCTTATTTCTACAACAGCATGGGTACAAAAGTTACTGTTATAGAATTCCTGCCAAGAATCGTTCCTCTGGAAGATGAAGACATTTCAAAAGAGCTGGAAAAATCATTCAAAAAATATGGGATCACTGTAATGACCAGCAGTGAGGTAACCAGTGTGGATACCGGCGGGAACGGTGTAAAAGCAAAAGTGAAAACACCTTCCGGCGAGGTAACCGTGGAAGCAGATATTCTTTTGAGTGCTGTGGGTATTGCTGCCAATATTGAAAATATCGGGCTTGAAGCTGCCGGTATAAAAACAGAAAGAGGAAAAATTACAGTAAATGAATTTCAGCAAACGAGCGTTCCGAATGTATATGCTATTGGCGACTGTACGCCCAACCAGGCTTTGGCGCATAAAGCCAGCAAGGAAGGTATCAATGCGGCAGAACATCTTGCCGGGCATAAACCCGATCCTATCGATTACAACAATGTTCCCGGGTGTACTTATTGCTCGCCGGAAATTGCATCAGTTGGCTATACTGAGAAAGCGGCAAAAGAGGCAGGCTATGAATTAAAAATCGGGAAATTCCCGTTCATTGCAAGCGGAAAAGCAACTGCAGTGGGTGATACAACCGGGTTTGTAAAAATTATTTACGACGCAAAATATGGTGAGTTGCTCGGTGCGCACATGATTGGTTATAACGTAACAGAGCTGATTGCCGAAGTAGTCGTAGCACGCAAGCTTGAAACAACAGCGCATGAAATATTAAATGCCATTCATCCGCATCCAACTATCAGTGAAGCTGTGAAAGAAGCTACGGCAGTGGCTTACGGCGAAGCGACGGATATTTGATGTGTGATTTTAAATGTACGATTTGAAGAAGTGCGCGATAGGTAGCATTTTTTAATTATGGCAATCATATAAAAGGTGAAGCATCCAATAAAATGCTTCACCTTTTATTATGGAATTGGGAGCTGTTAAAGGAAATATGGATGTACGGTCTTTTCATTCCGGTAGGAATGTTTCGTTGGTAACAAAAGGCAGACTGTCGGTAGCGTTCCGTAGGAACGCATTATGGGGCATCTTTTAAATTGAATATTTGACAATATTAGAATCGCGTGACTTGCTGCAAATTATTCCACCCATTCAACCATTTTCAGCAACAGCTTCGTGGCCATATAGCTGATCTTTATACTTAAGGGATGGCGAAGGTATAAACGGCCCGAGATTCAGAAAATCCCATTTTTTATCTATAGCAGCAATGGTAGCTTCGTCTGCAACGATTATGTTGGGCCAATCGCGCTGAAAGTCATCCAATGCTTTTGTTTTGATGGTGCCATCGAAGCCAATGCAGGAAACATAACAGCCAGGGTTATACGAAGATTCTTTTTTCACAATGATATGGTCTCTTTTGGGATCAAGGTTATTGCAAAATCTCCATAACGCTACCGGAAGATCATTCGCATCCACCGTATGCTCCACATACAGAATCATTTTTACAATTTCCATCTCTTTTAATTGCATAATGGCGGCATGCAAATCCTTTACATGGTTTTTCCTGTTTTTCTCAATAGAAATAATCAAGCACGGAATCTGCTTTGATAATAAAGAATCATTTACATGCTTAATCTCCGGGAATAAATTTTGAAGCTTTCCTCCAACTGACCACTGACCACTGACTGTTGCCCATTGCCCATTGACCACTGACTGATAGCCATCATCTTTTTCCTCATCATACTTAAAAGTACCGTCAATACACATTTTGCCGCCAAAGCCCAGTTTACTGCAGCTATGATCCAGCACATCCATTGGCCCCTGCGAAAAATAAATATCCGTTGAAGGGTTCAAATTCTGAAAAATCTTTCTTGCTACCTTTTCATAATCCTGCAAGCTTCCGAAGGCTTCCGAAGCCCCATCTCCTTTGGAGAGGGGGTTGGGGGGTGAGGCCAACACCAAAATCTTATTAAACATCATCTGCCCTGCTCCCCACATGGCATTCATTACTTTTTGCCCCTGACCTGCATAGTCTTTTTTTATTTCCGCAATTACCAGATTATGAAACACGCCTTCTACCGGCATTTCCATATCAATGATTTCAGGAACCATCGTCATTTTGATCGGCGCTAAAAAAATCCGCTCGGTTGCCTTGCCCAGCCAGGCATCTTCCTGCGGAGGAATACCCACTATTGTTGCAGGATACACCGGATTCTTTTTATGAGTAATGGCAGTAATATGAAAGCGGGGATACCAATCCGGTAAGGAATAATAACCGGTATGATCGCCAAAGGGTCCTTCCCATATCATTTCGTCTCCCGGATCCACATAGCCTTCAATCACAAAATCAGCATCTGCAGGCACTTCCACATCGGGCTGTGAAATACATTTTACCAGCTCAACTCTTTTCTTTCTCAAAAAGCCCGCAAGCATATACTCATCCACATTTTCCGGCAAGGGGGCCGTAGCCGAATAGGCATATACGGGGTCGCCACCCAGGCTAACGGCAACGGGCATACGCTTTTTTAATTTTTTATATTCGCTGAAATGCTTTGCAGAAACCTTATGCCTGTGCCAGTGCATACCGGTAAGCTTTGGTCCGAAAACCTGCATGCGGTACATGCCTACATTACGTGAATAAGTATTGGGGTCTTTTGTGTGAATAACGGGCAATGTTACAAATGGTCCGCCGTCTTTCGGCCAGCAGGTAATCACGGGTAGTTTGGTAATATCAGTATCTTCCATAACCACCTGCTGACACTCTCCTCTCCCGTTCATTACTTTAGGCATCCAGCCTGCAAACTGGCTTAATTTCGGTAATAGCCTGAGTTTATCGATAATATTTTCTTTGGGAGATGATAACAGCTGAAAAAGATTCTCAATGTCGCGGGCGACATCATCAAGTTTATTTACGCCAAGCGCCAGGCACATTCTTCTCCCGCTGCCGTATGCATTTATCAGCACGGGAAAATCATAACCCGTATTTTCAAACAGCAAAGCCTTACCGCCATTTTTACTTTTGCTGACCCGGTCTGTTATTTCTGCAATTTCAAGACGGGGGTCAACGTAGGCTGCAACTCTTACGAGCTCATTATTCTTTTCGAGTACCTCAATAAATTCCTGCAAATTTTTATATGCCATGATTGGCAAAGTTAGCTCACGGCAACGAGGATTATTTTTAATTTAAGCAGGTATCCTGAAGATTATTGATTTATTTACCAGTCACTAATAACCAATCACCAATAAATTAATTAACCAATAAACCAATTAACAACTCTACCTCACATTCACCGGGCAGCCATATTTTGCATGTCTTCCGCCCCCAATACCACTCCCAAGGCCGTTCCCGCTGAATAATCTAAATGAAGCAGTAAGTGCTGTGAAATAGTACCAGTCTTTTTTTGACGAACTCCCGCGAAGGGTACCGCCCGGCGGATAAGGTGTTCCATTTTTTATTTCATCGCCACGATACGCAAGTTCTGCCGCTTCAGAGCCACGATTGCTCAGCAAAGTCGCTTCATCCACATACCGGCCGCTAACATCATCAACATAATCCGTAAATGATTTCCTGTAACCAAGCTCCAATCCTACGTTCACATTATCGCTGAGTGAAAATTTTACACCGGCGCCAAACGGAATGGCAATCTGTGTAAGACTATAATTGGGTCTGCCTGAAATGAAACCTTCCCCTTCTGTACTCAATGGTCTCAGATAGGTTTTAATTCCTGCCGTATCATACGTATATGGGTTAAAATGAAACATAGCGACACCCGCAAACACATATGGCGTCAGCGCATGAGCGCCCATGGGGGTAATATAATATACGGCATTAAGATTTAGCTCAGTAAGCCCTGAAATAAAATTCAGGTTTCTGGCAGCATTTCTTCCATATTTATCATCTGCGGAAAGCTTGCCAAATATAAAAGATGAACGTACAGCAAAGTGATCATTCAAATCATAGGTTGCACCGAGGCCGCCTCCAAAATGTGATTGGGAAAAAGTAAAAGCATGTTGTTGCAAATCGCCGTTGTAATTGAGATCACCGGCATACAGATCAAGATGCAGATTTTGCGCTTGCATGCTGATGGCAAAGAAAAGCATGGCAAGCAGTAAGGGGGCCTTTTTCATACGTACCAATTAAGCTTTTTTGAAATCAATCCGCGACAAATTTAGGTGGTTGTTCCTTCTGTTTTCAGTTTCGTTGCATTTATTCATGCAATCAATTTAAACATTAACGATTTTATAACCGGCGCGTAAACAGGCAATCCTTTTAACAGGAGAATGAAAAGTATGGGCGATATAATCATAATGAAAGTATTTAGGAAAATCCCGTTGTTAAGCCCCATTTTTATTATGATTTTTCGAACAACCTTCTTATTACTATCTGAAATTTCATAAATTTGCACCCCTTTCGGGTGGTGGCGCAGCCCGGTAGCGCACTTGTATGGGGTGCAAGGGGTCGCTGGTTCGAATCCAGTCCACCCGACCCAAAAATTGAAACCCGCGCCATTAGCGGGTTTTCAAAATATAATCATTAACCTGCGACTATGTTTTACTTTTCGGGAGGAGTCTTGGGTGAGTGATATAGTTCTTTTCTTTGGTTTTTAATATAGTTCCATTCGGGATGTAGCGCAGCCCGGTAGCGCGCTTCGTTCGGGACGAAGAGGCCGCTGGTTCGAATCCAGTCATCCCGACCTAATGTACTTTGTATATATTCTGCAAAGCGAAAAAGATGGTCGTTACTACATCGGTAGTACTTCAGATGTTGAAAAACGTTTGAAATTTCATAACGCCGGTTTACAAAGATCAACCCATTCCTGCATTCTGTTTCCCGCAGGTATGCTTTGAAGCCGATAAATAAATATTTTTCAAAATGAAAAATAAAGCAAAAGAGTTAGACGTAGATTTTATCGGTGGACAATACAAACCATTGACAAAAGATGAGCAACCTTGAAATCAGCGCTTTCATAAAAAAATTGAAAAAGCAACGTAGTAAAACCATGAAGCCAAAATTGTGTAAAGCAGAAAAACAACTTATTTCCGGAGGCGTATGCAGACACACGAATAGGAGCAAGATTAATAGTTCTTACAATAAAAAGGCCATGCGTAGATACGCGGCCTTATTGTAACTAAACCTTGTTACACGAGAAAAAAAACTTCGCTGATTAAGATGTATACTTACCTCTCATACAAGAGTACCAGCTGCGGTGAATATTTATTCAGCTCACGAAAAATCTCATCCACCTGCTTTTGGGAAGCCTCCATCTGTATGGTAAATATTCTTGAATCGGAAAAATAAATGTCATTATCTTCCTCTTCCACATCCTCTGCATACCCGTTTTTATTTATTACATTCAGAATTTCTTTTAAACCGGGAAAGCTTCCTGATATTTCGATTATCAGGTAATGTATTGAATCATCATATTGCCGGTTGCCTGACATGCCTTCCTTTAAAGAATTACAGGATGGCAACAGTTGCAGTATTATAGCGATGCCTATTAGTGGCTTCATTTATTAAATTCTCATTTGATTAAAAAAATTGTTTCAGCATTCAGGGACATTCAGACCCATTTGAGAAAAAATAACTCACATCCGTTTTGCCTGTTTCCGGCGTGTGTGGACACACGCCGGGCGGAGGGGCAATAGGTACCGGCGCGGCCCTGATCCGCTTTGCATCTGTCCCGTCAGGGACAACCGGTTGGTAGACAAGAAACCGTTCCCTGTGCACCCTCGTCCCGTAGGGACGTTTGGTGATCAAATAACCCGCCGCTGCCGGTGTTGTGCGCCGGCTTTTGCAGCGTGGGCGCACCGGCAGCATTTTTTGTTGTTGGTCTCCGCTGCGCTAACCAACAACGGCGGAAAAGTTTAACCTGCTCAATATTCAGGAGACCTCTCCTTTCGTCGAGGTGACGGCTTAATTTAATAACATTGCACCTACGGAACGGGAATATTAAACTGCACCGTTTTCTGCGGCAGGCACATTGCATCGGTGCAGGCCTGGTAAGTGATGCTGCCGGATATATTGGTTTTGACAGCCCCCTCCCGGCCTCCCCCTTTAGGGGAGGAGTATTTTAGCTTTATTGCCTGTACAAAATCTACTTTGCCCGCATAATAGTATTGCTTTATTCCTACCTCTTTTAAATCCTGTATTTCCTTTTTGCCTATCTCTTTTGGTGTGCCGGTGATGATTACCAGCGGATTTTTATTAAATACTATCTGCGTAGGCACAGAAATGGCCGCTGCGGGCTGCTGCTGCGCATAGATGTGCCAGCCTTTGTCTATCGTGGCGGTAATGTGCAGCGTATAGGTTTTATCTCCTGTTTTTTCGGCGCGGTATGTCCAGTGCACGGGGTCTTGTATTTGCGCCTTTACCTGCAGGCTTAGCAACAGTAAATAACAAACGGTTAACCAATATTTCATTTTCATCGGTTCATTTATTTTTATCAATTAGCGGATGATTCTTTTGTATCCGGTTGCTTATCCCTGATGACCAATACTTTCATTTCCTTCTCGCCTTTTACCAGGTCTAAGCCATTTTCTCTTAATGCACGTACGATATCAACGTAATCGGTAAGGTTACAGTCCAGCTTTATATCTATGTTCCCTTTAATACCTGTATCATCGATAACTATGGCGGTACGAAATACCTCACTTTGCGCTAAAATAAAATCCGCCAATGCTGATACAGGCTGGTTGGTAAGTGTCAATCCTTCTGCCTTGCCATTATGAATAAACGCTTGACCTCCTTTAGTTTTAAGATGATTAGCAGCGCTATCATTAAGCATTACCAATCGGTAAACGGGTCTTTTGAGCGTTTCAATGGAAAAACTGTATAAGGGAATAAATTATCCAGTTCCTGTTGCAGGATATGCTGAAAATGTTGCCTATCCTGTGCTGTAATTTTCGGGTATTCCTTAAATAGCCCCGGTAAAGTAAGAGAGTAACTATAAGTATGCTCAATATCCTGTTTTATACGGCTATACATTCCCGGCGTATTGAAAAATGAGGAGTCCCTGGTCAGTAATAACGGTTCATAATAAAAGTTACCGTATAAAGATTTTCCGGGTTCAAATCTATGATCACCGGAATACCACCAATCTGTGCCCAGATAAGCCAGACGATATAGTTGAACGAGGTCTAAACCAAAAGCCTCGAGCCTGCCAGGTTGGTAAATAACGGCATATCCAAATTGGGAATCATTCCACTGAACCAGTAACGATCTGAATAAATAGCTGGTATCGTTTCCCCCGTTCACCATTTCCCCTCTTGTCAAAAGTGGGAAATGGTAATTATAGGACAGCGTGCGGTTCTTCAAATCATCGGAATAGGCAGCAGTCAAAGCAGGCTTTTTGCCCGAAAGAATGTCTGCCACATTTTCTCTTGTGAGGGAAGAGGTAATAAAGCGAACGATACCTTCCGGATCAACAATAACGATGTAAGGCATCCCGGCAATTTCATATTGTTTGTACAAAACGCTGTCAAAAGCAATCGGTAAGTCAATATGCTGCCGCTGCCTTATCTTTTCATATACGGCATACGTTTCTGCTGGCCAGTTGGGATCTTTCTCTCTTTGGGCTTTTCCTGTCGGTTCCAATTGCTCGACCAATAACACTTGTAACTGCTTTCCAAACTCTTTTTGAAAATTATTAAAGTCTGGAATATGTGCAATGCAACTTGCACAATTCGGCCCTCCGAAGTCCATAATCAGCCATTTGCCCCGGAAATCGCGAATGGATGCGGTCTTCGTTTTCCAATACCGTATGTCTTTAAAGACATAATCGGGGACGGGCTTTCCTACCTCGGCTCGCCCGCTGTCCGCTATTGCCTGCGCCTTTATATTTATAGAGGCTATGCAGAGCAGCAATACAAGGAGGAATATTATTTTCTTTACTGTCATCTTTACTGTTTTTAGTTTTTCAGAACATAATAATTGCTACGTCATTTCGAGGAAAGGACGACCGAGAAATCTCATTCACATTGCCCCATTATTGAGATTTCTCCACTCCGCTGCGCTCCGGTCGGAATGACGCCAGTAGATTCCCGCCTGCGCGGGAATGACGGAAAACGTTTATAAGATTCTTCCATTCGTCGGAATGACGAAGTAACACCTTAATTATACCCCATATTCTGACTAAGGTTCGGGTCGTTGGTTCGTTCCGTTTGGGGAATAGGATACAATGCCCAATTACTGCTCCAGGTGCCGCCTTTCAGGAGCGTAACCACGCTCATCACGCTGTTGACATTCCCGGTTCTTTTTAAATCCAGCCAGCGATGCCCCCACTCGGTAAACAGCTCCACCTGCCGCTCGTGTAATATTGCTGTTAACAGAGTAGTTTTATCTGTTGCCCCGGAATAATCTGAGAGACCTGCCCGGTTGCGGATCGCGTTTAAATCAGCCAATGCACCGGTAGTATTCCCTTGCTGTGCCCTTGCTTCCGCCCTTACCAGGTATTGCTCTGCCAGTCTAAGCACCATTTCATACTCTGAGGTAGTGGTCGCAGACTTGGCAGCCCTGTATTTGTAGGGAAAATAATAAATGGTAGTATCTGTACCGTTGACTGACATTATCGTATCTGTCCAGTCGGCCATCCGTTTATCACCCGGCTCAAAAGCAGCCAATAATTGCGGGCTTAGCGTGCTGTTCTGACCACCGCTTCCATTATTAGGTGGTGTGGTCAGTATAAAATATGCGCCTTCCATTGTATTCATCGAATATCCGTTGGATGCTGGCTGTAGTTGCCAGATGGCTTCCTTGCTGTTTTTCAAGAAAACACTATTCAGATCGGTAACCAGGCTGAACATAGCAGAATTATTGATGACAGCAGTAGCCTGTGCTTCGGCACTGTCATAATCACTGATGCTACCTGTAAGACTGCCTTCGTACAGGTACGCCCTTGCCAACAGTGCAGTTGCCGCCCATTGGGTGGGTCTTACCCTTTCCGTGGTAACGGTGGTGTCGCTGGCGTCAACAAAGTTGGTGTTCAGGTATGCTTGTGCGATCTTCAGGTCTGCAATAATTTGCCGATAGACATCCGCCTGCGGCGTACGGGCTTCCGTAGCCGTAATCGTATAATCGGTAGTGGTTACCAGCGGCACATCCCCGAACAGGTTGGTGAGGTAAAAATGCCAGAAGGCGCGGATAAAGAGCGCTTCTCCCGTCAATTGCTTTTTAACGGCGGGGCTGATGCTATTGGAACCTTGCAAACCGGCTATCATCGCATTGGCTTCATAGATATAGTTATAAGGCGGTGTCCAGAAATGACTTCCTACATACACTATTGCGGCGTTCAGGGAATTGGTATAAAACGATACAAAATCCTGGAAAGTCGTATAATTTTTTAATTCATCGCCGGATAAGCCGGTTAAATAAGGAATATAGTAAGTTATTGACGACTGGTTCATTTGTGCGTAAACCACCGTCATTGCAGCAGTGGCAGTGGCATTGCTGGCGAAAACACTGGCGGTTATGATTTGTGTTTGCGGGGGCGGTACCACTATAAATTTCTTGCAGGCGCATAAACTGAATAGCGCCAGTATAGGCGTCCCGATGACTATTTTATTATTGATTATTCGTTTCATTGCATTAATTTTTGTTAGTAATAATTACAAGCTGAACTTTACACCTGCAGTTATCATCCGAAGTGGTGGTAACAATAAGCCACTATTATTTTCGGGGTCTAATCCTTTATATCCTGTAATGGTAAACAGGTTCTGACATTGCAAATAAATCCGGGCATTTTGCAGGTGCGTCTGCCGCTGCCATTTTGCAGGTAAATTGTAGGACAGGGACAGGTTCTTAAGGCGAACAAAGGAAGCATTGGCGACGTTAAAATCGCTGTTAGTCAAATCAGAATAGGAATATATTACGTCAGTATTATTTTGCGAGAACCGCTGAATATCGGTAACATTACCCGGCTGCTGCCAGCGCGAAAGCACCCAGACAGGCTGGTTTCCCATTGAACCACTGATAAAGAATCCAGGGAGTCCAAATAAAGAGTAAGGGCTATATCCTGTCTGGTCAACAAATTGTATAAAGACATCCAATTGAAACGATTTATAGGTAATTGTATTTAAAAAACCTCCAAAGAATTTTTGGGTTCTTGGAGGCATTGTTATATAGTCCTGGGGAGAAGATATATTGCCGTCGTGGTTAACATCTTCAAAAGTGTACAACCCGGTCTGCGGGTCTACACCGGTGTAATGATAGCCCTTCTTGCTAAACAGGGAGTGTCCGATGGTATAAGTATTGGCATAGCTTGAAGCAGCTAAGTTGGGATATGCCAACAGCTTATTGCTCGGGAAACTGATATTTGCCGAAGATGTCCAACTAAAATTCTTCCCCTTAATATTGATAGTGTTCAGTTCCAGTTCCAGCCCGGTATTCTGTATCAGGGCGGGCAGGTTTGCCGTGATAGAACTAAAGCCTGTGATAGTGGGCAGGGAATAGCCTACCAACTGGTTATCCGTGCGGTTGCGGTAATAACTGGCATTAAGCATTATCCTATCCTTCAGAAAGCCCAAGTCTAAGCCGAATTCTAATTTCTTTACCTCTTCCCAGCCGTAATAGGGATTGGTTATGCGTGTAGGGTACAAGCCGTTCTGGCCCTGGTAAGGATTGCTGTAAGCGCTGTAAGTGCTTAAATACTGGTAATCGGTTATCTGGTCGTTGCCAGTAGTGCCGTAACTGGCGCGCAGCTTGCCAAAGCTGAGAAAGGATAGATTATCCTCAACCAGTTTTTCTTTGGAGAACACCCAGCCTGCGCCCACCGCCCCGAAGTTGCCGAATTGCTTGCCGGGACCAAAACGGCTGCTGCCGTCCCTGCGGGCGGTAATATTCAGCAGGTATTTTTCTTCCCAGTTGTAACCCAGCCTTCCATACAGCGCACTATAACGATAGTCAGTGGAATTGTAATTACCTATACTAATAGTAGTAGCAGCTTGCAGATTGTAAATCAAAGCATCGGATGAAAAATTACTGGCAGTTTCAATAAACTTTGTTTGCTCATTTTCCTGAAAAGTTGTACCCATCAATACTTCCAGTTGCCCTTTACCCAGCTTCCTTTTATAATTGAGCTGCGGTTCAATGAGCCAGGTCTTCAAAGTATTGTTGGCATATCGGTGGCTCCGTAAATTAGTATTATTAGCCAACGCCGGTGAATAAGCGGTAAGAGGAGTAATATAATTCTGATTCATCTCTATTTTATTGTATCCCCCGTTAGCCGATAGTTGCAACCCGGGCAATATCTCATAGCTTAAGTTGGCATTTCCTGTCAGGTTATCCGTGACATTGGTTAGACTGGCATTGGTCTGAGCTAAAGGATTGGGAAAAGTGTAAACGCCGCTGCTATTTTGCTGCCAGTTCAAATTACCATTGGCGTCGTATAAAGCGGGCGCATCCGGTGGTAAGTATGTAATTGGAGTAAAGTCCCCCGTCGGGAGGGTATTGTTATCATTAGTATAGCTGGCAGAAAAGATAGCGTGAAACCTGCGATTGGTGGAAGTATGTGTAAGGTTAAAATGGGCGGAGCCGATTTGGTCGTTATAATCTCCTGGATACACAGTCGTCTGTTTGCTGTATCCGCCGCCGAAAACAAACTGGGTGTTCTCGTTACCGCCGGAAATATTGCCCTCGGCTTTGGAATAATGCGCCGTGCCGCCGATCATTACTTTTTCCCAGTCCGTATAGCGCGTGGTATCCCAGGAGCCGTTGATATCGTAATCGGTAGTGCCCGGCGTTTTACTGTCGTTGGCAAAAGCTTCGTGCCGCATTTCCAGATACTGCTGGGTATTGAGCAGTGGGATGGTATGGTCAATCTTGCCTGCACCGCTAAAAACATTGAAATCCACTTTGGTTTTACCCGCCTTACCCTTTTTAGTGGTAATGAGGATAACGCCGTTGGCGCCCCTGCTGCCGTAGATGGCTGTGGCATCGGCATCTTTTAGCACAGTAATACTTTCAATATCGGAAGGGTCAATGGTATTAAAAGGGCTCATTTGAGCAGGTCCAATAGCTGACAGATTACTCAACGAAGTTGAAGTAAAGGGCACACCATCCACTATAAATAAAGGATTATTACCATTAGCGATACTATTTTTCCCTCTTAACGAGATTAAATTCATTGCAGCCCCCGGCACACCCGAGGTCTGGGATATATACAATCCCGGCACCCTGCCTTCCAGCGCCATCAGCGGGTCGCTCACCGGCTGCTTCTGTATATCCTCGCCTTTTACCACGCTTACGTTGCCGGTGTTCAGCCGCTGGGTGGTGGTATAATAGCCTTTGTTAATGATAACTTCTTCGCCGGTTGTAATTTTTATTTTCGCAGGTAAAGTACCTAATTCAGCTCTGCCTTTAACTCTTACTTCAAACGTTTCAATAGCTACACCACTAATAATAAGTGTTGCATTTTCATCAACAGCTTTTAAAGTAAACTCGCCGTTTGCATCAGTGCTGGTACCTTTAGTCTTATCTCCTTTTACCTGCACCGAAGCGCCTGCAACGGGTCCGCCGTTTTCGTTGACGACTTTACCATGAACATCGATCGCAGGCGGAGGTTCAGCAGTAATAGAATTATCTGCAGATTGGATTCTTTTAATTACAATAGCATTACCATCTAATTTGAATTCCAAAGATTGCCCCCGGAGGCATTGTTCCATCACGCTCCGGACATCCTCATCTTTTGCATAGATGGTAATCGGCTTAAAACCCTCAAATAAGGATTCGCTGCAAACGATGGATAAGCCGGTCTGTCGTGAAATTTCTCTGAACACTTTTTGAATGGGGGCATCTTTCAAATTCAATGTCACTTTTTGGGCGTGTCCCTTTGCGGCTACCTGCAAACAGGCAACAGTGAGAAGAATGGCCGTTAATTTCATAACCCTTCTGATTTGTTGGGTTAACCCGACCCTCCTCTTGCTAAGGGAACGGGAAATAGCAGTTAAATGCATAGCTTTGCATTGTTTGGTGATTAAATAAATGATTCCGTCAAGTTTTATTTGTTTATTGCCAACCTCGCTCCTGTTACAGCAGGAGCTTTTTATTTTGTAGCCCCCTCATGGGCTCACAATTAAATTTTTCCCTTCTAATTGAAATCCTGGTCCGTTGCTTTCAAGCATCTTCAGTACATTGGAAAGACTAAGCTTATTGCTGATGCGTCCAAAATATTTTGCACCAGTGGGAGGGCTCTTAAATTGAACATTCACATCATACCACCGGCTCACCTGCCGCATGATCGTACCAAGATCCATTTCATCGAATTCAAACCAACCATTCCTCCAGGCCATTACTTGCTCCACATCGGGTTGGTGAATGGTGAATGGTGAATGGTGAATGGGATCAATGTCTGCCTGCTCGCCCGGTTTTATCTTTACTTCCAACGTTCCACTTTTCACTTTCACGCTTCCTTCTAATAGTGTTACCCTGATCGCATCTTCATCATCATAAGCATTAATGTTGAATGATGTGCCAAGGTCATGTACTTCTACTCCATTTGCAGCAACCGTGAATGGCATCTTTTCATTATGCTTTACTTCAAAGTATGCTTCTCCTGTAATGGTAACTTTTCGTTCATTGTCAATAAATGCAACAGGGTATGTAACGGATGAACCTGCATTCAACCACACATGAGAGCCATCAGAGAGTGTCATATCAATGACCTTCGATCCTCTTGGGTTGGTGAGTGTATTGTATTGAGCTGTTAACTGCTGGCTGGTAGCCGTTAGCCGGTAGCTTATTTTTCCATCATCGGTTTTGATAAGCGAAACATTATTTTGAATCGCAAGCTGCCCATTTGCTACGCTATCGAGGTAAATTATTTTGCCGTTCGACATGGTAATCGTAGCACGATTGGCAGCAGGCGCTTTTACATCATTAGAAGCGATTGCTGATGTATGATCCGTGATTTGAGATTTATGATTAAAGAAGAAGAAATAGCTGCCAACTGCAATTAATAAAGCAATAGAAGCGGCTGCTACCCATCTGGCCCGGCGATATTTGTTTATTGATATAACAGGCGCCTGCTCCTCAATGCTCTTTTGAATAATGGCAAGCATTCGATGGTTTAATTCTTCCCTGCTGCCGGCAAAGCCTGGCGGAATATAGAGAGGTTCGTGGTCATCCTGGTTAAACCATTCAATATATTCTTTGGCTTCTTCAGGCGTAATAGTTCCTTCTGCCCACCTGCGGGCCAGCTCATAATAATATTCTTTGGAATGCTCCATACTTATTAGTCACATCAGTAAGCCTTTTCCGTGAATAGGCGAAAAATTTCTCATGGCTGTCCTTAAACATTCCGTTTTACAGCGAACATTCTAATCATTAAAACCATGAAGAAGTTAAGATTTATTAAGAGCAGGCAACTTAGCTATTCTTAAATACTTAATGGTTTTCAAATGTGTTTAACATCAGAGCAGCGAAAAGAGAAGGGTAAGGCCTTTGCGAAGAGATTTTAAGGCACGACCAATATGTGTTTCCACTGTATTTTCAGAAACGCCCATTTTATCTGCAATTTGCTGTTGGCTTAGTCCTTCTTCCCGCAGGCGGAAAGCTAACTGGCATTTTTCCGGTAGCCCGGCTACAAGCGCGGCCATACAGCGGTTGAGCTCTGAATAAGCCAGCCATTCTTCCGTTGTGCGGTCTGCGGCTGTATCCTGCAGGGACACGTGAGCCTGATGAGTAGCTTTTTTGGCATAGCGGTTTTGATAATTGATGACCCGGTATTTTAAAGCAACGGCGAGATAATGGCTGAGATCGCCGGTAACTTCCAACTTGCTTCTTCTTTGCCAGATGTCGAGGAAAATGTCCTGTACTATATTTTCTGCTTCGGACAAATCGCCCAGCTTTTTACCGGCTTTATAAAACAGTTTTTCCCAATAGCGATGATAGATTTCAGTAAATGCAGATTCATCATTTTGTGCCAGCAAAGACAACAATTGTGTATCGTCATATCGGGAATAATCAATCATGAAATTTACCTTAACCGGCTTCTAAAGTAAAAGAAATTTATAAAATAAAATTATTACGATTGTGCAAAAGGACATTCTGTAAAGCGGAAAAGCTGCATTGTAACACCCCAAATAAACCGAACTTTGTATCAATGAAGCAACCAGTTTATTTAGATAACAATGCCACCACGCCGGTTGATGAAAGAGTATTACAGGAAATGCTGCCCTATTTCACAAGAAACTTTGGTAATGCCGCAAGCCGCACACACGTATATGGATGGATTGCGGAAGAGGCCGTAGATCATGCGCGCGAAAGGGTTGCCACGCTCATCAATGCGCATCCCAAAGAAATTGTTTTTACATCCGGCGCCACCGAAAGCGTGAATCTCGCCATCAAAGGCGTCTATGAAGCGTATTCATCCAAAGGAAATCGTATCATTACCTGTGTTACGGAACATAAAGCCGTACTGGATACCTGCCGGCATCTCGAAAAATTTGGAGCTGAGATTACTTACCTGCCGGTAAAAGAGGATGGACGAATCAATGCAGAAATTCTTGAGAAAAGCATCCAATCTTCTACCATTCTTATTGCCGTGATGTATGCAAATAATGAGATTGGCGTAATACAGCCGGTACAGGAAATA
The DNA here is from genome assembly GCA_964627765.1 of uncultured Ginsengibacter sp. GTDB lineage: Bacteria > Bacteroidota > Bacteroidia > Chitinophagales > Chitinophagaceae > Ginsengibacter. Next base: position 30,446 of record CAZVKO010000005.1, on the reverse strand, counting down.
GCCGCAATTGCAAGAAAACATAATGTACTTTTCTTTTGCGACACAGCCCAGGCTGCCGGTAAGATTCCGGTTGATGTGATTAATGATGATATTCCTTTACTTTCATTATCTGCCCATAAAATGTATGGACCAAAAGGCATCGGCGCATTATATGTACGAAGAAAGGATCCGCGTGTAAAATTGATTGCACAAATGGATGGTGGCGGCCATGAAAATAATATGCGAAGCGGAACGCTGAATGTGCCGGGCATCGTTGGCTTCGGCAAAGCATGTGAAATATGTATGAGCGAAATGGATAGCGAAGCAAAAAGATTAAGTGCATTGAGAGATAAGCTGGAAACTGCACTGGTTGCACTCAATAATGTTTCTATAAATGGCAGTACGGAGCATCGGCTTCCTCATGTTACGAATCTTTCTTTCGAAGGCGCAACAGCAAACACACTTATCTCTGCGCTGCATAAAAGTGTGGCTGTTTCTTCCGGTTCCGCGTGCACCTCTGCATTGGTTGAGCCCTCCTATGTTTTAAAAGCACTTGGGCTGAGTGATGAAAGAGCCAATGCCTCTTTGCGTTTCGGTTTGGGAAGGTTTACTTCAGAAGAAGATATCGGGATGGCGATTGAAGCAATAACAGGGAGTATAAAAAATTTACGCAGTCAGTCCGTCATTAATTAATACTGGCTGGAAATATTGGGTATAAATGAAAGAGCTCAACGACATCATACAGGCATACGAAAAAGCTGTATTACAAAATAAGCAAACGGCTTTGGCAACGGTTGTAAAAGTAGAAGGCTCGTCTTACCGCAGACCCGGAGCCAGGATGCTGGTAACGGAAGATGGTGTAATAACCGGCGCTGTCAGCGGTGGCTGCCTCGAAGGGGATGCATTGAAAAAAGCGCAATTCGCCATGCAGCAGCAACAGAACAAGCTGGAAATCTACGATACCACCGACGAAGGAGACTCACGGCTCGGTGTGCAACTGGGTTGTAATGGCATCGTATATATTTTATTTGAGCCGGTAAAACAGGATGATCCCAACAATCCTGTTCAGCTTTTGAGGAAAATTGCACAACACCGAAAAGACGCTGTATTGATAACGGGGTTCAACGAAAACAAATATGCACCGCAGCCGGGTACGTATTTTTTCATAAATGAACCGGAAAGCAGTTTGAATAACGAAATCGAATTAAATAAAGAAGGCACCCGGGTTCTGGAAACAGGAGAAACCATTATTTCAAAAGTAGAAAACAACTCTGTGCTGTTTCAGTTTATCCCGCCCGCCATTCAATTGCTGATCATGGGTGCCGGCAATGATGCACAGCCGCTCACTGAAATGGCTTCTATACTTGGTTGGAATATCATCGTAGCTGACGGAAGGCAGGCGCACGCTGCCATACAACGCTTTCCAAAAGCAAATAAAGTGAGCATAACAAGCCCTGCGGACATCCTTACTGCCGCTGAAATAGACGACCAGACCGCAATGGTAATAATGACACACAACTATAATTACGACATTGCAGCGCTGCAACAAATTATCAAAACGAATTGCAGGTATATCGGGCTACTCGGCCCGAAAAAGAAATTGCATAAGATGTTAAATGAACTGAAAGAAAATGACATTGCCATCAATGATGATATAGAAAAAAGAATTTACAGCCCTGTTGGCCTGGATATCGGAGCAGAAACTCCGGAAGAAATTGCCTTATCCGTTATTGCCGAAATAAAAGCGGTCTTTTCACAAAGAAGCGGCTCGCCGTTGAAGGAAAGAAAAACATCCATTCACCATCGCGTCTGAAATGATGAACCCAACCGCTATCATAATCCTTGCTGCCGGTGAATCTGCCCGTTTTGGCCAGGTAAAACAATTGCAGCTGTTTAATGGTAAAACTTTATTGCAACATGCAATGGACGAAGCGATGAATGCCAATGCAAATCCTGTTATTGTTGTTACAGGCGCCCACGCAGAAGAAATACAAAAATCGATCGGCAAAAAAAATACGGAAATCATTTTCAATCCGGACTGGAGGGGCGGAATGGGATCCGGCATTGTAACGAGCGTACGGCATATAATGCAAACCCATCCTGATGTTTCAAACATCATTCTCGCAGTGTGCGATCAGCCTTTTATTTCATCGTCATTATTTAATCAACTGGCAGAAACCCGCCTGAAAAGCAAAAAAAATATGGTAGCAAGTGCCTATGCCGATACTTTAGGGACGCCGGTACTTTTTACAAAAAAATATTTTGACGCCCTGCTGGGCCTGCGTGGTGATGAAGGAGCAAAAAAGATTGTGAAAGCAAATAGTAACGACGTTGCAACAGTTCCTTTCCCTGAAGGTGACATTGATATAGATACACAAAAAGACTACGAAGCATTATTGAACCATGAATTATAAAAACAATTCTTTAAAAAAAATTTCACTCATTTGTTGTACAGTGCTGCTTGCAATGCGACCTGTCATTGCACAAACGAAAATCACTGTTGCCGTAGCCGCCAATATGCAATATGCTATAAAAGTCCTGATAGCAGATTATCAAAAAACACACCCTATAAAAATTGATGTGGTGCTGGGTGCATCCGGCAACCTCACCCAACAAATTACACAAGGCGCTCCGTACGATATTTTTGTTTCCGCCGATACCAGTTTTCCTCAAAAGCTGTCAGAGCAGGGCTTCACAACGGAATCGCCAAAAGTATATGCACGGGGCGCGCTTGTTTTATGGACTACAAGGCCGGACATTACCCCGTCACAAAATCTTCAGTCGCTATTATCGGCAAATATCAAATCGATTGCTATTGCCAATCCGGCAACGGCCCCTTATGGAAGTGCGGCACAATTTATTTTGAAGAAATATAATTTGTATGGAAAAATTGCGTCAAAGCTGGTAACCGGCGAAAGCATTACACAAACGAGCCAGTTCATTGCCACCGGCGCAGCAGATATTGGCTTTACTGCAAAGTCTATTGTATTATCAGATGCCATGAAAGGCAAAGGCAGATGGATTGAGTTAAACATTCATGATTATCCGCCTATCAGGCAGGCTGCAGTATTATTAAAATATGCCGGGAAAAATAATTATAAAGAGGCAAAAGGGTTTTATGATTTTTTGTTTTCTGCAGAGGCGAGGGAAATTTATAAGAAATTTGGGTATAACCTGCCCAGCGATTAACCGGGTAAAACCTCGCCTCTAACCCCTGTCCAAAGGAGAGGAAAGTGTAGACCTCATGAAGTCTTTCAAAACATTTGGCTGATCAAAGTTCATTCGTACCCAATAGCTGAATAAATAAATATTAACTGTAACTTGCAGACTGATACAAACCCTCTCCTTCGGAGAGGATTTAGGTGAGGCCATTATTATGCTGCAACCCGTCCTGCTCACATTAAAGCTTGCATTTTTTACAACACTCATCCTGTTGGTAATCGCCATACCACTCGCATCCTGGCTGGCTTTCAGGAAAAATATTTTTAAAACCATCATCGAGGCTATTGTCACCATGCCGATCGTACTGCCGCCGACGGTTATCGGGTTTTATATGCTGGTTGCATTCAGCCCGGCCAATGCCTTCGGTGCATGGCTCGAACGGGCATTCAATCTGAGATTGGTATTTTCTTTCGAAGGATTGCTCGTTGCTTCCGTCATCTACAGTTTACCATTCATGGTGCATCCCGTTCAATCAGGGTTGTCATCATTATCGCCGGGTTTAAAAGAAGCATCCTATTCGTTAGGCAAAACAAAATGGCAAACACTTACCCGTGTTTTATTACCGAATATCAAATCGTCTTTACTTACTGCAACGGTACTAACGTTTGCACACACCGTAGGTGAGTTTGGCGTGGTATTGATGATCGGCGGCAATATTCCCGGTAAAACGCGTACTGCATCCATCGCCATCTATGACGAAGTGGAAATCTTCAATTATCATAACGCCAACGTATATGCGCTGATATTAATAGCGATCTCATTCGCTATTTTGTTTACGCTGTATATGATAAACAGGAAAATGCAGGTGAAATATTTGTGATGTATTACAGCCCTGAGCCATTTTAGTCAGTTATTGTATGCAAAGTTAGCATAGGTAAGTTTTTAATATTGGAAATTTGTCCTATTTTTGTGGACAAATGTCAATAAGCATTTATGGCGTCAGACACAATTAATATCAGGAATAAAATAGATAAAGAAATTTCAAACATCATAAGGCGGTCAGGATTTAACAAGAAATTTTTATCTCAAAATGCAAATATTACGTATGCAGATTTCCTTGGAAACAAAATGTTGATAATTCTTGTAATAAGACAGGGTATACCTTATTCGTTGTTTAATCTGATTCAACATTTCACTCCTTTTACAGAGAGGGACTGGGCCGATTTTTTAGATATTTCCACAAAATCACTACACAGATATAAGCAAACTTCAAAAAGCTTTAAGCCCATTCAATCAGAAAAGATAATCGAAATGGCTGAAGTCACAAAAGTTGGGCTTGATGTATTCGGAGATATGGAAAAATTCAAACTTTGGCTCGAAACTCCAAATTTTTCTTTGGGTAATTTAAAACCTATGGAACTTTTAAAAGATTCGTATGGGAAAGAATTAGTTATTGGCGAATTGACAAGAATTAACTATGGAATTTTAGTTTAATGGAAGTCTATCGCTTATCCAGGAAAATGTATGCATCAGCCTTGTCAGGAAAAGGTGCTGCTATAAAAGGTGCAAGATGGAATTCTACAGGAGCAGAGATGATTTACACCGCCGGCAACCGGTCCCTTGCAATGGCAGAAGTTGCAGTTCATTTTACTTTAGCTACGCTGCCAGACGATTATAGGATGGTAACCATCTTTATCCCTGATAGCATCCCTCTTAAAAAGTTAAAGACTACTGACTTACCTTCCGACTGGAATATATTCCCCCACCCCGTCTCTACACAAGCAATTGGTGACAAATTTATTGCTGATAATAAATATTGTGTGTTGCAAATACCATCCGTCGTAACTCAGGGAGATTATAATTTATTAATCAATCCAAATCATCCGGATTTTGTAAAAATTAAAATAACGGCCATCGAAAAATTCCCGTTTGATAAACGTATTTTCAAATAAACACCAGGGAAAGGAAAAATTCAGGTGTGTGGTATTTTTGATGAACAATACTTATAGTGCTATGTCAGTCATAAATTATCATTTAAGCCCCGTTCCGCTGAAAAATGCTGATTGTAATGCTTCTCTTCTGTCATTAGGTATACTTGCCTATTGCAAGCGGGTCTATGGAGAAGATTTACCCGACATTTATTGTTAGCGCAACATTAGTTCAATATACTACTCCGCCTTCTTGATATCAATTGCCGTTACCTGCCTTATCAGTCTTGCATGCTTTTTCTCTCCGGTAGTAATTATTTGTAAGGGGCCGAAATTGTCCGGCAACGGATGATTGTCCTTTAAATAGGCCAGGATCATTTTTTTGTTCGAAAGAAAAGTATCCACTTCTGCCAGTGCATAAATGATGGAGTACTTGTCGGCAGCCTTTACCAGCATATAACTGCTGAGCGTTTTCCTCCTCACATCTATCCCGAACGGCACGCCTGCTTTACCCAGCAGATCGTACAGATCTACCCCGGTATAGTTATGCATTGCGCCGTCTTCACCCTCCACATTCAAAGTGGTTTGAGGGAATGATTGCAGTTCTGCAAAAGAAAATACGGTTGACTTCCCATCCTCATTGGTAATCGTTACTGAATTGGTTTGTGCAAAACAGGTTGCCGAAAAAAATATAAGGAGGACAATAAAAAATGTATTTGCTGATTTCATTGCCGGCTGTTTAGTCGCAAATATAATTCACCGGGAAATGATTCATATTTTCAGAAATTATACGTTTGAACTATTTTTTGTTTGGGGCTGTCAGCTACACTGCAAGCATCAGCTACAGTTCGTGCTATCGCTCCTGCTCCGCCGCAAAGCCATACGCAAAGCCTCAGCGTGATATCCGCTCTATCACGCAGCCAGTCAGCTTTAGAACATGCTCCAATCAGGGGACGATGCCTGACCAAAAACTTTTTATCAGGATACAATCATGATACAGAATGAAACATTTTTGTCGATACGGCAATTCTGTTCCAGAAATTTATTTGGTTAATGGCTATTATAATTTGGGCAATCTGGTTGTTGGTGAAATACGTTTGAACATTTTGAAAAGTTATGTCCTTAACTCCATGCTCTGATATTTTAGTTACTTCTTCAGTCAACGCAAGTACGGCTCGTTCTTTGTCTGTAAAAAGCGGACTTTCTTCCCATGCTGATAATGCATAAATTCTTTGCTCGGTTTCGCCTGCTTTCCTTGCATCTTTGGTGTGCATTTCAAGGCAGAAAGCGCATTTGTTTATTTGTGATGCCCGTATTTTTATAAGTTCCCGAAGTTGCGGACTTAATTCTGTCGTGGATAAGTATTTTTCCATTGCATGCAATACTTCATATGCTTTAGGTTCCAGTTGCCGGATGCTGATGCGCTGTTTCATTGTCATACGGTAAGTTTTTCATAATTATAAAATTCTCTTCTTTTAAACCCTGATTTTTCATTATTGCCTCATGGTTTTCACAAGGTACGCTTTAAATGCAGCAGTAACTTCATAAAACCCGATGCAGAAAACATCTCCAAACATTTGTGTCTACGCTCTTGGCATGACAAAACATGCATTATTTGTCTTGGCGAATCTCCCGGAGAGATCCGGCCGGGGCCCAATTTTTTTATCGCTGATTATTGCACTATAGCCCACGGGCTGCGGATAGAAGCGGAAAGCCCGCAGCGAAACGAAGTGAAGCGAGGACTTGGAGCGAATAGCCGCAACTATCGCCGATATTTGTACTTTAGCTGATGGCCTCAAAAACAAATTTTATAATAAGCCCATGATCAATTTTTCTCTTCAAAAAAAATTGCACACTGCCGATGGCGAAATGCTGCTGCAGGTGACATGCCGGTTTGATAAAGGGAAACTGATAAGCCTGTATGGCCCTTCCGGCGCGGGCAAAACGAGCATACTGCGCATGCTGGCGGGTTTTATGAAACCGGATGATGGCGCCATCATGATGAATGATGCGGTATGGTTTGATGCACGCAAACGCATCAACCTGCCGCCGCAGCAACGCAAGATTGGTTTTGTGTTCCAGGATTATGCGCTGTTTCCCAACATGAACGTGAGAGAGAATATTGCTTTTGCGCTGAGTAAAGATGCGCCGAAGCAGTTTGTGGATGAGCTGCTGGATATAACAGGCCTTACGATGCTTGCTTCGCGAAAGATACCCGCCCTTTCCGGCGGACAACAACAACGGCTGGCGCTGGCAAGAGCCATTGCCACCAAACCTTCGCTGCTGCTGCTGGATGAGCCGCTCTCTGCAATAGATAGCGAAATGCGCAGGCAACTGCAAATGACATTGCTTGAAGTACACAAACGTTTTGGCCTGACGACAATTCTCGTGAGTCATGATATGGATGAGATCATCCGGCTGTCGGACCAGGTGATTCATCTCGATCATGGCAGCGTACAGGAGTACACCACGCTCGCTGCATTTTTTATGAATGGCGGCAATGGCGCTACGTTGCGCGGGAGCATTGTATCAACGGAAAACGGGCTGACCATTTTAATCAATAACCGTTTGCTGAAAATACCTGCGGTATTGCAACACGACCACCTGCACAACGGCGATGAAGTGGAGATACAATATCACCATGCTGCGCCGATAATTCGTAAATTGTGATTGAATGATCACCGACAATTACAACAGGATACACAATTACCTGCGCATATCGCTGACGGATAACTGCAACCTGCGTTGCTTCTATTGCATGCCGGAGGACGATTATGATTTTACCCCGGCATCGCACCTGATGCAGGCGCACGAGATTGAAGCGCTGTCAAAGATTTTTGTGGAGCAGGGTGTCGCAAAAATACGGCTCACCGGCGGTGAGCCGCTGGTGAGGAAAGATGCAGCGCAAATCATTACGGCGCTTTCAAAACTTCCCGTGGAGCTTACCATGACGACGAATGCAACGAGGCTGCATGATTTTGTGGATGTGCTGAAACATGCCGGGATGAAATCTGTAAACATCAGCCTGGACACTTTGCAGCCGGAAAAATTTTTATTTATAACAAGGCGTGACCTGTTTCACCGCGTACGAAGCAACATTGAATTGCTGCTCCATCACAGCTTTCATGTAAAGATCAATGCCGTGGTGATGAAGGGCTTTAATGACAATGAGATAAATGACTTCATTGCATGGACGATGCACAACCCGGTTGAAGTACGATTTATAGAGTTTATGCCTTTCAGCGGCAACCGGTGGACGAGCAACAAGGTAGTGCCGATGGATGAAATTTTATCGGCAATCGGAAAAGAGTATTCTTTCTATCCGGTGCAAAATAATACGCACGACACTTCGAAACATTTTATGATACCGGGGCATGCAGGATCGTTTGCAGTAATTAGCACCATGAGCGCGCCGTTCTGCGCGGGCTGCAACAGAATGCGATTGACAGCTGACGGAAAGATGAAGAACTGTTTGTTCAGCAATAGTGAAATGGATTTGCTGAAAGCCCTGCGCAACGGGGAGGATGTGGCTTCGCTGATTCATAAAAATATTTGGATGAAAGCAAAGGAGCTGGGCGGCCAGTTCAGTGCAGACATTGCACATATAGATGCGCAAAAAATCGAGAACAGGAGTATGATAACGATTGGTGGTTAACCCTTGTCTCCTGAAGGGGAATTGGGCGCGGTCAGTATAAAAAATGAATAAGGAGCAATAAGGAAATGAGGATAAGTTATATGAACACTTTTTATTTTTTCCCGGCAACAATTGGAGGAATGATTTCGGTGGATGAGGCAAAAAAGATGGTAGCCTGGAATGTGGAGGCAATGCCTCCGGTAAAGATGCCGCTAAAAAATGCAGCGGGTTTTGTACTTGCAGCAGATGTTTGTTCTGCTATTGATTTTCCGCCATTCAATCAATCTAACGTTGACGGCTATGCGATAATGTTTAAAGATGCTGCAAAGAAGCTTACCGTTACCGGCGAATCGACGGCGGGCAGCCATCAGCAAATATCTCTGAAGCCAGGACATGCGATGCGCATTTTCACCGGCGCCCCGGTCCCGGAAAATGCGGATACGGTGGTAATGCAGGAGAAAACGAGGATGGAAAACAATTGTTTGGTGATAGAAGATGATCAATTAAAGCAGGGAGTTAATTTCAGGCCAAAAGGAAAGGACATTCGCAAAGGGGATGTGGCTTTTAAAAAAGATGAATTATTATCTGCCGGTACGATTGGGTTTTTGAGTTCATTGGGAATAACGGAGGTATCAGTTTATAAAAAGCCGTCAATCAGCATTATTATTACCGGTAATGAATTACAGCATCCGGGAAAGGAATTGCAGTTTGGTGAAGTATATGAGGCGAATTCCTTTATGATAAAGGCGGCATTGCAGCAGTTGCATTTCGATGAGGCGGAAATTTTTTATGCAGATGATAATCTGGAGAGATTGACTTCTGCTTTGGATAAGGCTTTGGGAAAAAGTGATGTTGTGTTACTATGCGGCGGCATTAGTGTGGGCGATTATGATTTTGTATTGCAGGCGGCAAATAATTGCGGTGTTGAAAAACTATTTCACAAAGTAAAACAGCGGCCGGGAAAGCCTTTGTATTTCGGGAAGAAACAAAAGAAAATAGTGTTCGGTTTGCCCGGTAATCCATCTTCGGTGCTAACGTGTTTTTACGAATATGTAGCGGAAGCATTGGCAGTGATGATGAAGAGAGAAAGTGGCATTAAAACAATTACAGCAAAGCTGAAAGCTGATTATGCAAAAGTGCCGGAACTTACCGTGTTTCTGAAAGGTCTTTTAAACAATGATGAAGCAACAGCGCTCGAGGCACAGGAATCGTACCGGCTGAGTTCTTATGCAAAAGCGAATTGTTTAATCAAACTTGATGAAGGAAGAACGGAATATAAGGCTGGTGAAGAAGTGGAGGTACATATGTTACCTTAAAACTTCGTTAGCCTGGTGTCTTCGTGGTTTTTAAATTAACCACAAGGACGCGGAGACACAAAGAAGCAATAATATGATAATAAAAATATTCGGACAAATAGCAGATATAGTCGGAAGTAATTCTTTTGAAGTGGCAAATGTTGCCGACACAGATGAATTGGTAAAGAATTTACAGGAAAATTATCCGGGGTTAAAAGACATTACTTATAAAATTGCAGTAAACAGAAATATCATTCAGGCAAATACAACATTACAAGAGGATTCGGAAATCGCTTTGTTGCCGCCGTTTTCAGGAGGATGAACAATCAACAGAATATATGGAAGCGAAAAATAAACATAAGCCCAAAAATATTTTTGCAGATGGAGCCATCAGCGCACCGTTTATTGCGGAGCAAATTGAAAAGCATGGCTCCAAAACCGGTATCGGCGCTCATAGCATTTTTCTCGGACAGGTGCGGGCTGATGTGATTGATGATAAAACTGTTGCCGCAATTGAATATAGCGCCTATACAGAAATGGCGCTTGAAAAAATGCATGAGATTCGTGAATCGATCTTTGAAAAATATGAACTCACCTGTATGCATGTGTATCACAGCCTGGGAGCAGTAAAAGCCGGCGGGATAAGCTTATTTGTTTTTACTTCATCGGCACACAGGCAGGCCGCAATAGATGCGTGCAATGAGGCGGTGGAAAGAATAAAAAAAGAATTGCCGGTTTGGGGAAAGGAAATTTTTGAAAACGAAACCTACCAATGGAAAGTAAATAAATAATGGTAAACATTACGCACAAGCAAACCACTTTGCGAAAAGCAATAGCCGCTGCTGTTGTGAAAGTTTCTAAGCAGGAAACCATGGATGCTATAAAAAGCAAAACCGTTCCCAAAGGTGATGTATTTGAGTTTTCCCGGGCGGCCGGTCTGCTGGCTATAAAAAAGACGAGTGAGGTAATTCCGGATTGTCATCCCCTTCCTGTGGAGTTTGCAGAAATAACATATTCGGCTGAAGATTTGCAAATCCTGATCAGCGTAGAAGTGCACACGATTTATAAAACGGGTGTGGAAGTGGAAGCCATGCATGGTGCGTCGGTGGTGGCCCTGGTGATATATGATATGCTGAAGCCAATCGATAAAGGGATTGAAATAGCATCTGTCAGATTAAAAAGTAAAAGCGGCGGCAAGAGTGATATTAAAATGGATGGCAGAAATCTGAAAACTGCCGTCGTGGTTTGTTCAGATACGGTTTCAAAAGGCGAAAAGGAAGATAAATCCGGAAAGCGATTGATTGAGTTGCTAAATAATTTTTCAATCGAAACAAAAGCCTACAAAGTAATCAGCGATGATGCAGAGCTGATTCAATCCACCGTAAAAAAGTATGTGGACGATAATTATGACATCGTATTATTTACCGGCGGCACTGGTTTATCCAAAAGAGACAATACGCCCGAAGCGATTCAATCACTGATTGAAAAAGAAATTCCGGGCATTACAGAAACGGCGCGTAATTATGGCCAGCAGCGAATGCCGTATGCCATGCTTTCGCGTGGTGTTGCAGGCTTTGTAAAAGACACGCTGGTGCTCACTTTTCCGGGTTCCGTCCGCGGGGTGGAAGAAACTATGGATGCTTTATTTCCACAGGTGCTTCATGTGTTTGAAGTAAGAAAAAATAAATCTCATTAATTGCAAGCAACTATTTTTGCTCCTGAATTTTTAATTAAGAAAAGATAGATGAAATTCCAGATGAAACAAACCTGGCGTTGGTTCGGGCCTTCCGACCCTGTAACATTGCAGGATATAAAACAAACCGGTGCAACAGGTGTGGTTACTGCTTTGCATCATGTACCTCACGGAGAGGTGTGGACGATTGATGAAATAAAAAAAAGAAAAGCGGAGATTGAGAAAGCCGGCCTTACCTGGGATGTGATTGAAAGCATCACCGTGCATGAATCCATCAAGACAAGAACGGGAGATTACAGGAAATATATTGCGAACTATAAAACCTCAATCCATAATGCTGCCAAATGTGGTGTGAAAGCTATCACCTACAACTTCATGCCGGTGAATGACTGGACAAGAACTTCACTGAACTATCAAATGCCGGATGGCTCGCTGGCTTTGTATTTCAACTGGACGGATCTTGCGGTGTTTGATATCTATGTTTTGAAAAGGAAACATGCAGAAGGGGCTTACAGCGATGCTATTTTGAAAAAAGCTAAACAGCGTTTCAAAAAATATTCCGATAAACAATTAAAGCAACTGGCTTCAGTAGTAATGTTTGGCATTCCGGGGGAAAAGAAAATTACCGCAAAAGGCATGTTGCAAAAGCTGGAATTATATAAAGACATTGATGCAGCAGCGCTACGCGAAAACCTCTGTGACTTTCAAAAGGCCATCAGTGAAGTAAGTGAAGAATATGGCGTACAACTGGCCATACATCCCGATGATCCCCCTTTCCCGATTTTAGGCTTGCCGAGAATAGTAAGCACGGAGGAGGATATGGCTTATTTTTTAAACAAAGTGGATAACAAAGCCAGCGGGCTTTGCTTTTGCACCGGCTCATTAGGCGCTGCCGGCGCCAGCAACCTAACGGATATGATTAAACGCTTTGGTGAAAAAATACACTTTTTTCATTTGAGAAATGTGACAAAAGACGGTGAGGGAAATTTTTACGAGGCCAATCATTTGGATGGCGACAATGACATGCATGGTATTGTTAAAGAAATATTATTGTTGCAACAAAAGCTGCAAAGATCCATTCCCTTCAGACCGGATCATGGTCACCAAATGCTGGATGATTTGCAAAAGGTAAGCAACCCGGGATATTCTGCTATCGGGCGTTTACGGGGGCTTGCTGAAATCCGCGGGCTGGAGCTGGGCATCATCCATTCATTATGATTTCCGCGTTCCGTTAAAATAAATTTTCGCCGGCAAAGTTTATATAATATATTTGCAACATTGTTACAATTATCAGACCCGGATCTTTGTAATAAAAATTCAACAAGCATACATGAACAGATTAACCGGCAATTCTGCGTTTTTTAGAAAAGCAGGCTCTGCTTTGGTTCTTGCCGTTTTTGTTCTTGCCATTACACCGAAAATTACCCTCCATAACTGGTTTGCCAACCATACAGATAAAACTGCCGATCGCCCTGCTTCTGATAAAACCCAGCTCAGCAAAGCAGGCTTTAATTGTAAAGTAGATGACCTGGTAGCAGAAGGACATTTTATTGCAGGCAGCCATATTGAGATCATTAATCTCCCGGTTGCTTATTTTTTCCCTTCCTATAATTTGCCGGGATTTACTTCCGGAAAAGTTTTTCAAAGTAAACTTCGCGGGCCGCCGTTACAGTTTTGATTCAATAATGACATGAATGCATATATCATCCTGGTATATGCGTGCCATTTTTAATTCAAAACAATTGTAATGAAAAAAATATTTCTGATTAACTTTTTATTTGTACCGGCGCTTACGGGAATATTCCATCCGGCATCAGCACAAACTAATTATTCGAGGCAACTGGCAACCACTGTTACTATTAAGGGAACTGTTACAGCTGCTGTTACCGGCTTGCCATTGAATGGGGCAAGCATATACATTCCTGATCTCAAAATAGGAGCTATTGCGGATTCCGGCGGGCATTATACATTACGTAATGTACCCGCAGGCACCTATCTTATCCAGGCGGGTTATATTGGCTATAAGAATAGCGTGAAAACCGTTACACTGGATCATGACATGACAGTAAATTTCATCCTGGAAATCTCTATTACAGAAGAAACCGACGTGGTGGTAACGGGCGTATCGCAGGCGACTACGATTAAAAGAGATCCGGTACCGATCGTTGCCATCGACCACCGGTATCTTCAACAAAATCTTAGCACCAACGTAATTGATGCCATTGCAAAAGTGCCCGGGGTAAATGCCGTAACAACGGGCCCGAATGTATCGAAGCCATTTATCAGGGGCCTGGGCTATAATCGCATTCTGACCTTGTATGATGGGGTACGACAGGAAGGGCAGCAATGGGGCGATGAGCATGGCATTGAAGTAGATGAAAACAGTGTAAATAAAATAGAAGTAGTGAAGGGACCTGCAAGCTTAATTTATGGATCAGATGCAGAAGCAGGTGTTGTAAACCTTTTGCCCCCACCTCCCCCGCCCGATGGAAAAACAGTGGGAAATATTTCAGGCGAATATCAAACCAACAACAACCTGGTTGCTTCTTCAGTAAATGTAGCGGGCAATAAAAACGGAATTACCTGGATGGGAATCGGTAGCTATAAAATGGCTGCGGATTACCGAAATAAGATTGACGGCCGCGTTTATAACACTGCTTACCGGGAGCTTGATTTCAGCGGCTCGGTAGGTATTAATCGCTCGTGGGGATATTCGCACTTAGGCGTTACGGCATTTAATGATCTGCAGGAAATACCCGATGGCAGCCGGGACTCGGCAACAAGACAATTTACAAAGCAGATCACTGAAATAGATACAGCAAGGCCTATTGTAACGCCCGCTGAATTAAAATCTTATGATATCACTCCATTACACCAGCATGTGCAATACTACAGGGCATATCTCAAGAACAATTTTATTCTCGGGAATTCGCGTCTCGAGTTGAATCTTGCGGTAGAAAAAAGTATCCGGCAGGAGTTTAGCCATCCTGAATATCCTTCCATACCTGGTCTCGATCTGGTATTAAACACCTATGCATACGACGTAAAATATTTCTTTCCTGAACGAAACGGATGGAGCGTCACTTCGGGCGTAAATGGAATGTACCAGACAAACAGTGTCACCAAAGGAACGGAATTTGTAATTCCATCCTATCACCAGTTGGATGTTGGGCCGTTCTTCTTTATTAAAAAATCAATCAGCAATCTTGAACTCGCAGGAGGCGTCCGTTATGATATACGCCGGTTCAATAACCAGCAATTGTATACCCAACCAGATCCTGTTACCGGATTTGATACTCCCGTATACGGAGCGGATACTGCAGGTGCGGATAATCCTTTTTATGCATACACGCATACTTTCGCCGGCGCAAGCGGAAGTTTGGGCGCATCCTATAAATTTTCAGATAAGTTCAGCGGAAAGGTCAATGTAGGCCGTGGTTACAGGTCGCCGAATATTTCCGAGATTTCGGCAAACGGGGTTCATCCCGGAACAAACACTTTCCAGAAAGGCAACCTGGATTTTAAGCCGGAGTTTAACTGGCAGGAAGATATTGGCGTCAACTTCAGTTCGCCGCATGTGACGATTGATGCAAGCGTGTTCAATAATAATATTCAGAATTACATCTATAATGAAAAAATCGGGAGCAGCACAGGGCAGGCAGTAGTGATAGATACTTTCCAGTTCGAGCAATCGAAAGCAAGATTATACGGAGGTGAGTTATCTGTTGATATACATCCGCATCCGTTAGACTGGCTGCACTTTGAAAATTCACTGTCGCTTGTATATGGCGACAATCTGGGTGGAAATGGTCAGAAGATTACAGACAGCTCAAAGTACCTCCCCTTTATTCCTCCGTTGCACACCCTGTCGGAGCTAAGAGCAAACATTAAAAAAGTATCCTCTTCCATCGTGAATGCCTTTGTGAAAGTGCAGCTGGAGGTGTATGCAGCGCAAAACCGGGCCTATCTTGCTTTCGGCACTGAGACACCCACTCCGGGTTACCAGCTGGTAAATGCAGGTGTGGGCGCCGAGGTTACTAACGGTAAAGGGCACACGATTTTCATCTTTGACATCCTGGGAAATAATCTGTTCGATGCAGCGTATCAGTCGCACCTCAGCAGGCTGAAATATTTTGAACCTTATCCGGACGATCCGCGGCCTTATCATGGCATCTACAACATGGGAAGAAATATCAGCCTTAAGCTAAATTTTCCATTGAGCTTTAATTAACCTATTGCATACAAGCCAAAGCCGGAATCATGAATAATTCCGGCTTTTCTTTTAAAATGAAAATATAATTTTACCGGAGTTTTAAATATCAATAAATGAAACTATCAGGTACCATTTTACTGGTAATACTATTTGCATTGGGATGGTTTGAATTGATTGCGCAATTTTATTTGATTATCATAAACCGCACGACATCCATTACCGAAACCATTATACGATATTTTAGTTTCTTCACGATTCTGACAAATCTGTTGGTTACGATCTGTATTACGGCATTGCTCTTTGCCAGGGCCGGGAATTTTTTTACGCGGCCTGGTACAATTACCGCGGCGGCGGTTTACATTACTATTGTCGCACTCGTTTACAATATCATACTGCGTTCACTATGGCGCCCCGCAGGTCTTCAGCAATTCGTGGATGAGTTGTTACATTCGATAGTTCCGGTATTGTATTTAATTTATTGGATAATATGGATCCCGAAAACAGATATTCCGGTAAAAAAAGTGCCTGCATGGCTTATATACCCGTTCGTATATCTTGTATTTATTTTAATCAGGGGGATATTTTCATTGTATTACCCTTATCCTTTTGTAGATGTTGCCAGCCTTGGCTATAAGAAAGTATTTATAAACAGCGCAGGAATGCTGTTGGCTTTCCTGGCAGTATCAATGATATTTTTCGGAGTAAATAAGCTAAAAAAAGAAAAAGGCGCTTAGTAGTTATCTACCTCAGCAAGCTTTCTCTTGGATGCATTTTTAAATTTCCCGTTTGAAAGTTGTGATTTCCTTGTAAAGAGCTGGGCGCTCCAAACATAATCCAGCTCAACCATGTCTCCGGTTTCAAAACCATTCTCAAATAAATAATTCCAGGAGCAGTCCCTGTGCAGATCGCACCTGATTTTTGAGGTTGCCTTGGGATAAGCAATCCATAATTTACCCTCGCCATGCAATGCAGGGCAAACCTCAGCAAGAATATTATTGAGCTGGTTCTGGTTTAATGAAAACACCAGCGCAAAATCAATCTTGCGGGTTTTTAAAAGCGGAGTAACATTTTTGGAAAAGGAAAGCTTTGCAAACTGTTTTTCAATGGTAGAAGGCAAACCCTGAATTAATAAATTTTTTTCACTCTCTAACTGTAATTTTTCAAACAACGTTTGAGTCATAATCAAGAAAAGGTTTTAAGATTAAAAAATTACGTAACATAGCGGCACCCTTGTGTATCATTGGGTTGGAAAAGTGTGAAAAGCAAATAGGATGCATAAATCAGCTGCAAAATTAAATAAAATCCTGCTAATAACCAATATTAATGCTGTAAGATTGAATATTTTTTAAACGTGCGAATAGCCCTGCTTTAATGAGAATTAGCGGGATGATAATACTGTAAGGCTTCGCTCATATATCCTTTAAGGCGCTCAATTCTCTTTGAATCCAATGGATGGTCACTTAAAATTTCAGGTGTACCTGAACCGGCATTCAGCTTTGCCATCCTTTGCCAGAAAGAAATAGCTTCCTCAGGATTATACCCCGCCATTGCAGCAAATATTAATCCATAATGATCAGCTTCATATTCCTGCTTACGCGAATTGGGCAGCAATACGCCTACCTGTGCCCCCGGCGCATAAATACTTCTGAATATTGTATTTGACCGGGCATTGCCAGAGGTGAAAACATCCCCGGTAAGGCCGATTCCCTGCGCAAGCAGGGCCTGGCTGATTCTTTCCTGCCCGTGGTGGGCAACTGCGTGGGTTATTTCATGACCTAAAACTATTGCCAATGCGTCTTCATTTTGAGTAACAGGCAGCAGGCCCGTATAAACCGCCACTTTACCCCCGGGCATACACCAGGCATTTACTTCTTTACTTTCAATCAGGTTAAATTCCCACTTATATCCGGCTAATTCATTGGATAACCCTTTCCCGCTGTAATATTTTGTAATAGCAGCGGCTATGCGGGTACCCACGCGTTTTACCATCTCGGCATCCCGGCTATTGCTGCTATTTTCTATTTTATTGGCAGAAAGAATGGTATTGTATTGCCTGAATGCTTCCGTTTGAAGGGTAGATTCTGATACAAGCGAAAGCTGCTTTCTGCCGGTAATTGAATTAGTGGTGCATCCTGTAAAAACAAGGAGGATGGCTATAAAAAATACAAAAAGACTTTTCATGAATAAATAAGTTTTTGGTTACAGAACAAGGGTATTATCAATCGTTATTGTAATGACTGAAATCGCCTCCGAAAGGTTGTACAATAAAAGTGTGCAAAAATAAAAAAGGAAAAAGGTTTAGGATGCTTTTCTGCGTGATTTCCTTTTATCACGATATTTCAGAATGGGAACACGATTTTCATTTCCCTTCAGGAGCCTGCTGATATTTTTTTGATGCGTCAGAACTACTAACGCGGCCACCGCTACGGCAAAGACGCGATAAAAAATTTCTTTTTCATTGTAAACCCACAGAACGCATATGGGCAATGCAACACCTGCCAATATGGAGCTGAGGGAAACATATCTTGTAAGAAAAAGCACGAGAACAAATACGCCCACACAACTGACTGCCACCACGGGCTGCATGGCCAATAACATCCCAAATAAAGTGGCGACCCCCTTTCCGCCCCGAAATTGCGCCCATACCGGGTAAATGTGCCCTGCTACGGCTGCAAGGCCCAGGCCGATCATCAGATTAGTCCGGTCGATTTCATTATTCAGATAATACGGTAGAAAATTATAAAGTGCTACGGCAGATATTCCTTTGAGAATATCTCCAATCATTACGATGGTGCCAAACCTTGGCCCCAGCACCCTGAAGGTATTGGTAGCGCCCATGTTGCCGCTTCCATATTCCCTGATATCTATTCCGAAAAAATATTTGCTTACAATGAGAGCAGTGGGGATGGAGCCAATAAGGTATGCAATTATAATAAGTATAATTTCCTTCATTTTATCTTCCAGAGTTTACAAATATACACTAATTACCGGATAATGTTCGACGGGATGAATTTATAACTTTTTGTGATAAGCTATTGTTTTTCAAAAAGAATACTGATCCAACCTGATTTTAAATTAGTTTCTTTTTTCAGGAGCCCGCAATCCTGAAATCTGCGCTCTATTGCTTCTTCATCATTTTCCAAAATTCCGCTGATCAATAAAAACGAGGCGTTATCCCGTAATGCTTTTACCAAATCCGCGGCATTTTCAGCTAACACATTAAAATTAATATTGGCGGTGATAATATCAACGCCTGAAAGGCCCTTAATATTATCCCGCTGCTGCACAACGATGCTGGTGCACTCATTTGCCGTAATATTTTCCCTGGCATTGCTAATGCTCCACTCATCATTATCTATCGCAATTACGGCAGAAGCGCCGGATTTTTCCGCAAGAATTGCCAGTATACCGGTGCCGGTGCCAAAATCCAGTACGGTCTTACCGGAAAAACCAAGCCGTTGCATTGACTCCATCATCAGATGCGTAGTTGCATGATGACCGGTGCCAAAGCTCATTTTTGGCGTGATAATTATTTCATGCTTTACGTTCTTTATTGAATCATGGAAAGAAGCCCTGACTCCGACAAAGCCTTCCACAATAACCGGATAAAAATTACTTTCCCATTCCTCATTCCAGTTTTTCTCTTTTATCGTTGCGATTTTGTAAGCAGCATTGCCCGGTAACATCTTTTTGAAAGCAGCTTCATCAAAATCTTTTTGCAAAATATAGGCTGCAAGCTCATCGTCATTTTGCTCAAACGCATAAAAGCCAATGTCAGCCAATTCCGCTACCAGCACATCATCCTGCCCTGGTAATAAACAACTGAAATTTATTTGGAAAAATTTTTTCATAAAAAAAGCTTGCAGAAAGCTGCAAGCCTAAGCTACTTAAACAGGAGTAACAAATCAATTATTTTCTTTATTCCTCGGCGACTGACTGGATTCGGGTTTTGGTATCAGTACTTTCCGGCTAAGTTTAAACTTGCCTGTCTTCGGGTCGATGCCAATGAGCTTCACTTTTACCTTATCTCCTTCCTTAAACACATTATCCATTGATTCGAGGCGTTTCCAGGATATTTCGGAGATATGCAGCAGTCCCTGCTTTCCCGGGAGAAATTCCACAAATGCGCCAAATTCTTTAATACCCTTCACGGTTCCATCATATACATCGCCAACTTCGGGCTGGGCAACAATGCCCTTTATCCATGATGCAGCCTGATCCAGGCCTTCCTTATTGGTAGAGAAGATGCTTACCTCACCTGTTTTTCCGACTTCGGTAATATTAATAGTAGTTCCTGTAGTTTTTTGAATTTCCTGGATTACTTTACCTCCGGGGCCGATCACTGCGCCGATAAACTCAGCATCAATGATTATTTTCTCCATGCGCGGGGCCTGGGGTTTTACATCCGGCCTGTGTTCGGGAATGCAATGGTACATGGCATCCAGAATAAATAACCGGCCTCTCTTTGCCTGGTCCAAAGCCTGTCGCATGATATCCATACTTAACCCGTCCACTTTTATATCCATTTGTACCCCACAAATTCCATCGCGGGTTCCGGTTACCTTGAAATCCATATCACCCAAATGATCTTCATCGCCCAGGATATCGGTAAGAATGCCAAATTTTCCTTCTTTTGTAATAAGCCCCATAGCCACTCCGCCAACATGTTTTTTAAATGGAACACCGGCATCCATTAAAGCCAGTGAGCCTGCGCATACGGTTGCCATTGAAGACGAACCGTTGCTTTCCAAAATATCACTAACAATACGAACCGTATAGGGATATTCACCCTTTGGCATCAGCTGTTTTAATGAACGCATCGCAAGATTGCCATGACCTACTTCTCTCCTTCCCACGCCCCTCATCATTTTTACTTCGCCCGTAGAAAAAGGCGGAAAGTTATAATGCAGCATGAATCTTGCATATTCGCTCGTAGCGGCGCTTTCGACCAGCAATTCATCCAAAGGAGTGCCGAGCGTTACCGTAGTAAGGGATTGTGTTTCTCCTCTTGTAAATAGAGATGACCCATGTGGCGACGGCAGGTTGCCGACTTCCATTGTAAGCGGCCTGATGTCTTCCAGACCACGGCCATCCAATCTTCTGCGATCATTCAATATCATATCTCTTACTACATGATACTGGAGATCGCCAAAATAAAATGGTATTAATGCCTTATCCTCATCCGGAAGCTCTTCTCCTAAAAATGTGGTGGTATCATTCAACAGCTGTTCAAACGCTTCCTGCCTTTCATTTTTAGTGGTTCCCTTTGATGCAATAGCGTACATTTTTTCCCTGGCGAAGCCGATAATCTTTTGATTTAACTCCTCGTTCCTATAAGGCCTGACATATTCGCGTTTACCGGTAACCCCTACTTTATCTCTCAATTCCTGTTGGGCTTTTACCTGGTTTCTTATGGCATTATGGGCTATTTCAATGGCCTTCACGAGGTCTTCTTCCAGGCATTCTTTTGCCTCACCCTCTACCATCATAATATTGCGATCAGTAGCCGCAATAATGAAATCCATCTCTGCCTGCGCGAGCTGGGTTCTGCCCGGATTTACCACCATTTCGCCATTGATCTTTGCAATGCGCACTTCAGAAATGATCTCCTGGATAGGAATGTCCGAAACTGCTAATGCAGCGGAAGCAGCGAGACACGCCAGTGCATCCGGTAATACTTCTGCATCGCTGGAAATAAGGGTGACTAACACCTGTACATCGCACAGGTAGTCCTCGGGAAATAAAGGCCGCAGCGCACGATCGATTAATCTTGAGGTTAAAATTTCGTAATCGTTCAACCGGGCTTCCCGTTTAAAAAAAGAGCCGGGTATTCTGCCGGCCGAGGCAAATTTTTCCTGGTAATCTACCGTTAATGGAAAAAAAGATTGTCCTTCCTTGGGTTCCTTGTTAGCTACTACTGTAGCAAGAATAATGCAATCGCCCATACGTACTGTCACAGCACCATCTGCCTGCCGGGCTAATTTGCCGGTCTCGATGGTTACCATTCTGCCGTCGCCTATGTCGAATGTAACTGAAATGGGATTTGGAATCATATGTATTCGTAAAAATTATAAAAAAATATTCCCAACCTAAAACTCAGTTGGGAATAGCTTTCTGTATCATTAAAAAATTAAATTATTTGCGGAGTCCTAACTTCTCAATTAAGGCACGGTATCCGTTGAGATCATGCTTGCTAAGGTAAGTTAAGAGGCTTTTTCTCTTCCCGACCATCTGCATCAGTCCCCGCTGGCTGTTGAAGTCTTTTGCACTGGTTTTAAGATGATTAGAAATATGATTAATCTTTTCGGTAAGCAAAGCTATCTGCGCTTCTACTGACCCTGTGTTCGTCGCTTTTCCCCCAAATTCGGCGAAAATCTTTGATTTTTTTTCAGACGTTAAATAAGACATTTTTCCTTTTAAAATTTTTAATTGCCTGCAAAGGTAATAATTTAATTCCAAATTCCGCCAATCCATTGAAAGGCGGTAGTGGGTCATTTTGAAATAGCTCCTGCAGATGATACTACTCAGTGCAAATGCGGCAAAGCATCCGCACTCATCAGCGTAATCAGCAGGATATGACTCAAACTGATACATTACCGAAAGGAAGCAAAAAGCTGATCCGATATTTTAAAATTCAACGCAGACTCCGGTAATTCAGGGCGTACAGCGCAATGAAAAGAAAGCCGAAGAACTGGGAAAAAATAGCCATGGCAATGGAGTTTCCACTGGCGCCAAACAAGACAAGCGGCACCGCTACCCCGGCAAGAGTTCCCAAGATATAGATAAAAAAACCGATCCTCCTGAGCCGCCACATTACCAGCGCTCCCAGTAAAGTGATTACGGAAGATATAATCGTTCCAATGGCGTTTTTCCGGATTGAGCCGGCGGAAGCCATATCGGAAAATGAGTTCATCATGTTTCCGAAGGCAATTTTGCGTTCCTGCCGGCGCCTCATATTAGCGGAATCCATTCTGCTCATTGTATTCTTTTCAGCGCTGTTTTTTACTTTTGAAAATATGCCGGCAACCGCATCCGCATTGGCATACAGCATGGCATTCCTGAATATAAAAAGCGAACTGCCGATAAAAGTAAGTATACAAAGCACGGTGAGGAATTGCGGCCTCTTCGCCGGGCTATCTTCAAAGCCTTCTGTATCGTCCATGACTGCATTGATTGGATAAACAATATTACAATTTTAAAAGATATTACTGTGCTTCCGGAAACGGGTTTTATCAATTGTGAATTCATTTTTACTTTTATACATTCGAGGGTCATTCAACATTTATTACAAAACCTTATGCTGCTTCTGTATTTACCCCAAATTACCAGCCGGTGTAAATATATTTTTGATAAAATATTTACCGGAGAACTGGGTCTTTCATACACCACCACCAGCGAGCCTTTACTTTTCAAAAATTATCCCGGAAAGAAAATTAATTATTCTGACAAAAGATTTTCCGATGAAATATTTATAAAAGCTGCTGCGCTTTTATTTGAAAATACCATTCATGCAACCGATTTGCATATATCAGAAAAAAACGGATTAAAAGTTTTATTTACCAATGATAGCTCATGTGATGCGGGCTTTGATATTTTCGCCGCTGCGTTTTATATGATAAGCCGTTATGAGGAGTATCTCCCGTTTACACCTGATCAATACGGTAGATTTGATGCGAAGGACTCCATCGCTTATAAAAATGATTTTTTACAAATTCCCGTAGTGGACCGATGGATCGGGTTGCTGAAAAATATGTTGCAAAAAAAGTTTGGAAACCTGCTATTCAAGCCATCGCAATTCAGGGCAATCGTAACATACGACATTGACGTAGCCTATAAATTTGAAGGAAGAAGTTTCGTACGAAACGCAGGCAGCATAGCAAAAGATGTACTTAGCCTGAATTTTAAGAACATACGCCAGAGAAATGATGTATTGAAACGGCATACAACGGATCCCTGGGATACCTATGCTTACCTGAAGGAAAAAATTGAAGCAAACCGGTTACCATCCATTTTCTTTTTCCTTTTGGCCGGTTTATCAAAGCATGACCGGAACCTGGATTTCAGGAGCCCGGTAATGAAGCAACTGGCAAAAAGCATTTCCGCATTCAGCGAAATCGGGATTCATCCTTCTTTTTATTCCTCATCCTCATTGGAAAAGATCATTGACGAAAAAAAGAGATTAGAAGAAATTTCGGGGAAACAGGTTACGAAAAGCAGGCAGCATTTCTTAAAATTTGAGCTGCCGGATACGTACAATTATTTAATAAAGGCCGGCATCCGGGAGGATTATTCAATGGGATTTCCCTATGAAGCGGGCTTCCGCGCAGGTACGTGCAGGCCCTTCGCCTATTATGATTTGAAAAATGAAACCGCTGCGGATCTTACTATTTTTCCTGTCACGCTGATGGAAGGAAATTTCATGAAAGAAAAAAAATTTAATAAAGAAAAAATCATTCAAACAATAAGCAAGCTGCTGGAGGAAGTAAAAAAAACAGGCGGTACTTTTATAAGTATCTGGCACAATCATACAGTAAGTGATACGAACGGGTCTAACCACTGGCGCCATATCCACGAGCAAATGATAGAGAAGATTGCCGAGCTTAATTCCTGAACTATTTCAGCGCTTGCATAAAATCTACCAGAATTTTTTCTTCACGCTCCCAATTCAGTTCTTCCGCAGCACGGGCCGTATTCAGCTTCCACCGGTTGTAAGTGGCCGCATCCGAGGCAATATCAAGAATACTTTTGGCAATTTGTTCCGGATCCGTTTCATCAACGACAGCACCTACGTCATATTTGTCAATTAACTTTTCCACCTCAACAACCTTTGAGGATAAAACCGGAATGCGGGCCTGCAGGTAATCAAAAAATTTATTTGGCAAAGCATATAAGTGATGGTCTGATACTCCCGTTTTCTCTAATATCAACCCGAGAAAGGATGCCCTCGTATATTTCATCATGTCGTTATAAGGCAGCGATGAAATAAAAAAAACTTTGTCAGTCAGATGCATGGATATTACCCTCTGCTTTAGTTTTTTCCAGATAGTGCCTCCTCCCACAAAATATAACTGAAAATCTTCAGGCAGGTACTGCATCATGACTACTGCTTCTTCAGCGCCGCGGTGTTCATTTATTCCCATTCCCTGAATTATAAGAATTTTCCGGCCCGCAGGAAATAATACCTGGTTTTCATTCCCCGCAGGTTGCAGCAACGGCACATTCCGTATAACCGTTACCGGTAGTTTGTATTTTGCTTCGTAGATATTTTTTAAAGAATCATTTACCGTAATAACATTTTTCAGCCGGGGGAAGAGATATTTCTCCAGCCGCTCCCATATTTTCCGCGATCTCTTTTTGTAAACGCTGAAGGTGAAATATTCGTGGCTGTCGTAAACCAGCTTCTGTCCTTTCAGTTTCGACGCTAAAAAATTAGGAAGCAATGTATCCAGGTCATTCGACCATAGCACACCGGCTCTTTTAAAAAGCAGGTAAAAAAATAACCGGAGATTAAAAAAGAGGTACATCATCGGTCCGCGGCTGAAAGGAACTGCAAATCGTTTCACCCGGTATGGCAACCCGCTTAGACCAAAATCTCTATCACTCTTTCTTCCCAGCAGCACAACATCGTAACCGATATTATAAAGAGTACGGCACTCCTTCTGCACCCGCTGATCGGTAACAATATCGCTGATAACAGATACAATGATTCTTTTCTTCAAGGGAGTGAAATTTGTTTTCAAAAGTTGGACAATTATAAGCAGATTTGCGTATTATTTCAACGCAGCAAAATAATTTCACCAGTCAGACCCAACCTCCTTGCCGGATCAGCATCTTCATATTGTTTGCCTTGATGTGCCTTACCCTCCTGATTACGGCGGCGTATTTGATCTGTTTTATAAAATAAAAGCGTTGCGCGCAAAAGGCGTTCTTATTCATCTTCACTGCTTCGAATATGGCAGGGGCAAACAGCCGGAACTGAACAAATATTGCATTTCGGTAAATTATTATACGAGGAAAAGTTTTATCACCCGTCTTATTTATCGTGTACCCTTTATCGTTAGTTCGAGGGCCAGCGAAGAGCTGATACAAAACTTAAGCAGGGATAATTATCCTGTTTTGCTCGAAGGGATTCATTGTACGTGGTTGCTATATTCAGGAAAACTGCGAAACCGAAAAGTGGCTGTCAGGCTCCATAATGTGGAATTTGAATATTACCGGGAGCTGGCGCATACCACCGGCAATTTTCTGAAAAAAATCTATTATAAAAGAGAAAGCGCCCTGTTGAAAAAATATGAACGCACCATTGCGAACCGGTGCTTGTTTATCGCGGTAAGCATGCGGGACAGAAATACGTACCGGGAAATGTTCCATGCAAAGAACATACAGTATCTCCCGGTTTTTTTGCCTTTTGACGATGTATCCGCTCGGGCCGGTTCCGGTAGTTTTTGTTTATATCACGGAAATTTATCCATTGCTGAAAATGAAAAAGCGGCTGTCTGGCTGATCAAAAATATTTTTGCGTCTTTACAAATTCCTTTAATAATTGCAGGAAAAAATCCTTCTGAAAAGCTGTATGCGGCGGCTTCACGATATAGTAATGTATCGGTGGCAGCTAATCCGTCCCGGCAGCAGATGGATGAATTTATTACCAATGCCCATATTCACGTGCTTCCTTCTTTTAATACTACCGGCATTAAAATAAAACTACTGAATGCGCTTTTCAATGGCAGATACGTGATAACCAATTCCGCTGCCATAGAAGGAACTCATCTTGAAAATATTTGTACTGTGGCGAACACCCCGGAAGAATATGTAACGCACATACGGGCACTGATGCGGCAACCTTTTGATATAACGGAAAAGGATAAACGAAAAGAATTACTTAATACTATTTTTAACAGCGAAAAAAATGCTGCACAGCTTATGCAGTGGTTATGGTAGCATTGTCCCATACCTTGCCGCGTTCTGTTTTTATAGTCCGGGCAGGAAATTTGGAAATTACGGGGTAATCGTGGGTAGCCATTATTATGGTAGTGCCGTAGTCCCGGCAGATCTGAAATAACAACTGCATGACTTCATCCGATGTTTCCGGGTCCAGGTTGCCGGTGGGTTCGTCTGCGAGGATCAATTTCGGCGAGTTCAAAAGAGCCCTTGCAATATCAATTCTTTGCTGTTCGCCGCCGCTCAGTTCAAAAGGCATTTTAAACCCTTTTGTTTTCAGGCCCACCTTATCCAAAACGTCTGCAATCTTTTCGTCCATCAGCTTATCATCCTTCCATCCTGTGGCCCTCAACACAAATTTGAGGTTTTCATTTACGTTACGGTCTGTCAATAGCTGGAAGTCCTGAAACACCACGCCGAGATTGCGGCGCAGGTAAGGAACTTTTTTCCAGTCGAGGGTTTTAAGGTCATGGCCGGCTACAGTACCCTCGCCTTCCTTTAAGGCCAGGTCGCCATACAAAGTCTTCAAAAGACTTGATTTGCCCGTTCCTGTTTTACCGACGAGGTATACAAACTCACCGGTACCCACAGAAATATTTACATCCTGTAATATCAGGGATTCCCCCTGATAAATATTCGCATTCTTTAATTCGGCAATTGTTTCCGCCATAACGATTGTAACTAATGATTATTCATCAATGCGGCAAAGTTAATCTGATAATTATATTTTTTAAAAAAGAAATATTGCACGAATGTGAATTGTTAAAGAAAGGTTTTTTTATTAAACTAAAAAATTAGTTGTAAAACTAAAAAATTAGTTTATATTTGCAGTATCAACCAATTTTATCAGCAGTATGAAGACATTAACCAAGGCGGAAGAGCAGATCATGCAGGTGCTATGGAAGCTCGGTAAGGCTTTTTTAAGGGACATCATCAATGAGCTGCCCGGGCCCAAACCCCATCAGAATACCGTTTCAACCATATTAAAAATCCTAACAGAAAAAGATTTTGTCGGGGTGAATACGGTCGGGAGAAATCATGAGTATTACCCACTGGTAAATAAAGATGCCTATTCGAGGGGAAGCATGAAATCCCTGGTAAAAAAATATTTCGATGGTTCATTTGCCAATGCAGTTTCATCGATGGTTCGTGAAAATAACCTCTCTATCGAAGAACTGGAACTCCTTTTGAAACAGCTTAAAAAGAATAAATCATGATCACCATTGGCTGGTATCTTCTTAAAGTAATTATTTGCTCGGGGATTTTATACGGGTACTATCATCTGGCGCTCCGGAACAAAATATTTCACCAATGGAACCGGTTTTATTTGCTGGCTTCCGTGGTACTCGCATTGGTATTTCCCATTATTAAAATCAATATTCTTCAGCAGCCCGTGCAGGAAAACGGCACGGTAATCAAAGTATTGCAAACCATTAACAGCGGGGATGATATTGTAACAGAATACAGCAGGCACAACGGTTTGCAGCTAAATGCAGAAAGCATCATCTGGTCGGGCTACCTGCTTGTCAGCCTCTTTCTGCTAAGCGTTTTTGTTTATACCCTATCCAAGATCTACCGGCTGAAAAGGAAATATCCCTCTGCCAAAATGCAGGATATCCTGTTTGTCACCACCAATGCAAAAGGAACTCCCTTTTCATTTTTCAAATCAATATTCTGGAACAATGCAATCGATCCCGGATCATTGCAGGGGCAGCAAATATTGAAGCACGAAATTGTACATATCCGTGAAAAACATTCCTGCGATAAGCTTTTTATCAACCTGGTATTGCTGATATGCTGGATCAATCCTGTCTTTTGGTTAATACGCAGGGAGCTTGCGATCATTCACGAATTTATTGCAGATAAGAAATCAGTTGAGAAAAGCGATACAGGAGCTTTTGCTGCCATGTTATTACAAACCATTTATCCCGGGCAAACATTCTCCTTCACCAATAATTTTTTTCACTCACCCTTAAAACGAAGACTCATCATGTTCGCCAAAAACAACAACCCCAGGATGACCTACATCAGCCGCCTTGTGGCCTTACCGCTTATTGCGCTCATATTTTTTGCATTCACCGTTAAAATGAAGCCCCTTCATCCTGTAAATGCCTATTCAGGCAAAAGGATTACTGTGATCATTGATGCGGGGCATGGCGGAAGCGATAATGGAGCTGTACAGAATAATATCCCGGAAAAAGACATTGACCTTGCTATAGCAAAAGATATTAAAGGCCTGAATAAAGATGAGAACCTGAATATCATTTTATCGAGAGAGGCGGATGACAACATCAATCCTCATGAAAGGGTCGCTTTTGCAGAAAAGAACAATGCAAATCTTTTTATTTCGATCCATGCAAATCTGGATGCAGAAAAGACAGGGAAAAATGGCCTTGAAGTTTATGTGGCAAATAAGGATAATCCTTATCTCCAAAAAAGCAAATTATTGGGCTCGTCAATTATTGACGAATTTCAAAATATGCCCGGGATAAAAGTTTCAAACAATTTATTACAACCCCGGAATGGGGTGTGGGTATTGAATGCCGCCCCCTGTCCATCCGTCCTGATAGAAGCAGGATATATGGATAATAATTCAGATCTTAAATTTATGTGCGGCCCTGAAAACCAGAAAGCCATTGCACAAACTATTTTGAATGGCATCGAAGCCTACGTTACTCAAAATAGTACCTTTAACTACAGGGATATACCAGTAGATACACCTCCGGCAACAAAAGTAAAGCCGCTACCTGACAATGTCTTGTATATAATTGACGGCAAAGCTTCTTCAGTGAATGAGGCAAAGCAAATTGACGCTGCGCATATAAAGGCCATTACTATTTTAAAAGGTAATGATGCAATACAAAAATATGGCGATAAAGCAAAGAACGGCGTTATCATAATAAGCACAAAGGAGAAAGTTATTGCCGGCAATGAAGGAGACCAAGCTATAAAACCTCAGCCGTCCCTTGCAGAGAATAATATGAAAAAAGATACGCCGGCAACTATCCTGAATCCTGACGCCCCTATCAGGAATCCGTTATATATTATCGACGGAAAGGAATCGCCGAACGATGCGCTTAAAAATATTTCTCCCCAATCCATTGAATCTATTAATGTTTTAAGGGATGAAGCTGCCTTAAAGAAGTATGGCGATAAAGGCAAAAATGGGGTGGTGGAAATAACCTTAAAAAAAGAAAGCTCTTCCATCCCGCAAGATTCAAAGCCGGAAATTGTTTTTACCCAAACAGAACAGGAAGCTCAATTCCCGGGCGGCCACCAGGCATGGATTAAGTATATTACCGGTAAGATACAAGACTCCGCTCCTGTGCTCACTCAAAAGGATTTCGGCACCTGTAATGTAAAATTCATTGTAAACACGGACGGAACGGTAACAAACGTTGAACCTGTAAATATGAAAGATACTCATCTCGCGGTCGTTGCTGTAAATGCAATTAAAGAGGGACCCAAATGGTTTCCGGCAACACAAACCGGGATTGTTGTTGCGGCATATGTATTGAAACCGTTTAAAATGGCTTAGCCTAAAAATAATTAAACCCTTTGTGGCAAAATGGCGCCAGGCCACTAAAGGGGCGTGGCGCCA
>CAZVKO010000004.1:0-286147 GCA_964627765.1 uncultured Ginsengibacter sp. | reverse complement strand
CAATTAACCCTACACCGGCACCCAAAAAGATAATCATGATAGGTTCAATAATCGCGGCCAAGCCGTCAATCAACACTCCCACCTCTTCTTCGTAAAAGTCAGCAATTTTTACCAGCACGGTATCAATGCTGGCATAGTCTTTCCTCAAATGATTATTGGTAATCTCAAACAGTTTGCTTTCGGCATCGTCCAGCAAATCAAAAACATCCGTACTCTCTTCGTACGCATCATTGATTATTTCGCCACTTATCCTGATCAATTCTCTCTGAATAAATTTTTGAAGAATAATCCTTGCATGCGTCTCTATATTGGCAGAAGAAACTACTGAATTAGTAAGCTTGGTTACATAAAATGGACCGCCCACCAGGTCCAACTCTTCCCTGAATTTTAATTCCTCAACAACGGTGAGCAAATCAATTGGCGAATTTTTTTGCTGAAGCCCCTGCATGGCGCGGAAGATTCGCTGATTGGGCTCGGTATAAAAACACTCCGGTTTCAGGATCTCTATTACAATATCGAAGGCATTTTTTTCAATCATTATAGCTCCGAGCACCGCTTCCTCAAGGTCTTTTGCCTGGGGAGGCACCTTGCCAAACATGATGGTTCCTAATTCGAGGGAACCACTCTTTCTTCTTGATTTACGTTCTTTATTAAGGTTAGTAAGATCCATTTTTATTTATCGTCAGTTTCTTAAGAAAAGTTAATTAATGTTGTTAAAATATGCGGGGCGGCTAAATTAAAATACAAATGTGTATTTAAATAAATTGTTAAGCCCGAATTTTTATACAATTGCTGATAACAGGGTAATAACAAGTAAAGGACGTATATTAACACTATTATACAATGTTATTCACAATTTAAAATATTTTTCCGTGCTGCGAAGCAGATAATTCACAACTTCGTGTGGACAAAAGAATCTTCGGTCTTTTGAGCGGATAATAAAATTTTTCTGTATTCGTTCGCAGGAATTTTTGATGCAAAAGGGTGCAGCTAAACTCAAATTTGCCATCAAAATCGCTGTGCCAAAGGCTTCCGGGAAATACTAAAATTTTCTTCGGGCATCTTTCTTATTTTTGATTTTTTGAACAAAAGAAAGTCATTTCCAAAATAATTCATGAAGATCAGTTATAATTGGCTCAAAGATTATCTTCCGAATAATGCAATAACAGAAAAGGCGCTGGGAAGTCCGCAAAGAATCTCGGAAATCCTGACGTCGGTGGGCCTTGAGGTGGAAAATTTATATCCCTGCGAAACAATCAAAAATTCGCTGAGAGGGCTGGTGGTAGCCGAAGTGCTTACCTGTGAAAAGCATCCTGATGCCGATAAGCTGAAAGTTACTACCGTTACTACGGGCAATGAAACGTTACAGGTAGTTTGCGGGGCTCCTAATGTTGATGTGGGGCAAAAGGTAATTCTCGCGCCTGCAGGAACCACTATTTATCCCATCAATTCAGAACCCATTACCATCAGAAAAGCAAAAATCCGGGGTGTCGAAAGCAACGGTATGTTATGTGCCGCGGATGAGATCAGCCTGGGAACCGACCACGATGGCATTGTGGTACTCGACAAAAATACGGCGCCCGGTACAAGTGTATTTGATTACTATAAGCCTTACCAGGACTGGATTTTCGAGATTGGATTAACACCCAATCATATGGACGCCATGAGCCATATTGGCGTTGCCAAAGATGTATGCGCTTATCTTTCGCATCACCAGAATGCCGGGGTGAGGGTTATCTTACCTTATCCGGCTAACTTCAAAGCAGATAAAACCACAGATAAGATAGAGGTGGTCATTGAAAATAGCGATGCTTGCAGCAGGTATGCCGGCGTCATTATTTCCGGCATTAAGATCGGTTCTTCGCCACAATGGATACAGGACCGGCTCAAAAGCATAGGCATGAGGCCCATTAATAATATTGTAGACATTACCAATTTTATTTTGCATGAAAGCGGCCAGCCCTTGCATGCGTTTGACGCAGATAAAATAAAAGGTCAAAAGATCATTGTAAAAACATTTACCAAACCTGCATCGATTATCACCCTTGATGAAAAAGTGCGTAGCATAGGAAGCGATGATATTATGATCTGTGACGGGGAAGGCCACCCTATTTGCTTTGGGGGCGTCTTTGGAGGATATGATACAGGTGTTACCGGCAATACATCCCGCATCTTCCTGGAAAGTGCCTGGTTCGATCCCGGGCATATCAGGAAAACTTCTCTCAGGCATAACCTGCGTACAGAAGCTGCATTTCGTTTCGAAAAAGGGGTGGATATAAGCAATACCGTCAACGTGCTGAAACGTGCGGCCCTGCTTATCAAGGAAATTTGCGGAGGACAAATTTCCTCTCAGGTGACAGATGTATATCCCGTTCCAAAAACGCAAAATGAGATTACCCTTCAAAATCATTACCTCAAAAAACTGAGCGGGAAGAACTATCATCATGAAACAGTGAAGAATATCCTGAAAAGCCTGAACTTTTCCATTGTAAAGGAAAGCATGGACGAAATAAGAGTGGCCGCGCCATTCAGCAATCCTGACATTACATTGCCTGCCGATGTGGTCGAAGAAATAATGCGCATTGACGGGCTGGATAATATTGAAATTCCCGCAAGCATAAAAATGTCGCCTTCCATAGAGGAAGGCGCACAGGAAGCAGCATTAAAGCAAAAGATTACCGGCTGGCTTATAGGGAACGGTTTTTCAGAAATTTTTACCAACTCAATTACCAATAGTAAATACTTTAATGAAGAAACCTTGTCATCCGGCATACCGCTCATTAATAGTATCAGCGAGGATTTGAACATCATGCGTCCGACCATGCTGCATACCGGCCTCGAAAGCCTTGCGTACAACATCAACCGGAAAAATGCCGACCTGTTATTTTTTGAATTCGGGAAAATATATTCCGCTTCCGCTCACAAAAAATATGCTGAAACAGATACCCTCGCTATTTACGGTACAGGCCTGAAAAAAGAAATCAACTGGAAAACCGGCAATCAAAAAACCGATATTTATTTTATAAAAGGGGTGGCAGAAAAAATATTCGGGATAGCCGGATTAGAAAATTATGAATTCACCGAATCAAAAGGCGATTGGCTCCATGATTCCGTTGTGGCAATATCAAATGGAAAGGTTTTTGCTGAATCAGGAAGTGTGAATAAAAAGCTGCTGGATAAGTTCGGCATAAGGCAACCTGTTTATTATGCCAGCATCAACTGGCAATTGCTGATGAATTTTGTAAAGAACAACAAAACAGTGTTTAAGGAAATTTCCAGATTTCCGCAGGTACAGAGGGATCTTTCAATCGTTCTGGATAAATCTGTGTCTTATCAATCGCTCGAAAAAGCCATCCATGCAACAAAAATTTCCAGGCTGAAGGAATTTAAGCTGTTCGATGTGTTTGAAAGTGAAAAAATAGGATCTGATAAGAAATCCCTTGCCGTGAACTTTACTTTCTTTGACAATGAAAAGACCCTCACTGATGAAGAAACGGACAATATGATGAACAGGATCATCAGCGCGATTGAAAAAAATCTTTCGGCCGAAATAAGAAAAAACAATTGATGAACAATATTGATGAACATATAAACGCATTACATGCAAAGCTGCAGTTGCTGCTGAAAAAATATGCTGCGATGCAAAAGGAAAATGAATCCTTGAAAAAGGAAGTTCATCAGCTGAGAGAAAATGAGCAGAAGATTTCGGAAAAAATAAATATGCTGGAAATGCAATCCTCCATACTGAAAGCATCGGCGGGCACCATGGAACCGGCAGAGAAAAGCAAATTTGAACGGAGAATCAATCAATACCTGAAAGACATTGATAAGTGTATCGCAATTTTAAATAACTGATATGGCTGAATTAATACCGGCAAATATTGTAATCGGAGACAGAACTTTCAGAATAAAAATCCTTCCTGCTGATGAAGAAGCGGTGAGAAAAACTTTAAAAGTAATCAATGAAAAAATAACGGAATTCCGTACCCAATTTGCCGGCAAAGACATGCAGGATTATATATCCATGGTGCTTATCTGGTATGCCACCCAACCCCTATCCACATCTGTCACTGACACCCAAAGCGGTTTACTCATTGAAAAGCTGGAAAAGATCAGTAAACAATTAGATGCGGTAATTTCATAGCCTTTCGGAAAAATGTACTCCCGTGCATTCTCCAAATATCAATACAATTTTGCTATCTTCGTCTATTAGCTCCGTTATTAGGTAAACTAATAGCTCCGAGATGATTACAGATTATGGAATGCATTAAAAAAATATTTAAAAACAATGGAACAATTTCTCCCGATAATTTCTGGTGTCGTCGCTTTGGTATTAGGCATCGTACTGGGTAAAATATTATTCGCCAAAAACACAAAACAAAAACTCGAAGAAGCAGAACAACAAGCTCAAAAAATCATTTCTGATGCACAATTGAAGGCTGAAACCATTAAAAAGGAAAAGCAGCTTGAGGCAAAGGAAAGATTTGTTCAACTGAAAGCAGAGCATGATAAGGAGGTTTATCAGAGAAATCAAAAGATCAACGATGCCGAAAACCGCATCAAGCAAAAAGAGCAGTCTATTAACCAGAAAGAGCAGCATGTTGAACGCCTGATAAAAGAAAATGAGGGCATCAAGGAAACGCTTAACAGGCAAATTGAGGTAGTGAGTATTAAACGCACTGAGCTCGAAAAACACCAGGAAGAGCATATTCGCCGCCTCGAAAAAGTGGCAGAGCTCTCTTCTGAGCAAGCCAAGGCGCAATTGATTGAAACTTTACGGCAGGAAGCCAACTCCCAGGCGCTTTCCCTGCAACAGGAAATTATTGATGAAGCCAAGCAAAGGGCAAATAAAGAAGCAAGAAAAATTATTATTCAAACGATTCAGCGAACCGCCGCCGAGCAGGCCATTGAAAATGCCATTACTGTATTTAACCTGGAAAGCGATGAAATTAAAGGTTCGATAATCGGGCGGGAAGGAAGGAACATCCGGGCCATAGAGGCTGCTACCGGCGTGGATTTGATTGTAGATGATACGCCCGAAGCCATTATTCTTTCATCATTTGATCCATTGCGCAGGGAAGTAGCCCGGCTTTCATTGCAAAGGCTGGTTGCCGACGGACGTATTCACCCTGCCAGGATTGAAGAAGTGGTAGAAAAAACCCGCAGGCAACTCGAAGAGCAAATCATGGAAATCGGGGAGCGAACCATAATTGAACTTGGCATTCACGGGCTTCATAAAGAATTGGTAAGAATGGTGGGTAAAATGAGGTTCAGGTCTTCCTACGGGCAAAACCTGCTAATGCATAGCCGCGAGGTAGCCAACCTTTGCGGAGTTATGGCGGCAGAGCTCGGCCTTAATGTAAAGCTGGCAAAGCGCGCCGGTCTGCTGCATGATATCGGTAAAGTGCCCGATGACGAAACAGAATTGAGCCATGCCCTCCTCGGTATGAAGCTGGCCGAAAAATATGGTGAAAATCCGGCAGTATGCAATGCGATCGGGGCGCACCACGATGAGATTGAGATGCAATATGTAATTGCGCCGGTTATACAGGCTTGCGACGCCATGAGCGGCGCCAGGCCCGGGGCAAGAAGAGAAATCATGCAACAGTATCTTCAAAGGATCAAGGATCTGGAGAATCTCGCCATGACCTATACCGGGGTAGAAAAAGCCTATGCCATACAGGCCGGAAGGGAACTAAGAGTGATTGTAGAGGCAGATAAGGTAACTGATGCTGACAGCGATAAGCTGAGCTTTGAAATTGCCCAAAAAATTCAGACCGAAATGACCTATCCCGGGCAAATTAAGGTGACGGTGATAAGGGAAAAGCGGGCCGTGAACGTAGCCAGGTAAAGTAAGAGGCAGAAAACAGCAAAACAATTCCGGAATTATCAAATTTACCGTACATTTGCACTCCAAAATTTTAAAGTCATGGATGCTGTTGCATTTATTCACGATAGTTTATCACAGAAAAAGGAATATCCGAACTTCAAGGCAGGAGATAATATTACTGTAAATTATAAGATCCAGGAAGGTAATAAAGAACGCATCCAGAGCTTTAAAGGAGATGTGATCAAACGCCAGGGCCACGGGGGCACTGCTACCTTTACGGTACGCAAGATCAGCGATGGAGTAGGTGTAGAACGCTTATTCCCGCTGTTTTCCCCCAATATTGACAGTATTAAGCTGCACAAAGCGGGTAAAGTTCGCCGTTCAAAATTGTACTACCTCCGCGAAAGAAGCGGCAAGAGTGCCCGTATCAAGGAGAAAAGGGCTAAATAAGAAAAATAATTTTAAAAAAAACCCGGAAACTATTGCTTTCCGGGTTTTTATTTTCTATACTTGCATCTGTCTGCACGCTATGATATAAACTCTACCTAAATTTTTTATTAACCATGAAAAAAGTTTATCTCATAGCACTTTTGCTTACCATTATTATTACATCCTGTTCCCGTGCCATTTCGCCTTATGAAGCGGCTCACGGAAGGGCTAAATGCGGTCGCTATATCGGGAGATAGCAAGCGCATAAGGAATTAAAGTTGTATAACCTGTTGGACACACCCAACTAATTCAATGCGCATAAAGGCAGATACCATAATGCCAATGCTACCTGATAAGGCAGAACTCGCAAATGCTAAAATAGCGAATGTATGCTTCTATTTTTTGAGCAGAGCAAATCCTTCAAACACCCTGGTTTTTCTAATACTCACTTTATGGACGGTTAATATTAATGCACAACCTGAAATACCAAGACCTGTATCCCAAACCTTTCAGCCAATAGAATTACCTAATTCAACTATTAAGAAGTATAATAATAGCCATCTCATTCAACAACAGCCGGACGTTTTTCAAAATAGTACCTTGTCAATGGGTGCAAACGCCGATGATATCATCCGACAAACAAATCAAAATGCGATGCGTATAACGGGTGTAACAACTCCCGGGCAATCTTCTTACAGTAATCAGCAACAACAACTTGAAGAATTACATCAATTGTCGAAAGAAGATAATTATAATTTAACTACTCAAAGTTTTCAAAAATGCCTAAAAAGTCTCCTGCAGCTCAACCCGGATAGTTTTTCTATTACAAAAGCTGTTTATTTAAGTGAAGCGCCTTTTTACAATACCCCACCCCCTTTTGAGGTTTTTGAGAATGCCATAAAACTAAGAGCAATCCATGTAAAACAAATCCTGAAAAGAGAGGGACTGAGCATAAACAATAATTCTGCCGTCAATTATGCCATTCAAAAATTGTTTTCACAAGACAATATATATCATGACGCAAAAACAAACAAAGATTTTCTGGTAAAAAAAATCAGTTATGATTTTGATGATTTCTACGGAGAAAAAGACTGGACAAAAATGTTTGTTACTAAATTACTGCAAACCAATTCAGGGCAATGTCATTCCCTGCCATTATTGTATTTGTGCATCGCTGAGCAGCTTCATGCAAAGGCATATTTATCATTGGCTCCCAATCATTCTTTTATTCAATATTTCGACAGTAAAGGCGTAAGAAGAAATTTTGAAACCACGAATGGCAATCTGGTAAGTATTTCATGGCTGATGCAATCGGATGCCATCAGTTCAATGGCTTTAAAAAACAGGACTTATCTTAATACACTTTCTCAAAGAAAATTATTTGCAGAATGCCTGGCAGATTTTAAAGATTCATACATCGCTAAAAACGGTTATGATAATTTTGTACTACAACTCAATCAAAAAATATTAAGCATTGACAGCACAAACATTAATGCTTTAATGACGAATGCAAATTTTACAGTTTATCAGTTTGACGATTTGCTTCATAAATATAATAATCCGCCAAAAAAGCAATTACATCAATACCCGCAATTAGAGCAGGCATACTACACAATGGTAGCTGCGCAGCAAAAGGTAGATGCAACGGGCTACCAGGAAATGCCTAAAGAACAATATTTAGAATGGCTGAAATCTATTGAAGCAGAAAAGCAAAAACAACGCTATAAAGACGAACAGGAAAAGAGGAAAAGAGAAATTGAGTACCTCAAAAAAATGAAACCGGCTTTTTCAAATACCCCAAAAGGTTAATTATTTTCTACTACCGTAAAAAACAGTTATTATGGAACACAAATTATTACTTGTTACTTTCTGTTTTCTGTTTTGCATTACAACGAGTGCACAAAATCACAATCCTTACAGAGACATTGGAAAGCAGGGAAAGGTAATAACGCTTACCGGCGGAAAGTATGATGAAGCTTTTGATGAGGACAGCATCCAGCAAATCGGTTCCGCATTAATTAACATTCACACCATGCAATTGGTAAAATTAAAGCTTACTCCGGAAGAACAAAGACAGTTTGATAATTCTTCCAGTGCAAGATTTTTAAGTGTTGACCCATTAACGAAAAAATATTCATGGCTTACACCTTATCAGTTTGCAGGAAATACTCCAATCCAATCAATTGATTTAGACGGAGCAGAACCAATTAAAGTAATAATGGGATTTGGAGGCATAACATTTGACAAGCCGAAAATTACTAAATCTTCACAGTGGTATGTATATCTTGTTGCTAATTCAACAAGTTCATCAGATCCATTTACTATAATGGTAGATGAAAAAACATTTAATAGTGCTGCACAATATAATTCTGCAAACTTAAACTATCAATTTTATTCTTCATTCGATGATAAAAAACAATATTACGATTGGGCACAATTACAAGTTGATAAAAAGGGAATTAAATCAAAATGGTTTTCTATGGATGCCACAATAGTTGGACCAACTGAAGTTGGTCTAACCGATCTCGACATTATTAACTACCTGTCACCAAGTACTCATCAATTTCTAAATAATATCGGCGATATTGTATTGGAAGAGAATATGAAAGTGTATAATCAATTAAATACAAAAGGCTCATTTAACGGAAAAACATCAGGTGCATCTTTGGACCAAGAACTACTTTATAATGAACAAACCAAAATACAAGATTATATGAGCAAACAAGACAGTAAATCATTGTCAAAGTATTTAGGTGAGTATAATAGTGGATTTAAGCTTTTCCAAAAATTTAAGGGATCTGATCATTATCTAAACACAGCCTCATCTATTATTGGTGGCAATATTGATTTTGGTAACCTTGAGCATAGATTAATTATTGGCGAGGTTTTATTGTATCAAAAGTATAGTCTAAAAATAGACGATACTGCCAGAAGTCAAATCATAAATATTGCAAAAGAAGGAGTTAGCAGGTACAATAAAGAAAAAACAAAACAATAGTGGGTAGAATAAATAAAACATTTACAATTCCAGTATTAATTGGATTATCCTTTTTGCTATTATATAATTTATTGCCTAAAATACACATCTATTTGTGGCTATTATTTTTATTTGGTTATGGGTTTTGGGTATCCATAATAATTATTTTTTTGGTTGAGATCAATACAAGGAGAAAGGATCTGAATAATAAAATAAGTTTTTGCATTTCAGGTATTGTTCTTTACGCATTTACTCTCCTTTATCTTTCAAAAAGTAGCGAGGTATTAATTGATATTCGTAGCCGCACATTTCTTCCGTTCAACGGTATAGGTTATCTTTTAATGATAAAATATTTAATGAATTTAAATGTGAGATATTATGATTATTTGATGCTTTTCATTTATGCGTTTGTTATAAATTATTTTTTTATAGATGAATATAATATGTTTTCCATGTTAGACTTAATGCTCGCATTATGGATTACTTCTTTACTAATTCATATAACGATAATAGCCAAACGAGACCTCAGCCAATTCTAATTATTTAGATCCGATAACAGGGCGACCTGCCAGTGAAGAGGCCATGGGAAGAGCTTTGGATATGCAAAAACTCTTTAGCAGATATTTAATACCATATAAAGAGTGGAAAGTTCAAAAAATGAAAGATATGCATTTGGATTCTAACAACCCTAACGATCAAAAAC
Organism: uncultured Ginsengibacter sp.; assembly: GCA_964627765.1. Classification (GTDB taxonomy): domain Bacteria; phylum Bacteroidota; class Bacteroidia; order Chitinophagales; family Chitinophagaceae; genus Ginsengibacter. The sequence goes on along the minus strand of CAZVKO010000004.1, from coordinate 276,208 downwards.
AAGTTAATATAGATATGTGGGATGATAGTCGAAAATATATGCTTAAGTATATTCTATAAATATATTTTCTGATGATAATTACTTTACAAAGCAATTGGGCCTATTTCTTTTTCTTGGTTTTTTTAACTATACTAATCTATTTAGCGTTAAGCAGATTTTTTCGCTCGTCCTCAAAACTTAGAATATATCATTCTTTTATTTTAAGTTTATTGCTTTGGACTATTATTGCCGGATTGCCAGATGTAGCTTTTATAACTGGGAAAACAGATAGCACCAGTGGGTTTGTAAAGCTCACCGTGTACATAGTATTTTACGGCGGAATTATCTTATGTTATCTATTAACGCTGTTTTTTTTAAAAACACTTGAACAATTATTGAAGATACAACATCTTTGGCAATTATTTTTATTTATTGTCATACTTCAAACAATTGTTTTTGTTATACTTAGTCTTATTTTATTAAGAGAGTAAGGAATTACATTGAGAAAGTTTTTGAAACGGAGAATGTTGTCAGCTTATCGAAAGATTATAAGAAAAGCAATTTGAGAATGATAATTATTAAAATTCTCTTGTCAAGATGGAAATGATTTTTTAAAAAAGCCATGATTTATCAAAAAGCGCCTAAATATGAAGATCAAATAAAAATTATCTTAAGTGATTGGCTTGATATGGCGACAAGTTTACGCGATAAAGGTATTAGAGATCTTCGCGAAAAAATATGAAAAATACCCAAATAATCGCTGATGCAAATAGCTTTCTGAAAGATTATGAAAAATCAGGATTTTTATATAGAGCAACAAATTATTTGGTTAAACTTCAGGCGGAGGCTGAAAAAAGTAATGCTCAAGCGGATATAGAAAAGAATACTAAGGAGATTAGAGTTTTAGAAAATACTGAAATTAAAATAAAATGAATTGGTTTAGTTTCCTCACTATAGTTGTTTTTTTAGGATTTACGGTTCCTATCTCAATTAATATGATAAAAATAATAATTATAAACCGGGGTGTGTTTTTTGATATAAATGAGGAAAAGGAAAAAAGAGTCGAAATTCGGAAAAGACGAAATCGGATTTTGATGTTGACTATTTTTCTCATCCTTAGTATGTTTTTATCTTTTGGTCTTGCTTGGTTTTTAGAAAGATCTTAGACCAACAAATGAAGATTTAGCTCAATTACAAAGGAGTAGATCATCATCACTGCTAACTCTAACTTTACTTGCCGAACTTAGGAGGAACTTATATTGTTACATTTATAAGAGGAAATAAAGAATTTGAACTAACGAACCATTTGAGCAATGTACTTGCCACTGTTAGTAATAAAAAAATGCAGCACCAAAGCGGAGATACGGTTGATTACTATATGCCAAATGTGATTACTGCAACGGTGCTTTAAAGAATTGATTAATGAAAAAAATTATTTTCATATTTTTTTGCTTACATAATCTTGTATTTGCACAAATTTCTACCGATAGCTTTTCATTTGCTAAATACAATAAATCATTTAACATTTTAGACAGCCTGTTTCTATCAAACGGCTCTTTTAAAATGGCGGTCTTTACTTCCGAACGAACCTTTTCAGTTGATACAATTAATGAAGCTATTTATAATCAAAGTATTTCTTTTTTAAAGCAATTATCTTTAAAATTTGCAAATTCCATAACTACGAAATATCATTGGAGGGACAGTGTTAATCATGTAAAAAATCTTTCAATTTTTTCTATATTGACCGATACGTCCTATATATTGGCAGATTCTTCTTTATTAGCCTTTTTCCCTTTTCGATACTCTTTCACTGATCCATTCGGTAGACAAGATTGGAGCAATATGTTTGTTACAAAATTGCTTGCCACACATCAGGGTAACTGTCATTCATTGGCATATTTATACAAAATATTAGCTGACGAAGTCGGTGCAAAATGCTGGCTTGCTCTTGCCCCTAATCATATCTACATAAAAAATTACAACGAAAAAATAGGCTGGTATAATACAGAACTCACAAGCGGCACATTTCCAACCGACGCATGGATAATGGTAACAGGTTACGTAAATCCCGAAGCAATTAAAAGCGGCTTATATATGGACACATTGAGTAATCAGCAATCTATTGCTTTGTGTATATTGGATTTGGCAAAAGAATACGAATTTCAAACATATAATTACTATGATGGTTTTATTTTAAAATGCTGCAACTTGGTTTTACAATATTATCCTGCCAATCCAATAGCATTATTATTAAAGGCTGAAACCCTTAAAAAAATTTATTTGCGTCAAAGAGAGATGCAATCACCAAAATCAAAAACCTCATTTACATTTGATGAAATGCAACATGCCTATATTACCTTAGCTAAACTCGGCTATCGCGAAATGCCTGAAAAAATGTATCAGCAATGGTTAAAAGAAATGACAGGAGAAAAAGAAAAATATGTAAACAAAAAGATTACAACAAGAACGACAAAGAAATAAATATGTTTCGATTGTCTAAAAAATTTAATTAGAAATTATCGGGCCAAGTAGTTAATTATTTCATCAGCCGTTATACTAATTTTATCTTACCTTTGAGTTTCATTCAAATAAAATAGTCATGGGAGATTTATTTAGCGGTCCGCATATTTTGCTTATCGCGTTAGTGGTGCTTCTTTTATTCGGGGGCAAAAAAATACCGGAATTAATGCGCGGTTTGGGGCGTGGCATCAGGGAATTCAAAGATGCCAAGGACAATGTAAGAAGAGAAATTGAAGATCACATAAACGATGATACCAACAGCGCTGCTCCTCCTGCAAACAAACAGGTTTCTTCAGGCAGTTCTTCGGTAAATAATTAATTTTGCTTCGCTATAAAATGAATTTCAAACCTCGCAGGAATTTCATGCGGGGTTTTTCTTATTCCTTTTAATAATTTTTTACAGGGTTTTGGAAGTTACATGAGTCTGTTCAACAGAAATCGAAAGGGCGGGGACAAAGCGGAAATGTCGTTCATCGAGCACCTTGATGTGCTTAGGGGGCATCTTTTCAAATCAGCAGTAGCCGTGGCTATAGGCGCTATTGTCGTCGCGATTTACAATAAGCTTATTATACAAAAAATATTGATGGGCCCTACTCATGGCGATTTCCCAACCTATGGAGTACTTTGCCACCTGAGTCAAAAACTGGGGTTGGGTTCAAAACTCTGCATGGAAAAGATTGACGTACAAATGCAGAGCACGGCAGTGTCCGCACAGTTCAATGTTTTTTTCAATGTTATTCTAATCGGGGGTTTTATCATAGCATTCCCGTATGTATTTCACCAGTTCTGGAAGTTTACAAAACCTGCCTTAACCCCTAAAGAATTGAAAAATACAAGGGGAGTGATTTTTTGGGTTTCATTACTTTTTTTTCTGGGAGTATTGTTCGGGTATTTTGTAATAGCGCCCTATACGATTAATTTCTTTGCTCATTTTTCAATTGATACAAATATTGAAAACCGGTGGACCATCGCGAGCTATTTTAATACCATCATTCCGTTGATACTTGGTGCCGGGCTTGCATTTCAGCTTCCGCTTGTAATGTACTTTCTGGCAAAAGTAGGCGTAGTAACTGCGAAATATTTACGCCGTGCCAGAAAATACGCTGTAATAATCATGCTGGTGCTCGCTGGTATTATTACCCCTCCGGATATGCTGAGCCAAATTGTTTGCACAATTCCACTTATGCTGCTGTATGAAATCAGCATTTTACTTTGCGTAAAAGTGGAAAAGAAAGAAAAACAGGCAGAAGCAGAATGGCATTAATGAGATAAACCCCGGATTAAAAAAAGTAATGGTGTTTTCATTTCAATCTATAGCACATTATCACGAACAGCTCAACAAAGGCGAAATAACATGCCTCGATGCAGTAAATTTTTATCTTTCAAAAATTGAGGCGTCAAAAAGATTAAACGCTTTTGTAGAAGTATACACCGCTGAAAGTATTGACAGGGCAAAATATCTTGATGAAAAAAAGAAAAAAGGGGAAGCATGTGGCAGGCTTTTCGGCGTAGTGCTGGCAATAAAAGACGTAATATGCTATAAAGATCATACAGTAACTGCCGCTTCCGCCATCTTAAAAGATTTTACTTCTTTATACAATTCAACGGCTGTGGAGAATTTATTAAAGGAAGATGCTATTATAATCGGCAGTTGTAATTGCGACGAATTCGCTATGGGAAGTACCAATGAAAATTCTGCATATGGCAGGGTTTTAAACGCAATGGATGAAAGCAAAGTGCCCGGCGGCTCCTCGGGAGGCTCCGCAGTTGCGGTGCAAGCCGGTCTCTGCATGGCAAGCCTTGGAAGTGATACGGGAGGTTCCGTGAGACAGCCTGCAGATTTTTGCGGAGTCGTTGGTATAAAGCCAACCTATGGATGCGTTTCCCGTCATGGATTGATTGCTTATGCATCTTCGTTCGACCAGATAGGCATATTGGCAAATAATGCGGAAGATGGGGCAAGAGTGCTGGATGTAATCAGCGGGCCGGACAAATATGACAGTACGGTACACCAACAAAAGAACCCTGTTCTTACGGATAAGAGTAAATCAGAAAGAAAATACAGGATTGGTCTCTTAAAAAATGCAATTGAATATGAAAGCCTCGATAAAGAAATTAAAAATGCTATTTATCATCTTTCAGATAAACTAAAAGAGGAACACCACGAAATTGAAGAGGCCCATTTTAATTTAATCGATTTTATAGTACCGGCCTATTATGTCCTTACTACCGCAGAAGCATCGAGTAACCTTTCCCGTTATGATGGTGTCCGGTATGGTTACCGGAATAAAAGCATGCCCCAGGACATAACAACCTTTTATAAAAAAACACGCAGTGAAGGATTTGGCAAAGAAGTGAAAAGAAGAATTATGCTGGGAACATTTGTTTTAAGTGAAGGATATTATGATGCCTATTTCACCAAAGCCCAGCAAATAAGACGCATCCTGGTAAATCAGACAGAGGCGCTTTTTAAAAAATATGACGTGATTTTATTGCCTACCTCACCCTCCACTGCATTTAAGGCAGGAAGTATGCAGCATGATCCGGTAGCCATGTATCTTGCTGACATTTATACCGTATATGCAAATCTTACCGGTAATCCCGCAGTGTCGCTCCCTTTGTTCAAACACAGTAACGGGATGCCTTTTAGCGTGCAGGCGATTGCTAAAAAGAATGATGAATTAACTTTGCTGCAATTTGCAAATATGCTCATGGCAAAATACAAGCAGTATTAACCTATGAAAAAATATTTCACTATAGCTTTTTCTCTGCTGCAAATATTTTTGTTGCAACCGCGATTGTCCAACGCGCAGGATGGAAACAATCCGGATGATACCACTGTTCAAAATAAGGCAATAGACCAGGTACTTCAGTCACCTACCCCGCCCAGGCAGGAGGAGGCTAATTATGTAAACGAACTGACTAAATATGGCTTTAAGGATCTTTTTAAAAATTATTCATATAATCCTTCCATGCCGTATTCCTCGCAGGTAAATCCAAATGCAGAGCCCTACATGCAGGACTACCTGCAAGCGCACGGAAGGTACCTGCAACAGATGAAAGCCACCTCTGTTCCTTATTTTAATCTTATTGACAGGATACTGAGCCAGTACGGCCTGCCTAAAGAATTAAAATATCTTGCCGTTATAGAAAGCGATCTTAAGTCTGATGCTCTCTCTGCAAAGGGTGCATTCGGCCCCTGGCAACTGATGAGCGCTACTGCTACAGAATACGGTTTAGAGGTAGATCAGTTTGCTGATGACAGGGCAGATTATACTAAAAGCACACACGCTGCTGCAAAATATTTATTAAGCCTCTATAAGGATTTTCATGACTGGCTGCTGGTAATAGCCGCTTATAATGGCGGCCCCGGCCGTGTTTATAATGCGATAAAGAAGAGCGGAAGCCGGAACTTCTGGAACCTTCAGTATTACCTGCCTGAAGAATCGCGTAACCATGTAAAAAAATTTATTGCTACGCATTACATCATGGAGACAGCGTCTACCCGTAACAATTTTAATTATACCAGCATTGATGGAACCACCATCATTCCAAAACCTGATATAACAGCAGCCGAAGCTGCAAATTCAGATTCAATACAGGTTTCCGGAAGGTTTATGTCATCTGTAATTGCAAAAAATCTTGATATGGATGTAAAAGATTTTATTCGTTATAACCCGGGATTTGATGATGTACTGGCGACGGGGGGCATCTATACAATGCGGCTTCCCAATGAAAAAATGAAAATTTTTGCTGAAAAGAAATATCCGATCCTGAATGATTGTATTGAGCAACTGTTGAGCGAAGCAACTGTTCCTTCAAAGGCTTCTTCAAAATAGCAGCTTCGGTAATTTTCTTAGCTTAATGCTCTCTTCATCGCTTCCATTTTAATTAAACATTCCTCATATTCCGCCTGTGCATTGCTTTTAAAAGTAATCGCAGCACCCACCTGGACCGAGACATATTTTTTAGTTTGATTATACAGAATACTCCTGATCACTACATTAAAATCAAAATCTCCGCCGGGCGATATATATCCGATCGTTCCGGAAAATAATCCCCTCCTGGTTCTTTCATATTTTTCTATCAATTCCATTACCCTTTTTTTGGGCGCTCCCGTCATTGAGCCCATGGGAAACGTTGCCCTCAGTATTTCTGAAATTGAAATATCGTCTCTCAAATTGCCGGCGACTGTTGAAATCATCTGGTGCACGTTTGGAAAAGAATAAATGCCTAAAAAATCTTTTACCCACACCGAACCTTCCTTACAAATTTTTGCAAGATCATTGCGTACCAGGTCAACAATCATGATATTTTCAGCACGTTCTTTCCCGTCTGAAAACAACCTTTCCTTCAGTGCCTGGTCTGCTGTTTCGTCGTTTGTTATTCGCCTGGACGTACCTTTCATCGGCTGGGAAATAATTAAATTTCCTGACTTTTTCAAAAATCGCTCCGGGCTTGCGCACACCAGGTATTTATCGTTCAGCTTATACAATGCTGAAAACGGATTCGGTGAAAACTGACTTAGCCGCTGATATACGAACAGCGGATGTAGCGTAGTATTATCCAAATAAAACTCCTGGCAAAAATTTATTTCATAGCAATCTCCTTTCAGCAGATGGCGTTTTAGCTGCTCAACAGTTTCAACATATTCTCTTTCCGTAAATCTCGTCTTGAGTTCAACGCGCCCGGCAGGCCCGCTCTCCGCAATGGCTGCGGATGAAATAATGGTTTCAAATATCTCTTTTGTATTAAGGGAAGAGTCAACCACTCCGATTTTCAATTCCTTTCCCGCAATTACAAAAACTATATCCGGAACAAAAAAGAAAAAATCGGGAAATTGAACCGAATCAGGATTTGCTGAAGTGAGTGTTTCGACATCATTTTTTGCATCGTAGGCAATATGCCCGAAAATCCAGTCGTCATGCTTTCTTTTGAAATCGTCAATTGAGGTCAGACCATGGGAATTACCGGAGGCAATTGAGTCATGCATGCCGGCGCCGGCAAGACATTCATAAGATTTATCAAAATCATACTGATGATTATCCAGGAAACAAAAAATGCCGAACTTATTTAAAAAGTTCAGCATTTGATATTTGAAAGTAGTGAAGTCTTCTATTGAATATGAAAAAAATTGTCTTTCCAAAATTAATCAGCAACAGCAGTACAGGATAAATAATAATTGCTGCTAAAAATCATCTTCATCATCATCCAGATCGTCAGATTCATTGAAAAGATCCAAATCCTTAAAATCATCATCCAGGTCAAAATCATCATCATCTTTCCCTTTCTTGCCGGACGGCTTTTTTGCCCTTGATTTCGGTATATCGAATTCTTCAAAATCCGGATCATAATCATCTTCATCTGCTTTTTCCCAATCGTCTTCAATTTCTACATCCTCTTCATCGTCATCATCCTCGTCTCCACTCTTTTTCTTAGGTGAAGCAGCGCCTTTTGTTTTTTTTGCCGGTGTATCATCTTCCTCATCCAAATCGTCGTCATTATCTTCATCCAAATCTTTACCCTTTTTTTTAGACGAAGATTTAGCATCTGGTTTTTTTTCGGAGATTTTCTTTCCCTTATCAGATTTTGCTTTCATAATTTTCTAAAGGATTAACACTGTAAAATTTCAATTTGATTTTTAAATTGCCAAAAAATATTTCACTTTTTTTCCTGCACAATCATGATGCCACAATGAGCTGGTCGCTCGCTGCACCGTTTGAAATATACGTAACCGGAACACCCAATGTTTTATTTATATAATCAATATACACCTTCATTTCCTGCGGCAAGTTATTAAAATTTTTTATTGAGCTTATGTCGGTTTTCCAACCTTTAAATTTTGTATAAACAGGTTCAACGGATACTCTCGACATTTGAAACGGCACTTCATCGGTTTCCTGTCCGTCAGCCTTATACTTGTTACATACATATAATTCATCAAATGAATCAAGTATATCCGCTTTTGTCATCACTAATTGAGTAACTCCGTTAATCATACATGCAAAATGTAATGCCACCAGGTCAATCCACCCGCATCTCCTCGGGCGGCCGGTGGTGCTTCCGAATTCATTTCCGGCGGTGCGTAAAAGCTCTCCATTCTCATCATTTAATTCGGTAGGAAACGGGCCGCTGCCGACACGGGTACAATAGGCTTTGGTAATGCCGAAAACTTCTTTGATCTTTTGGGGAGCCACTCCCAGCCCGTTACCTACGCCGGCGGTAATTGTATTGGAAGAGGTAACATAGGGAAATGTACCAAAGTCAATATCAAGCATGCTGCCCTGTGCGCCTTCGGCCAATATCTTCTTACCCCTTTGCAAAGCATCATTTATAAAATATTCACCGTTCACAATTTGAAGTTGCTTCAGAAATTCGAGGGCCTCAAAAAATTCTTCTTCCCATGCGGAAATATCTTCATTAAAAGAAAAGTTCTCCAGCAGCTTCTGGTGCTTTAAACGAAGCCGGATGTATTGCGAAATAAAATTCTTATCGAGCAAATCGCCTACCCGTAGCCCATTCCTGCCTGTTTTATCCATATAGGAAGGGCTAATGCCTTTGAGCGTGGAACCGATTTTATCGTTGCCTTTTGCCAACTCGCTCGCCTTATCAAGCGCCCGGTGTGAGGGTAATATCAGGTGGGCCCTTGCGCTGATGTACAGGCTCTTCTTGCAATTAACGCCCATCGCCTCCACGGCATCGCATTCCTTTTTTAAGGTAACAGGGTCGAGCACCACTCCATTCCCGATTAAATTGACTTTATTTTCATGGAAAATTCCGGAAGGAATCTGGTGCAGAACAATTTTTTTATTATTTACATATAAAGTATGCCCTGCATTCGGGCCTCCCTGAAACCGGGCAACTACATCATATTGCGGAGCAAAATAATCCACTATTTTTCCTTTACCCTCATCGCCCCATTGCAAGCCAAGAATTACATCAACCATTTGTAGAAAAATTATTTTTTATTGATGCGTAGGGCATCACTTGTTTAGAACCCGGTAAAAATAAACGTAAATAGATAAACAGGCAGCGAAAGTTTCCGGTTTGTTTACAAATAGTGGGAAAAAATTGCAGCACCATTGTTCAACTTAACTGGCAGCATTTAAGCGACTTTCAACAGGCTGAGTTTGCTGATCTTAAACTTGTGCTCGGCATATTCACGTGTAACAGTAAAGGTTTTTGCTTTTTGTGAAGGCAGCTCATACATGGCATCTGTTAGAATACTTTCGCAAATACTTCTGAGCCCGCGCGCACCCAGTTTGTATTCAATTGCCTTATCGACCATAAAATCATACACGTTATTCTCGATGATCAGTTCAATGCCCTCTATCTCAAACAATTTTTTATATTGCTTGATAAGAGAATTTTTTGGCTCTGTTAAAATATTTCTCAGCGTCGTTTTATCCAGCGGATTGAGGTAGGTGATAATAGGAAGCCTGCCGAGCAGCTCCGGGATGAGCCCAAAAGATTTCAGGTCCTGGGCGTTTACAAACTGCAAAAGATTTTTCTTCTGAAAATCCTGCATGTCTTTATTTACATTGAAGCCTATCGCATTGGTATTGATGCGCCGGGAAATGATCCTGTCAACACCGTCAAAGGCGCCGCCACAAATAAAAAGAATATTGCTGGTATTGAGCTTTATCAGCTTTTGCTCGGGATGCTTGCGGCCGCCCTGCGGAGGAACCAATACCTCGGTACCTTCGAGCAGCTTTAATAAACCCTGCTGTACCCCTTCGCCGCTTACATCGCGCGTGATGCTGGGGTTGTCGCTCTTACGGGCAATTTTATCTATTTCATCAATATATACAATCCCTTTTTGAGCTGCATTTACATCAAAATTGCATACCTGCAGCAGCCGGCTCAGAATGCTTTCCACATCTTCTCCCACATATCCGGCTTCTGTAAAAACAGTAGCATCCACAATGGCAAAAGGAACATTCAGCACCCGGGCAATCGTTTTGGCAAGCAAAGTCTTCCCGGTTCCCGTCTCTCCTACCATAATGATGTTGCTTTTTTCTATTTCAACATCGCTGTCTATTTTTTGATTTAATCTTTTGTAATGATTATAAACGGCTACAGCGAGCACCTTCTTTGCATCATCCTGCCCGATTACATATTCATCCAGAAATTTTTTGAGCTCGAAAGGTTTTTTTACGGTAAGCTTATAGGTGGAAGATTGACTGCTTTTATCCGCCATCGGAAATATTTCCTGGGTAATGATTTCCTGCGCGTGCTCCACACAATTTTCACAAATGTGTCCTTCCTGGCCGGCAATTAAGATTTTTACTTCATCCCGACTCCTGCCGCAGAAAGAACAATGTAAAGATTGTTGTTTTGCCATTTTCTTGAATTAGGTTTGAGTTAGAGGCCGAGCTCCTGCTGCAAATTTACTTCTTAATTGACAACCAGATAACGCAAAAAGTTGCTTTATAGTTTGCTGATTATTGCATCTACAATCCCATATTTCTTACTCTCCGCAGCATCCATCCAGTAATCGCGGTCAAAATCTTCCATGACCTTGTCATAAGATTGCCCGCAATTTTCGGCAAGTATCCTGGCGCCTAATTCCTTGGCCTTTAATATCTGTTCGGCAACAATCTCAAGGTCAGCGCTGGTGCCCTGGCCGCCGCCGCTTGGCTGATGTATCATTACTTCTCCATGAGGAAAAATGTAGCGCTTCCCCTTTTCGCCCCCGCTCAGTAAAATACTTCCCATGCTGGCTGCCAGCCCCATGCAAATAGTGCTAACAGGCGATTTTATCATTTTCATGGTATCGTAAATAACCATACCGCTGGTAATAACCCCGCCGGGACTATTTATATAAAAGGCAATTTCCTTACCCGGATCCACCGCATCCAGATACAATAACCTGTTGGTAATATCCCTTGCGCTCCTGTCATCTACCGGTCCCCACAAAAAAACCTTTCTTTGTTCAATAAATTTCTTCTCAAACATAAATCCGCCGATCATTTTTTCCATAGGGTTCTCGGGAGCTTCTTTCTCCGGTTCTTCTTCTTCGAAACGTTTTACTCTTAGATTATGCAAATTCATCTTATTATTTTTTATTCTTTTTAGCATTGGTTAAAAGTACTTCATCCACCAGGCCGTAGGCTTTTGCCTCTTCGGCAGTCATCCAGTAGTCGCGGTTACTGTCTTTGGTTACCTTTTCCAAAGACTGTCCTGTGTGGTTGCTCAGAATTTCATAAAGCTCATTCTTTACCTTCCTTACTTCATTTACCGTTATAGCTACATCTGAAGCCTGGCCTGCAGCGCCGCCACTTGGCTGGTGCATCATAATCCGTGCATGCTTCAATGCACTTCTTTTACCCGGAGCGCCCGCCGCCATCAGCACGGCTGCCATACTCGCCGCCATACCCGTACAAATGGTAGCGATATCAGGTGAAACAAATTGCATGGTATCATATAACCCGAGGCCTGCATATACCGCACCGCCCGGCGAATTAATATACAACTGGATATCCCTTGTTCTGTCAGTGCTTTCTAAAAATAGCAGTTGTGCAGTGATAATATTGGCTACTTCATCATTTACCGGGTAGCCCAGAAATATAATTCTGTCCATCATCAAACGGCTGTACACATCCATCACGGCAATGTTCATCGGCCTTTCTTCAATAATATTGGGAGTAAGATTTGTGATGTTGTGATGGATATATCCGTGAAGTGTATTGCTGCTGATTCCCCGGTGCTTCACGGCGTATTTTTCAAATTCTTTTCCTGTATTCATAAATTTAATTTATTGACTGGCAATTTACCGGGGTGAAGTTCCCAAATATTATGCTAATAAAAAAAAGAGACAAAAGGACAGAAAATGATAATGTCATCAGAAGATTTCGGCGCGGCTAATGGCCATAAGTCACTGGCTACTGGTCATTAGGCCATGAAGTCATTTGCCAAAAAAACAACTTGACTCATTGACTTATAGCCATTGACTTTTTAATGATGGTGATGATGCTGCATTGACATCAGCTCTTCCGGAGAAGATTGTTTTTCCACCGGCGTAACCTGGGTTTCCAGGAAATTGAACAGCTTGTCGGTAAGCACTTTCCTGTAGCTGCTATCCACCTGTTTTTGATCTGTCATCATCCGGTCGATATAGCTGTCGATCCATTGAGTATCTTCCGGTGAAGCATTTGCCTGCCCAAAATATCTCATTATTTCTTCCCGCATGTTATTTTTCACTTCCTCAGGCGATACGTCAATTTTATTGTCCTGAATGATTTTATCACTGATCAGGGTCCATTTCAATTGGCTGGCAAAAGCCGGATATTCCTGCTCTGCTTCTTCGGCTGTTTTTCTTTTCTCTCCGCCAACGGCAATCCATCTTTTCAAAAATTCATCGGGCAATTGCATGGGTGTATCCAGCAGTATATGATAAAGCTGATCATGCAACTGGCTCTTACTTGCTTCATCCCATTGTTGCTGCAATTGCTGTTTCAATGCATCGCGAAATGCTTCCGGTGTTTTTATTTCCTTACCCGGAAACATCTGTCTGAAAAATTCTTCATTCAGCTCCTTTTTTTCTACCAACCCAATTTTAGTGATGGTCATTTTAAAATACTTCTCCCCGGCTGATGCATCGTCTTTGTTAAGCCCGAGATCGGAGAATATCCATTCTCTTTCCTTATCGGGGAAAGCATTTTTTAATTGCAGTACCACAAAATCATCTTTCTTTTTCCCTTTCAGGTCTGCCTGCATGGGTTCAGAAAAATATTTCAGCAAAATAGAATCATCTGTGGAAAGAGCTTCCGGAAGCGGGTTCCCGTCTTTATCACATTCCTGAAATGTTACATTCAATACATTTTCCGGTTCGGTTACCGTTTCGGCATCCTGAAGATTCCCATATTTGGTAACCAGCTTTTCCACTTCTTCATTCACCATTTCATCCGTGACCTTTACTTTGTAAAATGTCGGTTTTGCCCTGGATAAATCTTCGATCGTTATGTCCGGTTTCAAACCAATTTCAAACGGAAAATCATAGTCAGCCGGGTTCGACATGTCGAGGTTTCTCATGTCGCTTTCCATTGGCAAAGGCTGCGCAAAAATTTGTGGCTTTTCCTTTTCGAGGTACTCCTGTATTTGCTTTTCCACCGACCTGATCACTTCATCATAAAAAATAGAAGACCCATACATTTTTTTTATCATTCCCGGAGGAACCATGCCCTTTCTGAAGCCCGGCATATTTACCTTCCTGCTGTATTCCTTCACTGCTTTTTCAAATGACGGATAATAATCCTCTTTTGTAACCTTTACAGTTAACTTATCGTGGAGATTTCCTATCGGTTCTTTTGTTACACTTGCCATGAATTACATTTTTACCCGTCAGCAACGGAAATTTTTGAGTAGTGCGCATGGAGGGACTCGAACCCCCACACCTTGCGGCATCAGATCCTAAGTCTGACGTGTCTGCCAATTTCACCACATGCGCTTTTGGGGCGGCAAAAGTAATGGATTTTTTTTACATGATTTTACCATGCTGATGTCGGAAAAGGTCTTCCCTTAACGGCTTTAATTATTATCATAGCTCAATGAAGGCCAATTTTTTTCGGCGTAAATTCGTAGGATATGGAAACGGTAGCAGACATAACGAAATATTCGCTGAACGAGGAAGAAGAAAAGAAGGAAATTCTCCGGCATTATCGTGCTTTATTAAGAGTTCTCAAGCCAAAATTAAAACCCGGTGACAAGGAACTGATTCGCCGCGCCTTTGAAATTTCTGCGGAAGCTCATAAGACCATGCGGCGCAAAAGCGGGGAGCCTTACATTTTACATCCACTCGCTGTGGCCATGATATGCGTGGAGGAAATCGGCCTGGGTGTAAGAAGCACTATCTGTGCGTTGCTTCATGACACCGTAGAAGATACTGATATCACATTAGATGACATACAACGGGAATTTGGGAGCGAGATCGCAAGGATAGTCGATGGTCTTACCAAAATATCGAACGTTCTCGATGCCAATACGACCCAACAGGCAGAAAATTTTAAGAAAATCCTGTTAACACTCACCGACGATCCGAGGGTGATCCTGATAAAGCTGGCAGACAGGCTGCATAATATGCGCACGCTCGACAGCATGAAGCGGGAAAAACAATTAAAAATTTCTTCCGAAACAATATATGTATATGCACCGCTGGCCCATCGTATGGGGTTGTACAATATTAAAACCGAGATGGAAGACCTCGCGATGAAATATATGGAGCCCGACAGCTATAAGTATATTGCAGAAAAGCTGGATAATACTAAAAGAGAACGCACCCGCTATATCAATGAGTTTATAAAACCTATTAAAGAAAAGCTGCAGCAGGGGCATTTCAATTTTGAGATTTACGGCAGGCCGAAAAGCATCCATTCCATCTGGAACAAGATGAAAAAGAAGGGGGTGTCGTTTGATGAAGTATATGATCTTTTCGCCGTTCGTATCATTTTAAACTCTCCCCCGGAAAAAGAGAAGGAAGATTGCTGGAAGGTATACAGCCTTATCACGGATGAATATACTCCCTCACCCGAGCGGCTGAGAGACTGGCTCAGCAATCCAAAAAGCAACGGTTATGAAGCGCTGCATACCACCGTGATGGGCCCGCAGGGCAAATGGGTGGAAGTACAGATTCGCACCAAGCGGATGAATGACATTGCAGAGAAAGGGCTGGCCGCTCATTGGAAATATAAAGAAGGCACCTCAGAGGAAAATCGTTTTGATAAATGGTTTCAGCAGATCAGAGATGTACTGGCCGGCCAGGATAGTAATTCAATCGATTTCCTGCAGGATTTCAAGGTTTCATTTTTAGCGGAAGAAATTTATGTATATACACCCAAAGGAGATGTAAAGATGCTGCCGATCGGGGCCTCTGCTCTCGACTTTGCATTTGCAGTACATACGGCAGTCGGGGAAAGATGTATTGGAGCAAAGGTGAACCACAAACTGGTGCCTATCAGTCACAAGCTCAGGAGCGGCGACCAGATTGAGATCATCACCTCATCCAAGCAAAAACCGAATGTTGAGTGGCTAAAATATGTAGTCACTACAAAAGCAAAAACCAAAATCAAGGATTCGCTTAAGGAA
Source organism: uncultured Ginsengibacter sp. (assembly GCA_964627765.1). Classification (GTDB taxonomy): domain Bacteria; phylum Bacteroidota; class Bacteroidia; order Chitinophagales; family Chitinophagaceae; genus Ginsengibacter. The sequence goes on along the minus strand of CAZVKO010000004.1, from coordinate 260,626 downwards.
GAAAAAAGAAAAATTGCCGAAGATGGCAAAGCAGCGCTCGAAAGAAAGATGGAGCATATGAAAGCGCCTATGAATCAGGCCAATCTTGATGAGCTTATCAGCTATTACAAAGTTGCCTCCCCGCTGGATCTTTTTTATGATATTTCAGTAAAAAAAATTGATCTTAAAGACCTCAGTGATTTCACGGTAGTGGGAGATAAATTGCTCTTGCCAAAAGCAGTAAAGCCCGCACCTGCCGAAGAAAAGCATGAAGCAGAAAATAAGCAGTTGTCTAAAAAAGATTCGGAGCTTATCATCTTTGGCGAAAGCAGTGATAAAATTATGTACACGCTGGCCAATTGCTGCAAGCCCATTCCGGGGGATGATGTTTTCGGCTTTATTACCCAGGGGGAAGGATTGAAGATCCACAGGACGAATTGCCCCAATGCGGCACGGCTCCTGTCGAACTATGGACATCGCGTGGTAAAGACCAAATGGGTAAAAAACAAAGAGATTTCCTTCCTCACGGGCATAAAAATCATTGGCCTCGATGATGTGGGTGTCATAAATAAAATAACCAATCTTATCAGTGGTGAAATGAAGATCAATATCAGCGCACTTACCGTTGAAGCAAAAGAGGGTTTGTTTGAAGGAAATATAAAAATTTACGTTCACGATAAAGATGAATTAGAAGACCTTGTGCAGCGCTTAAAGAAATTGCCGGGCATTGAAAGCGTGGATCGTTACGATACGGAATAGAGATAAATTCTCATTGCCTGAAGACAATCCGGGTAATTTCTTTTAGACGTTAGTAATGTATCAAATTGAATTATATCCCCCTGAATACGCGGATGCATTGTCCCGGGATAATTTGAATCTGCGGGAACTGTTTTGAAATTGAGACACTGCCTATGCGTTTATCAAATTTATTACGTTCCCCGATGAACTATCTTCGCAGCCGCTATGTATAAATTGCTGCGCAATATTTTGTTTTGGTTTGATGCGGAAAAAGTTCATTATTTTTCAATGAACATAGTAAAGTTTTGCTGCAGGGTTTCCTTCATCAAAAATATTCTTCAAAAAAAATTTACGCCAAAAGACCGTCTTGAGAAACATCTTTGGGGATTAAGGTTTTCTAATCCCGTTGGCCTTGGGGCCGGATTTGATAAGAATGCAAAATACCTGGAAGTACTGTCTGTGCTGGGCTTTGGATTCGTAGAAACGGGTACCGTCACTCCTTTGCCACAACCGGGTAATCCCAAACCAAGGCTGTTCCGGTTACCAAAAGACCTCGCTATCATCAATAGAATGGGATTTAATAATGATGGCGCCGAAATAATCGCTCAAAGGATAAAATCCTTCAAAGAACAAAATAAAAGCCTGGTTGTGGGAGGCAATATCGGTAAAAATAAAAATACGCCGAATGAAGATGCATGGCAGGACTATGTGAAATGCTTTAATGCGTTGCGCGATTGCGTTGACTATTTTGCAGTGAATGTAAGTTCGCCCAACACTCCCGGCCTGCGCGATTTACAACAGAAAGATTCTTTAAAAAAAATATTGACGACCCTTCAAAAATTGAATGACACGAGCAAAGTAAGAAAGCCCATTCTCTTAAAAATCGCTCCTGATCTTTCGACAGATGCCCTGGATGAAATCATTGATTTGGCCATGGAAATAAAATTAGATGGCCTCGTTGCTACGAACACAACAATTCTGAGAGAAGGATTGACTTCATCAAAAGAAAAAATTCATAAAGCAGGAAATGGCGGTTTAAGCGGCAGACCACTTACAAAAATTTCCACTGATATTACGCGATATATTTTTGAACGTACCAACGGAAGCATTCCGGTCATTGGCAGTGGCGGAGTTTTTAATGGTGCCGACGCAAGGGAAAAGCTCAATGCGGGAGCAAGCCTGGTGCAGGTGTGGACCGGATTTATTTATGAAGGTCCCTGCATCGTAAAAAATATATGTAAAACATTACCATGAATTTCACACCCAATAATCAATGAATCATTTATTTACTGTTGATAGTCTTGTAAGCTTCATTATACTTGTGATACTGGAGATCGTATTGGGTATTGATAATGTAATTTTTGTAAGCATTATTATTAACCGGCTTCATAAAAAAGAGCATACAAAGGCACGATTGTTTTGGGTACTGCAAGGTATGATTATCAGAAGCGCTATGTTGTTGGGTTTAGGGTGGTTGTTGTCGCAGAAAGGCAAAACTATAATTACGGTACTGGGCAAAAGTTTTGATATCGCCGGTATGGTAATGCTGGCAGGAGGAATTTTTCTTATTTACAAATCAGTTAAAGAGATCCACGGGAAACTGGAAGGGGGAGACATCCCCGAAAAAAATGAAAACCGGAAATACCTGAGGTTTTCCAGCGCTGCCATACAAATCGTATTGGTGGACATGGTATTTTCATTTGACAGCATCATAACGGCCGGCGGCACTGCACAATATGTGGAAATAATGATTGCCGCCGTGGTCATAGCCCTCATTACCATGTTTCTGTTCAGCCCAAAAATTGCCGCGTTTATTCACGAGCATCCCACATTCAAAATGCTGGCGCTTTCCTTTCTGGTCATGATAGGTCTCAGCCTTGTTATTGAGGGATGGGATGCTGAAAAAGCCGAAGATCTTCATTTAAAAAATTATATTTATTTCGGCATGGCATTTTCTTTCCTTGTTGAATTGCTAAATATGAGAGTAAGAAAAAAAACTTCCGGTAAGTTACCGGTGCCTGACAAAACAGATAAACAGTGATGAAAATTTCGGGGGACTAACGTTAACGGCTATTCGAAATTGAATCTGAAACAAAACGTTTTAAGAATCGTCTTCTTTATAAATGGTAAAACCGGTGATGCAGGAAATTGTAATTTGCATATTAATTTAGATTAAGGCCCGATAAATTAACCGACATGAATATTGGAATAGTTTGTTACCCCACCTACGGCGGGAGCGGGGTATTGGCAACTGAGCTCGGAAAAGCGCTTGCAGATAAGGGGCATAATATACATTTTATTACCTACCAGCAACCCGTGAGGTTAAATGCATTTCAACCCAATGTTTTTTACCATGAGGTGAGTGTGCCCACTTATCCCTTATTTGATTATCCGCCTTATGAAAGCGCATTGGCAAGCAAGATGGTGGATGTGATAATCAACAACGACATACAGCTTTTGCATGTACACTATGCAATTCCACACGCATCCGCTGCCTATATGGCGCGGCAAATAATGAAAAAAGAAAAAAGATACATTCCCTTTATCACTACGCTCCATGGTACAGATATTACGCTTGTGGGCAGGGATAAGACCTATTCTCCGGTAGTAACTTTTTCCATGAACGAAAGTGATGCCGTAACCGCGGTATCAAAAAATCTGCGGGATGAAACTTTCCGGAATTTCAATATGGAAAAGGATATAGAGGTGATCTATAACTTCGTCGACATTAAACGTTTTCAGCGCAAGCCGGTACAGGCTTTTCGCCAGATCATAGCTCCCAAAAACGAAAAAATCCTTTTACATGCATCCAACTTCAGGCAAATAAAACGTGTTGGCGATGTGGTGAAAGTCTTCAGTGAAGTAAACAAAACAATCCCCTCCAAGTTATTGTTTGTCGGCGATGGCCCGGAACGTACGAACATTGAGGTCCTTTGCCGGGAAATGAATGCGCATGCAGATATAAAATTTTTAGGACGGCAGGAACAGATGGAAGATATACTGGCTATTACTGATCTGTTTATTTTGCCAAGTGAATATGAAAGTTTTGGACTGGTGGCTTTGGAGGCGATGGCTGCCGGCGTTCCTGTTATTTCATCCAATGCCGGGGGGCTGCCTGAAATAAATATAAACGGAGTTACCGGATATCTGAGTGATGTGGGCGATGTAGAAGATATGGCAAAAAATATTATCCGGGTTTTTTCAAGCGATGCTCATTTTAAACAAATGAAAAAACATGCACTGGAACAGGCAAAGAAATTTGACATCCATACTATTGTTCCGCAATATGAAAAATTATATGAGAAAGTATTGGGGCTTAATGTAGCATCAAATCAATGACGCAACCATTGCTCAGGATTTACGTTATTTAGGCCATTCATTAAAACAAAATCAAGTTCTCCCTGGCCATCATCATTGCTCCCCACCTTGCCTATCACCTGGCCCGTTTGCACATGCTCCCCCCGTTGTACCGATGCGGAAGCAAGATTGCTGTATACGGTATAGTATTTACCATGCTTGATAAAAACAACCTGTTTATCGTCCATATAACTGACTGCTGTAACATCTCCTTCAAAAACCGCCTTTACCGACTGCCCTACCTGGGCGCCAATATTTACACCCGGGCACAAATAGTCTACCCGGTCGGTTACTTTGTTGGGGCCATAGTGTTCGATAACATACCCGGATACCGGCCAGGGCAAGGAGCCTTTGTTTCGTTCAAAGTTTGCATCCAGCACTTTATCCGCCTCTGTACTTACCAGGGGGCCTGCAGATTTATTACCGGCTGAAGAGGTCTTTGTTTCAGCTGTGTTATTTTTGGCAGCAGAATTATTTTTTGCTTCAGCAAGCCGCGCAGCCTTTTCTTTTCTTGCTTCCTCTTCCATCTGCCGCTTAATCATGGCCGTTATCATATTTTTCAGCTTGGCATCCTGTTTTCGCTTGGCGGCTATGGTAGCCATTAATTCCTTTTGCTGGCCCTTTAGCTTATCCACGACTGCCTTTTTTTCTTCCTGCTGTTTTTCCAGTTTATCCATTTCTTTATCCTGCTCTTTTAATACCACATTCTTCTTTTGCCTGGTAATGGACAAAAGCTGTATGCGGTCATTCAATAATTTTTGAGTTCTCAAAATATTATCCGCCTGCATTTCGCGGTAGCTGCGATAGAATTTGAGGTATTCAATTCTTTTTACAGCATCATTAAAACTGGACGAAGAAAAAATAAAATTCAGCAAATCGTAATTGTTCCGGTTCTTATAAGCATATACCATGCTGTTGGCATATTCCTCCTTGAGTGTATCCAATACCCTCGACATTCTATTGATCTCTTTCTGGGCCAGGTACATATTATCATTGAGCGACCTGATCTCGTGGTTGATATTATCAATGACATTTCCCTGGAGATCCATCTTTTTGTTGATTAAAGTCAATTGACCAATGTTCACCCTGGCGCTTTTCCTCGTTTCCTTCAATTGTTGTTCGGTGGCATCAATTTCTTTTCTCAGCTGATCTCTTTGTTGCTGCAAGGCATCCGGATTATCTGTTTGCTGTGCAATAACCCTAAAGGCCATTGATACAAAAAATAAAATTGCTACAAGTGGTTTTTGCATTGGTAAATTCATTTTAGTAAACAAAGTAGCTGTCGGGGCAGAAGGATTGAATTTTGAAGTAAAATATTTTTAAAAGTAACGTTTATTTCGATTTATAATTTTTAGGGACGCTGAAAGGGAATGATAATTCATTGTTAAATTCATATTGTTTAAAATTCAAAGAGATGTCCACCTTGGTTTTTTCTGCAACGGTTATTTCACGGTACGTGGGAAAATAAAAAGTGCCGTCTTTTTCATAATCTCCGTAAGTAAGATCTGCGGTACGGTTTTGCCCCACATCAATATCATCAAGCTTGGATCTTTCCAGCAAATCGTTATCGGCAGAAATGGTAAGCAGGTTTTTAAAAAGATCACTGATCGTACCCAACAGTATATGATTTTCGGTTTGCCGGTATGAAACGATGCTGTCGCCAACATACACGGGATTGCCTACTACAAGATCCTGCAACGTTGAAAAGGTCAATGGTATATGCGCCACCTCTTCGATGTAATTGAAATTGTGATATTCCACTTTTTTATCCAGCTTATTCAGAATAGTAATGTTATCTTTTGTAATTAATATTCTGAATGCTTCAATACTCAGGAATGTAGCATTTATGGATATCCATAAAACACTGTCTTTATAAAGACGGATAAAGGCATTAAAATCGGGTTGCTTACCGCGATAGTCTTCATACTCCACTTTTATTTTGGCAGAAAATGTTGTAAAGTCAATTTTGTTTTTATGCAAAGACTTCAATACTTCATCAGCATCCTTCAAAGTATCTGTAGCGGCGGGCGGAGGAGGCGCCACTACAATTGTCGTATCCTTTCTGCGTACCGCGGTTTGCAATTTTTTTGTAGAACGGCAACTGTTCCCGGCAAACAGCACGACCCCTGCCACAACCATCGCAATGAAGCTTTTCATGAATCAGTTTTAGAATAACAATTAATTTTTCCCTGTATGGCCAAAGCCGCCTTCACCCCTCATCGTTGTCTCGAGCTGTTCCACCTCGTACCATTGCGCCCGTTCCACTTTTGACACTACCAGCTGCGCTATCCGTTCACTGTTGTATATCGTCTGTACTTCCGAAGATAAATTAATAAGAATAACTTTTAGCTCACCCCGATAATCGCTATCCACGGTACCGGGAGCATTTAAACAGGTAATTCCATGCTTATGTGCCAATCCGCTCCGGGGCCGCACCTGCACTTCGTATCCTGCGGGTATTTCCATGAAAATCCCTGTTGGAATCATAGCCCTTTGTAAGGGTTGTAATACAACCGGCTCCGGTAAATGAGCCCGTATGTCCATCCCGGCAGCGCCGCTGGTGGCATATTCAGGCAACGCGTTGCCTGATTTGTTAATTATTTTTATAACTACTTCCTGCATCGAAACAAAGATAGCTGTATGAAATTAAAAAATAAGTTGAATTAACTATTCAGGGGAGTAATCAGGGCATTGGCATATGCAGCTATTCCCTCTTCTCTTCCAATGAACCCCATCTTTTCAGTGGTAGTGGCCTTTATGGATACTGCATTTGCATCTATGGAAAGGATGTTTGCAATTACCTGCTGCATCTGCAAAATGTAAGGCTTTACCTTAGGCTTTTCCAGGCAAATGGTAGAATCGATATTGATTATTTTATAGCCTGCCTCCCCTATGAGCCTTACCGTTTTTTGTAATAAAATTTTGCTGTCGATATTTTTGAATTCACCAGATGTGTCGGGGAAATGAGTGCCGATGTCACCAAGAGCCGCGGCCCCCAAAAGAGCATCACAGATAGCATGAAGCAATACATCCGCATCGCTATGACCCAAGGCCCCTTTGCTGTGAGGAATATGAATTCCTCCGACCCACAGGGGACGGTGCTCTGTCAATTGATGAAAATCGACGCCAAAACCTATTCTGAATGACATAGCTGTTTTCTGAAAACAATTTAGCAAATATAAAGGAATCAGGATAAGAGCATCCCTGCAAATCCGGTTAGCCGTTACCGTTATACTATTTCATAAAAAACCCCCGAAGGAGCTTTTAATATTTCAGGAAAGGATTCCTATTGACTATTATTGTTGCTGCCGGCAGCCGTGTCCTTGTCGAGATTAAAAATAACGCTAAAACGAAGCGTGTTCGACAAAGGATTCCTGTTAACACCGGAGCCCGAGGGAACGAGGTAAGAAAAATTAAGCCCGATCAAATTATAATTCAGCCCTGCGCCTAAGGTAAAATATTGCCGGTCGCCTTTCTGCGGGTTTTCATAAAAATATCCTGCGCGGAAAAAGAATTGGTTATTATATCCATATTCTGCGCCTACCGAAATCTGATATTCTTTTAATTCTTCATTGAAGCCGCCGGGCGCATCCGTGAATGAACTGAACCAGCTGCTCACCACACCAATGCTGTGATAGTGGGCAAGCCCGTTGGTATCGCCCACGAGCGGTGGGGTAGGCACCAAAAGTTTATTGACGTCGAGGCCAAAGGTCAGCTTATTATTTTCGTCCACAGCATCTACATAAGCAACTCCCAGGCCCAGATTGGCAGGAATAAAATCCTTTTCCGATGCATCATTGGTATAAGATATTTTTGATCCGAGATTGGAAAGGGCGACGCCCCAGTTCAGCCCGGACGCAGTGTTACCCTTTGTGCCGTCATGAAACACTGAAAGATCGCCCGCTACTGCTGTTCCGGTCTTATAAGTTGAGCCGCTTGCCGACTGTCCGCTTGCCAGATTAGAATTGATATAGCGTATTGCGAGCCCGAGACCCAGGTTGTCGGAAAGTTTCCGCGAATAGCCTATATCGAAAGAAAATTCGCGGGGTCTGTAGGTTTGAAGATTATTGCCGAGGTTATCAGTAAACTGTATATTGCCCAGACTGAAATATCTTAAGGAAGCGGATATAGACTGTAAATCATCTATGTGATAATAACCCGCCAATGAAGCAAGGTAAACATCATTAAGATCCAGACTTTTCAACCAGGGTGTATAAGTAGCGGAAATCTCTGACTTGCTTTCTGCAAACGGATACTTGGCCTGGTTCCAATAGCAGGAGTTGGCATCCGGAAGAGTGGCAACGCCCACATCTCCCATCCCGCCTGACCGTGCGTCAGGAGATATTCTTAAAAATGGAACTGCCGTAGTTACTACATTTATTGAATTAGTGCTGCTTTGCGCATTAACGACAAATGCACTTCCAATCAGCATCAGCAATGCCGTTAGCTTCAAAGTTGCTTTTTTCATGTGTAAATTGCTTAGTTAGGTAGAGCTATAAGCTTATAGACGTACTTTTGGGTTTGTAAAAATAATTTTTTTATTCAAATAGGCAATTAAATCTCTTTTGATCCTTGTTATTAAAAACCTTGCCAAAAAAGCAATCGGGTTTTGAAATAAACCGTTTTCAAAAAATTTTATTTGTATCTGAACGATTTAGTTGTATATTTATTGTCCAATTCAACCCCTTATTAATAATAAATCTGACGCAGCATCCCAAAATTTTACAAAAACAGTTTAAGGGTATCATCTTACAGAAACAGCGTTTTACTTTTCTTGCAATAGTTTGAAGGAAAATCCGGATTGCCTTAGGATACTTCTTAACAGACCAAGTAAAATAAAGTGTTTAAATTCGCCTCCTGTCAGGTTGTACCCTGATACACAATAACACAGAAAACCTTTCGTTAAATAGACTGCAAATCAAATGCACATGCAAAAATCAATATCTGCCGTATCCTTATGCCTGTTAACCCCGGCATTTTTCACATTTACTTCCTGCCATAAAAAACCGGAGAAATCTTCTGTAACCGGATGGAATTATGATGACAAGAATTATGGAAACTTTCATGTATTGAAAGCCAAAGAGCAAAAGACGGGGCCGGGCCTCGTATTTATACAAGGCGGTACGTTTGTGATGGGTTCCAAAGAAGAAGACGTGATGGGCGATTGGAATAATATTCCGCGTCGTGTAAGCGTAAACTCGTTTTACATTGATGAAACCGAAGTGGCGAACGTTCACTATCGCGAATATTTGTATTGGCTGTCCAATGCTTTTGATAATGACACCGCCATAATGAGAATGGCACTTCCGGATACCTTGGTTTGGAGAAGCGAGCTCGCCTATAACGAGCCCTATGTAGAGTACTATTTCCGTTACCCGGCATATAATTACTATCCTGTGGTGGGCGTTACCTGGGAGCAGGCCCATGATTTTTGTATCTGGAGATCTGATCGCGTAAATGAGAAGATATTAATCGACAAGGGTTACTTAAATAAAAAATCGCCTGTTTCTGAAATGAAAGGGGGCGGTGGCGATGAAACCTTTAATACGGATGCTTACATCATGAATCCCGACATGATTAATAACAAAACAGCGCCCAAAAAGGGAGGGCTTAAAGACGTGTCCGGTAAACCAAGAAAGGTAGTTACATTTGAAGACGGCCTGCTTTTGCCCTCTTATCGTTTACCTACAGAAGCCGAATGGGAATATGCAGCATATGGAATTGTAGCCCAAAATCCGCATCCCCGTACCAAGGAAAAGAATCATGGAGAGGAAGTGCTTTCCAACCAACAGGTATACTCATGGAGCAATAATGTAAACGGCCTGCGCGATAACCGCAGAGGCGGATGGCAGGGACAATTCCTCGCTAACTTCAAGAGAGGAAATGGCGACGTGATGGGAGTGGCAGGCGGTTTGAATGACCGTGCCGCAATACCTGGTCCCGTGAAGTCTTTTTATCCGAATGGTTTCGGTTTGTATAACATGAGCGGTAACGTAAGTGAGTGGGTAGCCGATGTGTATCGCCCTCTTACACCGGTAGATGAAGATGATGTAAATCCCTATCGTGGTAACAAGTTCACAAAATTTTATAAAGATGCCCAGGGTGAATATGAGCGCGATACTATGGGTCGCCTCAAAAGAGTAGTGGTTCCTGATTCTGAAGCAGCCATACGCCGTAACTACCAGAAGGGGGATGTAATCAATTATCTTGATGGTGATTCCATTTCAGGAGTTACTTATGGTTATGGTATCACTTCGCTGATCAGCGATAAATCACGCGTAATCAAAGGCGGTAGCTGGAATGATATGCCTTATTGGCTGTCTCCCGGAGCAAGACGCTTCATGGAGCAGGACGAGGCAAGCAGTACTGTTGGATTCCGTTGCGCCATGACAAGACTGGGAAGTCCTGAGGGTAATGGCTTTAAAGAAGGAAACATTTTTGCAAGACGCAAACAGAATAAAAAGAAAAACGGCTCTTAATAAATTTTTCAATTAACTGAAACCTCTTATCGCTGATAAGGGGTTTTTTATTTTACTGAGCTCTGCACATTACTTTTGCAGTATGCTGATAGAAGATATTTATAAAATATATAAACAATATCCATCTGTTCAAACTGACACAAGAAAACTTAAGGAAGGGGATTTGTTTTTTGCATTGAAGGGGCCTAACTTCAATGGCAATCTCTTTGCAGAGCAGGCCCTGGAGCAAGGCGCCGCGTTTGCATTTGTAGATGAAAAAAACTTGCCTGCAAATGAGCGCATCATCGAAACCGGAGACGTGCTTTCAACTTTGCAGGCCCTGGCAAAATTTCACCGGCAACAGTTCACCAAAATTCCGTTTATTGCCATTACCGGCAGCAACGGGAAAACTACAACCAAGGAATTGGTACATCAGGTACTTTCTTCTGCCTACAAAACTTATACAACACAAGGAAATTTAAATAATCATATTGGCGTACCGCTTACCATTTTAAAAATAAAAGAGGATGCGGAAATGGCAGTAATTGAAATGGGCGCCAATCACCTGCATGAAATTGCATCCTATTGCGAATATGCCATGCCTACGCACGGGCTTATTACCAATATAGGCAAGGCGCATTTAGAAGGCTTTGGCGGAGTAGAAAATGTGAAGAAAGGAAAAGGCGAGCTTTTTGATTACATTAAAAAACATAACGGAACGGCATTTGTAAATGCAGATGACAGCGCTGTGGTTGATCTGAGTAAAGGCATCAGCAAAAAGATTTTCTATGGGTCATCTGGCAGAGACATCCGGGGAAAAATAATCCACAGCGATCCCTTTCCTGAAATTAAAATAGAAGGGGGTAATTCCATAATCATTAAAACCAAACTTACCGGCGTATACAACTTTTCCAATGTATTGGCTGCTGTGTGCATTGGCAGGCATTTTAGTGTTGATGATAAAAAAATTATTACTGCCATTGAAAATTATGTACCCTCCAACAGCAGGTCGCAGCTGATTCACCGGGGAAGCAATACCATCCTGTTAGATGCCTATAATGCCAACCCGGGCAGCATGCAGGCAGCTATTGAAAATTTTGCCGCAATGAAAGGAGATAAGAAAATTCTGCTGCTGGGCGCTATGATGGAGCTGGGCGCTGATAGTGAAAAAGAGCATAAGGCATTAATTAACCTTATCGGCAAATACAAATGGCATAAGGTAGTGCTGGTTGGTAAAAATTTTAATGAGCCGGATCACAATTATATCAAATTCGACACTTCGGCGCAGGCCCAAGAATGGTGGAAACATCAGCATTTCGAGAACGCACAAATACTTATAAAAGGATCAAGAAGCATGCAGATGGAGAAAGTATTGGAATGAAATTGTACATTTGCCATCCTTTTTCGGAGACGTGTCCGAGTGGTTGAAGGAGCACGCCTGGAAAGTGTGTATACGGGAAACTGTATCGCGAGTTCGAATCTCGCCGTCTCCGCAAAAAATTCAGTTGACATTAAAAGATACCTGCCTGATTTTGTCAATACGCATTTCAAAAAACGACAGCGCTTTTATCACCAGGCTTCCGATTACGAAGCCAAGTAGTGCCCCCGCAATAATATCAGAAGGAAAATGCTTGCCAACATACATCTGCGCATAGCATATAATCATGGCCCAAATCCAAAGAAATTTCCACTTTTTGCCGGTTAACTGAAGCACGCTCCAAAACCAGAATGTAGCCAGTCCGAAATGATTCGCAGCGTGCGAAGAAGGGAATGAATATAAGCCGCCGCAATCAGTAAGATGTCTTACAAGAGGTCCTATCTCGTAATCATAGCAGGGACGGAGTCTCTCAAAAGCATTTTTAAGTAAAGTACTGATGCTATCCGTAAGGGCAATTGTTACAAGACTGCATAAAATAAAAATACGGAAGCGGTGCCCGGCACGCTTATAAAAAAAACAGGCCATGAAAACATAAAAGGGAATCCACGTTAACGGATTTCTCAAATACAGCATCAATGTATCAAGATATTGATGGGAAGAATCATGGTTAACCAGTAATAAAATGATCTTGTCAATTCTTTCCAAAATCTCAAATAAAGTCATTTCATAAAGTTTCCCAAAGCTATTCAACAGTCTTTTCCTGAATGTTATGCGAATATTACTGAAATGTGAACTTCAGGCTATGCCCTTCATCTGCCATGGCTTTTTTAAATAAAAATGAGGGAAGCTGTAACATTTTGTTTAGTTGTTTCGTATCAGCTTAATCCTCTTCATTTAAATTTTAAGAATATGAAAAAATTACTGGTTGGCTTATTTGCGCTTATAAGCCTTAATTCATTCTCGCAGGTGTGGGTAAAAGTAAAAGGCGATGGTCATTTGAAAACTGAAACCCGGCAAGTGAGCGATTTCACTTCATTAAGCTCGCACGGCCCTATGGACGTTCAGATCAACTATGGCAGTTCGAATAGCATAACCGTAGAAGCTGATGAAAACCTGCTGCCGTACATTGAAACGGTAGTTGAGAATGGCAACCTGGAAATAAGAACAAAGAAAAATACCAATATCAAATCCAAATCAAGGATGGTCATAACCGTATCGATGACAAAAATAAACGGATTACAACTGAGTGGTAGCGGCGACATCAAAGGCGATGGGGCTTTTACCAATAACAGCGAAACAGACATAGCCGTATCCGGCTCAGGAAACATCACTCTGGGGTTCGACAATTTTAAAGACCTGGATGTGGCAGTGTCAGGCAGTGGCAATGTGCATTTAAAGGGAAACGGAACAAATAAAATCAGCGCTCATGTAAGCGGAAGCGGCAATATAGACTGCAGCAATATTAACAGCAGCGACGTAGCGGCAAAACTCAGCGGTAGCGGTAATATAAAGGTATATGCAAGCAATAGCATCGATGCGAAAATCAGTGGCAGCGGTAACGTATTTTATAAAGGCGATGCCACCAAAATAGAAAGCAAGGTTTCCGGCAGCGGAAAAGTGGTAAAGATGTAAACAAAAAATTTAAAAGAAAATGAAAGAGGCTGTCTCAAAAGTCTGAGACAGCCTCTTTTTATTCGGCAAGGAAATGGAGATCACTGTCGTTTATACAATTCTCAGCGCTTTCAAAAAACCTTTTGATACACTTTTTAGTAACAACTCATTTTTGATATTTATCTTCCCTACTGCAATTGGCTTTAAATAAATTGTCTTTCAGAAAATGATTATAATAATCAGAAAAGATAATTTTGGCTTACATTACTTCAGATAAACACTTCACAAAAATGAAAAGCCTGTCATTTATTCTATTCGGAACTTTGTTGTTTATTAAAACATCCGCGCAGCATTATATTCCTGCTGCCGAAAACCTGAAAGCAAGAGAAACCTTTCAAAATGACAAATTCGGCCTGTTTATTCACTGGGGAATATTCAGCATACCCGCTGCCGGCGAATGGGTAATGAATGACAGAAGCATTACCGTAAAAAATTATAAAAGGCTGGTAAACTTTTTTTACCCCATGCACTTCAATGCCAAAGAATGGGTGAGTATGGCAAAAAATGCAGGGATGAAATATATTACGCTGATTACGCGCCACCATGACGGATTTAGCATGTGGGATACAAAATATACTGATTACAACATCATGCACACTCCTTACAAAAAGGATGTGGTAAAGATGGTTGCCGATGAATGTCACAAACAGGGAATACAACTTTTTTTATATTATTCCCTGCTTGACTGGAGCAGGGAAGACTATCCCCATGAAACCGGCAGGACCGGCCAGCATTCAGGCAGAAAAGGCCATGGAGATTATGCCCATTATCTTCAATTTATGAAAAACCAATTGACCGAATTACTTACTCATTACGGAAAGATTGCCGGTATATGGTTCGACGGGCATTGGGATCAAACTGCACCGGAAGGTGCTACGGACCGCACGTCAAGAATTAATTGGCGCTATGATGAGATTTACGGTTTGATTCATAAACTGCAACCGCAATGTCTCATTGGCAATAATCATCATCTTACTCCTTTTGACGGAGAAGACTTTCAGATGTTTGAAAAAGATCTTCCGGGACAAAATAATTCAGGCCTGAGTTTTCAAAAGCCTTCGCAGCAGCTCCCGCTGGAAACCTGTGAAACCATGAACAATTCCTGGGGATATAATATCGCTGATACCGATTATAAATCTGTAAAGCAATTGCTGCACTACCTCATCAGCGCTGCCGGCCGCAATGCTAATTTTTTGCTCAACGTAGGGCCCATGCCCGATGGTAAGGTACAGCCGGAGTTTATTGACACATTAAAAGCAATTGGCCAATGGATGAAAGAATATGGAAATACAATTTATAATACGAGAGGAAATATTATTCCTCCCCAAAAATGGGGAGTAGTAACCGCCAACCAAAAGGTCTTATATGTTCATATTACAGATAAACCGGAAGGCGATTCCATTCTGCTCCCTGCATTCAAAGGAAAAATAATCAGTGGGGCTCAATTTAAAACCGGTAATAAAGTAAAGTATACAACAACAGATGAAGGAACTTATGTATACCTCAGTGAGGTAAAATGGCAGGATGCAGATACTGTAATTGAACTACGGATACAATAGATTTTTTGAATTTTATCTTGCGTAAAAAAAGAGTGCAGCTAAAACCCCTGCTACGATTATTAAAATAATGATGGGGAGCAGGAAACGATTTTTCTTTTTTTCAACAAAAATCTCCTGCGCCGCTGCAAAAGACTCCAATATTTCACTTCTTGATTTGTTGTTTTTTTTGAATTCATTTGGTAAGGGAGGCGGGGAAAGGGCACCGTTTTTTGAAAAAAGTACTGCAAGTTCAGCTATATCCCGGGCCAACGCCCAATTTTGCAGACCTTCATACCAAACGGGAGTTTCTTTGGTCAAAGGCTCTGATTTCAGCTCCTCAATATTGAAAGGGCCTTTTTTAGCGTGGCCATCGTAGATGTAGTATTGCCGCATAAACGATAAAATTGGATTTAAAGCCCATGTTTTTCAAAAAAGATACCACAGAATATTGTATAGTACTTAAAGTATAATTAATTATTTTTATTCTACAACAAAATAAAATAATTTTTCTTCTTTTCTCACGAAATTATCAATTTATTACCTAAATGTGTCTTTACGTTTCATCCCTGAATTCCGGCAGTAACGGAAACTGCTATTATATTGGAACCGGGCAGGAGGCCGTCCTGATTGATGCGGGTATTTCCTGCAGGGAAATCGAGAAGCGGTTAAAGAAACTAAACCTGGCGATTTCTAAAATCAAAGCCGTGTTCATCTCACATGAACATACAGACCATATAAAAGGTGTCGAAACCCTGAGCAGCAAATACCAGGTTCCTGTTTACATTACTTCCGGAACATTTAAAAACTGCAGCCTGGAGATTGAACGGCACTTGCATCTTCCCTTTGCTCCCGGTACTGCTATTACCATTGGCGGACTAAGCATTCTGCCTTTCAGGAAATATCATGATGCGGCTGATCCCAATAGCTTTGTTATCAGTTATAAAAGCATCCGGGTTGGAGTATTTACTGATATCGGGCACGTGTGTGAAAGCCTGATCACGCATTTCAGCGGATGTACTGCGGCATTTCTTGAAACCAACTATGACGAGAAAATGCTGGATGGCGGCAACTATCCGTATCATCTGAAACAGCGGATCAAAAGTAAATTGGGCCATCTCTCCAACCTGCAGGCGCTCGAGCTTTTTACAACACACCGGCCCGCTTTTATGAGCCATATATTTTTATCGCACCTTTCAGAAAATAATAATCATCCACGGCTGGTTGAAGATCTATTTACCCCGCATGCAGGCAGCGTAAAGATTATTATTGCGCCCCGCAACAAAGAAACCTCGGTTTATGAAATTTATCAGAATGGTGAAGCCAGTAAAAAAAATCATCTTTCTTACCGTGCATCAAACCAATTATCTTTTTTCCCGGAATATTAATGACAACAAAAAAGGTTGCTTCGGATGCAACCTTATAATTTACCGGACTTGCAATACAATTAAAATATACTAACTGGCGCTGTTTTTGAAGATTTGTTATTATTTGTAGTTTTCTTTTTAGTATTTGCCGGCTTCGGAGCATCCTCTGTTTTTGTAACATCTTCTTTTTTATTTTCCGGCTCATTTAAAACAATCTCATTGGTATTATAGGCGTTGGCTATATCACACCAGTATCGCTTCCCGTCGGGCAATTCAAGAACCAGTATAGTATAATTGTCATCCTTCTTGCTGTGGCCAATCTCCTTTTCGAACTTTACCACTTTACATTTAAAGCCATTGAAGCCAGCCCTCATCAGCTTTTTTCTGTGATTGCTGATGAGCTTTTGCAAAGGGTTGGGGGCCTCATAAATGTAGCTGTATGTCCTGTCGGGCATGGTACCGTTTCCAAAATATATAATCCTGTTTAACCAGAATTTGGCGTCATTGTTCACTATCATAGTGTCCCCTTTCATCACCACACTTTTCTGTGCAGCGGCCGCTGTCGTAAGGAGAATACTCATACAACCTACAAGCATTCTTAAAAAATACTTCGTATTCATACTTTTGCTGCATTAAAAGTCGGACGCTGCCTGGATGCCTGTATCACGTAATAAACAGCAATCAAAATAAGAATCAATCCGACAATGTTATTCCATTTAAGATACGATAAAAAACTCCTGCCCGAATCAAAAGTAAATATTGCTTTGCCAAATTCATCGGTTGTTTGTTTTACATTCCCTGCACTTGACGGAAAGTTAATTCTGTAAATTTGTTGTACAAGGCCTGCCCCCATCAGGGTATTGCCGGTAATCATATATGATCTGTCAGTCAGCTTGGTAACCTGCGGATTTTTTGAATCTATTTTCAAAGTCCATTCACCATCGCCATTATACTGGGCATAGGCATTTACCGTCATGCTCAATTTCACCTCCCTGTTCATTTCATCAACATCCCTTTTAAAATCCTGCACATCATAAGTTGCCATAGAGCGTTCTATGTCGCGTCTTGAAATAGACGGATCATTATATATCTGGCTTTGTTTGAAGCTGGCCCACTGTGCGGCATTCATTTTCTGATCAAGAACCATTTTTGCATTTCCCAGTTTATCAATATCGACTGTAAAGTTTTGAACAAGGCTGGTAGGGTCTTCCTGCTGGGTAACCTGGCTGGATACTTCCGATGGCATACCCAGAAGGCCAAGAAACGTGACGGCTGCTGTTGCTATTTTTATATATATCTTTTTCATGATTATATTTTTTGAATTCATTTAAATTATCATTGTATGGTATTCATTATTTGTTGATGAATGGCTGTAAAAGATGCATTACGCCCGGCACCTACCACCACTGCTTCCACACCTCCATTTACTACTTTTAGAAAGCCCTCCCAGCGATAGTTGCCCGTTTTGTCCTGGGAAATGCCGGCTACACGCGTCAATCCATTTTGCTCACCGTCTCCCTGGTATCTTACCTGGACGCCATATTTTGCAAGTGTTTGCTGTATATAGGCAAGAGCCTGTGAGGCGCTGGCAGCTCCCGGAACCTGATATATTTCTACTGCCCCGTGACGGCCGCCCGGCGAAGTAAACATAGTTGTTAGAATGGGTACCTGTGGCACCGGGCGATTTCGTCGTTGCCAGGATGCCGGGTACTGGAAACTGATCAATCCCCTGTATGTCTCCATAGCCGTTGTATTATTTGAATTTGAGGGCGTATTATTGTCCACGGTTGTTTCATCTCCACCGCCGCCTTGTTCCTGGCCCTGTTGCTGCTGTGGCTGGTTATACTCCATACCGCCGCCCGTAAAGCTTTGAGCCAATTGATCCACCTTGGCACGCAAATACTGATCATCTTTCATTTCCATTTGTTTATATCCCTCATCATTTAACCCGTCAATATCCAAAAGGAAATATCCCGGCATTCCTTTGTTTCTCATCATAAAAAAGGTGTCCATTTCGGCCTCTCCGGCAGCAAATGCCTGCTGTGCGGATGCTACACCGCCAAGTCCTTGTCCGCCGATACCTGTAGCCTCTATTGCCATATAACCATTGTCACCCACCTTTACGCCCGGAAACGCATGGCCCGGTATCAGGAAAATCACGGCATGATTACCGGCCGCTTCCAGTACACTCGCATGCAACAGCGCCAGTTCGATGCAAAGACCTGTATTACCGGTTACCACCTCGCGGGGCAAACGAATGTGTTCCGTTGTAGCAGTGGCATCTCCAAATGTTGATACTCCGCCGGAGGTTTCGCTATACACCATTTTGGTAAGGCGGGTAGCATCATAAACTCCCTCCATCACCCTTATAATTTCTTTGATCTTTGCGTCAGTAATACCGCCGCCGGTTCCTACTCCTGCTGCCTGCTCGCCTTGTAATACTTTCTGTTGTACCTGCTGAGCATAATATTTAATAATAGGATCCTCCGATGTCACCATGCAGGCATAGAGCGGCATATTGGTGAAAAGGTCATTGCCGTAAACTTTTTCTGAATCGTTCATATCATTATACACTATGTCATTTACAGACGTCATATTAAAATTAAATGACTCATCCCTTTCGGTAGGATTAGCCTTGCTACCGTATAAAAATCTTATCTCAGCCTTTTCTCTTGAAGATGTACTTTTCTGGGTAATGCTTTGGTCGAAAACCGGGAAACAGGTTATAACGGCTTCCTGACCCGGAAGTATGTCCTTCGGCGCTGACACGTCCGTCCAGTCGTCAATGTATTTGGGCACACGAAATTGCACCTTGAAATTGTGAATTTCGGAAGAACCCGTATTCTTTACAACGGCCTTGAAGAGATTATAGCGCCCCCCTGCTACGTCAGGATTGGCATATACCTTATAGGCTGCCGGCATAATTACACTTGCCGGCTGGATCTTGAGATCTATGCTGCCGGATGAAAATAAGTTCGGAACCAGGATAAATCCCAAACCGGCAAGCGCCAGTATTGCTGGCAATAAAAACTTTTTCATTTGTTATTTAGTTTAAGTGTTATGATTTTTGAGTTTTTTCAAATAATCTTAATGGCCATCAGATTATTT
The DNA here is from genome assembly GCA_964627765.1 of uncultured Ginsengibacter sp. Taxonomy (GTDB): domain Bacteria; phylum Bacteroidota; class Bacteroidia; order Chitinophagales; family Chitinophagaceae; genus Ginsengibacter. Next base: position 241,035 of record CAZVKO010000004.1, on the reverse strand, counting down.
GTTCATGATGTAAAGTTGAAAAACTGCAGGCCGGTTTTCAATACCTAAAATGTAGTATTTAAACCCCTGACCTTTAAAAGGGATTTTCCGCGAGGGTAAATGGAATCAAAATATAGCAAAATCCTTGTTGGTACAGGGTTATAGCTATCCTGAATTCGCCGGTTGCAATGCGAATACAAATAACAATGACTATAAATATAAAGTCGTTCGGAAACTTTTTTAGAAAAACAGGCATTAGAGAAACGCCCTATACCTCTTCCTTTGCAAAGGAGAGATTTTTGAAGTTTTGCTCGAGAATATCAATTAATAAATTTTCGGACTTTTCTTCAGAACCAATCAAATCTGAAAGTGTTACCTTATCCAGCAACTGATCTACAGAAAGCTGGATCATTTGCCAGAGAGAACGTACGGAGCAGTCTACTGAATTGGTACAAAGCTTTAAGGCGCCTGAATGGCCGCCACAGAAGCTTTTATTGAATAAGGGACCACCTAATGTTTTTAAAACTTCATTCATGTTGATGAAGGAAGCAGGTTTGGCAAGCACATACCCGCCTTTATTTCCGGGAGTGCTGTTAATATATCCTTCTATACGAAGCTTGCGGGTGATTTTAGCGGCATAAGCAGGCGTTATACCTTCCGCTTCGCTCAACTGCGGAATGCTCATGCCATTGCTGTCAATGCATCTTGCAATCCGCAGTAATATTCTTACACCGTATTCTTCCTGTGCCGTAATCTTCATAAACGTAGTGATTATATACCCAGAGGATCTACCTGGAAGCGGTTGATGAAAGTTGCCCGCCTCTTCTCCACTTCTTCGCCGGAATATTTGTGTTTACACTCTTTATTATAAGCCTCTGCCAGCTCTGCTGCAATTTGTCCGGCAGACTTTCCTTCAATCTGGTGGCGTTGCAGCAATTCAACCAGTTCGCCATTCCTGAAGAGCGCAATGTTGGGAGAAGTGGGAGTAATTCCCGGAAGAAAATTTTCGCGAAAATAATTTACGGCCGGCTTTTCCATTCCTGCAAAAAGCGTAACCAGATTATCCGGAACCACTTCATTAAACAAGGATAATAAAGCGCCCGGCCTGGCTCCTCTTGCTGCGCAGCCGCAAACCGAGTTTAATATTACCAGGGTTACCTTATCATCTTTTGTGTTCAACGCTTTCTCAACATCCTCGGGTGTGAGCAATTGCTCAAAGCCGGATTCAGTTAGTTCCTGCCTGAACGGTGCAGCAACTTCTTCGCTATACGTGGGGGCAAGCGACCTGTTGCCCATCAGTGAATCAATACTTACTTGTGCCATAATTTTTATTTTGATTTTATTTTTTACATAAATCCCAGTTCCAATGCTGCTGCCTCACTCATCATGCTTCTGTCCCACGGCGGATCCCATACTACCGAAACATGAACATCATTTACTCCTTCAATTGCCTTCACCTTCTGATCCACCTCTACCGGAATATCCTGTGCGGCAGGGCAGCTGGGTGCAGTAAGTGTCATCACTATCTGCACATTGTTGATAGGCAAAATGGAAATTTCATATATCAGCCCCAGCTCATAAATGTTCACGGGTATTTCCGGATCATAGATGGTCTGCAAACATTCAATTACTTTTTGCTTTAATTCTTCTTCACTTATCATATTGACTTTTCAGTTTCTTTTATACTTTTATATGCCAATGCGTAATTTTTCATTTGTTTGATCATCGCCAGCAAGCCATTGGACCTTGTTTGCGCCAGGTGATTCATCATGCCGATTTCTCTTATAAAATCAAGTTTCGCATCCAGAATTTCATCCGGTGCATGTCCTGATAAAACTTTGACCAGCATGCTGATCAGACCTTTTACAATTACCGCGTCGCTATCGGCCTTATAAAATATTTTTCCGTCGCAATTTTCTGCAACCAGCCATACCGTTGACTGGCAGCCTTTGATTATGTTCTCAGGCTTTTTATATTTTTCATCCAACGGCGCAAGCTGCTTTCCCAGATCAATAATGTATTCATACTTTTCTTCCCACGTATCGAATAATGAAAACGAGTCAATTATTTCTTCTTCCGTTTCCCGTATCGTCTTATTTTCACCCATTCTACGCAAGCATTTTTATAGCTTTATGTAAACCTGCTGCCAGTGTATCGATTTCTTCTTTGGTATTATACATCGCAAATGATGCCCGTACTGTTCCCGGAATTTTAAAAAAGTCCATCACCGGCTGTGTGCAATGATGGCCTGTTCTCACGGCAATTCCCTGGTTGTCCAGCAACACGCCCAAATCCTGCGGATGAATATTTTTTACGGTAAAGGAAACAACGCTTACTTTTTGACTTGCATTGCCTATAATGGTCAGCCCGTTTATTGACTGCAATTGTGCTGTTGCATATTCCAACAACTCTTCTTCGTGACGCCTGATATTTTCTTTACCAGCTTTCTTCAGAAAATCCAATGCTGATTTTAATGCAACCGTGTCTGCAATGTTGGGCGTTCCTGCCTCATATTTATACGGCAAATCATTATAGATTGTTTTTTCAAACGTTACCTCTTTTATCATTTCTCCGCCGCCCATAAAAGGAGGCATACTTTCAAGGATTTCCTTTTTGCCATATAAAACCCCAACGCCGGTTGGCCCATATACTTTATGCCCCGAAAATGCAAAGAAATCACAGTCTGAATCATGTACGTCTATATCGAGGTGAACAGTGGATTGTGCCCCGTCAAGCATAACGACGGCGCCCACACGATGAGCAGCCGTAATAATTTCTTTTACCGGGTTTATGGTACCTAATGAATTGGATGCATGTACAACTGAGACCAGCTTCGTTTTCGGAGAAAGCAGCTTTTCATATACTTCCAAATTGATCTCGCCTTTTGATGTGATCGGAATTACTTTTAATACTGCCTTCTTTTCTTCACATACCATCTGCCAGGGAACAATGTTGGAATGATGTTCCATTGCTGAAATAATGATCTCATCTCCGGGCTGCAGGTTTTTTCTTGCCCAGGTATAAGCAACCAAATTAATTCCTTCAGTGGCACCCCTGGTAAAAATTATTTCTTCAGGAGAAGCGGCATTGATAAACTTTTGAACGGTAACTCTCGTGGCTTCATAAGCTGCAGTGGCCTCTTCGGCAAGCGTATGAATACCGCGATGAATGTTGGCATTGTAATGGGAATAATAATTTACCAGCGCATCAATCACCACCTGTGGCTTTTGAGAAGTGGCAGCGTTATCGAAATATACCAGCTGCTTTCCGTTCAGCTCCCGGTTCAAAATCGGAAAGTTTTCACGGATGGCCATTACATCCAATCCTGATATTGCAGCTACAGTTTCCATTTAATTAATTGAAAGACGATTAGTAATTAATTGACCGGCATAATCCCGAAGCGGATCGAGCTTAATTTGCTGAACAACGTCTGATGCAAATGCATTCAATAACATGGACTTTGCATGCTCTTCGGAAATTCCGCGGGAACGCAGATAAAATAAGGCCTCTTCATCCAACTGACCTACGGTGCATCCATGAGAGCACTTTACGTCATCGGCAAAAATTTCCAGCTGGGGCTTGGTATTGATACTTGCCTCATCCGACAATAAAATATTTTTATTGGATTGATATGCATTGGTCTTTTGCGCATCAGGCCTTACAAATATTTTACCATTAAAAACGCCGCTTGAATATTCATCCAGAATTCCTTTATAATATTCATTGCTGAAGCAATTGGGCTCCCTGTTATCCACCATGGTATGATTATCCACATGCGTATGCCCTTTCAATAAATACAATCCGTACATATGTGCTTCATTATACGCTGCTTCCAGCACAAGATTCATGTTATTTCTTATCATTCCCCCATTCAGCGATATGACAACCGTATTTACAAAGCTTTTCCCGATTTGTCGTATATGCGTGGTGCTTACCTGGCTGGCCTGCGCCACGTCATTTTGAATTTTGTAATATTCAATGCGGGCATCCGTGCCGGCCACAATTTCCATTACGCCATTGGTAAAGCTATCCATTGAACCCATCGTTGCAAAAGTTTCGGCCAAATGAAGGGAAGCATTCGCTTCTGTATATATGAGACTCCGGGGTTGTACCAGTACATGATTTTCCCTCGCATCGGCAATGTGGTATAAATATACCGGGTGCTCTGCTTCTTTATTTTTATGAACATACATAAAAACACCTCCATAAATGAACGATGTATTCAACGCCTGCAAACCATCTTTCACGACATCGCTGCTCTTATTGAAATGATTTTGAACAATGTCTTTATATTTTCCACCGGCAGCTTCTTCCAAAGGCAATATTTCAAACTCACTTTGAGAAGAACGGATTACGGAAAGTTCAGGAGCATATTTCCCATTGATGAAAACAAGCTCATTGGCCTCTTCAAACCCCGGCAGCCGGCATGCATCAATATCTTCCGGTGTAATATTATTCTTTGCTTCATCTTCGGCAAGGAGATATTCCTTTTTGAAAAGATTACTAATGCCGGTATATTTCCATTCTTCGTTCTTTATTGTCGGGATACCATTTTTATTAAATGCCTTAAACCCTTCCTTCCTGATATGACCTATGAAATTGCCATTCTGCATGGATTGCAGGCGGTTAAACTTATCGTTGAAATAATTTGTCTGAATAGCTTCCATTCTTCTTTGATTTACGCTGTTACACTTATTTCATCTTTAATAAAGTCGTACCCCTTCTCTTCCAGTTCCAATGCCAGCTCTTTTGTCCCGGTCTTTACAATCCGGCCATTTAACAACACATGCACCACATCCGGTTGCAGGTAATCGAGCAGCCTTTGATAATGCGTAATCACAATGATGGATCTGTTTTCATTTCGCAGCTTGTTTACCCCGTTGGCCACAATTCTTAAGGCATCAATATCCAATCCGGAATCCGTTTCATCCAGGATGGCTAATGCGGGCTCCAGCATGGCCATTTGAAAAATTTCATTTCTCTTTTTTTCGCCCCCCGAAAAACCCTCATTGATACTACGGGTTAATAAAGACTTATCAATCTCTACCAGCTTCATTTTTTCTCTCATCAGCTTCAAAAATGCGGCGGCGTCCATGGGCTCTTCGCCGCGATACTTGCGTTTTTCATTTAATGCAGTTTTGATGAAATTGGTAGTGCTCACCCCGGGAATTTCCACCGGGTATTGAAATGCGAGAAACAAACCTTCCCGGGCCCTGTCTTCCGGAGACATCTCCAACATATCTTTTCCCTGGAATGTAACCGAGCCCTGCGTTACCTCATAATCTTGTCTTCCTGCAAGCACCGACGCCAGCGTGCTCTTGCCTGATCCATTGGGGCCCATGATTGCATGCATTTCGCCCTCTTTAACTTCCAGGTTGATTCCTTTCAAAATCTCCCTGCCTTCTACAGATGCATGTAAGTTTTCAATCTTCAACATCATTTTTATTTATTTTCCGTTTCCTTTAATATTTTTTTGGTCTTTGATTTTTAACCCACGCTTCCTTCCAGGCTGATCGCCAAAAGCTTTTGCGCTTCCACGGCAAACTCCATCGGCAACTGGTTCATTACTTCCTTTGCAAAACCCGTTACAATCAATGCCACCGCTGTTTCTGCATCGATGCCACGCTGCATGCAGTAAAACAACTGGTCTTCTCCGATTTTTGAAGTGGTCGCTTCATGTTCGATAACTGCGGTTTTATTTTTCGATTCTATGTAAGGAAAAGTGTGGGCGCCGCATTTGTCGCCCAGCAGCAGTGAATCACATTGAGAATAATTCCTTGCATTCAAAGCATTCTTTGATGCACGAACCAGGCCGCGGTAGCTATTGTTGCTTTTGCCGGCAGAAATTCCTTTCGACACAATACGGCTCCTGGTGTTCTTACCGAGATGAATCATTTTGGTACCGGTATCGGCTTGCTGATAATGATTGGTGAGCGCTACTGAATAAAACTCACCAATGGAATTATCTCCTTTTAGAATCACGCTCGGATATTTCCATGTAATGGCTGAGCCTGTTTCCACCTGCGTCCACGAAATCTTTGACCCTTCGCCCTGGCACATGCCGCGCTTGGTAACGAAGTTGTACACGCCGCCTTTACCCTCTGCATCACCGGGATACCAGTTTTGCACCGTTGAATATTTTATTTCGGATTTATTCAATGCCACTAATTCCACCACTGCGGCATGCAACTGGTTTTCATCGCGCATGGGGGCAGTGCAGCCTTCGAGATAGCTAACATACGCTTCATCTTCCGCTACGATCAGCGTACGTTCAAACTGGCCTGCGCCTTCTGTGTTAATGCGGAAGTACGTTGAAAGTTCCATAGGGCAACGGACTCCTTTCGGAATAAAGCAAAACGAGCCATCGGTAAACACAGCGGAGTTCAATGCGGCAAAATAATTGTCCGTCATCGGCACCACTGAGCCCAGATATTTTTTTACCAGCTCCGGATGATTTTGAATGGCTTCGCTCATGGAGCAAAAGATCACGCCAATTTCCGCAAGCTGCTGCTTAAAAGAAGTAGCTACAGAAACACTATCCATCACCACATCTACGGCAACGCCGCTAAGGCGTTTCTGCTCGGAGAGAGAAATGCCAAGCTTGTCGAATGTTTTTCTCAATTCCGGATCCACTTCATCCAAACTATTGAATTTAGGTTTCTTTTTGGGCGCTGCGTAATAAATAATATCCTGGAAATCTATTTTGGGGTAATGTACGTTTGGCCATGTCGGCTCTTCCATCTTCAGCCACTGGTGATATGCCTTAAGCCTCCATTGCAACAGCCATTCGGGCTCATTTTTCTTTTTCGATATCAGCCTGATCACCTCTTCATTCAATCCTCTCGGAGCAACATCCGTTTCAATATCCGTAACGAATCCGTACTTATAATCACTTGATACTGTTTTCTCCAACACGTCTATTTCTTCTTTCATGCTGCTTTTTATTTATCTGAAGTATTACTGTTCCAAAATGCAAAGATAGCCATAAAGCACCGTTTATACAAAATAGTATAAACAGAATTCCCAAAAGCGTAAACAGTTTTAAATTTTTTTAACCATAGTGATTTTGGTAACTTACAACCATGCTTTTGATCAAAAAGCTCCACGGAAAATTTTTTTTAGCAAAGCAATTAATTGCTTATCCCGTTTTTTTATTTTTCCCGTATTTTTCCTTCTGTCAAAAAGTTGTTTCTATCGATCTGAATACAAGCATCAATCCCGCTTCAGCCGAATACATTCATCAATCTATAAAGAAGGCTGAACTTGAAAACGCTGAATGCCTGCTGATTCATTTGAATACGCCCGGCGGCTTGCTGAATTCAACACGGGATATTGTAAGTGATTTTTTTACTTCCACGGTTCCTATAGTGGTGTATGTATCTCCGCTGGGTGCGCACGCAGGCTCTGCGGGAGTGTTTATTACCCTGGCCGCAAATATTGCGGTAATGGCACCGGGCACTAATATCGGTGCGGCACATCCTGTGGTGTTGCAGGGCAACATGGATTCCATCATGAATACAAAGAGCACCAACGATGCTGTAGCCTTTATCAGAACCATTGCCGAGAAAAGGCATCGGAATGTGACATGGGCAGAACAGGCGGTAAAAAGCAGCGTCTCCATCACCGACGAAGAAGCTATCCAGGACAGTGTAATTGATTACATAGCAAACGACGACCGCGAATTGCTTACTCAAATAGATGGTGCAAAAGTGGAAGTATACGGCGGAACAAAAATTTTACAAACAAAAAATGCCAGAATAGAATCTACTGAAATGGGATTCTTTCAAAAAGTGCTCAACCGGCTGAGCGATCCGAATATTTCGTACATACTGATGATGCTGGGATTTTTCGGATTGGTATTCGAACTATTCAATCCGGGGGCCATCTTTCCCGGCATTGCAGGTGTAATATTTTTAGTGCTGGCGTTTTATACCATGAGTTCCATGCCGGTAAATTATGCAGGCTTATCATTGATAGTTTTCGGAATAGTTCTTTTCCTGTTGGAAATAAAAATTGTGAGTCATGGATTACTGACGATTGGCGGAATTATATCGGTCATACTGGGCTCATTGTTCCTGTTCAGAACAAGCACCACCGGAAATATAATGGCTGTTTCGAAAAGCATCATCTTTGCAACAGCCGGCGCTGCCGCTTTATTTTTTGTTTTCGTCGTTGGTAAAGGATTACAGGCGCAGCGCCTGAAACCTGCTATAGGAAAGGATTCCATGGCTGGCAAAACCGGCGTTGCCATCAATATGATGGATCCGGATGGTATGGTAAATATCAATGGGGAAATGTGGAGCGCTCACTCGCTCTCAGGAAAAATTGAAGCAGGGGAAAATATCATAGTAAAGGACATTAAAGATCTTACAGTTTATATAGAGAAGGCCTGAAATATTTATCCATTACTTTTAAAGAAAAAATATGCAACAACAGTTTCCTATTATACTCGCAGTAGTAATCATATTTGGTTTATATATCCTGGCAAGCGCCATACGGATTTTGCGTGAATATGAGCGGGGCGTTATTTTCAGATTAGGTCGTGTACTGGGAGGCGGGGTGAAAGGACCAGGGCTCATTTTACTGATTCCGATTGTGGATAAAATGGTGAAGGTGAGCTTGCGTACCGTGGTGATGGATGTGCCGCCTCAGGACGTTATTACGCAGGATAACGTTTCCATAAAAGTAAATGCGGTGATTTACTTCCGTGTAATTGATCCGCAAAAGGCGATCATTGAAATTGAAAATTATCTTACGGGCACCTCGCAACTGTCCCAAACCACTTTACGAAGCGTTTTGGGGCAATCTGAGTTAGACGACCTGCTATCGCAAAGGGAAAAGATAAATATTCGCCTGCAACAGATCATCGATCAGCAAACAGAGCCCTGGGGCGTAAAAGTAACGCATGTGGAAGTGAAGCAAATTGACCTGCCGCAGGAAATGCAGCGTGCCATGGCAAAACAGGCAGAGGCTGAAAGAGAAAGAAGAAGCAAGGTGATCTCCGCCGAAGGTGAGTTCCAGGCTTCGCAAAGACTGAGCGACGCTGCGAAAATATTAAGCGAGCAACCGAGCGCATTAACGCTTCGCTATCTTCAAACCCTGCGCGAGATAGCAACAGAAAATAATTCTACCACCATCTTCCCGGTGCCCATTGATATTTTAAAGCCATTTATAAAAATTAACGAAGAAGAGCAGAAGAAAAAAGAGATCGGGACGTGATATTTTCGTGTAATCGTTATGCTGCATTGATTATTTACGAAAATGTATTCAGTGTCACCCATTCTCCAACGCTCAATTTCTCCAACGGCATCATTTTATTCAACTCTGTTAAATCAACAATATGCAGTTCCACTCACTCGAACCGTTTGTTCCTTCGGGAAGCGAGTTTGAAAAATCAAAGCTTTTGTTCCTCGATTTAGGCTTCAAAATCAATTGGGATGCCGGCGATTATGTTGGCTTTGAAAAGGACGAATGCAGGTTCATCCTGCAAAAATTTAATAATAAAGATTTTGCCGAGAACTTTATGATTAGTGTAAAGATTGATAATGCCGGTGATTTCTGGAAAGAAATAACGGAAAAGAAATTACCGGAAAAATATGGGGTTCGTATCGGCGCGCCCCAACAACAACCCTATGGAAAAGAAGTAACCGTGATCGATATCGCCGGTGTTTGCTGGCATTTTGTGGAGTAGCTATCCTTTTTTTCGAATACCCGTAGCCGTTAGACGAATCAAAACTTAATCGCTGCGCTCACGAGAATATTGAATTTCGGCGCCGCCGGATTATTCAGGTAATTCAATCTCCAGTTGGCATCTATCCTGAATACATGGAAAATGTTATCAATGCCCGCTCCCGCTTCCAGGTACGGCTTTTTATCAGGTACGGTAAAATGATAGGCTACGGTAGAATCATAATACCCGTTGGCCATTTTATTTGCTTCAGACATGCCGCCAATTACGCCACGAAATGTCACGAGTGACCGCCATTTCAGTCTTTTGAATAAGGGGACATATTTAAAGGGAAAACTTCCGAAATTCTGCTGGAACAACAGGCTGGCATATTTATCTGTTACGAACTCATAACGATTCATGTTGTTGAACGCATATTTATCATAGTAATAAGTATCGTTACCCTTCAATACATTTAGCAATACTACAGGAAGCGTTCCATTGGTAATGCCTGCATCAATGATATAAGACATTTGGCCGATATGGCCGTCAGGGAAATTGTGCTCTACATAAAGATTCCACCTGCTGAAATTGAAATCGCTTCTTGCCAGGTTGCCGTTAATCTTAATTCCCTTTGTATAGCTCAACGTGATAATCGGGTAATAGCCGCCAAGGCTTCCCCTGAAAAAATGCTGGGTAACATATCGTTCCCTGTGCGACCAGCGCAATGAGAAGGTTGCCTCACTTACAGCATAGTTTTTCGTTTGAGTAAGGCTGTCTACGTACGGCTTAAAATTTCCGTAGGTATAATAAGAATTAAAGAATGGCGTGACTATATTATTATTTATATCCACTCCTATCGCCCAGTCATTGGTCAAAAATTTCTTGTACGCAATATCAGAGTATTTGCTATTGATCAGGTGAACATCAGAAAAATTAACCCTCCGGAGAAAAGCAGCAAAAATTGAATTCTGATCCAGCTCATCGCTATGGTCATAAGTACCCACAATGTCATTACTGTATTCCAAACTTAAAGTAGACCATAGTCTTGGATTTAATACAAAAGTTGCTCCGAGCAGATACCGGAACGCATCGTCTTTTGTGGCATACCCGGCATAGCCCTTCAGTTGTATGCGGCCATTGAACTTGTAAGTCGTTTTCAGCCCGAAAGTAAAGCGATCGCCTTCTACAAGATTGTTGGTGTACAGGTAATAAAGATTACCCAGATCAAGATGGCCTACAGTATAATAACCGGTGCTTAATGCAGAAATTATTTTGCTATAGGTAACCACCGCCGGAATTTTTTGCAGCGTGTCCATCAGCGTATACACCGAATTTTCTGATTTGCTTAACTGCTCAAACCTGTCGATAGGCCTTGTTTTGGCAGAATCTGAAGCAAAGGCAGAGATAGGAATAAATTTTTTCCTGAATGCCGTGTCGATCTGGTCATTGTTTACAAGGATGTCCCTGTACATGGTAGTTTTTCTGGCAATAACACCCACTTGTTTTTTCAACGGCACCATTACGTCCATGAATAAAATGGTTTTGTCTGGCAGAAATTGTTTGCCACTGTCCGGCTGATTATAATACTGCGTGATCTCAAACTTCTTTACAAAATTTACATTGGCATTTTTATCCATATGCATCACCAGTGATTTAACCGCATAGGAAGTATCGGCAATCCAGAGAAATCCGTTAAAAGTATTGCTTCCATAATGTGCCGGCGAAAACTGCACCTGTATGCAGCGATGAGTATCGAAATACATCGTATCCAGGATATGATAGTCGTAATACGTAAGCGCATTTTCTGAAATAGGGCTCACAAAATTTACATCTACCAGCTTGATGTTATTATCGTAGATGTCGATCTTCTTATACAATCCATCAATAAAGGCCAGGATTGATTTATTATTAAACCCCGAGCTTTTAATAGCAGTATAATCATACCGGTCCTTCTCCGGATTCTTCTGATAATAATAATTGGAATTGGTCTCTGATAAGAAGATCGGTAAAAGCTTATCATTATTTTGAAGCGTATCCTGGTTGTTAAATGCAAATGCCAGGGGCCGCATCAGCTTCATCTTCTCAAATTTCTCAGGAAGGTTTTTAACGTCCACTTCCATCTTATCATACACTTTCGCCTGGAACGTATGGTTATTGAAAGCGTCATTGACCGGTTTATTCTTGATTACTTTTAAAATGAGCCTTTGCGCTTTTGTGTATTTCGGTTTAACTGATACAATAACGGCAGCCATCTCGTCTTCCGAGGGTTGGGCTTCAAAATTGATCACCTGCTCTTCTTCTTTCGATACAGGTTTTGCCATTGTTTTATAACCTATCATCGAGATGGCGATGGAGTCGGTGCTACTGCTGATCGTTAAAATATATTTTCCTGTTTCATCTGTGATCACTCCGTTTCCGGAATTCAGCGCATACACACTGCAGGAAATAAGCGGTTGTTTCGTTTTAGCATCAATAATCTGGCCAGTTATTGTGCGTTGCGGAAAAGCTTTGCCACAGAACGCAACAAACAATATGAACAAAATTTTATATGGTAAATAGTTTCTTATCGGGGCAGGTATTAAACATTGAAACCGGCAAAGTTAAATCAGAAGGTTAAGTTGATTCATATAACATAAACGGGTTAAAAAAGTATTTATTACTATCAAAAAAGTATTCAACATGATATGATGTTTTTTGTTTGAAACGGGTTGGGAGCAAAATTATTTTTATTGTGATTATTAAGCTAAAAAAAATATTTACCTTGATTCCCCATTAAAAAAATTGCTTGAAAACAGCCTCACAAATTCTTAATCCCGATAAAAAATTAAAAAATGAATATTGTAAAAGGAAAGCAGGAATTTTTTAAGAACATTCCCCAGGTAAAGTATGAAGGAACAGAAAGCGATAATCCATTGGCCTTTCGTTGGTACGATGAAAATAAAATAGTAGGCGGCAAAACAATGAAGGAGTTTTTCAAATTCGCCTGCGCTTACTGGCATTCCTTCTGCAACGTTGGCGGCGATCCGTTTGGGGAAGGCACCCACCTGTTTCCATGGAATGAAAAAACTGATGCTGTGGAAAGAGCAAAAGACAAAATGGATGCCGCGTTTGAATTTATTACAAAAATGAACCTGCCCTATTATTGTTTTCATGATGTGGATGTGGTGGATTACACAAATGATATTAAGGAAAATGATAAACGACTCCAGGCATTAACTGAATACGCGAAACAAAAGCAACAGGAAAGCGGCGTCAGATTACTTTGGGGAACCGCCAATCTCTTTTCCAATAAAAGATATATGAATGGGGCCGCCACCAATCCCGATTTTCATGTGCTCACCCATGCTGCCGCACAGGTGAAAGCTGCGCTCGATGCAACGATGGCGCTTGACGGAGAGAATTATGTTTTCTGGGGAGGCCGCGAAGGGTATATGAGCCTGCTTAATACCAATATGAAAAGAGAGCAGGAACACCTTGCTAAATTTTTACATGCAGCAAAAGATTATGCAAGGAAAAATGGATTCAGGGGAACATTTTTTATCGAGCCTAAACCATGCGAGCCAAGCAAACATCAATATGATTATGACGCTGCAACGGTCATCAGTTTTCTGCGCCAGTTTGATCTGATGAATGATTTCAAATTAAATATCGAAGTGAATCACGCAACATTGGCCGGTCATACTTTTACCCATGAGCTGCAGGTAGCTGCCGATGCAGGTTTGCTGGGCAGCATGGATGCCAACCGCGGGGATTATCAAAACGGATGGGACACTGATCAATTCCCCAACAATATTAATGAGCTTACAGAGGCCATGCTCATTATACTGGAAAGCGGCGGTTTCAAAGGGGGCGGCATCAACTTCGATGCGAAGATCAGGAGAAACTCTACCGATCCCGAAGATCTGTTCTATGCACACATTGGCGGCATGGATGCTTTTGCAAGAGCATTGATTACAGCCGATAATATTTTACATACATCTGATTATAAAAAATTAAGAAAGGAGCGCTATGCTTCGTATGACGCAGGTAAAGGAAAAGATTTTGAAGATGGAAAGTTATCGCTGGAAGACCTGAGAAATTACGCTGTTGAAAATGGCGAGCCAAAAATGATAAGCGGCAGGCAGGAATACTACGAAAATATCATTAATCGCTTTATCTGATCACCTGCTAAACTGGAACCATGGCATTAGTAAATGTGACGCAAGGCGGCGTTACCTCCGGCATTCAGAAAGGCAATTCCTTTTACATTATCCTCCTCACGCTGGTGGCTACTCTTGGAGGATTGTTATTCGGGTATGATACCGCCGTAGTAAATGGCGCTGAAAAATCGCTGGTAACATTTTACATTCAAAATATAACAGATCCCGCCCATCATGCTTACGCTGTATCCATGATACAGCAGTATCGGGTGTTAATGGTAACGGTGCTGTTCATTATTCTGCTGGTTATTTCCGGGCAAATTATCCGGCTTACCGGTTTTAAAAAAGGAGGAATAGCAGCAATAGTACTTCTTGTCATTCTCGCATTTTGGTCCATGGGTTTTTTAGGCAAACCCGTTGCTTATGATCCCAATGCATTACAGGATACAGCCAATGTGATCAAGGGTTTTGTAATCGCAAGTGCACTGATAGGATGTGTTATTGGCGGCGCTGCTGCGGGTTTCATTTCAAAATCTTTTGGAAGAAAGAACGGGCTCCTCATTGCGGCAATTGCTTTTTCTATTTCAGCCATTGGTGCATGGAGGCCGGAAATGTTCAATTTCTTTGGCACCCGGGATGCTTTTGCATTCGTAATTTATCGTATCATCGGAGGTATTGGCGTTGGCATCGCCTCTATGATTTCGCCCATGTATATTGCGGAGATAGCACCTGCTAATGTAAGGGGTAAACTGGTTTCATTTAACCAGTTTGCTATCATCTTTGGGATGCTGTTAATTTACTTTATTAATTATTTTATTGCCAGACAGGGCGACGAGCAATGGTTAGTAACTGAAGGCTGGCGCTGGATGTTCTTTTCCGGTGTAATACCGGCGGGAATATTTTTTATTCTTTTATTTTTCGTACCTGAAACACCGCGTTACCTGGTCATGAAAGGCTATGATGATAAAGCGCTGAAAGTTTTAAAGAAAATTTCTGGGGATGCTAATGCAGCTAAAATACTTGACGAAATCAAAGCCACAATTCATGAAAGAAATGTGCCCTGGTTGTCCTATGGATTTCTGATCATTTTTATTGGCATTATGCTTTCGGTGTTCCAGCAGTTTGTTGGAATAAATGTGGTAATGTATTACGCTGCAAACATTTTCAGAAATATGGGCGCCTCTACTGATTCATCGCTCCTGCAAACCATCATTGTAGGAATAGTAAATCTTCTTTTCACTATTCTGGCCATTCTTACAGTGGATAAGTTTGGCCGCAAACCTTTAATGATTATTGGTTCAATTGGCATGGCCGTTAGTATGATTGCTTTAGGCTTTGCTTTTTATTTTAATCAACCCGGGATAGCAGCATTAATATTTATGCTGGTTTACACAGCGGCCTTTGCCATGAGCTGGGGGCCGGTATGCTGGGTTTTACTGGCAGAAATCTTTCCCAACAGCATTCGCAGCGCCTTGTCTGTTGCTGTGGCAGCGCAATGGATAGCCAACTGGATTGTATCGCTCACCTTCCCTGTTATGAATGATAATGCATGGCTTACTGATAAATTCCATCATGGTTTTTCTTACTGGATATATGGAGTAATGGGAATTTTATCTGCGATATTCATGTGGAAAATGGTTCCGGAAACAAAAGGGAAAACGCTCGAAGAAATAGAGCAGTTGTGGAAGAAAAGGCCCGAACAAACTGTGGAAGATGCTTTACTTACCAATGCTGAATTTTAAATACTAAAAAGAAAATTGCAGATGAAAAAAATTTTTTTCGCCGTATTTGGCTTTTGCATGCTTTCTGACAATCACGCCTATACGCAGAAATATCCGTTTCAAAATCCGTCACTTCCGGTTGCTGAAAGAGTGAATGACCTTGTCTCGAGAATGACGCTTGAAGAAAAAGTTTTGCAGATGCAAAACAGCGCAGCAGCCATTCCGCGGTTAGGCGTTCCTGCCTATAACTGGTGGAATGAATGTTTGCATGGTGTAGCCCGGACACCATTTCATACTACCTCCTATCCGCAGGCCATTGCAATGGCCGCCACATTTGATACAGATGCCATGAAGAAAATGGGAGATTATACCGCTGAAGAAGGAAGAGCCATCTATAATGAAAGTATCCGGCATAATAATCATGATATTTATCGCGGGCTCACTTACTGGACTCCGAATATCAACATCTTCCGCGATCCGCGCTGGGGCCGCGGACAGGAAACGTATGGCGAAGATCCTTTTCTTACAGCAAATATTGGGAAAGCTTTTGTTTCGGGTTTACAGGGAGACAACCCAAAATATCTGAAAGCCGCTGCATGTGCCAAGCACTATGCTATTCACAGCGGGCCGGAACCAACCCGCCATACGTTTGATGTGCAGGTAAGCAATCACGATTTGTGGGATACCTATTTATATGCCTTTCATGAATTGGTAGTAAATGCAAAAGTTGCGGGCGTGATGTGCGCGTACAATGCATATGCCGGGCAACCGTGCTGCGGCAACGATAAATTAATGACGGACATTTTACGCAATAAATGGAAGTTTACCGGATATGTTACTTCCGATTGTGGTGCTATTGACGATTTTTATGAAACCCACAAAATGTTCCCTGATGCTGAAAGCGCTTCTGCTGACGCAGTGTTACACGGCACCGATGTAGAGTGCGGCAATTCAAGCTATAAAACATTGGTGCAGGCCGTAAAAGATGGCAAGCTGACTGAAAAGGATATAGACGTTTCTGTAAAAAGATTATTTACCATTCGTTTTCGCTTGGGTATGTTTGACCCGACTAACGATGTGGCTTATTCGAAAATTCCCATTACTGCATTGGAGAGCGCACCGCATAAACAGCTTGCCTTAAAAATGGCAAATGAGTCCATAGTGTTGCTTAAAAATGAAAATCATCTTTTACCCTTAAGCAGGAATATTAAAAAAATTGCCGTATTAGGCCCCAATGCAGATAATGCGGAAACGCAACTTGCCAACTATAATGGTCAACCCTCCGTTGTGACTACGGTTGTAACGGGAATAAAAAATAAATTACCGGGAGCAGAAATATTTTATTCAAAAGCCACTGATTTTGTTTCTGAGTCAAACCCTGATTTTTCAAAGCTGATTGATAGCATTCAGGATGTGGATGCAATTGTATATGTTGGCGGTATTTCTCCGCGGCTGGAAGGCGAAGAAATGAATGTGAAAGTTCCGGGCTTTAGCGGCGGAGACCGTACGTCGATTGAACTACCCGCTGTTCAAACTTCATTTTTAAAAGCATTAGAAAAAACCGGCAAGCCGGTAATTTTTGTAATGATGACCGGGAGCGCTATTGCGATTCCCTGGGAAGAAAATAATATACCCGCGATTATCAATGCCTGGTATGGCGGGCAAGCCGGCGGCTCTGCTGTTGCCAATGTATTATTCGGAGATTACAATCCGTCAGGAAAATTACCGGTAACGTTTTATGCGAGCGATAACGACCTCCCTGCATTTGATGACTACTCCATGCAAAACAGAACCTACCGCTATTTTAAAGGGACACCGTTGTATCCGTTCGGGTTTGGATTAAGCTATACACATTTTTCTTTTTCTGACAGCAAGCTGTCAAAAACAAAAGTCAATAAAACCGAACCGGTTGTTGCATCGGTTACGGTAACCAATAAAGGGAAAGTTGCAGGAGATGAAGTAGTTGAATTATACCTGCAGCATCCGGATGTGGCCAATGCCCCGTTATCTGATTTGAGAGGATTCAAAAGGATTTATCTGAAGCCTGGTCAATCCGCAAGAGTTAGCTTTACGATTACACCTGACATGATGAAAGTGACGGATGAAAATGGCAACAGCATTTTGAATGCGGGCGATATAAAAATAATCATCGGCGACGCTTCGCCTTCTCCCAGAAGCGCAGAACTTGGCGCTGCAAGGCCCGCTGAAACAACTTTACAAATAAAATGATCTTTCATGCTACTGTTAGGAATTGATATTG
The DNA here is from genome assembly GCA_964627765.1 of uncultured Ginsengibacter sp. Taxonomy (GTDB): domain Bacteria; phylum Bacteroidota; class Bacteroidia; order Chitinophagales; family Chitinophagaceae; genus Ginsengibacter. Next base: position 223,266 of record CAZVKO010000004.1, on the reverse strand, counting down.
GCACTTCATTCATAAAAGCATCCGTTGTAGATGCGTCAGGCCGGCAGAGCATTGCAGCTGCGCAATATCCGGAAACGGAAACACCCATAACATCGCTTCATCCCGGGTGGGCCGAACAATCTCCAGATATGTGGTGGCAACATACGGTAACGGCTATACGAAAATTGGCTGCTTCCGGAAAGTTTAATCCGGGCGACATAAAAGCTATCGGGATTTCTTACCAGATGCACGGACTGGTGGTTATCGATAAAAATCAAAAAGTTTTAAGAGATGCTATTATCTGGTGCGATAGCCGTGCGGTTGAAATCGGCAATAAGGCTTACGAAGCTATCGGTAATGATATTTGCTCCGCCTGTTTGTTAAACTCTCCCGGAAATTTTACAGCATCAAAACTCAAATGGGTAAAGGAGAATGAGCCGGCAATATATGATCAGATTGACAAGATCATGCTGCCGGGAGATTTTATTGCTATGAAACTAACAGGCAATATCACTACTACTCCTTCTGCCCTTTCGGAAGGAATATTTTTTGATTTCAGCAGGGATGCTATTTCAAAAAACGTGATGGATTATTTTGGCTTTGAAAGTTCTTTCATACCCGTTATTCAACCCGTCTTTTCAAATCATGGAACCCTATTGCCTGCAGTAGCAGAAGAGCTTTCATTAAATAAAAATGTGCAGGTAACCTACAAGGCAGGCGATCAGCCCAACAATGCGTTGTCGCTAAATGTGCTGAAACCCGGCGAAGTTGCAGCAACGGCAGGTACTTCAGGGGTTATCTATGCCGTAACAGATGAGCTGTTTAATGATAAATATTCAAGGGTAAATGCATTTGCGCATGTGAATCATACTGCTAAGGCAAAAAGAATAGGAGTATTGCTTTGCATTAACGGCACGGGCATTATGAATAGCTGGATAAAAAAGTTAGCCGGCAATGAATGCAGCTATCAGCAGATGAATGATGCAGCTTCCCATATTGCTACGGGCAGTGAAGGACTAATGGTTTTACCTTTTGGAAATGGCGCCGAACGCATGTTGCAGAATAAAACGATTGGCGCGCATATCAGCAATATTGATCTCAATAAACATACGAATGCGCACCTGTTCCGCGCAACACAGGAAGGTATTGCTTTTGCATTCAGGTATGGACTGGATATTATGAGAGAAAATAATTTATATCCGTCTGTCATAAGAGCTGGCAGGGCCAATATGTTTTTAAGCGATGTATTCACGGAATCATTTGTAAATGCAACAGGCGTCGCCGTAGAATTATATGCAAATGATGGAAGCACAGGCGCTGCATTAGGAGCAGGCATCGGTGCCGGCATTTTTAAAGATTATGAAGAAGCATTTAATAAATTCACTGCGATCAGGAAAGTAGCACCCTCAAAGACGGACCTGTTTAATGACCTCTATGGAAAATGGAAAGAAGTATTGGAAAGCTATTTAAAAAATTAACCTTTACCAGCTATAACTTTTGAAAAAATCTTTTCAGCATTTTTCGTCGTGATGGCGGCAACTTCTTCGGCTGAAATATTTTTTACTTCTGCGATTTTTTCAACAATATATTTTAAATAGCTGCTTTCATTTCTTTTACCGCGGAAGGGGACCGGTGTCAGATAAGGTGCATCTGTCTCCAGCACAATATGATCCAAACTAATGCTCCGGATTGTTTCAGCGAGCCCCGATTTCTTATAAGTAACAACGCCCCCGATCCCGAGGTAAAAATTCATATCAATGATTTCTTCAGCCTGCTCCTTTGTACCGCCAAAGCAATGAAAAATTCCGGTTAATCCCTTATGTGAATAGGGCTTTATAACATCTATCGTTTCCTGCATGGCATTACGCGTATGCAATACCAACGGAATAGTATGGTCCAATGCCCATTGGGCCTGTATTCCGAGGCTTTCATATTGCTCCTTTACAAAAGTGGTATCCCAGTAAAAATCAAGCCCTGTCTCGCCGATGGCTGCAAATGGTCTTTCCTGTAAAAATTTTGAAACAACATTCAGCTCGTCCTTATAATTTTCCCGGACAGAGCAGGGGTGCAACCCGGTCATGGCATAGCATTTACCAGGAAATCTTTTTTCAAGCGCGAGCATAGCCTCAATTTCTGAGCTGTCAATCCCGGGCAGGAAGAGCTTTTCTACGCCGGCCTGAACAGCCCGGCTGATTACATCATCAATATCTGTTGAAAAATCGGCCAGATATAAATGAGTATGGGTATCGACAAGTTGCATAAACAAAATTTAAAAAATAACCAATGATGGCTACTTCTGGTTAAAGGTTTTTTAAGGCCTCAATTCGTTCAATTTGTTGGTCAGTAGGGGAAAGTCAGATTTTATTAAATAATTATATGAATGTTGTTGATTTGTTAAAAATATTTATTTACCTTCACTTCAGTTTTCATAGGGTACGGATTAAAAACGGGCCTGGGTATCTACCCCGGCCCAATTTTTTATAGTAAAATGGGATTGAAATGATACCCCCTTTCCGTGAAATATTGCAGCACGCGTGGTAACGCAAATTCCAGACGCTCTTTTGCTTTAACACTATCATGAAAAACAATAATGGAACCCGGTACGGCATTTTTTATAACATTCAGGTAGCAGTTTTCACCATTAATTTTTGTATCAAAATCTCCGCTTAAAACATCCCACATTACGGTTTTCAACCTGACAGCTTCACCTCTCAACAGGTTTAATTGAAATCTCGTGATCCTTCCATAAGGAGGCCTGAAAATATCTGAATCAATTATTTTCTTTGCCTCAATTATATCTTCTATATATTTTTTGTCGTTTGTTTTCCAGCCGTTTAAATGATTAAAGGTGTGATTGCCCACTTTATGTCCTTCAGAAATAACCTGTTGATACATTTCAAAATTGTCCCTGACATTTTTCCCGATACAAAAAAAAGTAGCCCGGGCATTAAATTTTTTAAGCTCTTCCAATACAAATGGAGTTACTTCATTATTCGGGCCATCATCAAATGTCATAAATAATACCTTGTCTTTGGCAGGCAGCGTCCAGGCGCAGCCCGGGTACAATTTTCTAATTAAAGGGGGCGTTTTGACCAGATAAAACATGGCAATCCTAAATAATTTTTCCTGCTATGGGTTAAACCAATAGAATGAAGTTACGTCTTAACATTCTCTTAAACTTTTAAAAAATGCCTTTATGAAAATTAAAACCTATTTGATCGCTATAGCGATTATCTCATTCACATCCGGAATTACTTCGTGCAAAAAAGACAATAACAACTCAGGTAGTTCCACAGATACTGCCACAGAAGCAAAAGCCCAGGCAGATGATCAAAATTTCTACACTACTGAAACAGATGCCGTTACTGACGACGTGAACGCTTCACTAAATACCAGCGGGGGCTCATATAATGAAACACCTGCAGGAGTTCAAACGCCGGTTCTCGCGCTGTCCTGCGATGCAACTATAACAGTAGATACTTCAGCCAATCCCCGTACTATTACCATAACTTATAATGGTTCAAGCTGCGATGGAAGACGCACCAGGGCAGGAACCGTAATTGTATCTTTTGCCACAGATTTTAAGTGGGGAATGAAAGGTGCGCAATTAAGCGTTCAGTTTGTGAACCTTAAGATTACCCGCAATTTAGACGGGAAAAGCATAGTAGTCAACGGTACAAGGACTATTACAAACGTATCAGGAGGGCTGCTAAAAAATCTGGCAACACTTGACAGCGTTGTACACCAGATTGACGATACTAATATGTCAATTACTTTTGACAATGGCAAACAACGCACCTGGGAAACTCACATGACAAGAACTTTTACTTATGATAATGGCATTGTGATTTCTACAGCAGGAACTGTAGGCGGTGAAAACCGTTTCGGTGATGATTTTTCAACCTCAACTGAAGCCCCTTTGGTGGTAAAGCAAAGCTGCGATTTCAGGTTGGTCAGCGGTGAAGTAAAGCACGTTGGCCCGAAAGTAACCACAGACGCAACATTTGGATTGGATATAGACGGCAATCCTGTTACCAGTTGCCCGCTTGTATTTTACATGAAAGTAGTGTGGACCGGTTCTAATGGCAATAGCCTCTCTGCTATTTTACCTTATTAATATTTAATTAAATCAATAGTTTCGAGCTGCCGGCTAAGCCGGCAGCTTTTTTATTGAATATATGTTCTGAAACTGGTAACCGGGATTACCTTTGTTGTATATGAGAAAAATAAGAGTAAGATTTGCACCGAGCCCCACCGGGGGCTTACACTTAGGCGGAGTGCGCACCGCATTATTTAATTACCTTTTTGCCAAAAAAAATAATGGCGATTTCATTTTAAGAATAGAAGACACCGATCAGTCAAGATATGTAGAAGGGGCCGAACAATACTTAATCGATTGCCTTAACTGGTGCGGACTGCAGCCGGACGAAGGGCCTGATAAAAGAGGCGACTATGGCCCATATCGTCAAAGTGAGCGCAAAGATTTGTACCGCAGATATGCAGAGCAACTGGTACAAAGCGGCCATGCCTATTATGCATTTGATACTCCCGGAGAAATTGAAGAGCTCAGGGAAAAGCTAAAGGCAGAAGGACACAGCAATCTTCAATATGGCTTCCAGGTGAGAGACAGAATGAAAAATTCTTTATCTCTTTCACAGGCAGAAACGAATGCCCTTTTGCAGGCAAATACACCACACGTAATTCGTATAAAAATTAATCCGCATGAAACCATCTCATTTGAAGATATGATACGCGGATATGTTCATATGGACACTACAAGCGTGGATGATAAAGTCTTATTGAAAGCAGACGGAATGCCCACCTATCACCTGGCCGTAGTGGTTGATGATTATTTAATGAAAATTACCCATGCTTTTCGTGGCGAAGAATGGTTACCCAGTGCGCCCGTCCATATTCTCTTATGGAAATATCTCGGATGGGAAAATGAAATGCCGCAATGGGCTCATCTTCCCTTAATTCTGAAACCGGATGGCAATGGCAAGCTCAGCAAAAGAGATGGGGAACGGCTGGGGTTCCCGGTATTTGCCATGCAATGGAAAGATCCGGCAACAGGCGATGTCCTGAAAGGATTTAAAGAATTGGGCTTTTTGCCCGAGGCATTTATTAATATGCTCGCCATGCTTGGATGGAACGACGGAACAGAAAAAGAAATTTTTTCCATGCAGGAATTAATCCATGCCTTCTCTGTTGAAAGAATACATTCGAGCGGGGCGAAGTTTGATTATGAAAAAGCCAAATGGTTCAATCATGAATGGATAAGAAAACTTCCCGTCGCCAATTATATAGCTGAAGTAAAAAGAATTTTAAATAAACATGGAATAGAAGCTGCCGATGATGATAAGCTGGAAAAAGTTTTAAACATCGTAAAAGACCGGTGTACTTTGTTAACTGATTTTGTGCAACAGGCCTCTTTCTTTTTTAAATCGCCTGTAATTGATATTTCATCCGTAAAGCCAAAATGGGAAGAAAAGAAGAGCCTGTTTTTTATTGAAGTAATCAGGAGCTACGAATTATTAAATACCTGGCAACATGATGATCTGGAAAAAGATTTTAAGGAAATCGCCGCTGCCAACCAGGTAAAACCCGGCGAGGTCTTACCGGCATTTCGCATCATGCTGGTTGGCGGTAAATATGGACCGGGTGTGTTTGATATTGCATCCGTTTTGGGTAAAGAAGAAACAATTACACGAATCCGGAACGGGCTTTCATTGCTGAACAACCCTATCTAAAATCATATTTTCTTATAAAAATCTAATTTAACTTAGCCGTTATGATAACCACCACTCCACCCCGGGCGATCCGGGTATTAATTGCCAAGGTGGGCCTTGACGGGCATGACCGGGGCGCCAAGGTAATTGCCACCTCGTTGCGCGATGCAGGAATGGAAGTAATTTATACCGGCCTGCGGCAAACCCCGGAAATGGTGGTGAATACTGCTTTACAGGAAGACGTAGATGCAATTGGCATCAGTATTTTGTCGGGAGCCCATAATACCGTTTTTCCAAAAATTTTGCAATTGCTGAAAGAGAAAAAGATGGATGACGTATTGCTCACCGGCGGTGGTATCATTCCTGAAGACGATATGAGAGCGCTCAACGAAATGGGGGTTGGAAAATTATTTCCGCCGGGTACTTCTACCCATACTATTGCTGACTATATCTGCGATTGGGTAAAGGAACACAGAAACTTTTAATTGATTTGACCAGAAATCTTAAGCCACATGTATGAAACTCTTTTAACGGAGATTGAAAACGGAATCTTTATCATTACCATAAACAGGCCTGATAAGCTGAATGCGCTTAATAAAAAGGTTTTAAGCGAATTGGACCACGCAGTGCAAACCGTGTACGACGACAAAACTGTAAAAGCCGCTATCATCACAGGAGCAGGCAATAAGGCCTTTGTGGCCGGCGCGGATATTTCTGAGTTTACAGAAGTAAGCGATACAGAGGGTGCGCTTTTAGCAAAAAGAGGGCAGGATATTTTTTTCAAAATTGAAAACTGCCCAAAGCCGGTAATTGCGGCAGTAAATGGTTTTGCATTGGGCGGCGGGTGCGAGCTGGCAATGGCCTGCCATTTCAGGCTGGCAAGCGATAACGCTAAATTTGGGCAGCCGGAAGTAAATCTTGGACTGATTCCGGGATATGGAGGCACACAGCGTTTAACCATGCTCGTTAGTAAGGGTAAGGCAATGGAATTGATTATGACCGGCAATATGATAGATGCAGCAGAGGCCAAACAACTGGGTCTCGTAAATCATGTGACTGACAGTAGAGCGCTTTTGGAAAGAACAAAACAGATGCTGCAAATTATTATCAGCAAGTCTCCCGTTGCGGTTTCCAGGGCAATTGCGGCGATAAATGCTTATTATGATAAAAGTAAAAACGGATATGAGGAAGAAGTAAAATTGTTTGGAGAAGCCTTTGTATCCGATGATAAAAAAGAGGGTACGGCCGCTTTTTTAGAAAAAAGAAAAGCCGTTTTTAAAGAATAAGTATCTTTTTAAAAAGAAGCATCGCGGTGCAGAATGTTATCTTAACTTTGGGTAAATGAAGGTTGCAACGATAGACCGTTTTTTTTTAATCGTATTTACAGTAATAGTTTTATTTACTGTTTTTTGGATTATTCATACCCGCACGGTTTTGCAAAATACCGGATCTCCTACACACGTAGTACGTCTCTTTGACCTGAATAATGATCTGCTGTATAACGTTGTCACTATTTTTTCTATCCTACTTTTATTACTTGCAAATATTTTTTTCTGGCGTACCGGCAAAGGAATTTATTTTTTCTGGAGCGTAGTATATTTTATAGCCGGAGTGCTATCATTGGCTATATTGGAAAATGCCCGGTTTTATTACACAAGACAAAACGGTTTGTGGAATGGAAGGCTTTCATCCGGATTTATTGTATCCGTGTATTTAATCTCTATTGTAATCATTATCGCTATTGTTGATTTCTTTATAATTAATAACCTGAGAAAGAAATCTGTTTTGAAAAAACAACGGTACGAAAAACTCTTTACCAACAAAAACTCAGGCCTGAATTAATAATTTTTTTTAATCTACTTCTAAAATGGAATACAGAACTGAGAAAGATACCATGGGCGAGGTAAAAGTGCCTGCTGACGCTTACTATGGAGCACAAACCCAACGCAGTATCGAAAACTTTAAAATTGCACAGGATATAAATAAAATGCCCCGGGAAATCATCCGGGCCTTTGCCTATTTGAAAAAAGCAGCTGCCATTACGAACCTGGAAGCAGGCGTACTTTCCCGAGAAAAAAGCGATCTGATCGGCAGGGTGTGTGATGAAATTTTAGAAGGAAAGCTGGATAATGAGTTCCCGCTCGTGGTATGGCAAACGGGCAGCGGCACTCAAAGCAACATGAATGTAAATGAGGTAATTGCTTACCGTGCCCACGTATTGAACGGAGGCAAGCTTACGGATAAGGAAAAAGTGTTGCATCCCAATGATGATGTAAACAAATCCCAGTCGAGCAATGATACTTTTCCTACTGCCATGCACATAGCGGCATATAAAATGCTTGTTGAGCTTACCATTCCCGGCATTGAAAACCTTAAAAAAACACTCGAAGAAAAGAGCAAGGAGTTTATGCCTGTTGTAAAAATCGGCCGCACTCATTTTATGGATGCCACCCCTTTAACTCTCGGCCAGGAATTTAGCGGTTATGCGTCGCAGTTAGATCATGGGGTAAGAGCAATAAAAAATTCGCTGGCGCACCTCAGCGAGCTGGCACTGGGGGGAACAGCAGTAGGCACCGGCATTAATACGCCACCGAACTATGCAAAAAATGTTGCAAAAAATATCGCTGTACTTACGGGGTTTCCTTTCAGATCAGCAGAAAATAAATTTGAATCGCTGGCAGCTCATGATGCCATTGTCGAAACTCATGGTGCTTTGAAAACCGTTGCGGTGAGTCTCATGAAGATTGCCAATGATATACGTATGCTATCTTCAGGCCCGAGAAGCGGCATTGGTGAAATTCATATCCCGGATAATGAGCCGGGATCCTCCATTATGCCGGGTAAGGTAAATCCAACACAATGTGAAGCGCTCACCATGATAGCGGCCCAGGTGATGGGAAATGATGTGGCAATAAGTGTGGGCGGAGCAACCGGTCACTTTGAATTAAATGTTTTTAAGCCGGTAATGATCTATAATTTTTTACACAGCGCCCGGCTCATCGGGGATGGCTGTAACAGTTTCAATGAGAAATGCGCCAGGGGCATCGAGCCTATATTGGGAAACATACAAAAACATGTGGATAATTCGCTTATGCTGGTAACAGCCCTTAATACCAGAATTGGGTATTATAAAGCGGCAGAGATAGCGCAAAAAGCGCACAAGGAAAACACTACATTAAAAGAAATGGCTGTGCAACTTGGTTATGTTACGCCTGAAGAATTCGACCAGTGGGTAGTACCTAAAAATATGGTGGGAAGCATATAAATGTGTATACCTGTCCCGCGGGAACGGGTCAGCGCGTAATGGTAACTGTTATTAAATTTCCTAAGCTATTATTTATTGAATAATTACTTTGTTGGTGGAGATGTTAACATCATAGCCATTGTACAGCTTAAGGATGTATACTCCTGAAGTAAGTTTCTGTACGTTTATCGAAAAATAATCATTATTACTGCTTCCTGTCAAAAGTAATTTACCCTCTGTGTTGAATATCTTATAGTATAGCGGCTTGCTTTCATTTCGTATACTTTGAACATATAAAATATTTCTTGCGGGGTTGGGCAAAACTTTTATTTCTGAGCCCCTATGAAAAACATAGGGAGTATCCTGACGGAGCAGCAACAGCGGTCCGGTATAAGTAAACTCAAGAATTCTCCCGGCGTTGTTAGGCTGCACACCGCTTGCATTATATGAACCATTTGACTGCATTGCCTGTCCCGATATGTCGCATGCCACATAAATTTTCAAGCCATCGGGAGAAATGCACAGATCCCGGTAACGCCCCTGGAAACGCATGGCCGCTATAGTAGAAGTATCCGCAACGCTTGTGCCGGCAGCATCAAGATGAAGCCTGAATATTTTTCCGGCTTTAAGTGAAGTAACGAGCAAAGAACGATTCCAATTGGGTATTATATTTTGCTCATATACATCAATACTGGATGGTGCTATGGTGGGCCATGTCAGATAATCCGAGCTAAGTGTATCCGGCCGGTAATCGGTAGTAAGGGTATAAATAGGCTCCTTTGCATTTAAATTGGTGCATTGGGTTTGCTCACTTACCACAGTTTGATTGGCCAGCTTTAATCCATTATAATTTCCGTCGCAATACCCGGAAATTCTTGGCCAGCCATAATTGCGCCCCTCTTCTATTATATTTATTTCATCGTCACTTTCGTCCTGGTGTTCGCACTGGTACAATATTCCATTGGAGCCAAATGCAATACCCTGGCCATTTCTGTGTCCCCAGCTCCAAACCGCAGTGGGTTTCGAATTAGCATCTGTAAACGGATTATCATTGGGAATCCATTTATCCAATGACCCTGCATCACCATCGGGTTCCAGGTTAAATCTTAACACCTTTCCTTCCAGTGTATCGCGGGTTTGCGCATTATTGGTCCTGCCGGCATTGTTAAACTGGCCGGCGCCCATATCCCCGATTGTATAAAAAAGATAGTAGCTGCCTCCGATTTCTCCGATTTTTAATCTTCCGGAATTATGATCATTGCTTCCGTTCAATGTCGATATAATCGTTTGGGGATTGCTAAGCGAGTGAGTAGCCCGGCTATAATCATAACGAACTATTTTAGTCTTGTAATTACAGGGCCCTGTTCCATTGGAGCATCCTGAAGAAGACGAATAATGGTACACATAGGCTACATATACCCACGGCTTTGACGGGTTGGGCCATTCGCTATACATGCTCGGGTGGAGCGCCATCCCCATGAGGCCGCCTTGTGGCCAGATAGGAGGATTTGTAAAATCTTTTAATGAGCTGAGGTCTATTAACTGGGTCAACCCTCCGTCAGTAGGATTAATCCGGTCAATTTTATATGCAAAATTTTCTGTCACCCACAGGGAATCATCAGGCCCCCAGGTGATCTCCCAGGGCGAATTCAACTGGTAACCAGGGTTAACAACCCGCATCGAGAAAGATTCATTTTGTGCAAACAATGCATTCAACCAGAACAAGCAGGACAAGATCAGGATTATACGGTGGAAAGTTTTTTTCATAAGATTCAGATAATTTATCATTACAGTAGCTACCTCTTAACGAAATAGATTCGACGATATTTTTTATTAAAACTATATATATACTTTATTTATTGAATATCAATTAATTAAAATATATTAATTACTTACTTAAGGGATAATAAATATTTTCTTAAAGCGTTTAAATAAGGATAAAATATCCAAGAAAAACCGGTTTGAAAAAGTTAATACCTAAATATGAAAAATATCTACACCGGTAAAATCGATGTATCCTGTGAGATTCAGTTCTCATCATCAACCTGGAGATTTTATTCATTTAGAAATTTTTGCCGATTAGCACTTGCGATCCTCATTACCGTTATTATACCCAGATCCGGCAACTCACAAAAACTGCAATTAAGTTACAGCTACTTTAATCTGACACGTAATGCTGGCGGTGGTACTACTGAAACGGGAGACACAATAGAAATTCATGCACTTGCGCTCATAACAGGGAAAGTCAGAAGTTTTTATTACATAGACACCATTCCAACGGGTACACAGTATGTGAGCAACTCAATGAAACTTATGACCAATGAAGGAATTGTCTTTGGTCAGGGCGGCCCCTTTACTGATATTTCCAATGATGACAGGGGGGTGTATAATACTTCGCCAAGTGCGATAAGAATTAACCTGGGGACCGGATATTCTAATGCCCAGAGTGGTGCAGGCTTTGGCTCTACTTCAGGAGGTGGAACTGTGAATCCGGGGGATATTCCTAAATTTTATGGAAACACATTATTCATCGTTGCCTACAAATTATTAGTAACCGCAAGTTACGGTGACACCATTCATCCAACCGGAACCTTTTATTTTGATACAACCACTTCGGGATCACATATGAAGTCCTATCATTTTAGTTATGCCGGAATTAAAATAACCCAAAACCTTGGTTTGTGCAGCAACTATCTTGGGGCAAGTTTTTCAGCCGAAAGTTCTTTCGGATCAGGCAATACTCAAAACAGAAGCAGCGGAGCTGTTGTGCCGGGTTATACAAAAGTGAATATTGGAGCCAACGCGCCGCAGGATAATTACTATTCTATAGTAAATAATACAAGCGCTGACGGCACTACCAACAACGCCGGACCTTATCAGCCCACTTCAAACAGCCACCGGGTGTTTGGCGGATACTGGGATATAATCGGGGATCATACCGGGGCCACAAATACAGCAACAGGAAATTTACCTGTATCTCCCGGCACCACCAGCGGTTATATGCTGGTTGTAAATTCAGCATTTACTACAGGCGAAGCATACCGGGATACCATTAAAAATGTTTGCCCGAATACCTACTATGAGTTTTCAGCCTGGATCAGGAACATTTGTGGCGTATGTGGAATTGATTCGAACAGTCTTGCCACTTATACGCCGGGTGTACTGCCAAACCTGGCGTATACCATAAATAACATCGACTATTATACCACAGGGAATATAACACATGACACCATCTGGGAGAAGCATGGATTTATTTATAAAACCGGTCCTACGGAATCACAATTTGTAATTACCATTAAAAATAATGCAGCGGGCGGCGGCGGCAATGACTGGGTCCTCGATGATATAAATTTAACCACTTGTTATCCTAACCTCATTAACAGCCCGAAAGATACTGCGACCTCCTGCACCGGCGTGCCTATAATTTTAAGCGATACAGTAAAAAGTTATTTTGATAATTATACCAATTACTGCTGGGAAAAAAGCACTGACGGCGTTAATTGGGTAAGTACCGGCAATTGCAGCACCAAAAGCCCTTCATTAATAAATGGAGAATGGGTATATAATGTTGATACCAGCTTTATACCCTCTGCGGCGGATAGCGGAACCTTTTACAGGCTAAAGGTGGCAACTACTAATTCCAACCTGAATGATGCGAATTGCTCGGTTGCCAACAGCCAAAAGATATTCCTGAAAGTATTCAATGTAAACTGTACAACATTAAATACGCAATTGACCAGCTTTACCGGAAATATAATTAACAACAAGGCAGACCTGCTTTGGACCTCGGCAAATGAGGCAAATCTCGAAGAATATGATGTAGAAAAAAGCCAGGACGGAACCCACTTTTCAAGGCTGGGCGTTGTGGATGCCCTGAATAATGGCAATGAGACTAATTATTCTTTCGTGGATGCTGATCTTACGGGTTCTGTAGAATATTACCGGTTGAAGCTGGTGAATACAGCAGGTAACATTATATATTCTAAAATCATAGCCTTATATAACAAAAACGTTTCATTTGCAGTTACAACTGCAAATCCTTTCAGAAACGGGATCAAAATGAACATCTTCCTTCCTGCAGAGGGCAAGGTGGTTGTTAAATTATACGACATCTTTGGCAGACCGGTAAGCAAAAAAGAAATTCAATTAAATCAGGGGAATTCCTCGGTCACCTTAGACGATGTCAGCGGACTTGCTTCAGGCATGTATTTGCTGCGAACTGAATTCAATCACCTCGTAATTCAGAATAAGCTTTTCAAAGTGAATGAGTAATACCCGTTCGGAAAATTAAAATAGCCCGGTTGTAAACCAGTAAGAAGTAAAGAATACAGTAAGCGTTCTGCTTCTTATTGTTCTTAACTCCTTAACTAACCTTAATAGCAGAATATTTAGGTTATTTTTTCTAATGAGCATAATACCCAGGCCGGTTTTCATGCACGCCTGCTTCCAGGCATCTGTGTATTTATAGGCTGTTGGCAAACTATCTGAATCTCCGGATGGTTAAACCTAACTGATAAGCATAGACGGAAAATACGGATCAATGAATCCGGCATATTCCTGGCTGGTTTGGTTTACCCGGACAGCCATCTTTTGCCAGAGAATGGCTTTCAACAACTATTTTTAGAAAACCTGGTATCCCGTAATATTATAAGTGCCGGTAAGAGAAAGATCATTGTAATCATCATATATTTCTCCTACATTTTTTGCAAACCATCTCACATTTGAGATCAGCGCATTAGGATTGCCGGAAATAAAATATTCGTATTGAACCTCGATAACATCCGGGAAATTGAAGGCGCCCACTGATGCAGGAACTGCTTTTTGCAGTAAAGTCATTTTGATATAAGCGGTAACTGCTATATTGGAAATAGTTCCCGATACCGTTGGCGAATTCCACACGGTGCCTGCAGGAACATTATCTTTCAGAAATACATATTCGCCGACAACAGGCTGATCAAAAGGAATATACTGGGAGTAATTAATGTATTGATAATAATCTCCGCCGGGCTTACGATAATAGCCCGAATCATAGGCAGGATTAGTGAAAGGGTCATTGTAATAGGCTATAGTATTATAAGCCGTCCCCGCAAATACAGGGGCATATCCTATCACCACAGCATGAAGAGAATCAGACGAAGTACCACTTTGCAATGCATACGTCCAGTTGGAATTGGCTGTAAGCGGGAAATAGTCATTTGATGAAGTTACCGGAGCCTGGAATGCAATGCTGAAATTGCAGGCGCTATTACCAAACGTAACAGTATAATTTTGCGCTCCCGAATTTAAGGGTATTCCGCTGCCGGTTAACGTCACTGTTTGAATACCGGTATTTACAAACAGACCTGAAGCCGCAAATACAACACCATTTACGGAGTTAGTGCTGATATTATAGGCCCCCACAGAGGAAACATTTACCTGTATCTGAACCGTATTGGTAACATTTAATGCAAGTCCCTGCTGATAGTTGCCCGCTATAGAAAAAGGAGTGCAATTACCGCCGCCACTGCCCAAAGTCCCGGATGCCGGTACGGCAAAGGTGACTTTAAAATTACATTGACTATTCCCGTAACTGATGGTAAAATCCTGATCGCCCGAAGCTATAGGAGTTCCGCTTCCCTTCAATGTGACAGTTTGTACGCCTGTTGATACAAAATTTCCGCTTTGTGAAAAGGTAACGCCATTTACAGTATTGGATTTTATAGTATAGCTTCCTGTAGTTGCCACCGTAACCTGCACCTGCACTGTATTGGAAGAATCCAGAGGCTGACCCTGGGCATAGATTCCGGAAAATGTCACAGGCGTACAATTGCCGGCAGTATTTCCCAATACTCCCGAAGACGCACCGGTGCCGGATTGCGAAGAAAATGATGCAGTAAATTTTCCATCTGTAATTTGTGTTGTTGCATTGGATACGTTTTGGGCTGAGCCTGAGAATGTGCCCGAAACAGAAGTTCCGTTGATAGAGGTTATGGTTACAATAAACTCTCCTGTTAATTGCCCGGCAGTATAAATATTGGCTGAGCCGCTCGTATACTGAAACACAGATTGAAATAAAGACGCTTTATATTCTCCCGGTACAAATGAATTCCCGTACAGAACCATATTGAACTTTTCGATACCATCTGATGAAGTACCGGTCAGGTGCAGGGATGGCGTGCCGGAAGTTGTGTCAATATAAGCGCTGTCCATCACTCCTGTGTAAAGTATGGAATTGTTCATAAATTGCCACGACCCCACCTGGGTAACAGGCGCCGTACCTTCAATACTATATTCCTTTTGACATGCGCTTACAAGCAAGACTATAGCGGAAAACCACCCTACGATTTTGGAATGTTTCATGGGACAAATTTTAAAATCAGTTTTCAGGCCGGGAATCTATAAAACCTGTACTTCATCGTTCACCAATGCGCCTGTTTCAATACTTTTCCCGGTGGAATCCTTAGAATGTGCTTTAAAAAAACGCTTTTGGAAGACAAGTATTGTGATAATTCCTACAGATATTGCTGCATCGGAAATATTAAAAATGGGCCGGAAAAATTCAAAATCTTCTCCTCCCCAAAAAGGAAACCACTGCGGAAAGTGGGCATTTCTTATAATGGGGAAGTATAACATATCTACTACCTTACCATGTAAAAAACCCGCATAACCATGAGGAGGGAATAATTTAGCAATATTCAGAGTGATGGGGCTGCTGTCTTCAAAGATCATTCCGTAAAACATGCTGTCAATAAGATTTCCCAACGCGCCGGCAAAAATCAGCGATGCACAAATGATAAAACCGGTATGATATCTTTTTTCCACAATTTTTCTCAAATAAAATATTCCGAAAACCACTGCTCCCATCCTGAACAGCGTGAGCATAAGTTTACCCCAATCCCCGCCAAACTGCCAACCATAAGCCATGCCCTCATTTTCTATAAAATATAACCGAAACCAGCTGCCGATTACCGGGTGAGTTTCGCCAATATGATAATGAGTTTTTACATAGATTTTTAATACCTGGTCAGCCAGAACCACCAATAAAATCAATAAGAAAACGTGCTTTCCTTTCACAAAATAAATTTAACGGTAAAGATAACGAAATTGAAGAAGGCTACAGATTGAATAAGTTAAGAATTAGTCAATAAAGCAAGGACTCCGGGAAAATATTAAACGGCAATTTATTTTCCACGCATCATTCTTCAAAATAAATACGCTTCACCCGCCCTGAAATTCCGGTCATTATTTCATACGGAATGGTATGCGCCCATTTGGCTAACTGCGACAGTGATAGTGGCTCACCAAATACAATCACTTCATCACCTTCATACACCGGCCCAATATCAGTGACATCCAGCATCGTCATATCCATGCATATATTTCCCGCAACAGGAACCATCTTGCCATGCAGCATCATTTTGCCCACTCCATTTCCCAGACTTCTTGGGTAGCCATCTGCATAACCGATACGAACAGTTGCAATTACACTGTCTCTCTTTAGTCTGGCCTGCCTGCCATATCCAACCGATTCGCCTGCCTGCACATTTTTTATCTGGGATACGGTGGTGGAAAGTGTCGTTACATTTTCAAGCCGCTTCTGCATTCCTGCATTGCTGTCGATTCCGTACAAGCCAATTCCCAGGCGTACCATATCCATTTGCAATTCCGGGTGGCGGCTGATACCTGCTGTATTGGCAATGTGTTTTATTACAGGATAGCCCAGCACCGTTTCAATCTGAATACAACATTTCCTAAAAACCTCAAACTGCTGCTGTGTAAATGCATCTTCATCTTTATTTTCCGAAGCGACAAGATGTGTAAACACGCTCACTACCTTTACCAGCGGATTATTTCCGATCTTTTCACACAACATATTTATGTCTTCCGGCGTAAAACCCAGCCGGTGCATGCCGGTGTCTATTTTTAAATGAACCGGATAATTTTTTACAGAGGATGCGCGTAAAAAGTTTTCAAAATCGTTGAGCATGCTAAATGAAAAAATCTCAGGTTCGAGATGGTGGTCAATGAGGGATTCGAAAGCTCCGTTTTCTGCATTCATAACCATCAAAGGCAATGTAATTCCTGCTTTTCTTAAATCAACCCCTTCATCCGTATAGGCCACGGCCAGATAATCTGCCTTGTTATATTCCAGCACCGCGGCAATTTCGTGACCGCCGCTTCCATAGCTGAATGCCTTTACCATCGCCATTATTTTTACAGATGGCTGTAATAAAGATTTATATTGTTTTAAATTATGAACAAGGGCATTGAGGTTAATGGATAAAATTGTCTGGTGCAATTGCTGCTCCAGTTTATGGCTTATCTCTTCAAAACCAAAGCTTCGTGCGCCTTTTATTAATATGGCTTCATCATGAAAATTGAGCCTTGATAAATTTTTAAAAAATTCATCCACAGACATGAAAAATTCATTCTCTTTAAAAAACGAAAGCGTGTGTTGCTGAGCCGTAATTTGCGGCCCGATGCCAATAAGCCGTATTTTATTTTTGCTATGAAAAAGAGCGGCCACTTCGGTATATAATTGTCCGGGGCTCTTTCCCGATTGCAAAATATCCGATAAAATGATCGTGTGCTTTTTGTGCTGCTTTTGTTGCTCCAAAAAATTAATAGCAACTGCCAGGGAATGCAAATCGTTGCTGTAACTATCATTAATAATGGTGCAATGATTAATGCCCTGCTTTTGCTCCAGCCGCATGGCAACAGGATAAAGCGATTCAAATCGTTTAAGAATCTTCGGTTCAAATTTATCTATTAACAAAAGAACACACCAGCAATTAATGGCATTTTCTATCGAGGCATCGTCGGTAAAAGGAATCGTGATGGCAAGATTTTTTCCTTTGTATATCCCTTTTATCCTCGTGAGCAATTGGGTTTTGTGTACCGAAAGGATCTGAAGCTTATTACTGCGCTCCCTGCCCCACGCAAATAGCTCAAGTGTTTTCCTGTTTTGTTTTAGCTGATTTTTAAATGACAGCACCGCCTTTTTCAACAATACATTATCAGCACCATATACCAGATGTTTTGCATTTTTGAATAATTGCAGCTTCTCATATATCTTCTGTATAGCATTTTCAAAACCTTCATCATGTGCTTCGCCGATATTGGTGAACAGGCCAATGGTGGGCTGAATAATTTTTTCAAGGTGCTGCATTTCTCCGGGCTGGGAAATACCCGCTTCAAATATACCCAGGTGGTCCGACGGGCCGATCTGTAACACACTCAAGGGCACTCCTATCTGGGAATTGAAGCTCTTCGGGCTTCTTACGATCGAATAATTCTCCTCCAGCAGCTGATGCAGCCATTCTTTCACGATCGTTTTACCATTGCTCCCGGTAATTCCAATCACTTCAAGATCCGGAAATAAAGAACGATGATGCCCGGCAATCATTTGCATAGCGCGTACTGCATCTTTCACAAGAATGACGTTAGCCTCTGCAATTTTTTGCACGTCAAAATTTTTATCAGTAATCACAAAGTTTCTTACCCCTCTTGCATACAACGACTCCACAAACCTGTTGCCGTCCTGGTGTTTTGTTCTTATTGCAAAAAAAATGGTGGCCGCGGCATCTGTAACTTTCCTGCTATCGATAGAAATGAGCGTGGGTGCAGTAATTGCCGGATGGTGAAGAACCCATTTGCCTTTTGTAATTTTTACAATCTGTTCAACAGTGTAATTAATGAATTCGTTCACACAATTATTTTTAAACGTGACCGGATATTCCAGATGTTATTTTTTGCCTCTGTACAATGAAATCGCCATAGACGTGCCGATACAAACCACAATTACTATCAAGGATACCCATATCGGAATATGAACATTAAAATATTCTATTAACATTTTAACGCCGATAAATACCAGCACTATGGCAATGCCTTCGCTTAAATAAATGAATTTATTAACCGCGCCTTTCAACAGGAAAAACATAGACCGCAAACCCAATACCGCAAATATATTCGAAGTATAAATGATCAGCTTTGCCTGCGTGATGGCAAAAACTGCAGGTATGGAATCAAAAGCAAAGATCATATCGGTAGTGGCCAGTAAAACCATTACGGCAAACAAGCGCGTAAAATAATTTTTCCCGTTTATCTTTTTTCTGAACTTGCCCCCGCTCTCCTCGTCTGTAACAGGCACGATTTTCTTCAGCCACCGGTATACCGTATTTTTTTCGGCATCAAATTCTTTTTTTTCATCTACAAAAAACATTTGGCCGCCCGTATACACCAGGAAGGCGCCGAAAATGTATAATACCCAGTTAAATTCCCTAACAAGCGCCACACCGGCAGTAATGAATATTATCCTCAATACCACTGCTAATAAAATGCCATACAGTAATACACGGTTCGAATCCTGATCCTTCACCCGGAAATAGGAAAATATGAGGGTGAATACAAAAATATTGTCGATGCTCAGCGACCATTCCATCAGGTAGGCGCTGATATATTCCAGCGCTTTGGCAGGTCCGTTCTCAAAATAAAGGAAACCAAAAAAAGCAAGGGCAAGGATTACCCAAAAGATGGTTTGTAACAAAGCTTGCCGTATCGAAACCGCTTTTGATTTTTTACTCAGCAAACCCAAATCAAATGCCAGGGCCAGTGCGATCAGGATCCCAAATACCACGTAAGACCATTCAGTTGCGCTCATGTATGCAAGTATTTCGCAAAGATAAGTTTGAAAACAGCGATGGGATATTTCTACTTCGTCCCTGCAACGGATAGATCAGTATATCTTCTTTTTCGCCACCATTGATAGATAATTCCGACCAGAATAATGAACAGCAGCGGTAATACGAGATTGATGATTTGCCATTTGGTTTTTTGAACGGCGGCTTTTTTGGCATCTAACAAACGCAGTGTATAATCCTTGGCCCGGGCCTCGCTGAGGCTGGCATTGTCGATTAAATACTCCAGACAATTTTCCACAAAATCTTTGTTTGCAAACTGGTATTGGTATTGTGTTCCTACGGTATAGGAATTCATGCCCATGGGCAATGGCTTATCTTCATAAGTTCCGTTCAGCACCATATCGCCATCTGCCACCACAATCATCTTATTATTGTTGATGCATTGCGTCAGAAAGGGTTCTCCGAAATGAGCAAGTGAATCCATTGTTTCAGCGCTGACCCGGTTTTTATATAAAGAAGTAAATTTTCCCTCCAGCAATACGCCTGCGGGAATATTCTTCATTTTGAAGGCGTCATCTTCAGGTGCATTACGGTTTTCAGCGCCGCTTATCAAAGCGGGGGTGCTAATCGTTCGCGAATTATCCGATGAGCTGAGCAATATAGTTTTTTTAATTGCGGGGGCATTTACCGTATCGAGGGAATTGACAAACCTGCCGGCTACCAGCCCGATATTCTTATTAATCACGCTGTTTTGTTTTGATTCAAACAAGGGAAAATAATTCCAGTGCAAAAAATCAAATTGCTTGTTGCTATTGACATCGAAAGGCAGAAAATCCGATTGCAGATCCATCACCAGGTCGGGATTAATACGCACCCCGTATTTGAATAGCAGGTCATCGAGATTGAGCCCGCGATCGTAAGCGATCACCTGGTTTTTTATCTGCAGGCTGTCCATTTCCGCTTCCAGCCTGTCTATGAACCAGAGCACTTTTCCGCCATGCATCACATATTGGTCAATCTTCATTTTTTCGTCTTCTGTAAATGGAACGGTTGGCTTTACGATCATCAGCAACCTGAAAGTGTCCGGGATTACGGGTTGTTTTGAAATGTTCAGGGTGAACAGCGTATAATTTTTTTGCAGCACGTTCGTAACAAGGTCGAAGACATCGTTGCCGGCGGGTTCGCCATTGCCGACGGAATAGGCAATCATCGGCTTTTGCTTTTCAATCAGCTTATTGATGGCATCTGCAAACTTGTATTCAAGCAGTGCTTCGGAACTGTTTAATTCCGATGGGGTAATTACTGTTTCGGTGCCCGAATACAAATTCACGGGAATCATTTTGCTATTGTAGGTTGCCAATGCCGCCGGGTACACGTATTGCGATTGCTCCCCGGCTTTCAGCTGCACCTTTAAGTTAATAGGAACAAAACCGAGCGACGAAAGTGTATCTCCCCAGGTTCTGCCGGTGCCGGGCATCGCATCATCCGGAGAAATAAGTTTATAATGAATCCTTCCGTGCGAATATTCCTTGAACTCCTGCAGCAGCTCTTCTGACGATACCGCCAGATTTTTGAAGCCCGCCGGCAAATCCCCTTTCAGAAAAATATTTACATCCACATTATCATTTAAATCCCCGAGCAATTTTTTTACCGGGTATGAGATAGTAAATCTTTTTTCATTCGTAAGATCGAGCCGCTCATGCACAGAGGAAGCAAAAAAGTTTATGGCTACCATAGCAGCGATCACCACTATCCACCATCCTATTGTATTCTTATTTTTTTTGGAAACAGGCATCGGCGCGGTAACTATTTTTTAGAAATATTTTTTTGTGTTGCAAAAAGAAACAGGAAAATAATGCTTAGAAAATAAATGATGTCCCGTGTATCTATCACCCCGCGGCTGATGCTCCGATAGTGGAAGTCGATCCCCAGCATTTCGATATAATAATCTGCATTACCTGTAAAAACGGGCAGCTTACTGATAGCATTAAAACCAAAATACAGGATGATACAGGCAAATGCGCCCAGTAAAAAAGCAATCACGGCGTTGGAGGTAAATCCCGAACACCAGATACTTATTGCGGCAAATACGGCAGCAAGAAATACCAGCCCGATAAATGATCCTGCAATACCGCCTCCGTCAATGCCGCCTGTTGCGGACAACACGTCAATAGTATATACATATAAAAGTGTGGGCAGCAGCGCAATGATGATTACGGTAAGAACCGCGGCATATTTTCCCGATACAATCTGCCAGTTGGTAAGCGGCCGTGTTTGTAAAATTTCGAAAGTGCCGGTCCTGTATTCGTCGGAAAAGCTGCGCATGCACAGGGCGGGAATTAAAAAAACAAACACCCACGGGGCAAGATCAAAAAACTTATCAAGGGTGGCATAGCCGAAATCAAAAATATTGCTGTCTTTCAGCACGAAGAGATACAGGCCATTTACCAGTAAAAACAGGATGATGGTAATATACCCGGTAAGCCCGCTGAAAAACTGGTGCAATTCCTTTTTGGCGATCGAAATCATGGGTTGTAAAAATCTGCAATTTAGGCCTTGAAAAATAATTTTAAATTTTTCATTTTTAGTGCAGCGTTTTTAAAAAGCTCTTTGTCTTATTACAGAAGTCATAAAGTTAACCAAACGAATTTAATCACCTGCGGTTATTTTCCTGGAGAGTCACTGAATTTTTATAGAGGAAGATATTCCTTGTTATTGAAAAGTAATCTTCAGATGATTCCTTATGAAATGTTTACCCGAACCAACTGATAAAACTCCCGCTCGGCGGGAGTTTTAATTTTTATGGAATAAAGGCAGCCTTGCATCCTAATAAAAATTTTAATTATGAAGACAATCAAGATTGTGCTCGTTGCTTCCATGATGTTCGTGTCTGCCACAGTATTTTCACAAACAAAGGAAGAAACCCCTCCGCCACCGCCCCCTCCGCCGCCGGCTGTCAACAACCGTCCGCCACTTCCTCCGCCGCCCCCAATTCCTCCGCGGCCCGCCGTAAAAAAACATAAGACGATGGGAAAGGTTCCGCCACCGCCCCCACCTGCAATGCCTGATCCGCCTCCAGTTCCTGTTGCGCCAAAAGCTGAAAATAATTAGTTTGGGTAAGAAATAAAACAGGCTTTCGGTGAAAGCCTGTTTTAAATGTATTGTATTGAGTAAATGCTTCGGGCCGGAAATTCTATACCCCAAAGCTTTCGCCGCATCCGCAGGTTCGGGTGGCATTGGGATTGTTAAAATAAAATCCTTTTCCGTTGAGCCCTTCGCTGAACTCGAGTGTAGTATTTACAAGGTATAAAAAGCTTCTTAAGTCCGTTACCACCCTTACGCCCTTATCTTCAAATTCCTGGTCATTGGGGCGTTTCTCATTATCAAAATCCATCTTATAGCTCAGGCCGGAGCAGCCGCCGCTTACCACGCTTACACGTAAAAAATATTCTCCCGGTGAAAGATGCGCCTCTTTCATCAGATTATTTACTTTTTCTTTTGCACTGTCACTTATGTAGATCATATTGCCTCCTGGTATATTTTACAAAATTAAGACAGATTCCCAACTGCGCAAACCATTGGCCGGGCAGCCTTGAATTTTAACGTTGTTCATCCGGAAACCTGGTACATGGTCGCACCGGGAGCTGACCGGCACCTTTCCGCAAGGCAAATCAATTCTGTATTTTTAGGCAATGCTTCTAAAAAAAATTTTATGAACAAGATTGAGCACATAGGCATTGCAGTTAGTAAGTTGTCTGTTTCAGTGCCTTTGTTTGAAAAGCTATTAAATACAAAATGCTATAAGACAGAAACGGTGGAAAGCGAACAGGTGAGCACTGCATTTCTCCGGACAGGAGTAAATAAGATTGAATTGCTGGAGCCAACAACGCCCGGCAGTGTTATCAGTAAATTTATTGAAAAGAAGGGCGAAGGTATTCATCATATTGCTTTTGATGTAGACGATATTGAAGCAGAAATGAAGCGGCTGGCAGATGAAGGCTTTACCTTATTACATCCCCGGCCCAGGCCTGGTGCGGATAATAAGCTGGTGTGCTTTCTGCATCCTAAAAATACAAACGGGGTGCTGATTGAATTATGCATGGATAAAAAGTGATCGTTCAGTTGTCTCTTCTATGTATTCAAAATACCCGTAGACCCGGTAGCATTGACTCATACTGTTATCTTATTAAAGCAAACGCCTTCTCTTTTTCGCATATCCTTAACCGGTAGCTTATACTATTCAGTGCGTGAGATATGAACGACAATTGGCGCAACTGTAGCAATAGGCCTTTTATGTTTACCGGACATTTTAACGAAAACCTGGCAAGGCAGGCATGTTATTTGTTTTTCGTATATGTACCAATTGTTAACATAAATGATAAACACATGAAACGATTTTTCAGCGTAATTGTTCTGGTTGCCGGAATATCTTTTGGCGCCTTTGCCCAGCAAAAAGAAGATATCACAAAAACCACTACGCCTGTACAAAAAGTGCACAATACTTTTAGCTCGCATAAACATTACAACGGATATAAAGTAAAGAAGAAAACGATAAGCGGACACAAAACAGTTCATAAAGTAAATGATGCCCAGGGAACCGTAACAGACAAGAGCAAGAAAGCAGGCGATCTGGATAAGAAGGTTGAAAAAACCCATAAGTGACGCCTTGTCTCATTTAAACTATGAAATTCAGAAACTGGCTTTTGACAGTATGCTGAGCCCGCCGGGCATGCGTGAAAGCAGATTTCAAACAATTCTTGTCTTTAATTAGACCATACAAATTATAATAATAAAAGCCGGATATCTCCGGCTTTTTTAAGAATCATTTCAGATAAATCGTCAAGTAGGCCCCAATTCAAATAAGCTTTTGGTTTACCTGATGTATTCGGATCATTGCTCGGCAGAAATGAATTTATTGCAGCGTATACAGGCCCGCTGCTGGTATTGGAAAGGTCAGATGAGGTGCCATGTGCACATCGCCGCTCATAACTTTTAATAGAAGCAATGGTCTCACCTACCATTGGCATCGATTACCGGGGAATTCATATATTTCTGCGAAGCCGGGAATAACTCCGTGTATGCATTGGCGTTATATTTTTTTGGAAATTTACAGATTACTAACGTTAAAGGGTATACGAAATGGGGTATTTATCCGGGAAGCGCAGCGCGAGACCCGGCAATAACCGTACTCTCCGGAAGACGGACAGGTGCATTCCTGAATTTACCCGGAAGGAGAGCGATGTGGTTGGGTTCAGGGATGCGAAGCACGGGAGGAATTATTTTTTACCTTAAAGGTTATACAGCTTCACCCTTTCAACAGTAACTTACTTCACCCATGGGTTACTTCTCTTCTCCTCTCCAATCGTAGTTGCCGGCCCATGCCCGGGGTAAACGATCACCTCATCCGGGAGCGTAAACAATTTTTCCTTAATACTCTTTATCAGTGTATCATGACTGCCGCCGGGCAGGTCGGTGCGGCCCATGCTGTTCTGAAACAAAACATCACCGGACACTATGAAGTTTTGCTTTTTACAATAAAAGCAAATGCTTCCCGGGGAATGCCCGGGCGCCTCCATTACTTCCAGCTCGTCATCATCCATTTTAATAATGTCCCCTTCTTTCAAATAAATGAGCCTGCCGGTATAATTGTCAAACGGAAAGTTGAACATCAGCCCCATGGAAGGCGCCATCTGCAGCACCGGCTCTTCATCCTTATGAATGTGCAGCGTAAGCCGGTAAGCTTCCCCGATATACTTATTGCCAAAAACATGGTCGAGATGACAATGTGTATTCAGCAGCCACTTCGGCACAAGATGATTTGTTTTGATAAAGCCTTCCATTTCCTGCCTTTCTTCATCATTATAGAAGCCGGGATCGATGATGATGCAGGACTTTTTTTCGTTGAAAAGCAGGTAGGTATTTTCCTGGACTGCATTAAACGTTAAAACTTTTAACTGGAACATAGAGAACGTGAAATTGAGCTAACTTCATTTTATCGATTAATCCGAAACCGCTAATTTTAGGCCATTATAACGTACACTTCATGCAAGGTCACAAGAATCATTTTCACAAAAAAATTTTTCTCCTGTCCGTACTCTTAGTAACCGTTTTTCCGGTGATATACGCCCAGGTAAGCAGCGTTCAGTACGGTCAAAACAGGATTCAATATAAAAATTTCAAATGGCAATACTTCCAGACCCGGAATTTTAACGCCTATTATAATCAAAACGGGCAGGAGCTGGCGAAGTACGTGGCGCAGGTAGGTGAAGAAGAATTGCCCGCCATGGAAAAATTTATTGAATACAGCCTGCAGCGAAGGGCCAATGTGATTATCTATAACAGCTTTGATGAAATGCGGCAGAGCAACATCGGTCTTGGTATCGACTGGCAGCACACAGGAGGTACTACCAGACTGGTAAATAATAAAATGATCGTGTATTACAATGGCAATCATAACGACCTGCGGATACAGGTACGGGAAGGCATTGCAAGAGTGCTCACCGAAAACATGTTGTTCGGCGACGATATTGGCGAGGTAGCGGGCAATCAAACATTACTCGATTTACCGCAATGGCTTATAGATGGCTACATTGCTTATGCAGGGCAAAACTGGAGCCCGAAATTAGACGACCAGCTGAAAAATGAAATCCTCAGCGATAAATATAAAAACTTTTACCAGTTCGCATTCGACAAGCCATTGCTCGCCGGTCATGCATTCTGGTATTATATCGAAGAAAAATACAAGCGCGAAAACACTACTTACATGCTGTACCTCGCAAGGGTGTATAAAAGCCTCAACCGCGCAGCGCTGCAGGTAACGAAAAAGAAAAAGTTTAAGGATATACTGTCAGATTTCATGCAATATGAGCAGGATAAATATGAGCAGGATGTGCGCCGGAGAAAAAATTATCCCAAGGGAAGCGAGATCACAGATTATACCATAAGCAAACGGATAGATTATTACCATTTCAACGTGAATCCCAACAAACGCAACAGGATGTATGCCGTAGTGCGGTACAACAGGGGAAGATACGAGGTAATACTGGATGATGAAGGCGATGATAAGGTATTGCTGAAGCTGGGATCAAAAAGCAAAATAGATGAGATGAATCCTGCTTACCCGATGATGGCCTGGGATCCGAAAGGGTCAAGGCTTGCTGTTTTGTATTGGGAAGAAGGACACCTCCATCTTTTTGTATACGATGTGATCACGCGGATAAAGCCTTATAAACGGGATCTCACCAGCTATTTCGACCAGGTGCAGGATATGAAGTATATGGTCAACAGTCAAACGCTTCTTTTCAGCGCTGTAAAAAACGGACATTCGGATATATACTCGTATGATTTGGAAAATGACAAGGTACGGCAGATCACCAACGATGTGTATGATGATCTTGATCCGTCGTTTGTTACCTTCCCCGGTAAGATGGGTATCATATTTGCCAGCAACCGGCCTTCAGCTGATGCAAGAGGGGGAGATACTTCTTTAATGCCCAACCGTTTTAATATCTTTTTAATTACCGATTTTAATACCGGTCGCCCTGAGCTGAACCAGATAACACAGCTCACCAATTTAAAATTTGGCGATGGACGCTATCCCACCCAATACAGCAACAATCACTTCACTTTCGTATGCGATCAAAACGGCGTGGCCAACCGCTATGCCGGGTTTTTTACTACCAAACATGAAGGCGTAGATACACTGGTGGTCATCGGGCAGGATATTTTGAGAAATCCGAAACTGAGCGATATAGATTCCCTGCTGAAAGAATATCACAAGCAGGATGTGGATTCCATAGCGGTAGTATCGGTAACGAGCGATTCCGCCTATACATTCCCGCTTACCAATTATGAAACCAGTTTGCTGGAAACAAGGGAAGCCGGCGACAATCACCAGGTGAGCGAAGTGACAAGGCAGGATGATGATAAGATACTGTATAAACTGAAGATTGATGAAAATGCATTGCGATACCGGAATGTAAGCTCTACGCCGACAGAATACATGAAGCACCAGATGGAATTGAATAAGATTTCTATGGGCCAGGAAATATTACCACAGGTGGATACCTCATTGCAAAGTGAAGATCCGTTCCAGAGCCAGTTTAAGAAAGAGAAAAGAGATTCCGCTGCCCAAAGTCAGGTGTATAAAGGCGAAAATCCGAATGCTGCTGACGTATTATCCCGGGCAAAGCAGTTTCCTTACAAGCCGCCAAAGTTTGCAACAGACTATGTAGTGGCGGGTTTTAATAATGATGTGCTGGGAACAAGATACCAGGTATATACCGGCGGCACAGGCCCCATCACCCTTACGTCAAACAACGGGCTGGACGGAACGCTCCGCATGGGAACCGCAGACCTGATGGAAGATATAAAAATATCCGGCGGGTACCGGCTTTCCACCAATTTGAAAGATAATGACTGGCTGTTCCAGTTTAATGATTTGAAAAAAAGATTAGACTGGAACCTTACCTATTACCGGAATGTGCAGGAAATCGGCTTTTCAAACGGCGACTCAACGGGAACCGTTTATCCCGGGAAAATATTTTCAAACCTGTACCAGGCAGGCATCAGCTATCCTTTTGATGTTACCAAAAGTATCCGCTTTAATGTAGGAGTAAGAAGAGATCGCGGTGTGGTAAGCGCTGTAGATCAGATTTCATTGCCGGCACCTGACCAGTCAAAGACCTATGGTTTGATGCACCTGGAATATGTATATGATAATACGCTGAACCCGGCTCAAAACATTTGGGATGGTATCCGCGCAAAGGCTTATATAGACTGGAATTCACAAATCAGCAAACTGAGTTCGCAGGAAGGCCGTTATACTTTCAACTTCGGATTTGATGCACGCGGTTATTATCCTATTTATCGCAATTTCATCTGGGCCGGAAGAGTGGCGGGCGACTTTAGCTGGGGCAATCAAAAATTAATTTATTATCTCGGGGGTGTTGACAACTGGTTTATGTTTGGCGACAATCAAAAAAGCGATGGTACCTATCGCTACTTCAATCCTGCAAATCAGCCGGCGCCGGATATAGATTACGCTTTTCAATCGCTTGCCGTAAACCTGAGAGGCTATATCCAGAATGCTGCCAATGGCAATAATGCGGTTGTGGTTAACAGTGAATTCAGGCTCCCGGTATTTACTACTTTTTTCAGCAAGCCTATCAATAATGCTTTTGTAAGAAATTTTCAATTGATACAATTTATCGATCTGGGCTCCGCGTGGAACGGGGCGTATAACAGCATCGGACGTCCCAACATTACTTATTCTGATCCTTCTGACCCGACCGTAACAATTAAAATCAAAGCACCCGGCATCGGGCCATTTCTGGGCGGCTATGGATTTGGCGCAAGGAGCACTATATTGGGTTATTTCCTGAAGTTTGATGCAGGATGGCCCATGAGCAGCTTCTTCGGAGGCAAGCCTGTCTTGTATTTCAGCATGGGATTGGATTTTTAAAAATCAAAAATTATTGACCGGAAAGATCTGACAAAACATAATGGATAATATCACAAGCCTGCAATATTTCCTCTTCAGAAATCGTAAGGGGCGGAACAATGCGCAGGCATTGAGCAGCAAATAAGAACCAATCGGTGAAAACCCCCTTTTCAATCAGGGCGTTGATAATTTTTTTATTTTCAGCAAAGCTTTCAAATTCGAGCGACATCATCAGTCCCCTGCTTTTTATATTCCTGATCTTTGCAGCGTGCAGATGATCAAGAAACAGCTTTTCTTTTTTGAAAACACTATCAATAATTTTTTCTTTCAATAAAAATTCCATCGCTGCATTTCCTGCAGCGCACGATACAGGATGGCCGCCGAAAGTATTGATATGACCCAATACAGGGTTATTGCTAAGGCAATCCATTATTTTCTTATCGGCAATAAATGCACCTAACGGCATTCCTCCGCCAAGGGCTTTACCGAGGAGCAATACATCCGGTACAATATCAAACTGCTCAAAAGCCCATAAGGTTCCGTTCCTTCCGAAGCCACATTGTATTTCATCCAGCACAAGCAATGCTCCTGTATCCGTACATTTTTTGCGAAGCGCCTGTATCCATTCTTTTTCAGGTACGATTACGCCTGCTTCTGCCTGGATGGTCTCTGCTACTACACAAGCCGTTTGCTCATTTATTTGTTCCAGGCTTTCACAGGAATTATAATCCATATGAATAATGCCCGGCAACAAGGGCCTGAAGGCATTTCTCCAGTATTCATCGCCCATAATGCTTAGCGAGCCCTGCGTGCTGCCATGATAGCTTTTATTAAATGCGACAATATGGGTTCGGCCGGTAAACCGCTTTGCCAGCTTCATGGCTCCTTCGGCCGCTTCTGTGCCGGATGCAGTAAAAAAAACAGCATTGAGCGACGGGGGTAAATGTTCAGTGAGCATTTTTGCATAAGCCGTCTGCGGGCTTAATACCAGTTCTCCATTCACCATCACGTGCAGGTAGTCATTGATCTGCTTGTTGATGGCGCCAATCACTCTTTTATTCCGATGGCCCACATTGCACACACTTATTCCTCCGATTAAATCAATATATTCCCTGCCATCGGCGGCATATAATTTACTCCCTTCAGCTTTTATAATTTCCAGCAATAGGGGGGCATCGGAAGTTTGGCCGATATGATTCAAAAATATCTGACGGTTATCCATTATTTTAAATTCAGAAAATCATTCCCCGAATTAATGCGAAATTAGCACAGTAATGGCGATGCCGAAATTGTTACCGGCCAGCCTGATTTTAAATTGTAAACTATGGCATTAATTATTGATGTAAGAGGAATGAAACCAGCTATGGGAAAAAATTGCTACCTCGCTCCCAATGCAACTATAGCCGGGGATGTAATCATGGGTGATGATTGCAGTATCTGGTTCAATGCGGTAGTACGGGGGGATGTAAACTCCATACGCATTGGCAATAAGGTAAATATACAGGACGGAGCCATTATACATTGTACCTACCAAAAAGCCTCCGCCACTATTGGAAATAATGTTAGTATCGGACACAATGCAATTGTACACGGATGCGTTATACATGATAATGTGCTCGTGGGCATGGGAGCGATCGTGATGGATCATACGGTGGTGGGCAGCAACTCGATCATAGCGGCAGGGGCAATAGTGCTCGAAAACAGTATCATAGAACCCGGTTCTGTTTATGCAGGGGTACCGGCGAAAAAAGTGAAGAATATTTCCGGGGAGCTGATCAGCGGAGAAATAAACAGGATTGCTGATAATTATGTAATGTACTCAGGCTGGTTCAAAACCTCTGATGTAATTTAACAAAACTAACTGCTTAATTTATTTAAACCTTAACACACCCGTTGTACCCCCGGTAAAGTATTTGTGTTGTATCAATAACATCGAATGAAAAAAATCTTGATAGCGGCTTTTTTGGCCGGATTCTTTTCAGGATGTTCCATATTCAGAAAGAATGAAAAATATGGATGTCCAACCAATGGAAAGAATATTGGTGCCGAGAGGATTTTGTCGGGCGATAAGGAAGCAATAAAAGCTGCCAAGAGAGCAAAAAAGTTTAATTCGTAGAATGGCAAATATTTTTTACCTCTAAAACACCAAAACAACTCTTGTATGTGCTATCACCTAAAAACACAATTCGGCGGAACCGAAGCAGTGATTGACGACAACTGCGGCGTTTCAAAATTCTATTCCATTGCCGATAAGCTGGTCGACGGGCTGAATGTGAAATTCATTAACCAGGTAGACGATGCGGAAAGCCTTGATTGGGATTTTCGTTACAAAAAACATTTTCTTACGCTGCATTACAGCATTTTTAACGGCGTGTCTATATTACCGCATAAAACGAGGAGCATAGCCCGGGAAAATCAGGCTGTACTGGAAGTGGCGGCCTTCCTGGAAAATAACGCTTATTAAAATCACCGGATTATTTTTTCAACCGGAATGGTTATCGCCTTTATTACTACCATTTTTTAGCGCCGATAGAACCGAGAATATTCAGATAGCTCACATACCTGTCTGGTGCAATTCTCCCTTCTTCTACCGCCCGTTTTACTGCACAGCCGGGCTCATCCACATGCAGGCAGTTATTGAACCTGCAATGGTGTATCAGGTTTTTCATTTCAGGAAAGTAATGAGAAAGCTCCGTCTTTTCAATATCAGTTAATGCAAATTCCCGCAAACCCGGGGTATCAATGATTTTTCCGCCGCCGGGCAGGTCAAACATTTCTGCAAATGTAGTGGTGTGCAATCCCTTGCCGCTCCATCCGCTTACATCCTGTGTTTTCAGGGTAAGCCGGGGAAACACCCTGTTGATAAAAGTAGATTTGCCAACGCCTGAATGCCCGCTCAGCAGGGTAATTTTATCTTTCAACATTGATTTAACTTCGTCTATGCCTTCCTGTGAGTTCAGGCTCATCAGTACTGCCTTATACCCTATATTCTCATAGATTTGCTGTAAGCGCTCAAATTGCTCCTGCTCTTTTTTCCTGTATAAATCACTTTTATTAAAAACAATAATGGCGGGCACATGATAAGCTTCCGATGCCACAAGGAACCTGTCGATAAACCCCGTGGAGGTTTTCGGGTCTTTCAATGTTGCAAACAAAAGACTTTGGTCAAGGTTGGAAGCGATGATATGATGCTGATTCTTATTGTGAGGTGACTGGCGGGTGATATAATTTTTCCGTTCATGGATCTCCGTTACTATTGCTTCTCCACCGTCGTCATTCTCTAATCCGATGTCAATAACGTCTCCCACGGCAAGCGGATTGGTAGAGGTGATATTGTCTATTTTAAACTTCCCTTTTATCCGTGCGTTATAAAATTTTCCGTCTTCTCCTTTAACCGTATACCAGCTCCCGGTTGATTTATATACAACAGCATTCATGATCAAAAATTGATTCGTTACCGGTTATTCGGTTGATTGATAAAATCTGAAAAGCAACCTACGGAAACTTTCTAAAAATAGTAAATCGCAGCATAATCTCAAGCAGCAGGAGGCCCATAGCAGCAAAGATCAAAGGATAAAATTTTTCAGTATACCGGTGATAGGTAGTGATTTCCACTTTGGATTTTTCAAGACTGTCAATCGAGGAATAAATATCCTGCAGGCTTTTGTTATCAGTGGCCCTGAAATATTTTCCACCGGTTTCGTCAGCAATATTTTTTAATAGCTTTTCATCAATAGCTACTTTTTCATTTTGCATCACAATCCCCAAGGGCGTGGCAACAGGTGTTGGCGCGTATCCATCTGTGCCCACACCGATTGTATACACTCTTACCTTAAATGTTTTTGCAATTTCTTTTGCTGTTCCGGGGTCAATCAATCCCCCGTTATTGATACCGTCGGTAAGCAGAATTACCACTTTACTCTTGGCTTTGCTGTCCCGCAGCCGGTCTACACTGGTAGCAAGACCGGAACCAATAGCAGTTCCGTCTTCCAGCAAACCATTCCTGATTTGCGAAATCTGGTTGATCAGTACCGCATGATCGGTTGTAAGCGGGCATTGCGTAAAGCTTTCTCCGGAAAAAATCACAAGGCCGATCCTGTCGTTAGGCCGGCTGTTTACAAAATTCTCCGCTACCTTTTTTGCAGCCTCCATCCTGTTGGGAGTAAAATCCTGCGCCGTCATACTACCGCTCACATCAATGCACAAAATAATATCTACGCCTTCTCCTTCGGATTGCTGCTCTTCATATTGCACCTGTGGCCTGGCCAAAGCAACGATAATGCAGCTCAATGCGAGCAATCGTAAAATGAAAGGAAAGCCCTGAAATGCATTTCGCCAGGAACGCATTTTCTGCAAACCTCTTGTAGTGGAAACACCCAGGGCAGCCACCTGCTTTTTCCCTTTCGTCATTTTCCAATAAATAAGCACGGGGATCAAAGCAAACAGGAAAAAATACAGCGGTTGCCCAAAGGTTATATTATTGAAATAATCACGTATCACTTTCCGGCTTTTTGTCAGAAACAGTATGGATCTCATTTATCATGCTTCTTACCTGCAGCAGGCACGATTCGCTTTCATTTTGCGCGGGAATAAATTTTGCAAACTTAACAGCGCTGCCGATTCGCAAAGCACTGGCAAAGGACGCTACGTGCTCCTTATTTAAATTAAGATCATGAATGTCCATCAGCAATTCATCAGTTGTCTGATGCATTCTGTTGGTCTTTGTTTTTCGCGAGAGGTAGCGTCTGAAAATATCTGTAAGTCGTGTATGATATTCCTTTACCGCATTTTGCTCCAGTAAGTTTTCTTTATCAAGCTCATTCAGCATTTGCATGGCCTCGTCATATGGCGAAAGCTTTGATTTAAAGATATCAGGCTGATTCTTTTTTCTGAAAAACCTGATTAAAAACCTGATCCAGAAGAATAGCAAAATCAATACTACGCCCAGCAGGGCCCACCACCACCATTCCCATTGCTTTTTTACATCAATGATGGATTTGATATCATGAAACGTTGCACTGCTGTCTATCGGGGAATACGATACTTCCACAGGTATAGAATCGGTAACCAGGTTAAAAGAGGAGTCTCCCTGCAGCGTTTCCAGGTTTAAGGTGAGCGCAGGAATTACCTGTCTTCCCGAATCAAAGCTGGTAAGCGTAATATCCTGGCTGAAGCCCAGCGTTCCATTGGCATTGGTAGAATCAATTTTGTTTTCATGCACTACTTTGAAGTTTCCGAAACTATCCGGAATGTTAAACCATGCGAGCCGGTATGTATTGTCAGGCATAGAAGTAGTTACCGTAAGATGCAGCTGCTCCCCGATAAGAATATTTTTTTTGTCTACCGTAGTTTGGATGGTGGGCGATTGTGCAAAAAGAGGATCAGAAAAAAAACAGGAAATTGCCAGGGTCACTGCAAAAATCAATGGCATACTATAAACGCTGTGCTGGAATGTCTTCATTTTCGTCTCAAGAAAAACTGTTGCAAAATCTTTACATAGTCTTCGTCCGTTCGCAGGTGCAGCAATTCGGCCCCGGATTTCTGAAAAAGGCTCTTGCAATATTCACTGTGTTTTAAAAAATTTTGCTGATAATTATACCGGATTACTGCGTCCGAGGTGTCGAGCCACTGAGACTTGCCTGTTTCAAGATCTTCTACTTCCATCAGCCCGATATCGGGAAGCGTCATATCCATTTTATCATAGATTTTTAGCCCTATTACATCATGCCTTGCCGCAGCCAGGCGCAAGGAATGTTCATATTGATCGTCAATAAAATCACTCATAATGAACGCCACGCTTCTGTGCGTATTGGAACCCGAAAATAATTTCAGCGCTTCATTAATATTCGTACCTGTCCGTTTTGCGTCTGCCGTCAGCAGTTCTCTTACCACATACAATGCATGCCTCTTCCCTTTTTTGGGAGGAATATATTTTTCAATTTTATCGCTGAAAAAAATTACCCCCACCTTATCATCATTGCTGATAGCGCTGAAGGTGAGCACTGCGCCAATTTCAGTAATAAGGTCCCGCTTGGTACCGTGGCGGGTTCCGAATAACGCACTGGCGCTTACATCTACCATCAATATTACATTGAGCTCCCGTTCTTCCTCAAATACCTTAGTAAAAGGGTGAGAAAAACGGGCGCTTACATTCCAGTCTATAAATCGCACATCATCGCCGGGATAATACTCGCGCACTTCCCGGAAGCTCATTCCCTTTCCCTTAAAGGCGGAATGATACTCGCCTGAAAAAAGATGGGTAGTTATCTTTTTACTGACAATCTCCAGCTCTCTTACTTTTTTTGTTATTTCAGATGTTGTGAGCAACGGGTGAAATTATTTATTGATGATTGGCTTATTGGATGATTTCATTGTTGATTGTATTCCAAAGGATGACAGAAAGTTTAAGGAACTTTTACCGCCTTCAGTATTTCATCGACAATCATTTCCACGTTAATATTCTCTGCTTCTGCCTCGTAAGTAAGGCCAATGCGATGACGCAATACATCTTTACAAATGTTTCTGACATCTTCCGGAATTACATATCCTCTTTTGTTGAGATATGCATAAGCTTTGGCTGCCAGCGCAAGATTAATGCTGGCACGGGGTGAGCCGCCAAACGATATGACCGGTTTTAACTTTGGTAAATTATATTTATCAGGATACCGTGTGGCAAAAACAATGTCAACAATGTATTGCTCTACTTTTTCATCCATATACACCTGGCGTACGAGCTCGCGGGCATTCAAAATTTCACTGGCCGATACCACTGCGTTTATGCGTGGCTGTTGCATCCCCTGTACATTTTGCCGCAGTATTGCCTGCTCCTCACTTCTTGACGGATAATCAATAATCACTTTCAGCATAAACCGGTCCACCTGCGCTTCGGGGAGAGGATAGGTGCCTTCCTGCTCAATTGGATTTTGGGTAGCTAAAACCAAAAACGGCTCTTCCAGCTTATACGAGCTGTTGCCAATAGTTACCTGCCGCTCCTGCATCGCTTCAAGTAAGGCGCTTTGTACTTTCGCAGGGGCACGATTTATTTCATCCGCCAGAATAAAACTGGCAAAAATGGGTCCTTTACGAACCATGAATTCATTTCGCTGCTGGTTGTAGATCATCGTTCCAATTACATCAGCCGGTAATAAGTCGGGAGTAAACTGAATCCGGCTGAAGGGTGCGTTGACGGAGCTGGCCAGTGACTTTATTGCCAGCGTCTTTGCCAGGCCGGGAACTCCTTCGAGCAAGATGTGCCCGTTGCTCAGAAGCCCGATCAGCAGCCGCTCTACCATATTATTCTGACCTACGATAACCTTACCAACTTCGGAATGAACTTTATCAAGAAAAGAGGCTGAGTGATTAATTTTTTCATTCAGCAGGCGAATGTCCTCTGCGGTTTGTAACATTTTATCAATAGAATTAGATTAAAAATTTAAAGTTCGCAAATTACGAACTACCCTTATACAAAAAGGGTGCTAATAAAATGCGTACAAAAAAAGAATGTTAAATTTGAAACGAAAAAAAACCAAATTTATGGTGGATGAACAGCTCATTACAACCAGCAATTGCCTGGAAGGGTATAAAATCACAAAGCATTTGGGCATCGTACGGGGCATTACAGTAAGGTCGAGAAGCTTGTTTGGCAATATAGCCGGTGGACTACAAACATTGCTCGGAGGCAAGATATCCATTTATGAAGAGCTATGTGAAAAAACCAGGGAGGAGGCATACCAACACATGCTGCGGCATGCCAATGAAAGAGGCGCCAATGCCATTATCAATATCCGGTACGATGCTAATGAAGTGCTGGAAGGCGTAACAGAAGTATTGTGCTACGGCACTGCCGTGCAGGTGGTGAATGCATAAAATAAGAGGACGTTGCCATCCTCTTATCCAATCTCCATAGTTTCTAAAAACAATCAAAGTCCCTTTGACTCTACCCTGAAAGCAACTTTGCAGATAGCGCCGTAAGAAGTTATTTTACCATCTGCGACATGCACCTTTAAATCTTTTACGTATACCGAATCAATATTCTTTATAGTTTTTGACACTTCAGTAACGGCATTTTTTACTGCATCATCAAAACTGTTCGGAGAAGAAGCGATCACTTCTATTACTTTTACAATAGCCATAATTGATAAAATTTATTGGTTAACACTAAAATTGCAAATACTATTTTTTATTCCCGTTCCAGTAATCAAAGGTCTTTCCTTCTTCTGTTTCATAATTCTTATTGTACCGCACGAAAAAGTTAAGATATACCGCCCTGCTGAAACGCATGAGCCATGGCTGCAACAGAACAATTAATATGGCATTAGTGATCAGCCATCCAAATACCCGGTTATCATCCATGGAAACACCGATTGTAAAGACCCAGATAATAAATGTGATGGCAGAGAACACCACTACCAATGCATAGCTTACATAACCGGTACCGTACCAAAAGCCCGGCTCCAGGTCAAACTTCTGGCCACAAACGGGACATCTGTCATGCATACCGAGTATCGATGAAATCTTCAGGCTTTTATACGGATTCGATACGGTGAACATATCACCCCGCCTGCACCTCGGGCAGCGCATGGTGAGCATGCTCCACAAAAAATTTGGTTTTGGTCTTTCTTTTTCCGGCATTACTGTAAGTTAAGCAATCGCAAAATATTTTTATGGTTTAGTTTAAAACCGATGAAGAGCTTTCACGTTTTTTTCTTTCCCCAATCTGCTGGCGCCACATAGCGTAATACAACCCCATTTGTGATAACAGCTCTTCATGCGTTCCCGTCTCGATAATATCTCCCTTCTCCAATACGTAAATTTTATCAGCATGCATAATGGTACTTAAGCGATGGGCAATTAAAATAGTGATCTGCTCTTTTTTTGAAGAAACACTTTTTATCGTATTGGTAATTTCTTCCTCAGTAAGCGAATCGAGCGAAGAAGTCGCCTCATCAAAAATTAATAAATGCGGATTCCGCAACAGCGCCCGTGCAATGGACAAGCGTTGTTTTTCACCACCGGAGACCTTTACACCGCCTTCGCCAATTAATGTATCGATTCCTTTATCGGCACGGGCCAGCAGGGTGTTGCACGAAGCTTTTTTCAACACGTCTAAAATCTCTTCATCCGTTGCAAAAGGATTTACAAACAACAGATTTTCCTTTATGGTGCCGGCAAACAATTGCGTATCCTGCGTTACAAATCCGATCTGCGTGCGCAGCGCATCAAAGTCAATATGGTCCCTGTCTACTTTATTATATAAAATCTTTCCCTGCTGCGGCACATATAACCCAACCAGCAATTTCACCAGTGTTGTTTTACCTGACCCTGACGGGCCAACAAACGCAATGGTCTCTCCTTTCCTGACATCGAAACTTATATCATTGAGCGCCGGTTGCTGTGCAGATTGATGCTTGAATTTTACATTGATAAATTCCAGCTCTTCAATGTTGTGAATGGTTACAGGATTTGAGGGCTTTTTATCAGGCGTTTTCTGCATCAGCTCATGAAAATTATTCATCGACGCTTCTGCTTCCCGGTAGGAAATAATAACGTTGCCGACTTCCTGCATGGGGCCAAACAAAAAGAATCCATAAAACATAAATGACAGGTACTGCCCGGCATTCAGCGATCCTCCGAAAACGAGCCACAACAGGGTAAATGTTATTACCTGCTGCAAAAAGTTTACCATGGTGCCCTGGATAAAGCTCAGCGTGCGGATGCTCTTTACTTTTCTCAATTCGAGCCCCAGTATTTTAAATGTGTTGTTGTTTAACCGGAGTACTTCCTGGTCAGTTAATCCCAGGCTTTTTACCAGCTCAATATTTCTCAATGACTCGGTCGTGGAACCGGCCAGCGCATTTGTTTCATAGACGATTCTCTTTTGAATGCCTTTTATCCTCCTGCTGAGAAAACTTGTAACAACGGCTATTAAAAAGATACCGACTGCGTACACCGGCATGATTGCCCAATGAATGCTGAATGCATATACAGAAATAAAAACAACGCTTACAATGATCGTGAAAAGGATATTGATAAAATTGGTGATAAACTTTTCAGAATCGGCCCTCACTTTGGTAAGCACCGACAAAGTTTCCCCGCTGCGCTGATCTTCAAAATCCTGGTAAGGCAGGCTCATGCTGTGCTTCAGTCCGTCTGTGAAAATGGTGGCGCCGAATTTTTGTATGAGCACGTTACCAAAATAATCCTGGAATGCCTTGGCAATACGGCTTACCATGGCAGTACCGATCATGAGTATGAGATAAAACAACAAACCGTGCATTACGTTGCTGCCGAAAAAATATTTCCAAATATCCGGATTGCTTCCTTTGCCAAAAAAGAATTCATGTTCGGTGCGTGGTATCAGCTGCTTATTTACAACAAACTCGTGGGGATGTATTGCAAACTGATTAAGAATATTACCAATGATCATGGGAGAAAACAATGAAAACACCTGGTTCACCGCAGCAAGAAAAAGCGCAAACAGAAAGAGCCATTTATAAGGCTTTAAATATTGAAGCAATAGTTTCATTAAACAAATTGAATCTGCAAATTTCGGTAAAAGCGATTAAAGTTCTGAACTATGAATTTACTCTTTAGAATACGAATAAGCTATAACTCATCCTGCCCATCCCTCCCTGTCCAAACTCCTGTATTGAATGGCTTCGGCGAGATGCTCCGGCTTAATGTCATCGCTGCCGGCAAGGTCGGCAATGGTTCTGCTCACTTTTAATATGCGATCGTAGGCCCGCGCGGAAAGATTTAATCTTTCCATCGCCACTTTCAGCAGATTATTGCCTGCCTGTGAGATCCCGCAAATCTCTTTCAGCATTTTGCTGGTAATTTGTGCATTGCAATAAATGCCCGCATTATCCTTATACCGGTGCGCTTGTTTTTCTCTCGCTTTTATTACACGATCGCGTATCGCTTCACTTTTTTCTGACGGATGTACGGATGAAAGCTCGCCAAAGGCCACAGGCGTTACTTCCACATGCAGGTCTATCCTGTCTAACAAGGGCCCTGAAATTTTATTCAGGTATTTCTGCACTGCTCCCGGCGGACACGTACATTCTTTTTCGGGATGATTGTAAAATCCGCACGGGCACGGATTCATGGAGGCCACCAGCATAAAGCTCGAAGGAAAATCCAATGCAACTTTTGCTCTCGAAATAGTTACTCTTCTTTCTTCCATGGGCTGGCGCATTACTTCAAGCACGGTTCTCTTAAACTCCGGCAGCTCATCCAAAAACAAAACGCCGTTATGGGCCAATGAAATTTCTCCGGGCTGAGGCATTCCTCCTCCGCCCACTAATGCCACATCAGAAATAGTATGATGCGGAGAGCGAAACGGGCGTTTCGAAATGAGCGTTGCATTTTCCGGAAGCTTACCCGCCACGCTGTGAATCTTGGTCGTTTCCAATGCCTCCTGCAGGGTAAGCGGGGGCAATATTGTTGGCAAACGCTTTGCCAGCATGGTTTTGCCGGCGCCCGGAGGACCGATCAGTATAACATTATGGCCTCCGGCCGCTGCTATTTCCAACGCACGCTTAATGGTCTCCTGACCTTTTACATCATTGAAGTCAACTTCAAAATCACTTTGCGCATGGGCAAATTCTTCCCGCGTATTTACAATTACTGGCTTTAATGAATTTTTTCCGGCAAAAAAACCGAGCACTTCAGTTATATGGCTCACCCCATATACATTCAGGGTATTCACCATTGCCGCTTCACGGGCGTTTTCTTTTGGAACAATCAATCCTTTGAATTTTTCCTTTCGCGCCTGTATTGCAATGGGCAGAGCGCCTTTGATCGGACGTACGGCACCATCCAGACTCAATTCGCCCATAATTACATAGTTCGCCAGCTCCTCATAATTTTCCAGTTGTTCCGAAGCCGCCAATATGCCTAATGCTATCGGTAAATCAAATGCAGTTCCGCTTTTCCGGATGTCGGCAGGGGCAAGATTGATGACTACCTTAATTCTCGGGTAATGATAACCGTTAGTTTTAATGGCGCTTTCTACTCTTTCAACACTTTCTTTCACCGCGTTATCCGCAAGGCCAACAATCGTGGTGAACTTCCCGCTGCTGACATTTACCTCTACCGTAATGGTAATCGCTTCCACTCCGTAAACCGCACTGCCAAAGGTTTTTACCAGCATAGTGTTTTATTTTAGCTGTCAGCTTTTGGTGTATAATCAAGATATCTCATAAAATTGCAAATGCTGTAATTTAAACCATGTTAACAGGCATTTTTTACTGTTTAATGACTTCCTAAATTAAATTTAAAAAAAATATTCAGAGCGTGTTTAAAATTGCCATTAGTGACAATATATTCCCGCAGATAAAAAACCTTTTTCATCACCCATCTGCGTAAATCCCCGTAACCTGCAGGCTAAAAAACAAATACAAAATTTTTCGGGAATCATTTTTAAACAGCTTCTTAGTTGTATCATAAAGGTAGCTGCAACATAAAAGGGAATATTCCAAAAACTATTTCTTTTAAAATTTTTGTATGTTTTTTAAAAAAATATATAAACAAGAATTAACATACGATTGAAAAGAGTATACATAAAAAATATTATTTTGTGATAGGGGTCAGTCAGCCCACTACCGATATATTGTAAGTTGCTTTTGCAGATAAGATTTCCGCTACCGCAAGTTCACAGAAGAATAATTTCAGGGAATAAAAAGTATGTATGATCAGCGTAATAATACCTGTTTTGAATGAAGAAAAAACAATAGCAAAAGTGGTACGGTTTTGCTTCAGCAACAAACTGGTAAACGAAGTAATTGTGGTGGACGATAACAGCGAGGACAGCACTGCGCAAATAGCCGCCGCAGAAGGGGCAAAGGTTATTGCAAGCAATATTCGCGGAAAGGGAATTTCGATGAAGGAAGGCGTTGCCGCTGCTTCCAATGAGTTGCTGGTTTTTTTGGACGGCGATATTGATCCTTATCCCGATGAAACAATATCGGCGCTTACCCGTCCTTTAATCAGCCATACCGCCGATTTTGTAAAAGGCACTTTTGGCCGCAATGCGGGAAGAGTAACCGAGCTGGTTGCCAAGCCCCTGTTGAATATTTTTTTCCCGGCCCTTGCCCAATTTTCCCAGCCGCTGAGCGGAATGATTGCCGGCAAAAAAAGTTTTTTTGCTGGAATTGCTTTTTTTAATGATTATGGCGTTGATGTTGGAATACTCATTGATATGTATTTGATGAAAGCAAAAATTACTGAGGTGAACATCGGTTACATAGAAAATAAAAGCAAGCCGTGGGAAGCATTGGGCAAGATGAGCAAAGAAGTGGCAAGAGCCATCATTACCAAAGGGCAGCAGCAAAGTCCGGCAGATGCACAGGAAGCAGAAGTAAAATTGCTGGAAGAAATAAACAGGGAAATGTATGGCGTATTACGCGAAAACTTTTCGTTCTCCAATAAGATGGCCATATTTGATATGGACGATACCATACTTTGCGGCAGGTTTATTGACGCCTGCGCCACACAGTTTGGATTCAGCGCAAAGCTGGAAGATTTAAGAGCCGAAGAAAACGACGCCATAATACTTACCAAAAGAATCGGGCTGCTTTTAAAAGGGAGAACCATGGATGAACTTTTGAATGTGGTGCACGATATGGATATGGTGGAAGATATAAAAGATACGGTTGCCGCGCTGAAACAACGCGGATACCTGACCGGCATTATCAGCAACAGCTATTCTCTGATAACAAATTATGTAGCAAAAAATATAGGAGCGGATTTTTCGTATGCCAAGCAGCTTGAATTTTTTGAAGGCAAATGCACAGGCGAGGTGTTTACTCCGTCGTATTTTTATGCATCGCCCGAAAGTATCTGCGGTCATGCCTATTGTAAAACAAATGCTTTGCAATACGTATGCGAAAAGTATAACGTGCAATTTAAAAATTGTATCGTAGTTGGCGACAGTGAGGAGGACAGATGCATTATTGGCAATGCCGGCAAGGGTTTTGCATTTTGCTCAAAAGATGAAATACTGAAAACAATAGCCTATAAAAAAATTTCCCAACCGGGTTTTAAAGGAATACTTGAGTATGCATAAATCAATATTTTATTCACCGGTAAAATAATTTTTATGGCCAGCAATTTATACAACGTACTTGTTCCCATAGATTTTTCGCAGAAAGACAAGTGGGCCATTGCAAAGGCAGTGGAACTTTCCAATGCCTTAAACTGCTGCATTCATTTGGTGCATGTGGTGTCAACATTCGCTGCTCCTTTCATGTCGTCCGGCACTTCATCAACTTCTTTTAGCGAGGGAGAATATGCAGGTAAAAGGCTCAAGGAACTGAAAGGTAAATACCAACATCATTTGTGCGCTAATGGCAGCATTGAAATAAGCGTTTTGCACGGATATCCCCGGGCCGCCTTAAAAAAATATATTGAGTATTTCGAGATAGATATGGTCATTAAAGGCCTGTCCAGATTTAATCTTATACACCGGGTGTTTTCCAGTGTATCCATCAGCCGGCTGGCACGCAAGATAAACGTACCGGTGCTCGCTGTAAATGCCGGCGGATTGACAAGGCATTTCAAAAAAATTTTATTGCCGGTAAATAAAAATATTCCGTTGCGCAGCATTCGCATGACCGTTATTTTGGGGAGGTATTTCAAATCAACCATATACGTTTTATCGCTGCGCAGGGAAGATAATAACTTCTCCCTGCTTAATGCTACGCTTGAAGTAATACAAAGCCTCACCACAATTCCCGTTCAATCCATTATACTGGAAGGTAAAAATCTTGCCGAGGCAACGCTTGATTTTTCCAGGAAAATAAATGCCGATCTTATTATGATATCTTCGGGAAGAGAATTTTTTCTTTCCGGACTGTGGAATGCCATTACCAAAAAACTTTTATCCTATAAATCTAAAACGCCTGTGATAACGGTAGATAATAATGCGTCGTGAAAACTTATAATTTCTCAAGTATGCTTATTACACCTTCGCGCTTTAAAATAAGATAACCGAGACGATCGTTGCTGATGCCGTCTTTCAGGCTATAATTAAATACAAGTTTATCATCACTCACAATGGTTTCAAAATATTTGAAATTGATATTGGGATAATCTTTTAATGTTTCCCCTATTTCATATAAATGGGTAGACAGAATAAATAAGGAAGACCTGATCTTAATTAATCCTTCAATGACCACTGTACTGCATTTCATAGCGTCCTGCACATTCGTGCCTTTAAAAAGCTCATCTATCAGTATGAGCCACTTTCTTCCATTGTTTACCCGGAGGATTGTTTTTTTGATACGCTGCACTTCATTATAAAAATAGCTTTCTCCTTTTACCACGTTATCTACCACATTAATATTACTCAGCAAACCGTCAAAAAAAGAAAGCTCCATTGATGCTGCAGGCACTCCCATTCCTATGTGTGCCAGGAAAACCGCGCTGCCTACGGCTTTTATAAAGGTGCTTTTCCCGGCCATATTCGCTCCGGTAAGGAAAATGAAATTTGAATGCTGATTGAGCTCAAGATCATATGCAACCGGGTCTTGCAAAAGAATATGATACAGTTTTTTAATTCTTAATTCAGGTTCATCCGATTCAATGAACGTTGGAAAAACCAGCCGCAGCTCCTGCACTGCCATCGCCATTCCATACCAGGCATCCAACTGAAAATATATATCAATTAACTCTTCCATATTTTGCCGGAAATGATGCCGGAAAAA
Source organism: uncultured Ginsengibacter sp. (assembly GCA_964627765.1). GTDB lineage: Bacteria > Bacteroidota > Bacteroidia > Chitinophagales > Chitinophagaceae > Ginsengibacter. The sequence goes on along the minus strand of CAZVKO010000004.1, from coordinate 178,543 downwards.
ATAGGTAAGGCCAAGCATTTCAGGCGGGGAGAGGTCTTCATGTCTTTTATTTTTAAATACAACGTCCAGTTGTATTTTCCCGATGAGCACTTGCGCTTTTTGCAATAGTCTTTTCAAAGGATCCGGTGTATCATTTGTCAAAAAGACCCCGATCAGCTGCCGCATGCCTTTTATAAAATCAAAGCCATGCCCTGTGGAATATTTTGCCAATGAATAATCCGGGCCGTGAAACAGCTTGTACATATAGGCGGAATAACCTGTGGGCCGCGAAGGCATGGTATCAAATATGGTTTCGTAAAATTTATGGATCACCATGATGGAGCCATTGCTTATCATAAGGGGCCATTCATCTTTCTTATTAATGATAAGCTTCAGCACATTCTGGATATCGAGGATGGAGTGAATGTCCTTTAAAGAACCGGAGAAAATATATCTGAGCTTTTCGCGCCCCCCTGTGGTACGGGTGAAGTTTATTTTTGAGAATATGGAAAACTCCTCTTCATGCTGAAAAACCGAAAGATCATGCAAGGTAGTTTTATCTGTTTCCATATTTTTCGTTTATTGGTAACCGTTAGTCTACCAGCTGAAGGTGAGCCGTTGTCCCCTTATAGATTCATCGAATATATGTTTTCCATAATCTTCATTTATGTATATACAATTCCCGTTCACAAACGTACGATTGATTGCTGCCGGGAAAACTGTACCTTCCAGCGGGCTCCATCCGCATTTATATAAAATACTTTCTCCGGAAACTTTTGTGGTCGCATTCAAATCAACCAGCACCAGGTCGGCAAAATATCCTTCCCGTATATATCCCCGATCCTCAATCTTAAAGCAATCGGCAACCGCATGGCTCATTTTTTCTGCAATTTTCTCCAGGGAAATCTTCCCCTGTTTATAGTAATGCAACATCAGCAGCAATGAATGCTGTACCAGCGGCAGGCCGGAATGTGCGTGTTCATAAAGCCGCCCCCAGGCTCCCTCCTCTGGAGAGATGAGAATGCCGTCTCCATTTCGTATAACGCCCTTCTCCTCCAGGGTATGAGGTGCATGATCGGTAGCGATAACATCAAAATAATTATCCAGTAAAGCTTTCCAAAGCGCTTCTTTGTGATAAGGTGCTTTTATAGCCGGATTACATTTTATAAGATAACCCAGACAGCTATAATCATCGGCAGTAAAATGCAGGTGGTGCACACAGACTTCGGCGGTAATTCTTTTGTCTTTTACAGGAATATTATTTACAAACAGTTCCATCTCCCCGGCTGTGGAAATATGCAACACGTGGAGGCGGCTATTATATTTTTTAGCCAGCGATACGGCAAAAGAAGAGGATGTATAGCAGGCCTTTTCATCTCTTATCAATGGATGGTCGGCAGGTTGCAAAACGGGTTTAACGGATTTTATTTTTTCATAATTAGCTTTAATTATTTTTTCATCCTCACAATGAGTTGCGATCAGCAATTCACTTTCGGAAAATATTTTATGAAGGGCCGGTTCGCTGTCGACCAGCATATTTCCTGTACTGGAGCCCATAAAAATCTTCACGCCGCATATATCTTTTTTTCTTTTGTTCATCCGTAACGCCTCATCGGCATTATCATTGCTTGTGCCCATAAAAAAAGAATAATTGGCCAGCGAAGTATTTTTGGCTATGGTATATTTTTCTTCGAGCAGGGCTTCGGTCAGCGCAGGAGGAATGGTATTGGGCATTTCCATAAATGATGTGGTACCGCCGGCCACAGCAGCTTTGCTCTCTGTATAAATGGTGGCTTTATGCGTTAACCCCGGTTCACGAAAATGCACCTGGTCATCTATCACGCCGGGCAATAAATATTTTCCTGCACCATCCACCTCCTGCACTTTTTCTTTTACGTTAAATTCACTATCAATGCGTTCTATGCGGCCTTTTTTCAGGTAAATATTTTTTACCTCAATTTTACCCTCGTTTACAATTGACACATCTTTTAGAATATAATTTTGCATATCTTGAAATTGAATAACAAAGAGTCTAACCCCATGCAAATTATAAAAAGCCTGCTTATGCTGCTTGTATTTATAGATCCTTTTATATTGCAGGCGCAAACCACTTACCTGCCAGAAGGATCAAAAGAGTATGATATCATAGACCGGCTCGAAATAAAAGAAGGCAGCAATAACAGCATTCTTTTTACGGGCTTAAAACCCTACAGCAGGCGTTTTTTGGTGCGTGAAGCGGAATTCCTGGATAGTGCGCGTACGGCAACCTCCTCATCTCTTACCAGTGATGATAATGAATGGAAAGGATTGAACCTTACTAAAACAGATGAGTATAATCTTCATAGCATTTTGATGGATAATGCTGAGTGGGTTACCGGGCCGAAAGAAAGTTTTTTAAGCAAAAAACCCATCCTAAAATCATTTTATACCACGAAACCCAATCTGCTTGAAGTAAACACCAAAGATTTTTTTCTCGCATTGAATCCTGTAATTTCTTTCCAGGCCGGAGGTGAATCTGCCGGAAGCGAAACCTTATTTTATAACAAAAGAGGTATCACTGCACGGGGGAGGATTGCCAATAAGATCGGGTTTTCCACTACGATAACCGATAACCAGGAACGCGATCCGCTATTTGTACAGGAAAGGGTAGACAGCTTTCGGGCTGTGCCGGGCGTGGGTTTTTACAAATCTTTTAAAACAACGGGCTACGACTACTTCGATGCAAGAGGGTATATTACTTTTAATATTACCAGGTACATCGACGTACAATACGGCTATGATAAAAACTTTATTGGGGATGGTTACAGAAGTCTTTTCCTGAGCGATTTTTCAAATGCTTACCTCTTCCTGAAACTGAATACCAAAATCTGGAAATTCAATTACCAGAATTTATTCATGGAGCTGATGCCGCAGTTTGTAAAGCATGGCGATGTATTGCTTGCGCGAAAATATGCAGCGATGCACCACCTCAGTATGGATGTAACAAAATGGCTCAATTTGGGTGTTTTCGAAAGCATCATTTTTGGAAGGAAAGACATATTTGACCTGGAATATTTAAATCCGATTATTTTTCTCCGTCATATAGAAGGCACCGTCGGCAGCCCGGATAATGCATTTGCAGGGATGGATTTTAAAGCCAATGTGGCTCACCATTTTCAGTTTTACGGTCAGCTCCTGTTAGACGAATTTATCTTACACAAAATAATTACAAATGATGGTTACTGGGCTAATAAATACGGTTACCAGTTAGGTGTAAAGTATGCAGATGCCTTTACAATTAAGAATCTCGATGTACAGTTGGAAACGAACAGGGTGCGGCCGTTTACCTATTCGCATAATGACTCGGTAGCGGATTATACACATTACAACTTACCGCTGGCACATCCGCTGGGAGCGAATTTCCAGGAGTTTATCGGTATTGCAAAATACCAGCCTGCGCCCAAATGGTATCTGTCAGGAAGGATCATTTATTACTACCAGGGACTTGATTCTGCCGGACAAAATTTTGGCGGAAATCCCTTTGAACCTTATACTACCCGCACCCATGACTTTGGATATACCGTGGGTAGCGGAAAAAGAATTAACGTGGTTAATAGCTTACTGGCCATATCATACGAGCTAAGAGAAAATCTGTTCCTGGAAGGCACCTATATGTTCAGGAAAGCCACCGGCATACCAAATGATAACATATTCCAGATTGGTATACGGTGGAATGCTGCCAGGCGGGACTTTGATTACTAACGGTAATGATTATACGAAATATAATCTCATTCCACCGTAAGCGAGAAAGTCACCATCCGGGAATTGATCTGGTCAATCACCCGTGAATAGCGCAAATTCGGATCGCGGGAATGAAGATTCACAATGCCATCGCTTAATTTTATTTCAGGAGATAAAACAAAATAAGGAAAGTAAATATGAAATCCTATGCCCAGCTCAAGGCTGAAGTTATAGGGCCTGAGTTTTACAAGATCTTCTGCTTTGCGGGCCGTAGCGTTGCTGGCCAGGTCATAGCTAAAATTACCTCCTGCCAGCGTGTACACCTTGAAATTGCCAATCCGGTCGCTGCTGAACGCCACCTGGAAAGGAAAACTCATTGTAATGGATTGCACCTTTTTTTCTGTTAAAGAATCCGCAGCATATTTTTCGGTATATAAAAGATCCTCTTCGGTAAAAGTCAGATCAAGCGGATGAACACGAAAATCGAAATGATCGCTCATACGGAGATTTACCAGCCAGGCGAGGTTGATGCCCGTGCTGTTAATGCTTTCCACATCCATGATGGTATCCTGCTGCAGAAAAGCATTATGATGAGTCAGGTTGAAATGCGACTTGTTGTAACCCACATTGATGCCAAAATGATATAATTTATCATCATGCCCTTCGAGGTTGAGGTTATCGCGCAACTGTGCCACAGAAGCAGTTGAACAAAACACGAAAGAAATGATCAGTACGATTATTTTTCGCTGCAATAAATGGTACATATTCCTAAACTCAATGTTTTGTAGAAACTGTTTCTATAGCCTGTTTTATTTAAAATTTGAATGAATGTTTTTTTCTCCGGAAATTGTTGAACAGAATCGTTTAAATACTGATAGGCATCCTTATTTTTTGAAATCAGTTTTCCAACTTTCGGGGTTACAAATCTCATGTAAAGATTATATAAGTTTTTGAAAACCGGTAACGACGGTTTTGAAAATTCCAGTATGATCAATTTACCCCCTGGTTTCAGCACCCTTCTTATCTCTGATAAACCTTTTTCCAGGTTCCCGAAATTTCTTACGCCAAATGCCACGGTTACAGCATCAAACGAGTTATCACCAAAGAAAATTGCCTCCCCATCTCCTTTTAACAGCAGAATTTGGTTGGAAAGACCCAGATTTTCTATTTTTTTCCTGCCGATCTCCAGCATCCCTTCACTAAGATCAATCCCGGTGATCAGCTCCGGTTTTAAAATATTGTAACAAGTAATTGCAAAATCGCCGGTGCCTGTAGCCACATCCAGGATTTTTTTCGGCCTGTCCGGCACAAGCATTTTTATTGCTTTTTTCCGCCAGCGTATATCTGTTCCTGCGCTCAAAAACCGGTTCAAAAAATCATACCGGAAGGCAATTTTATCGAACATGGCCTCCACCTGCCGCTTTTTGCTTTCGCCGGAATCCTTAAAAGGCACTACCGCATCATGACTATACGTGTTCATCGCCTCAAAGATAGTTTTTTGATGGTATACCTGTTTTTGTTCCCATATTCTTTCACTTTTATTTTGGTTTTATTTTCCTCATAAAATTCGCCTCCATATTTTAATTTGCAGGATGCATATTAAGCAGGCCAAATATCTTGTCAGCAGCCCTTCAGTAGAAAAATGCCCTGAAGTAAACCTGCCTGAGTATGCATTTATCGGCAGAAGCAATGTGGGTAAATCTTCACTGATAAATATGCTGTGTAACAACAGCAAACTTGCCAAAACATCCGCTGCGCCGGGGAAAACACAAATGATCAATTTGTTTGAGATAACCAGCAGTGATAAACCGGGCGAAAAACCGGAAAACAAATGGTTGCTGGTCGATTTACCGGGATATGGTTTTGCAAAAGTATCTCAAAGCGACAGAAGGCGATGGGAGCAAATGATCGAAAATTATTTGCGCAAAAGAATCAACCTTACTCATGTATTTGTATTAATTGATTCGAGACATTCGCCTCAAAAACCGGATCTCCGATTTATACAGCAATTAAAAATCTGGGAGGTACCGTATACGCTCGTATTTACAAAATCGGATAAGGAGAAACAGGCGGCGGTAAGTAAAAATGTGAAAGGATTCCTCGATGCCCTCAGGGGTATGCAACAATTTTTACCACAGCACTTTGTTACCAGCTCAATAAAAAAAACAGGGAGAGACAGGATTTTACAGCTCATCGATGAGATGAACAAAGAACATGAGGCGGGGTGAACAAAACAAGGGTACGCCGGATACTCAGTTCACTATTTTATTAGCACAACTGCTGCTGGCAAATGCTTCCGGCTTTGCCTTGAAAGCAAATCCCATCCCGAGAATATAGCCCATTGCTTCCCGCAGCGCCTCATTGCTCTTGAAGTGTGGGTTGGTATTAATGTCTGCATGTACTTCCATATCTACATCGTATTTTGTAAACAGGTTGCAGAGTTCATACGCAATTTCAATACTTCTTGCTACTTCCACCAGCATGCGTTCTTTAATGCTGTAGACGGTTTTGGTCTTATCATTGTTAATAAACATAAAGCCGCCGTGGCCTTCCCGCAGAAATACAATTACCGTGGCAAATTCAGTATCTGCACCTTTTACCTGGCTATCGGTACCGATGCAGACTTTTAATTTGTAACCCGCTTTTGTTTCTTTCCGGATGGCATTTTCCACAGCATTTTTTATGGGCTGTTCAATGATATCGCCATTAAATTTTCGCCAATACATAGACAGAGGTTTTTTAAAATTAATAAAAAACTTTTATCTGTCATTCAAAATACGGCTCTTAATAATTTTTTAACCCGAAAATGGTCTGCGTTTATTGATTACCGTTAGTACAAATAAAAAAGGGCCAGCCCCTAACGCTGACCCTTAACTTACACATGAATCTACCTTACAGTCTTAAAATCCGTTCTGTCAGTCTTTGATTGGTATTTGAAATTTGTACCAGGTAAATTCCGTTAGGGGTATTAGTTATGTCGATGGAATTCGTACCTGCTGTTCCTTTACCGGCTTTTATCATTCGTCCGCTCATGTCCATTATTTTATAATCGTAATTTTCAAGGGCATTGACCACAACCTGGCTGTAGACCTGTGTGCCGGCAAGGCTGAATATAGTTTTGGCATCGCCTACTTTTAACGCTATTACATTTGAATATATTGCACGATCAGTAACAGAAACTGCCCTGAGACGATAATAAATTACGCCGGTAGCTGCAGGAATATAGCTATAATCCCGGGCATTGGCCGGCAGGCCGGTTACTATTGTAAAATCTTTCCCGTTTAACGAACTCTCCAGCGTAAGGGAGCTCACCGGTTCAGGTGAAATTACGTTCCAGTCAAAGGCAACTTTGCCATCTTCATTTTTACCTTCCAGTGTGGCTTGCTGAAGCGGGGTAATGAACAAAGGGTTATAAGTGCCTGCAATATTATAGGAGCCCAGGCTCCCATAATTGGAAGTATAGGCATTGCCTGACCCTGCCACTAAAACATAATAGGTACCGGGAACCAGTACGGTATCTATGGATGCATTTAAACTATCTATCGGATCGTAGGTGGCCATCACCCGGAATGATGAGTTAATCAATTCCAGTTTTATATCCAAATCGGCTCCCTGATTATTTGGACCAACCGAAAATGGATGAGCAGTAACGTGCAACTGGCTTGTTTGAACCAGATCGAATTTAAAGACATCTTTATCCGTTGAAGTCGTTATAATTCCGCTGTCAGCAAATGCATTATTATTTATAGAAAGCACAGTTGGATTTACTGCCGGGTCATCCCCATGATCGTCCGGGCGGTAGGTAAAACCATTCTGAGTGGTAATAACGGTTAAGGCATCCTGGTCCTGTGAGCAACCCCAGGGTGTCGGGCCATTATACCAACCGGTAAAATTTTGATAATAACTGTTGCCCATTATGGGCGCCCAGCCCGTTTGGCCGGAACCTTCGCCGGTATTATACACCGCCAGCAGGTTACAACTGCTATCATAGGTGGCCTGGTGCGATAGGCCTACCGTATGGCCTGCCTCATGAGTGCAACATTCAGCAACCATCTTTGTGTTGTTTGGCCCCAGCCTGTCAGGAAATACAAAGCCGGGAGTATCATCGCCCCATGTGAATGAACCCGTATATGAAATGCCGCCAACGCCGGTGTACCAGCTGCTGGTAGGAGTTACAATGATCCTTACCCGCTGGTCTATCGGGGCTGCCAAAAAAACCGTGGAGTCTGTAGTAATATCAACATTAAAAGGTCTGAAATCTTCCGATACCCGGTTAAAAATTTCTATAATCTGTGCATCGCTTAGACCCGAGGGTGCGCAGTCTATGGGAACCCCTCCATTCCACGAGGTACAATTTACGTAGTCGCCATCGAAGTCAAAGAAGATAGTTGCCTTTGCTGACGGCAAGCTGCTCAGCATGGGCACACAGGTTGCCTTAAGGCTCACCAAGCTAAGAAAAGCTATAAATATCGGAACGATGTTTTTCATAGGTTTAGGGATTAGCACGGCCGATCGGGGTTTGTAAGGTCTTGGGTTAAAAATCTTGTATCAGTTCTTCTGTTTTTATTTTAGTGAATGAATAATTGCCTGTTTCATCCTTTACCAGCTCATATGCATCCGCATATTTTTCATTGATAATACGTCCTACGTAAGTAATGGTATTATCGTCATTTACTCTCTTTGAAATGGAAAGAAGGGTATTGTTAAGCGCGGGCGATTTAATTAACACGCTCGAAAGATTATTATATTTCTGCACGGAAGAAATTACCGTACCGTTAAATGTAAAGCCGGAAGAAAAAACAAATTTCACTGCGCTCCCGGTTGCTGCTGTAAATGCTTTATCAAGTTCTGCTACAGAAGCCGGAATTTTTGATGAATAGTTGGCAAATAAATAAGGCCGGACAGACCTGCTGATTTGGGCGCTGCTGCTGAAAGTGCTGGCTACCAGGAACCCTGACACAAACAGCTTTGGAATGGTTTTCATAGACGGATTACTTGGTTTTTGTAAAATTGGATAAAAGTAAAACGTCATTAATTCGTAAAAATTATACGACTTCTCAAAAAAAAACCACCAAATTTTATTTGGAAAAATTTACCGGATATAAACAGCTATTAATATTGGCCGGTACTTAGTAAAACCAGTGTACAGGCCTCTACGGGAATAATACCCTTTTCTTTTGCAAGTGAATATAGCTCAGGGTTTTCTGCTCCGGGGTTAAATATGATTCTTTTAGGATGAAGAGAAAGTATGTAATCGTAGTATTCTTTTTGCCTGAAAGGATTAAGGTAAATTGTGACCGTATCTATATTACTGAAATCCTTTCTTTCAGTGTCAATGGCAACGTCTCCGGCAACAGATTTTCTGCTGCCTATTCCAATTACGGTATGTCCTTTTGCACGAAGCCTGTTAATGGCAAGAAAACTATACCTGGCAGGGTTGTCAGAAGCGCCTAAAACAAGCGTTGGCTTATTTACCATCCTGTTAATTGATTAAAAATTTCGACTGAAGCTCCGGAGTCGGCAACATACATTCATTTGTTTTACCGAACCATTGATAACGATTTCCCGCAACAAAATTATATACCCCGTCTCTTATGAACTTTGGCACGATTATGAAGCAGTACAGGAGGGGCCATAAGCTTTTTAAATGCTTCACAACCCTTAAAGCGGCAGTAGAACGATTAAATATTTTTTTATTTTCCACCAGCAAAAATGAATCGCTTGCATCCGCCGGGAGATGATACGCATGCAGAATCTGCTTTCCGGCTTCAGATTGCAAAGAAGCAAATTTGAAATAATTTTTTTTATCGCGCTTTATTACAAACTTAACTGCCCCATTGCATAAATTACAAACCCCGTCAAATAATATAATTCCTCCTGTACTCATTACCATACAAAGGTATGAAACTATGCCCCCGGATAATAAGGAAGGACGTAACCAAGCTCACATGAAATTTTAAGTAAAGCCGTACTTTACTACGCATAGGCGTCGCCGTTAGCTGGGAAAAATTAAACGAGCATTGTTACCGGGTTTTCCATAAACTTCCTGAACGTTTGAAGGAATGCTGCTCCAACGGCTCCGTCAATGCTGCGATGATCGCAGCTCAGGGTAACCTTCATCACATTGGCAACGCCAAAGCCATCGCCTTTTTTCACAACGATCTCCTTTATTCTTCCTATGGCGAGTATCGCACTGTCGGGAGGGTTAATGATGGCAGTAAATTCCTCAATGTCCATCATTCCAAGATTGGAAACGGTAAAGGTATTACCGCTGAACTCATCCGGCTGAAGCTTTTTATTCCTTGCTTTCTCATATAATTCCTTTGCATCAGATGCAATCTGGGAAAGCGATTTTTGATCTGCAAAGCGGATTACCGGAACGATGAGTCCGTCGGGCATAGCTACCGCAGAACCGATATGAATATGTTTATTCTGGCGGATAAAATCTCCCATCCAGCTGCTGTTGACGGCGGGATGCTGGCGAAGCGCCATTGCACAGGCTTTTATCACCATATCATTGAAGGATATCTTCAACGGACTGACTTCATTTATGGCTGCCCGCGAGGTAATGGCATTGTCCATATTGATTTCCATTGTAAGATAGAAGTGGGGAGCGCTAAACTTGCTTTCGCCCAATCTTCTTGCAATGGTCTTGCGCATCTGCGAATTCGGGATATCAATATGACCTTCCTTGCCGGTTTGGTCGAATGCAGCAACAGCGGGCGTTTTCCCGGCTTGTTCTTTTACAGCCACAGGTGCCGGCTTATATGCATCCACATCCCGTTTGATAATTCTTCCCCCGTCGCCGCTTCCCGCTACTTTAGATATATCAATTCCCTTTTCTGCAGCCAGTTTCTTTGCAAGCGGGGATGCTTTTACCCTTCCGTTTTGCGAATCGGCTGTGTGTTCCTCTGCTGCCGCATGGGTCTCCTCTACAGATGCTGCAGTACTTTCCCGCGATTCGGACGTTGCGGGGGCGGGAGCATTGCCGCTTTTATTTTTTTCAGCGCTCACAAAGGCGCTCACATCTGTTCCTTCTTTTCCCACAATAGCAATTACATCATTTACCTTAGCCGCCTCACCAGCGGGGACACCAATGTACAACAAGGTGCCCTCCTCATAACCGATTACCTCCATTGTGGCTTTGTCTGTTTCTACCTCTGCAAGCACATCATCACTTTTTACTTTATCCCCCACTTTTTTATTCCATTGTACGATTTTTCCTTCCGTCATCGTATCACTGAGCAGCGGCATTCTGATTGCTTTTGCCTCCTTAGGCAATTCAGCAGAAGCCGGCGCCTGGCGGGTTGTTTCCTTTTTTGCTTCAGGCTCTTTTCCGGGCTCTTCCTTTTTCGTTTTACCCGTGTCTTTTCCATTTCCGTTCAATAGCGATTTGTAATCTTCTCCCTGCTTGCCCACGATAGCAATTATATCATTTACCTTAGCTACTTCGCCGGCCGGCACACCAATGTATAGCAGCGTTCCCTCTTCATAGCCGATTACTTCCATAGTAGCCTTGTCTGTCTCCACTTCAGCTATAACATCATCACTCTTTACAGCATCGCCTATTTTTTTGTTCCATTGAATAATTTTTCCCTCGGTCATCGTATCACTTAGAAGAGGCATTCGGATCGCTTTCGCCATAATAATTGTCAGTTTTTATAAAATGGAAGTCGAAATTAATGCAATTTAATTAAACAGCTTCCGGTTAAAGCTGTTTCGGCCGGTGCAGTGCAGGAACGGGATAGGCTTGTTCAATCATTTCCGGCAAAACCCATCCATTTTACTTCATCAAATTGAAATTTTCTCTCTATAGTATCCTCTGTCACCAATTCCCCTGTCGGCAATACTTTTCTAATAATAGTTTCGAAAACCGCGTTGCCCTTTTTTAGCCGCACTTTGCAGCCGGCACAAAATAGTTTCGCATTATATTCATCGAGCATATCATCAAAAAAACCATTCTTAATCCTGCTGATTTGCTCTGACACTTTATGATGAAGCTGCTGCGCCAAGGCTATAACATCATAATGGATCCCTGTTATTTGTTTTAAAGAAATCGCCTTGAAGCCGGCGTTATCAAAACTTTCCTGGTTGATGTTCAGACCTACTCCAATAACAGCCCACTGCCATAAATTACCTTTCAGTTGATTTTCTATCAGGATACCTCCTGCCTTACTGTCATTCAAAAAAATGTCATTCGGCCATTTGATTTTTATGCTCTCTTTAATGAATTGTGAAAAAAAACCGGCGCATGCAAGAGCCGTTGCAACACTTAGATGAAACTGCTGATACACCGGCAGCCACTGCATTTGCGTTATTACGCTCAGCATAATGTTCTCCCCCGGATTACTCGTCCATTGAGCCCCCAACCTGCCTTTACCCGCTGTTTGCCGCAGCGCAAATATGCTCATTCCATCAGCCGCTCCATCCTGTTGTATAAGGCCCATGGCATAGTTGTTGGTACTATCCACTTCCTGAAGCAGGATGAATTTTTGTGAAGCTGCTGGCATAAGGAACCTATTAGTAAAGAATTAGTATTTTTGATGTAGCGGTTTGATGATAAGTTTATAAAAGCTGCAATCTACCCTAATAAAACTTATTTCTGCAGATTGAGTTGTGCAGAATTTAATTAAAATGAAAGCATTTGAATAATTTAACTGTATTGTCCGCGAGGAAAAACCCTTCTCTTACAAGAACAACACGAAATAGCAAAATTTTTAAAACCATTGTACATGCTATCCAGGAAAAAAAGGGGGAGGCAATTATGAGCCTTGATTTAAAAAAAATACAGGAAGCTGTTGCGGACTTTTTTATTATTTGTGAGGCCAACAACAGTATTCAACTCAGGGCCATTGCAGATTTCGTTGAAGAAGAAGTGAAAAAAAAGTGTGGTGAGCTACCTTACCGCCATGAAGGGTGGAAAGGCGAACAATGGATTATTATTGATTATGTAAATATCGTGGTACACGTTATGTTGCATCAAACGAGAAAATTTTACAATCTCGAAGAAATGTGGAGCGATGCATTACTACTGGAACACTAAAATTCAAAAAAAGACCTTGGCTGATAACATATGAATAAAAGTTTACGTTTAACTACGACAAAAATTTATATTGCAAGGCAATAAAGTATATGGCAACTGAAGAACAGAAAAAAAACCTGATACAAAAAAGGCTGAATACCGACGGCAATAACAAGATGCCGGAAGATGACCCGAGAAAAAGAACGAGGTTAAATATTTATTGGGTATATGGGATCATTTTTGCAGGCATCATTGGATATAATCTTTACAGAGGCACCTCCAATAATGGAATTGAAATTGCCAACACCCAATTTTACCAAATGGTAAAACAGGGTGATGTAGACCAGATTAAAACAGTGGGTAATAAAAAAATTGTTCGTGTTTTTATTAACCAGGATTCTCTAAAGAATAAATCTTCTTATTACAGGCAGGTTTTTGGAGGCGATTATGATGCTGTGATAAAACTATCCCAGCCCCAGGCTTATTTTAGTATTATCAAAGACGAAACCTTTGCGGCCGATATGCTGCAGTTTTACAAGGAAAACCCAAACGTAAAGCAGGTGCCTGATAAGCCCGGCGATGAAGGAGAATTATTTGGTCAAATAATCAGTACGTTATTACCAATACTGCTGATTGGCCTGTTATTTATAATGATGATGCGTAAGGTAGGTGCCGGCGGTGGCGCCGGTGGACCCGGAGGTATTTTTAATATTGGTAAATCAAAGGCTACTCTCTTCGACAAGGGAGCCAGGGTAAACATAAACTTCAGCGACGTAGCGGGCCTGGATGAGGCCAAGGTGGAAGTAATGGAAATTGTCGACTTCTTAAAAAATCCCAAAAAGTATACTTCTCTCGGTGGTAAAATTCCAAAAGGAGCATTGTTGGTAGGCCCCCCGGGAACCGGCAAGACACTGCTTGCAAAAGCTATGGCGGGTGAAGCGCAGGTTCCTTTCTTCAGCCTTAGCGGCAGTGATTTTGTTGAAATGTTTGTAGGAGTGGGCGCCAGCCGCGTGAGAGACCTTTTTAAGCAGGCAAGAGAAAAAGCGCCCTGTATCATATTCATTGATGAAATAGATGCCATAGGCCGTGCAAGAGGAAAAAATATGATGATGAGCAATGATGAAAGGGAAAACACCCTTAACCAGCTGCTTGTGGAAATGGACGGTTTTTCAACTGACATAGGCATCATTATACTCGCTGCCACCAACCGTCCTGATGTGCTGGACAGCGCCCTGTTGAGACCGGGCAGGTTCGACAGGCAAATATCTATCGACCGGCCGGACCTTGTCGGGCGGGAAGCGATTTTTAAAGTACATCTCGCCCCTATAAAAATTTCTCAAAGCCTCGATGTGCATAAGCTGGCCGAGCAAACCCCGGGTTTTGCCGGAGCTGATATTGCCAACGTATGCAATGAAGCAGCGCTGATAGCCGCCCGTAAAAATAAAGATGCAGTGGATATGACCGATTTCCAGGATGCTATTGACAGGGTGATCGGAGGATTGGAAAAAAAGAATAAAATTATTTTACCGGAAGAAAAGGAAATCATCGCATATCATGAATCCGGCCATGCTATCTGCGGCTGGTTTTTGGAACATGCCTATCCCTTGTTGAAGGTTACCATCGTACCAAGAGGAACCGCTGCCCTGGGATATGCCCAATACACACCAAAAGAGCAATACCTGTACAATACCGATCAGCTGATGGATCAGATTTGCATGACGCTGGGAGGCCGCGTCGCGGAATCTATTTTCTTCAATAAAATATCTACAGGCGCAAGCAACGATCTACAGCAGGTGACCAAGATGGCGTATGCCATGGTAACGGTATATGGCATGAATGATAAGATAGGAAATGTAAGCTTTTATGACCCGCAGCAGGATACTACATTTACAAAGCCATTCAGTGAAGAGACCGGTAAGATGATTGATGAAGAGGTAAGAAAATTAGTGGAGCAGGCTTATGAAAGAACAAAAGAATTGCTCCTGCAAAGAAAAAAAGAAGTAGAAGTTATAGCGCAGGCATTACTGAAAAGAGAGGTTCTCTTCCAGAGCGATGTTGAAGAGCTGATCGGGAAACGCCCGTTTGAAGAAAAAAAGGCGCTTGATTTTGTAGATAATCCTAAAGAAGCGGTCATTGACCCGACCATCCCGGGGGTGATTTCCTGATTGCTAATAATACGGCGGAGATGAAAGTTTCTTCTTCAAAAGAAAAGATTTTAAAAAAAATACGCGAGGCACTGAGTAACCCGGTGCCTTTACCTTTTCCCGGAAGCGAAGGGACCCATTCTGTTTTTCATCCACCCACGCAGGAGCTGGACATAACTTTTGCAGAAGAATTTACCAAACTGCTTGGCAGGTTTGCTTTTTGTATGGACGAAGCTGATATGATAAAGCAGTTGCAGCAGTTGGTGAAAGAACGGAGCTGGACCCATGTTTTTTGTAATGAAGGTGCATTGATAAGCCTGTTGGGAAAAGAAAAGATCATCAATCCTGATGCAACAATAGCCGCATGCGATGCGGCTGTCACCTCCTGTAAATACCTCGTGGCCCGTACCGGCGCCATTGTAATGACGTCGGCACAACAAAGTGGCCGCACCACCAGCGCTTACACGCCGGTGCATATTTGCGTGGCATACGTTGATCAGCTGGTATACGACACCAAAGATGCACTGACTTTGCTGAAAAAAGAATACGGCAACTCGCTCCCCTCCTTTATCACATTTGCCGCCGGCCCCAGCCGTACGGCCGATATCGAAAAGACTTTGGTGACAGGTGTTCACGGCCCAAAAGAAGTTTATTTATTTTTGATTGACAAAGTATCAAAATAAGATGCTTCCTGAATAGCATATCAATGAGCCTCCTTCCAAAAAAAATATATTTTATCTCTGACTTTCATCTGGGGGCTCCTGATTATGAATCGAGCATGGTACGGGAAAAAAGGCTGGTAAAGTTCCTTGATGAAATCAAAAACAAGGCTTCGCATATTTTTATTCTCGGCGATCTTTTCGATTTTTGGTATGAATACAAAAAAGTAGTTCCCAAGGGGTTTGTAAGGATTTTAGGAAAGCTCGCAGAATTAACCGACAGCGGAATCATTATTAAATTCTTTGTCGGCAACCATGACATGTGGATGAACGGGTATTTTGAGAAAGAATTGAACATTGAAGTCTTTCATGAACCGGTGGAATTTGACTTCAATGGCAAAAAGTTTCTGATCGGGCATGGAGATGGATTAGGCCCCGGCGATTACAAATACAAATTCATGAAAAAGATTTTCAGGAATAAAATTTCGAGAAAGTTTTTTGGCGCCCTTCACCCCGCTGCTGGCATCGGGCTGGCAAATTATTTTAGCCGCAAAAGCAGGGCAGCCACGGGTAAAACCGATGAAGAGTTTTTGGGCGAAGACAAAGAATGGCTCATCATTTTCAGCAGGGATGTGCTCAAAAAAAAGCATTATGATTTTTTTATTTTTGGCCACCGGCACTATGCCATTGATTTTAAACTGAGCGACAGCAGCCGTTATATTAACCTCGGCGACTGGATCAAATACAATGCCTATGCTGTGTTTGACGGAGAGCATCTCGAATTAAAATATTACAGGGGATGAGCAAGGCGATAATAAAATATCTTCGTTTATTCATAGCAGTTAGTATGGTTCTGACTGCCGTAAAAATATCTGCACAGGACGATTCGCTTTTCAGGCTTCTTAAAAAAATTGACTACCCCCTCTCTTCGTTTACAGTAGATAATTTAGGCGAGCTATATACCATTGATATAAATAACCAGCTAAAGAAATATAATGGGCAGGGTGATTCCATAGGCGTATTCAACCAGGTGACCAACTATGGCAGGCTGAGCTATGTAGTGGCTGAAAATCCGTGGAAGGTGATTCTTTTTTATAAGCATTACGCCACCATTGTATTGCTGGACAAATACCTGAATGTGGTGACCAGCATTGACCTGCGAAAACAAAATATCTTCCAGGTGGATGCGGTAACTACTTCGTACGATAATAATATCTGGCTGTATGATGAGCAGGATAATAAGCTGAAAAAAGTAGATGATAACGGGAATGTACTTTTCGAATCAACCGATTTCCGTTTGTTGTTCGATTCGGTTCCAACGCCTGCCACCATTCTCGACCGCGATGGATTGGTTTATTTATATGACCCTGAAAAGGGATTGTATGTTTTTGATTACTACGGTACCTTCAAAAATAAATTTGCCTTCCCCGGATGGTCAGCTATTTCAATAATAGATAAACAGATTTACGGATTTGACCGTACTCACTTATACCGCTATACGCCCCCCTTACCCGATACAAAAACATTTTTACTCTCACCTGAACTGCAAAACAGCACATCTATACAGGTAAATAATCATCGTATTTATGTGCTAAAAGATCAGCAGCTCAAAATTTATTCGCTGTAATAGGTATGCCTTTTTTTAATTTGCATTATGAAATTTCTCGACCGGATTTATTTCGATAACACTTTACGCAGCTACCTGATTGTATTCATCACCATTCTTTTTGCATTTATCCTGAAAAGGATCATTTCGAGATATGCAGCGTCATTATTGTTCAGAATGGTAAAGAAGAAAGACCGCCTGAACAGGATAAAATTTATCAACCTGATCATAACCCCGTTTGAGCGACTGTTATTTGTGTTGATCAGCTTTTTTTCGATAGACCGGCTGAATTTCCCCCAGGCCCTTGTTTTTAAAATACATACTGTTAGCAGCCATGAAATAGTAAATGGAATTGCCTCCGCCATTATTATCATTTGCTTTATTTCACTGGTCATTCGTTTTCTTGATTTTTTAGTATTGCTTATAAAAGAAAAAGCGGGCAGCTCCAATACGCCCGGCGAGCACCAGTTGCTTTTTTTCTTTAAAGACCTGCTCCGGGTTGTTATCATTATCCTCGGATTTGCTATTATCTTAAAATTTTCATTCGGTTTGGATATCAGCAACCTGCTTACCGGCTTAAGCATTGTAGGCGCAGCGCTGGCGCTGGCTGCAAAAGAAAGTCTTGAAAACCTGATTGCATCCTTTATCATTTTTTTTGATAAACCTTTTCAAACGGGCGATTTGGTAAAGGTGAATAATTATTCCGGCACCGTAGAAAGAATAGGATTACGCAGCACCCGTTTGCGTACTGCGGAAAAATCGACAGTCACCGTGCCCAACAAGCAGATGGTAGATAGCATTCTCGATAACTGGAGCACCCGTGATTCTATAAGGAATGAAATGAAAACATTATTACCTGCCCAGTCATCTTCTGACGACATAGAAAAAACGATTACCGGCATAAAAGAGATTCTTGCCGCTAAAAAAGACACTATTCTGAATTATTCAGTATACCTGCAGGAAATAAATACAGACAGCGCTGTGATCATGATTATTTACTTTACCCGCTACCCGATGGCATTAGATGATTTGAATGCGCTGAGAGAAGAAATAAATATCGAAGTCAGGAAGCTTCACGAAAAAAATGATATACGACCGGCAACCAGTACCACGGTAAAGCTTGTTTCTTAATTATTAATTATCTCCGCCAGCTCTTTATCCCAATAACCCGTTTTTCCGTATTCTTCCAAACGTCCCTTTTCTTTTCCGTTTTCCAGTACGATTATGGTAGGGGTTTTTGTTACATGCATTACCTGGGCGATGTTGCCAATAGTATTCCTGTGCCTGTCAACTGCAATTGCTGTTATCCTGTCTTCAGGAAAGCCGGCTCCTTCCTGTATCTTATAAAATTTAGGAAGGATGAACTGGCTGTCTTCGCACCAGGTGCCGAAGAAGATGATAAAACTGATGTTGTCCTTATGATTGCTGAAAGCCGCAACCGCCGAAGAGTCGGGGTAATCGTATATCTTCCTGCTCTCCGCATACCAATGGAAGGCGGTGTCATCAGCCAGATCATGCTTGGTGACAATACCCTCGAGCATTTTTTCATTGTTGCCGGATGAGTCGGCTAATACAATATAGGAATGTTGTGGCTGCGTTTGTGCGTGAACGTTAGTAATGGTGGTGGCTGTAATCAGCAATAACAGCAGGGCCGGTAAGCGCATATTACAGGTTATTCTTTAGCTCCGTTAAAAATAATTTTATTCTTTGCAATGCCTCAATCATTTCGTGCTTCCCGCCGGCGGCCTTATTATTCTTTAAAAATTCTTTGGCGCCGTCAATCGTATATTTTCTTTCCCGCAGCAGGTGATAAATCATCTTGAGATTTTTTACGTCTTCCGGGCGGAAGTAGCGATCGCCTTTTCTGTTTTTCCTGGGCTTTAAGATGGAAAATTCATTCTCCCAGTATCGTATCAGCGAAGTATTTTCCTTAAACATCGCCGCCACATCGCCAATGGAGTAATATTGCTTTTTGAAAAGCTCTTCATCATCCGGCACTTCTATAAGGTCGGCATTCATGCTCATTTCTTTCAAGCTCTTTCTTCCGCGCTTTGGCTTTGGTACCAGTAAATTTTGAGGCACATTGTTTTTTGAACTTTCTTTTTTTGAAGACTCCTCTTCAAATTCGAATGATATTTGCGATAATGCCATCAGTCAAAACTTTTTGCACTCCCTGTGGAAGCAATTTTCAAAATTCGGTCAAATTGTTCAGGCGTAAGATCGCTGTAGAAAAAATATACCGGATCTACCTCCTGCCCGTTTATATGCACTTCATAATGACAGTGCGGCCCCGTGCTTTTGCCTGTACTTCCCACCCATCCTATCACTTCGCCGCGTTGCACACTTTCACCTTTTGCTACTTTCACTTTTACCATGTGCCCGTATAAAGTTTCATACCCATACCCGTGATTGATCAATACATGAATCCCATAGCCATCCCCTGTTTCACCGGCTACCTCTACCACGCCATCGCCCGTTGCATATATCGGGGTGCCTACGGGTGCCGTAAAATCAATTCCCTTGTGAAACTTAGGCGTTCCGTAAACAGGGTCAATCCTCATGCCAAATCCTGATCCAATCCGGTTCAGGTCGCGATTGCTCACCGGCTGGATAGCCGGGATGCACGCCAGCTTTTTATCCTTGTTCTTTATCAGATTCTCTATATCGTTGTAGCTCGCAAATTGATAAGTAATGCGGGCGCTGACATTATTCAGCGTTTTTGAAATTTCATTGCCCAGCTGGTCATCATTGATAGCAGTTACACTTTGCAATTCATTTTTTTGCGCGGTAAGCTTCGCCCGGGCACTGTCCGGCACCGGGTTGGCTTCAAATATAGACCGGTACACATCATTGTCTCTTTTTTCCAATACAATCATTTGTTGTTGCAGCGTTTGCGCCTGTGCTGCCAGCGTGTTGTAATTTTGCCTCAGTTTTTCATATTTGGCTTCGGCGAGTTTCGCCTGTGGCGAAGGAATAAAGTGAAATGCGAGTGCCACAATGATAAAGGCGGTAACCAGGGCCGCGGCAATAAATGCAAAGAAACGCAACAGTTTCACATGCCAAGGGGTTACCAGCTTCTCATAGCGGAGCGTTTGCGTATCGTAATAATATTTGATCTTTTTCATTGGCTTTGTAAAAAAGAAAATTTTATTACAATTTTTGTGCAATCGCTGCCAACATCAACCGGTAAACGAATACCTTTGCCATCTTAATTTTTTGAACCAGCAAAGATAGGTTCCTAAACTGCAAAATATGAGACACAGCGGCTCCCCCGCAAAATTTTAACACGCATGATGCAAAGCGCTGAAATACGACAGACATTTCTTGATTTCTTCAAATCAAAAGGACATACCATTGTTCCTTCCGCCTCCATTGTTATTAAAGATGATCCCACCTTACTTTTTACCAATGCGGGCATGAACCAGTTCAAGGATTATTTTCTGGGAAATAAAAAACCTGTTTCATTGCGGGTGGCCGATACGCAAAAATGTTTGAGGGTAAGCGGCAAGCACAACGACCTGGAAGAAGTGGGCGTGGATACGTACCACCACACTATGTTTGAAATGCTGGGCAACTGGAGCTTTGGCGATTACTTTAAAGAGGAGGCTATTGCATGGGCGTGGGAATTATTGACCGAAGTTTATAAAATTGATAAGGATCGTTTATACGTTACCGTATTTGAAGGGGATGAAAAAGAAGGGCTGCCGAAAGATGAGGAAGCCATTTCTTTCTGGAAAAAATGGATACCCGAAGACCGCATCATCATGGGGAAAAAGAAAGATAACTTCTGGGAGATGGGAGACACCGGTCCCTGCGGACCCTGTACTGAAGTTCATATTGATTCGAGAACAGAGGAGGAAAGGAAAAAGGTTGACGGCAAGAGCCTGGTCAATGCCGATCATCCGCAGGTAATAGAAATATGGAACCTGGTATTTATACAATTCAATCGCAAAAAAGGCGGGACACTGGAGCCCTTGCCGGCAAAGCATGTGGATACGGGAATGGGATTTGAAAGACTGGTGCGGGTTTTACAAAATAAGCACAGCAATTACGATACGGATATTTTTACCGGAACGATTGCCAAAGTTGAAAAGCTATCCCACAAAAAATACACTAATGCTGATAACAAGCAGGACATTGCGTTTAGAGTAATTGCCGACCATATCCGGGCCATTTGTTTTACTATTGCTGACGGGCAAATGCCTTCCAATACAGGTGCGGGTTATGTTATAAGGAGAATATTGCGGAGAGCGGTCCGGTATTACTTCTCTTACCTGGATTTGAGGGAACCATTACTTTATAAATTAGTTCCGTTGATCGCAGAGCAGTTTAAAAATGTTTTTCCGGAATTGGAGAAGCAAAAAGATTTTGTTGGGAAAGTTGTAGAAGAAGAAGAAGATGCCTTCTTAAGAACGATCACTAAGGGATTAGATATCCTTAATTCAATGATTGATATTTTCAAAAATCAGCGCGAGTATTTTTCTTTTATCAACAATGAGCCCTTTATAAAACAAAAAAGAAAGTTTCCAAGTGTTTTAGAGGATTTAATTCAATCATCAACTAAGCCAATCTCACTTTTTTCATCAAACAATAAACAATCATTAGATGCTATCAGTGGAGAAATCTCTTTTATTCTTTATGATCGGCACGGCTTCCCTCTTGACTTAACTAAACTTATCGCAGGCGAACAAGGTTTAAAAGTAGATGAAGGGGGGTTTGAATCCGAAATGCAACAACAAAAAGCCCGCTCCCGTGCAGCAACCATAGTTGATACCGAAGATTGGATTGTATTAAATGATTCCAATGAATCTTCTTTTGTTGGCTATGATACATTTGAAACAACAAGTAGAGTTCTGAAATACCGCAAAACAAAAATACAGGGCAAAGAAGCCTATCAAATCGTATTGGACAAAACACCCTTCTATGCCGAAAGCGGTGGCCAGGTGGGCGATACGGGCACACTCACCATTGACAATTCACCACTGACAATTTTCGATACCAAAAAAGAAAACAACCTCATCATTCATTTTGCCCATTCCATTCCAAAAGATGTAAGCGGTGAGGTTATTGCAAAAATTGATATTGATAAAAGAAAAAAAACAGCCGTGCACCACAGCGCTACGCATTTGTTACATGCAGCATTGCGCAAAGTGCTGGGCACGCATGTGCAGCAAAAAGGCAGCCTGGTAAATGATGAACATTTAAGATTCGACTTCTCTCATTTTGCAAAACTCACCGGTGAAGAAATAAAAAAGATCGAATCGCTGGTGAATGAAAAGATCCGCGAAAACATCCCGGTGATAATAAAGCAAATGAAGAAGGATGAAGCGATCGCTATGGGCGCAATGGCTCTGTTTGGTGAGAAATACGGAGATGTGGTTCGGGTGGTGATCATGGATCCTTTGTACTCTATTGAATTATGCGGCGGCACGCATGTTGGCAGCACAGGCGAATTGGGATTTTTTAAAATAACAACGGAAACCGCTGTAGGCGCCGGTATCCGGAGGATAGAAGCTGTAAGCGGAAAAGCTGCGGAAGATCTGGTAGAAAATGAATTTGAAAGAACCCATCAAATACGGGAATTTCTGAAAAATCCGAAAGACCTCAGCAAATCAATTGAAAACCTCGTTGCCGAAAACAATGCATTAAAAAAACAACTGGAAAAAACAGAGGCCAGACAGCTTTCATCTTTACAAAAAGAGCTGTTGCAAAAAGCAGAAAGAATTGGTGATATAAATTTCATAGGACAGGTAGTGGATGTGCCGAATGCCGATGCACTAAAGAAAATTTGCTTTGCTTTAAAAAATGAATTGAAAAATTATGTGGTGGCGCTCGCAGCAAGCATAGATGGCAAATCTTCTGTTGCCGTTATGCTGGACGAAGGTGTCAGCGCCTCCAAAAACCTGGATGCATCCAAAATCATTAAAGAATACATTGCTCCTTTAATAAAAGGAGGAGGAGGGGGACAAAAAACGCTGGCTACTGCAGGCGGACAGGATGCATCCCGGCTTCACGAAGTGATTGAAAAAGTAAGATCCCTTTTATAAAAGATTCCTTTTCTTATGCATATCATTTTTGAAACCCTGCGTTTACTGCTGAGGCGTTTTACTATTGAAGATGCTCCGCTCATTTACCAGCTCAACAGCGATCCGGATATTGTAAAATATGCACATGAACCCGTTCTTGAAAATGCAGAACAGGCCAAAAAAATTCTTGATGAAATTATTTTGCCACAGTATATTTTAAATTTCGGCCGATGGGCCATTCACAAAAAAGATGACGGAAGATTTATTGGCTGGTGTGGTATAAAATATATGCCCAAAACCGGGATATATGACCTTGGATACCGGTTGCTGAAAACAGAGTGGGGAAAAGGTTATGCCACAGAAGCTGCAAGGGAAACCGTTTTGTACGGCATCAACCATTTACAAATACCCCTCATCACTGCTATGGCGCATATTGAAAATACAGCCTCCATTCGCGTCATGGAAAAAATCGGAATGAGCTTCATCCGGTACAATACAGTGGATGCTGTACCGGTAAAGGTGTATATCATTTCCGCTGCCGACATCAAAAACATTTGTTAAACAAATTTTATTATTTGCGAAAGGTTTCGTAGTTCAGAAAAAGGTTATTACCTTTATTCTACTAAACGTTTCGTATTTAAAAAGTTTTACAAATGAAAAAGTATATTTTATTTCCGGTTACAATGGTTGCCGGCATCTTTGCATCCACGCAATTGCTGGCACAGGAACCACCTTCCAAAGAGAAAAAAAGTGAAGAAATTATTATTCGCAAAAATGGCGGCCAGAACCAGAAGATGACGGTAGAGGTAAACGGCGACAGTGTGCTGGTAAATGGCAAACCTTTATCAGAATTTCATGATGGCGATATAAGTGTAATAGAAAATGACGACCTGGAAAACGGCAATAATAATTTTGCCTTTGCACCCCGCAACCATGGTTTTGACAAACTCCGGCTTATCAGTGATGAAAAACCGCATACTTTTCTGGGCGTTCTTTCAGAGAAAGCAGATAACGGAGTGAAAATTTCAGAAGTGGTAAAAGGCAGCGCTGCAGAAAAATCCGGCCTGTTAAAAGGAGACATCGTTACAAAAATTGATGATAAAACTATTACTACCCCGGATGACCTGATGAAAATAGTACGGTCGTACAAGCCGGGCGACGAAATAAAGCTATACTACGTGAGAGAGGGCAAAAAGAAAGACGTTAAGCTAAAATTAGGAGAAACCAAAAGCAACAACCCGACATTCATTTATAAAAATATAAACCCGGACTGGAACGCGAATGCCTTCAACTTAAGAACCCCGCAGATGCCTGATGCATTTACCGGGCCGGATAACTTATACAAAAATTTCAACTTCAACTTCCGCTACGATAAACCAAGAATGGGCCTGAAAATTCAGGATATGGAAAATGGCGACGGCGTAAAAATCTTAAATGTGCAGGAAGGGTCTGTAGCAGATAAGGCCGGCCTGAAAAAGGACGATGTAATTACCGAGGTAAACGGTGAAAAGATAAAGGGCGTGGAAGATGCCATGGAGCAGATGGGCGACCTGGATGAAGGTGAGACTGTAAAGATTAAAGCCTTGCGCAATAATTCAGAAATGAATTTTGAAGTAAAGATTCCCAAAAAATTAAACCAGGCAAACCTGTAACTGCACATATAAAATTCTCACGGGTTTAGTTTAGAATTGAAAAGCTGCCGGCGGGCAGCTTTTTGATTTTTTACAAATTCTTCTCGCTAACCGGTCATTCCTTTTCATACCTTCGCAGCCATGTCTTCTCTGGAAAAATATGAGGCGGTAATAGGCCTTGAGGTACATGCACAGTTACTTACCGGGAGTAAATTATTTTGTGGTGACAGCACTGCTTTTGGCGCAGCACCCAATACGCAAATCAGCCCTGTTTCATTGGCGCATCCCGGTACCTTGCCTGTAATGAACAGGAAAGCCATTGATTATGCTATCAAACTCGGGCTGGCGTTTCATTGCGACATCTCACGCAATAACTTTTTTGCAAGAAAAAATTATTTCTATCCTGACCTGCCCAAAGGATACCAGGTATCGCAGCATACGACGCCTATTTGTAAAAAAGGATATGTGACGATTACCGTTGAGGGGCGGCAAAAAAATATTGCCCTGAACCGTATTCATTTGGAAGAAGATGCCGGGAAGAGCATTCACGATATGGATGAGCATTATACGTACATTGACCTGAATCGTGCCGGAGTTCCCTTGCTGGAAATAGTTTCCGAACCCGATATGCATACGGCCGAAGAAGCATTTGCTTATGTAACCGAAATAAGAAAAATGGTACGCCACCTGCAGATATGCGACGGCAATATGGAAGAAGGCAGTCTTCGGTGCGATGCCAATGTATCCATCAGGCTGCGTGGTGAAAAAAAGCTGGGAACAAAGGTGGAAGTGAAAAATCTCAATTCGATCAGGAATGTAAAAAAAGCTGTTGAATTTGAAATTGACCGGCTGGTGCAGCTCGCCGAAAGAAATGAACCCGTTGTTCAGCAAACAAGAAGTTTTGATGCAAACAACGGCACCACTTTTCCGCTGCGTGATAAAGAAGAAGCCAATGATTACCGGTATTTTCCCGAGCCGGACCTGACTCCATTTTTGATTACCGGGGAAAAGCTGGCAGCGATACAAAAATCTATGCCCGAACTTCCGCCGGCACTGGAGAAAAAATTTGTTGGCGTATATGCATTACCGTTAGCAGATGCAAAAATCCTGGCAGCGGATCGGGAGACTGCTGCATTTTTTGAAAAAACAATTCAGTACAATAATAACTACAAAGCCGTTGCCAACTGGATTATCGGACCGGTAAAATCATATTTAAATGAAACCCGTACCGCAATAGAAGCATTGCCTGTCGGGCCAAAAACCTTAGCGGATCTTATCAGCCTGGTAGAAGAAGGAAAAATTAGCTTTGGCATAGCCACCTCAAAAATTTTCCCGGCATTAATTAACCATCCCGGACGCAGCCCGCTTGCAATTGCTGAAGAACTGCATCTTATACAGGAAAAGGACTACGGATCACTGTCGGCATGGGTTGACGAAGTTTTGGCAAGAATGCCGGATAAAGTATCAGAATATAAAAAAGGAAAAAAGAACCTGATCGGATTATTTTCCGGAGAAGTAAAAAAAGTAAGCAAAGGAAAAGCCGATATGCAGGCCGTTAATAAAATACTTACGCAAAAATTAAATCAACAATGACCCTATTAATGAAGAAAAACCTTGTTTATGCTGCGGTTTTATTCTTGTTCGCGTGTAATGCTGCACCCAAAAAAGGAACATTTACAGTAGACGGGGATATCAAAAATATACCCGATCAGAAAATCTTCCTGGAGCAGATATCCTTTAACGGTATGCAGCCGCAAATACTGGACAGCGCCAAAATTGTAAAAGGCATTTTTAAATTAAAAGCCGTCGCCCCGGATCAGGGTCTTTACCGGCTCCGTCTTGAAAATAATCCGAGCTACATTTTTATTAATGACCAGCCGGAAATTATTTTTCGGGCGGATGGTAATGATTCCACGCTGATGTCTGCAAAATTTAATACACCCGCAAATGCATCGCTGATGAATTTTATTATGAATCTCGATTCGCAGCATACCCTTCTTATTGGTGAAAATAATAACATCCAGGCGCTGCAGCAACAGCATAATGACAGCCTTGCCAGAATAGCAACGGATCATTTTAATGAATCCGACAGATTATATAAAAACTTTTTGTATCAATACATTGATACTGCTGCAAGCCCCGTCACAGCATTATTTGCACTGGCTTATTCGCAGGAGCTGGGCATGGATAGCGTAAAGCTGTTGGTACAAAATCTGCAGAAAAAATTTCCAAAAGAAAATTCAGTAGCCGAAGTGGCGCGGCAATTTGATCAGTATAACGCTTCACAAAACAAGCAGGAAGAAACAGCTTCCGCCATTACCCCGGGAAAAATGGCTCCTGACTTTACACTGCCGGATGTGGATGGCAAGCCTTTTAAACTCAGCTCCACCCGCGGAAAATATGTGTTGGTAGATTTTTGGGCAAGCTGGTGCGGGCCGTGCCGGCAGGAAAATCCCAATGTGGTCGCTGCTTATAAACAGTTTAAGAATAAAAACTTTACCATCATCGGCGTGTCGCTCGATAAAAATAAAAGCGACTGGCTCAAAGCAATCAGGGACGACGGGTTGGAATGGAAGCAGACCAGCGATCTGAAATACTGGAATAATGAGGCTGCGGCAATTTACGGCGTGGAGGCTATTCCTTTTAATGTACTGATAGATCCCCAGGGAAAAATTATCGCAACCGAATTGCGTGGGCCCGATCTGATGAATAAGTTAACAGAGGTATTGCAATAAATTTTTATTACATTATTCGTAATGCTTTTGCCAGAGAGGTGCAAACCCAGGGAAGTACGAGCCAGAAGTATTGTCTTACATAAACCAGCATAAGGATAATCCCTACAGCCGAAAGAAAAAAATACACCCAGTAAAGAGAGGTTGATTTTGTATCGTTCATCCGAAAAATTTTATGCAAATATATAAGGTAAATGTGTGTTTATTAAATTTCAATCATTTACCGGTATGACTTCCGGAGTCAAAACCCGGCCATATTTTTTTAAATACAATTTTTTTATAGAAAATCAATAAGTTATAAAGGTGTGATTAAAAAATCTTCTGAAAATATATTTTAGTTCGCCTGTTTCACCCTACCTTTGCAATCCTTAAAAAATGCCGGGATAGCGGCAAATTATTTATTAATTACAATACAAAATGAGCAAGTTACATTTCACTACAAAGCATGCGAACGAGGCTACCGTACAGCGCAACTGGTACGTTGTGGACGGTACTAATCAAACCGTGGGTCGCATGTGCGCAAAGATTGCGGCGATCCTTCGCGGCAAGAACAAACCTTATTACACCCCGCATGTCGATTGCGGAGATTATGTAATCGTCACTAATTGCGACAAGGTAAAATTTACCGGCAGCAAGCTGGAAGATAAAATGTATATCAATTTCAGTGGTTACCCCGGAGGTAAAAAAGAAGAAAGCGCCGGCGATCTTTTAAAACGCAGGCCCGAAGTCGTAATCGAAAGAGCCGTAAAAGGGATGTTGCCTAAAAACCGGCTGGGTCGCAAGATGTTTAAAAAATTATTTGTGTACACCGGGTCAGCGCATCCGCATACTGCACAAAAACCTCAACCTTTAACTTTCTAATTCATAATAATGGAAAAACAAAAAAATGCAGTTGGCCGCAGAAAGGAAGCAGTAACACGGGTGTTTCTTTCCAAAGGAGAGGGCCATATCAGCATCAACGGAAAAGATTATAAAGCTTATTTCCCGCTGGTTTATTTACAAAACCAGGTAGAGGCACCTCTCAAAACGATTGGCGCAGCTGATAAATTCGATGTTACTGTCAATGCAACAGGCGGCGGAGTAAAGGGACAGGCAGAAGCAGTAAAATTAGGTATTGCCCGCGCTCTGCTGCAGGTAAATCCCGAGTATCGCCCTGCATTAAAAGATGCCGGTTTACTCACAAGAGATCCGAGAGCGGTAGAACGTAAAAAGACGGGTAAAAAGAAAGCAAGAAAGAGCTTCCAGTTCAGCAAGCGTTAATAGCTCCCTCAATTCCTGAATGGGAATGTTAGGAAAGAATAATATTTTTTAAAAATGATTTTTCAATTATAAAAACAAACTCCTGAACTCCCTCCTTTGGAGGGCGGGAGGCTTTAAATTATGGAACAAAACACTTCTTTACAACAGCAGCTATTGGAAGCAGGAGTTCATTTTGGCCACCTGAGAAAGAAATGGAATCCTAAAATGTTGCCTTACATTTTTGCTGAGAAAAAAGGTATTCATATCATAGATCTTAACAAGACCGTGGAAGGCATGCAGGAAGCGGCTGCAGCATTGAAGTCTATTGCAAAGAGTGGTAAAAAGATCATGTTTGTTGCCACTAAAAAACAAGCAAAAGAGATTGTGACGGAAGCAGCGAAAAGAGTAAATATGCCCTATGTAACAGAGCGCTGGCTCGGTGGCATGCTCACCAACTTCAATACGGTGCGCAAGAGCGTAAAGAAAATGCAAAGCATCGAAAAAATGCTGAATGATGGTACGCTCGACAGCATTACCAAAAAAGAGCGTCTTACCCTTACGCGCGATAAAGAAAAAATGGAAAAAGTGTTGGGGGGCATCGCACAAATCAGCAGGGTGCCCGCAGCATTATTTCTGGTAGATATAGGCCATGAGCACATTGCCTTGTCAGAAGCCAAAAGGCTGAACATTACCACTTTTGGAATGGTGGACACCAACTGTGATCCTAACAAGGTAGAATTTGCAATTCCGTCCAATGACGACGCTACCAAATCAATAGCCATTGTTACCAATTATATTACCGAAGCGATAGCCCAGGGCCTTGCCGAAAGACAGGCTGAAAAAGAAGAGGAAGCCGAAGAAACAGCGGATGATACTGCCAAAGAAGTGATGAAGTTTGAGGTGGGCGGCGATGATGAAAGAGAACATCGCAAAGGCAGCGGTGGTAAAGGTCGCGGTGCCGGTAGTCCGCAAAAACGCCGTGTGGCAAGCTCAGGCCCTTCAGGCCGGCCCGGCGGTCCGGGTGCACGCAGGTGAGCCCACCGGGGAAGCGTTGAGAACTTTTATTTATACTGATAACAATTCCTATTACAATAAAAATATTTAATTACATGAGTACAACAACAATTACAGCTGCGGATATCAACAAGCTCAGACAACTGACCGGCGCAGGAATGATGGATTGCCGTAAAGCGCTGACTGAAGCAGACGGGGATTTTGAAGCAGCAATAGATTATTTAAGAAAGAAAGGACAAAAGGTAGCTGCATTGCGCGGAGACCGGGAAGCGAAGGAAGGGGTGATTATCGCACAAACTTCCGCTGATCATAGAACAGGTTTTATCATAAATGTCAGCTGTGAAACAGATTTTGTAAGCAAGAATGCAGATTATATTCAATTTGCCCAATCTATCATGGATGCGGCTATTGCCCATAATGTAAAAACGAAAGAAGAATTAAACGGAGTGAAAACAGGCAATGAAACTGTAGCAGATAAAATAAATGAGCAGGTTGCTAAAATTGGTGAAAAGATAAGCCTTTCAAGATTTGAAAGAGTGGAGGCACCGTATGTGGCTGCTTATATTCATGGTTCTTACAGGATGGGCGTATTGGTGGGTCTGAATAAAACCGCAGAAGAGGCCGGTAAAGATGTCGCCATGCAAATTGCCGCCATGAATCCTATTGCTGTTGATCAAAATTCAGTGCCTGAGCCTATTTTGACACGTGAGAAAGAAATTGCTGTAGAGCAGGTAAAAGCTGAAGGCAAGCCCGCTGAAATGGCTGAAAAAATTGCCATGGGCAAAATTGCTAAATTCTTTAAAGAAAGCACATTGCTGGCACAGGCTTTCGTAAAGGATAATAACAAGTCTGTTGCAGACTATCTTAAAGGTATCGATCCCGAACTTAAAGTAACGGAATTTAAGAGGGTAGCACTTGGTGCCTGATATGGGAGTAAAACTAAAACTATAGGAAGGAGCCGTTGCCGGCTCCTTTTTTAATAAAGGGCCATCAAAATTCAATTCATTCCTCCATAAAAACTTTATCTTCGCCGCGAATCAGAAATACCTTTTTGTAAATGCTTCCGCGCTACAAACGAATTCTTCTCAAGCTTTCCGGTGAATCTTTGATGGGTGAAAATAATTTTGGCCTTGACCCGAAGGTGATATCCCAATATGCCCAGGATATAAAACAAGTGACAGAATTAGGCGTACAGGTTGCCATTGTAATCGGAGGAGGAAATATCTACCGGGGAATGAATGAAGCTGAAACCGGCATTGAGCGCGCGCAGGGCGATTATATGGGAATGCTGGCCACCGTTATAAACGGCATGGCATTGCAAAGCGCACTGGAAAAGGCAGGAGTATTTACACGGTTGCAAAGTGCAATTCAAATGGAACAAATTGCAGAACCTTACATACGCAGAAGAGCCATACGGCATCTTGAAAAGGGAAGAGTGGTAATTTTCGGTGCCGGAACAGGAAATCCCTATTTCACCACCGACACTGCAGGTTCACTTCGTGCTATCGAAATCAAGGCCGACATCATTCTGAAAGGTACCCGGGTGGATGGCATTTATTCAGCCGACCCGGAAACAAATAAATCAGCCACGAAGTTTGACAGTATCACCTTTGCAGACTGCATAGCCCGAAACCTGAGAGTAATGGATATGACGGCTTTTACGCTGTGCATGGAAAACCATTTGCCTATTATTGTATTCGATATGAATACCCCCGGCACGCTGATGAGGGTGGTTACCGGGGAGAAAGTAGGCACTTTGGTTTCTGGATAATATTTTTTAATTTACAGCCTCTTTGATCCAGGGCTTTTACCACATCGCCTGTAATACCTATGAACCATCAATAGATGTGATTCCCGAAAATTAATACGGTACGCCAGTTAAAGTTAATTTATCATGTGGATTTGGTGGATACTTTCAATTCTTGTACTCATTGCATGCGCCATATTTGCGTACCGCATGATCATTAGCTCCTATGAGTTCCTGCCGCTTGATAAACGGTCCTTGGGACTTTTTCCCACTAAAGAAAAAAAGGAAAAAGAAGAGCTTTCCGGACACGAAGCGCTACGGAATTTAAATCATAAACTCCGCTCGGTTGAGGATAGTAATACCTATTACCAGCTACAGCTTACCAAATTGCAGGAGCGCCTGCGGGTCCTGGAGGAGTTAAATATTTCCAAAGACTACCAGCCCCTGCCCCCCGGTCAGCAAATTAAAGAACCGGAAGAGGACTGGAAAGAATTGTATTACGAAGAAAATGAACGAAAAGAAAAAATTGAAAACGAGTTGGATGAAACAAAACAGAGACTCGAAGAAGCAGAAGAGGAATTGAGATTGGCTGCCGAAAAGAACCTTCAGTGGATGCAGCTGCAAAGCGACTACGAATCCCGTTTGCGGGAATCTGATTCATTTAAAGATCAAATAGCATCTTTAGAGCAACAACTGGCAGGATCTGCGGAAAGAGAAAAAGAGCTGGAACAATTGCTTCTTTCGGAAATAACGATACGCGAAAAATACGTAGTACTGCAAAAGGAATACATAGAGCTGCAGAGTCAATCCGATAGCCTCAACCGCATTATGGTGGAGTTAAGCAAAAAAAATATGAATCTCGAAACCCGGATGGCTTATTTAAGCGAGCTGGAAAGCAAGCTGGCCATTTGCGAAGCAGAGAAAGCCAAATTAAAGGCCCGGCTGGAAAACCACCTATTGGGATAAAATGCATTTGTTTAGAAATAAACATTTGAGTAACTTTCCAACACACTCCTGTTGATTCA
Organism: uncultured Ginsengibacter sp.; assembly: GCA_964627765.1. Classification (GTDB taxonomy): domain Bacteria; phylum Bacteroidota; class Bacteroidia; order Chitinophagales; family Chitinophagaceae; genus Ginsengibacter. Next base: position 145,999 of record CAZVKO010000004.1, on the reverse strand, counting down.
CACCTTCTTCCTTGGTCAATCATACTTTTCAATAACTTAAAAACTTCCACTTATGAACTTCTCTACAATGAATAAACAAAGAAAGTTTGTTCTCATCGCATCAGTTGTTGGCATTATTTCTATGTTTCTCCCCTGGTTTTCAATTTCGGTATTTGGCTATACCCAAAGCGTTAATGGCATGCACGGATGGGGCACCCTTGCATTTATTTGTTTTCTTGTGACCGGCGGTATTGCCTTTTTGGGCGATCAAACAAAGAACATTGAAAAAAATATGTGGCTCATTGTTTTAGTGGCCGGGCTGGTAGCGCTGATTATTGCCATTACCCGTTATTTCGACGTTAGTGATTCCATCATGGGAAGCTCATTGGTAGGTTTTGGGCTTTATATTGCCGGTATAGCTGCTATCGGTGTTATTGTATCTGCATACATGTTTCGTTCCCCAACCGATAATCTGAAAGACAGCCTGGATAGTATGAAGAAGAATATAGAAAGCAAAATCAATACACCTTCCAATACCGGAAGCAATTCAGGTAATAACAGTGACAACACTCATCCGCCGGCCTGATTTATTTTGAATAAACTTCACAAAGGCATTCACATCAAAGTGAATGCTTTTTATTTTATAAAAAGTAAAAATATCAGGGCATCTCCATTTCGAAATGGTTTGCGCAGATGACACAAATCAGCGCAAATGCCGGCAAGACATCCGCACACATCAGCGGGATATAACTCAAACTGATATTACTAAAGAAAGGAGCTTAAAAATGATCTTCGTTTTTAGTTGTAACCGTATTAAATTTTCAAACTGAGGCGCCTCCAAATATTACATCAAGATGTCCATACAATTTCCTTGAGTACATTTGCTAATAATTTAATCAGGAACAACCCGGAAAATAACCATGAATAATGATCTGGCTGGTTTAAGGAGGAATTACCACTTGCAGGAGCTCTCTGAAAAAGATGTAAATGCCAATCCGATACAGCAATTTGAACAATGGCTGCAGCAGGCAAGAGAAAAAGAAATTGTTGAGCCCAATGCAATGACCCTTGCCACTTGTACCCCTGACGGCAAACCGTCTGCACGCATTGTTCTCTTAAAGGGAATCCGGGATAACGGATTTGTTTTTTTTACCAATTACCATAGCAAAAAAGGAAATCAAATAAATGAAAATCCGTTTGGCTGCCTGGTCTTTTTTTGGAAAGAAATGGAAAGGCAGGTAAGAATAGAAGGCAGCATAAAAAAAATCAGCGGACGCGAAAGTGACGAATACTTTGCGGTTCGCCCTTTGGAAAGCCAGATCGGCGCCTGGTCATCACCGCAAAGCAAAGTGATTGAAGGAAGGGATATTCTTGAAAGAAATGTATCAGAATACACAAAGAAATTTCAGTCACAAAATATCCCCCGGCCTCCTGATTGGGGCGGTTATATTTTACAACCTAACCTGATTGAATTCTGGCAGGGCAGAAACGCCCGGCTACATGACAGGCTGCAGTATTCCCTTCAACAAAACGGTTCCTGGAAAATTGAACGGCTGGCTCCGTAGCCCTATTTCTTCTCAGCCTTTACTGTTTTTTTTGCAGATATTTTTGATGGTCTTGTTTTGCCAAAAGAGCCTTTGAATATTTTTCCTTTACGGCTTCTCTTATCACCACGTCCCATAGATCGAATTTTATCTCGTTTAATGATAGTTTGCACAAAAAAGCAAGATACAGGATGCATCTTGCTTTTTAAAAAGTTTACCAGCAATCATAATTTTGCTGAAAGTTCCTTTCCGGCTTTAAACTTAGCTACTTTTTTGGCTTTAATTTTTATAACTGCACCGGTCTGCGGGTTACGACCATTACGGGCAGCTCTTTTGCTTACAGAAAAAGTACCAAAACCAACCAGGGTTACTTTACCACCACCTTTTAAAGTTTTAGTTACAGCTTCTACAAAAGAATCCAAAGAAGCATTTGCCTGTGTCTTGGTTATTCCTGCGTCATCAGCCATTTTGGCTATTAATTCAGCTTTGTTCATAATAAATATTATTTGATTTTTTAAGTGCGACAAATATAGATGCTTTTTAATTGCGGCAAGCTTTTTTATAATTTTTTTTTTGCACGTCCTGTGCTTGAAATCCACAATTGGCAAAGGTTTTAAAATACCGGCAAAATAAGCAGTCAATTTAAAGTTACATTATAAGAAAAATATAACCGGCCATAAAAAACATCCCTCTCCGGTACAAAGGAGCAGTTAACTTCCCGGATAACGTACATGCGTTTTACCGCCCGTACCTTTTATTTGCCCAAAGATTACACACCTGATAACAAGGTTCTAAAAGAAATAAACTTGTTTCTCCATTGCTGAAAAGCCTTGTTGCGCAAGGCCGGCGCGTGTTTTTCAAGATACTCCTTGTAATGCGATAATTCAACTGCATAAAATTGAACCACAAAGGTCTGCCCTTCTGATTCATCCTGCTCCATTAGCTTAAACACGCGGTGATCAGAAAAAAGCCCGGTGGCAAGTATTTCAGGAATGTGAATTTCCTTTTGCCATCGGAGCCATTCTCCGGCAATGTCATTTTCTACCTTTGTGGTAATATTATAAATAAACATGGCTATAACGCAATCTCGAGAAATACAGGACAGTGGTCGCTATGCTGTATGCCGGGAAATATTTTTACTTTACTGATATTGTCGCGGAGATTCTCTGAAACATTAATATAATCGATCCTCCATCCTTTATTTTCCAGCCGCACAGAAGGACGCAATACGCTCCACCACGAGTAATGATGAGGCTCCTTATTTAAATGACGGAAAGCGTCTACAAAATTATTTTCAAAAAACTTATCCATCCAGGCACGCTCCTGCGGCAAAAACCCTGAAGTATTTTTATTGGAGACGGGATTATGAATATCAATTTCCTTATGGGCAATATTGTAATCGCCGCAAACAATCAATTTGTTTCTTTTCTTTCTCAGTGTATTTAAATAATCTAAAAATTCATCGAGCCACTGATATTTGTAGGACTGTCGCAGCTCTCCCGTAGTGCCTGACGGAAAATAAGCGTTTATCAAGGTAACATCGTTAAAGTCTGCACGGATCACCCTTCCCTCAAAATCGCTTTGTTCATTTGCATGACCATACTCAACCTTATGGGGTTGAATTTTACTCAGGATGGCAACGCCGCTATATCCTTTCTTTTGCGCGGGAAACCACCATGACCTGTAGCCTGCCGATTCAATAAGCGGAATATCAATATCCTCTTTATTGGCCTTAATTTCCTGCAGGCATATCACATCCGCAGGATTGGTTTTCAGCCAATCTGCAAAACCCTTTTTTACCGCAGCACGTATCCCATTCACATTGTAGGTAATGATCCGCATACCTGGTTTATTAATTAAATCAACATAAAGTTACCCTGCTCAACAGAACGAAATGATTCATTAAAAAGAAACGTCAGAAGTTAAAATCACGTCTCATAATCCAGCTGGGGCCTCAGCCATTTTTCTATTTCTTCTACGGTCATATGCTTACGGGAGGCATAATCCTGTACCTGGTCTTTTGAAATTTTGCCAATACCAAAATATTTGCTTTGCGGATTAGAAAAATACCATCCGCATACCGACGATGCCGGGTACATAGCCAGCGATTCAGTTAAAGTAATACCTGCTTTTTCGGTTGCATTTAACAGACCAAACAATTTATATTTTTCGGTATGATCGGGACAGGCCGGATAGCCTGGGGCAGGCCGGACGCCAACATATTTTTCTTCAATCAATTCCTGTGAGGAAAGATGTTCTTCCTGGTTGTATCCCCAAAACTCTTTTCTGGTTCGCTCATGCAAGAGTTCTGCAAAAGCCTCTGCCAGCCTGTCTGCCAGGGCCTGGAGGATGATTTTATTATAGTCATCCAGATCACGTTGAAATCTCTTTATATGATCTTCTATACCGTGAATAGAAACAGCAAATGCTCCAATATAATCAATGCCCTGACCGGCCGGACAAATAAAATCCGCCAATGAGATATTAGGCTGTCCTTCTGCTTTTTTGCTTTGCTGCCGCAAAAATTCAAGACGAACCTTTTTATTATCATTGATTACTTCAATAGTATCATCTGTAACGGCAGAGGCAGGCCAAAAGCCCACCACTCCTCTTGCCGTCAACCATTTTTCAGTAATTATTTTTTTCAAAAGCTGCTGCGCATCTTCATAAAGTTTTGTCGCTTCCGTTCCGATTCTTTCATCAGACAATATCTGTGGAAATTTTCCGTGCATCTCCCAGGCTATGAAAAAGGGCTGCCAGTCTATATAACGGGCTATTTCATGTAAGTCGTAGTTATCGAAAGCTTTTGTTCCGGTAAAAGAAGGGATGGCTGCATGAAAATTATTCCAGTCAATTTTGAACTTATTGGCCTGCGCTTCTTTAAATGACAATAAGCTTTTGGCAGTTTGTTTATTTCCAAAATCTCTTTTTAATTTGGTATACTCTGCCTTAATTTCCGAAAGGAAATTTTCTTTGGTCTCTTTGTTCAACAGGCTGCCTGCAACCGTTACGCTTCTCGATGCATCCAGGACATGCACAACGCCGTTGTTAAACTCCGGTGCTATTTTAACCGCAGTATGTAACCGCGAGGTGGTAGCTCCTCCAATCATCAGCGGAATTTGAAAATTGTTTCTTTTCATTTCTCTTGCCACATGCACCATCTCGTCTAATGACGGGGTAATCAATCCGCTTAGCCCGATGATATCCGCATTATGCTCTTTTGCTGCCTGTAAAATTTTATCTGCCGGAACCATTACTCCCAAATCGATCACTTCATATCCGTTACAGCCCAAAACAACGCCTACAATATTTTTACCAATATCATGTACATCGCCTTTTACAGTGGCCAGAAGAATACGGGCCCCCCCGCCCCCCGAAGGGGGGATTCTGGCAATATCTTCATTAACAATAATGCTGTTCAATTTTTGAAGAATTTCATTTAATACCTTTTCTGTTTGATGGATTACTTCTTCATTTGTGAAACGAATAAGCTGAAATCCAAGTTTGTTCAAATGCCTGGTTCTTTCTTCATCATTTATTTTGTTATCAGGCAACTGATGAATCAGCCCGTCAACTTCAATCACTAATTTCTTCTTTAAACAAACAAAGTCTACGATGTATTCATCAATAATATGTTGTCTTCTGAATTTAAAACCTTCTGATTTTTTCCCCCTTAGCTGTTCCCATAAAATAATTTCTGCTTCTGTGGGAACACTGCGCATTTCTTTCACAAAATCTTTTAAGAGAGTATACGATGCGGGGTTCGCCGTTTCATAATCATAGTGGGCGTCTTCATTCCCCTCTTTGGGGGGCCGGGGGGTTTTCTTCTTTTCCGCTTCAATAAATGGCAAAAGATAGCCCACACTTTTCTTCATTACGCGTGCGCTCTTCACCACCTGGGGTAAAAACATCTTACCGCTGCCGAACAAATCGCCGACGATGTTCATTCCATCCATCAACGGACCTTCTATTACCTCCAATGGCTTTGCATATTTCTGCCGTGCCTCCTCCGTATCTGCATCGATATAGTCTGTAATTCCATTTACCAATGCATGGGATAATCTTTTTTCTACTGTGTCATTTCTCCAGGCTTCATCTTTTGCGGCGGCTTTTCCTTTAGCCTTCACGGTTTCCGCAAATGCCAGTAATGTATCGGTAGCTTCTGCATTCCGGTTGAGTATAACGTCTTCGCAAAGCTCTTTTAGCCGGGGATCGATCTCTTCGTAAACCTGCAACTGTCCTGCATTTACAATGCCCATATCCATTCCGGCTTTGATGGCATGATACAGAAAAACCGAGTGCATGGCTTCCCTGACAGTATCGTTGCCGCGGAATGAAAAAGAGATATTACTCACGCCACCGCTTACTTTCGTAAGTGGCATTAATCTTTTTATTTCACGGGTGGCTCCGATAAAATCAACCGCATAATTATTATGTTCTTCTATGCCCGTGGCAATGGCAAAAATGTTCGGATCAAAAATGATATCCTGCGGCGCATAGCCGGCAACGTTAGTAAGCAAATCGTACGCCCGTTTGCAAATATCCACTTTACGTTGCCTGGTGTCCGCCTGCCCTTTTTCATCGAATGCCATCACAATTACGGAAGCGCCGAAACTCTGGCAAATAAATGCCTGCTCTAAAAATTTTTCTTCTCCTTCCTTTAATGAAATTGAATTGACGATACACTTGCCCTGAACACACTTCAGCCCTGCTTCAATAATGCTGAACCTGGATGAATCCAGCATAACGGGAATCTTCGCGATATCAGGTTCTGACTGGAGGAGATTTAAAAACGTAGTCATTGCCTTTTCGCCGTCAAGCAATGCATCATCCATATTCACGTCGAGTATCTGAGCGCCGTTTTCTACCTGCTGTCTCGCAACGGATAAGGCTTCTTCATAATTTCCTTCACGAATCAGGCGGGCAAATTTCTTTGAGCCTGTTACATTGGTACGCTCGCCAATATTTACAAAGTTGGTTTCAGGCCGGACGATTAAGGGCTCCAGCCCGGAAAGCCTCAGGTAGGGTTTTATTATTGTATGATCGCTCATTTCTGCTTTTAAATTCAATTCAATGCTTCTTCCGCAACCGGTAATTCCCGTGGCTTATATTTTTTTACACTCTCAGCAATTTTCCTGATATGCTCAGGTGTGGTGCCACAGCAGCCTCCGACAATATTTACAAAACCTTCCTTCGCCCAATCTTCAATAACCGCTGCCGTATCCTTCGGCTGTTCATCATATTCGCCAAATGCATTCGGCAATCCCGCGTTGGGATAGGCGGAGGTATAGCATTTTGCAATCTGACTTAACTCTTCGATATGTGGCCGCATTTCACGGGCGCCCAATGCACAATTTAATCCAACGCTCAACGGATGGGCATGCGAAACGGAAATGTAAAATGCTTCCAGTGTCTGACCACTCAATGTTCTTCCGCTCGCATCTGTAATCGTACCACTGATCATTATCGGTAAAGGTTGCTGCCTGATATCACGGAAAAATTTTTTAATAGAATAAATCGCAGCTTTCGCATTGAGTGTATCAAAAATCGTTTCTATTAAAAGCAAGTCTACACCTCCATCTACCAGCCCTTTTACCTGCTCATAATATGCATCTGCCACTTCATCGAATGTCACTGAACGGAAACCCGGGTTGTTTACATCAGGCGACAGGCTTAATGTCTTATTAAGCGGGCCCATAGCGCCGGCCACAAATTTCGGGCAAGTGTCTTCCGCCATATTTTTTTTAGTAAAATTTTCAATTGCGCGTTTGGCGCACTGCACTGCTGCTACATTCAGCTCATATGCCAACGACTGCATATCGTAATCTGCCTGTGCAATGGCAGTACTGCTGAAAGTATTGGTTTCAATGATATCGGCACCAGCTTCAAGGTATTCGGTATGAATAGCTTCAATAATTTGCGGCTGAGTGATGCTCAGCAAATCGTTATTCCCTTTTACATCCTTTTCCCAATCTTTAAAACGTTCGCCACGGAAATCATTTTCGGTAAGACGATACCGTTGTATCATGGTGCCCATCGCCCCGTCAATAATCAGGATACGTTCATTGAGGCATTCGCGGATTGTTTTTTTCATAAAATCTTTTTAAAGAATTATTCTTTTACGAAGCGAATTAAACAACCGTGAAACGAAATTGAAAAGTTGCGAAGATTGCCACAGATTGGTTTCGTTTATTAGTTCGATTTAATCAGCTGCACCATTGCGGGATGAACAATAAACAAATCCTCCCGAATGATTTGCAAAATTAAATGAAGCCCCTTATATATCAAAATGAAACTAAGAATGCCTTTTCGGCAGAAAACCCTGCTTTTTGCCGGATTCCCTTTGTGCAAGCCTGCGCGCATACCTGCCAATCGTGAGGCCCTGCACCATTATTGAAAAAATCACAACCGTATAAGTAACGGAAATGAACATATCTCCGTTCATTTCTTTAGGAACCGATAATGCAAGCGCTATGGAAATGCCGCCACGCAATGCGCCCCACGTGAGAATAGTAATGGCATTATTTTCAAAGGTTTTCTTGTTATTTAAAATAATTATCGGGAGTGAAACTGAAATAAACCTTGCCAGCAAAACAATTACAATAGCAATGCAACCCAGCCAAAGAAGAGTAAGGCTAAAAGGAATAGTCAGCATCTCAAGGCCAATCAGCAGAAATAATACCGCATTCATCACAGCATCCATCAGCTCCCAAAACTTGCTTAAATAATCCAGTGTAACCTTGCTCACCCCCAATGTCAGTCCCTTGCTGCCGGTAATTAACCCGGCAATAACCATTGCCAACGGGCCACTCACACCCAGCAATCCCGCAAGCGCATATCCGCCCATCACGAATGCCAGCGTTATCATTACTTCTATAACATAGTTGTCGATAGACCGCAATGTCCAGAAGCACAGGTAGCCCAACATCCACCCGAATAACAGGCCGCCGCCCGCTTCTTTGACAAAAACCCATAATACATCCGGGAAGGAAACTTTGGCCATGCCCATACTTTCAATTTCATAAAGCGTGATAAACAAAACCACACCCACTCCATCGTTGAAAAGACTTTCCCCGCTGATTTTTGTTTCGAGCGTGGCAGGGATTTTGGCTTTTTTTAAAATGCCTATTACCGCAATAGGATCGGTGGGAGATATTAATGCACCAAATAAAAAACAATCTATCAGTTTTACATTCAAATCAAAAATCAATGTAGTTGCATAAAACAGGGCTCCTACAAGAACTGTTGAAATTATCATACTAATAGTAGAAAAGGTAATGATGGCCCTGCTTTCATTTCTCAGCTTTTGCACATCCAGATGTATAGCAGCGGAAAACAAAAGAAAGCTCAGCATTATCTTTAAAACAACATCGTGAAAGTCTATCTGACTGACGGAATGAATAATTTGCATAAATGGCGTGGGGAAAATATTGTCCAGTGCGATAGCAATTAAGGATACTATGATGGACAAAAGCATAATACCGATAGTATCCGGAAGCTTTATAAATCTGTAATTGATATAACCGAAAGCAGCGGCCAGCAGGATAATAATGGTAATAATATTATATGCATCCATGGATTTGCCGTATTATCATCAAATTACTTGCAACAATCTTTCTTTCTCACAAATATTGCCTTGAATATTTTCCAAAAAAAATTTCCTATCGCGTTTATAGTAGTCATTTCAATAAAAAGCTTTTTTATAGTTTCTAACAATCCTTTTGCAGGCATTCTGAAAAGGCGGTTTCGATTTCAATGGTGCTGTGATGAATTTTATGATGCATCAGCTCATGTTTTATATATTGAATTCTTTTCATTTTCTCCTCGAAATCCAATGAATCATTTAATGAAATGTGGGCTGTCAGCGCATTTTCCGTGGTACTTAATGCCCATATATGTACATGATGAACATCGGTAACGTCCGGTTGCTTCCGTATGAGGCTTTTTATTTCGTTCATATTGATATCCGGCGGTACTGCATCCACTGACAGCCGAAAACTATCTGTTAATAACGACCATGTACTGATCAATATAATCAGCATCACTATGATTCCAATAAGGGGGTCTACCCAATACCAGCCGGTGAAGAAAATCAGCACACCGCCACATACAACTCCCAGCGACACCAGGGCATCGCTCATCATGTGCAGGTAAGCGCTTTTGATATTCAGGTCATTTTTCCGGTTCGAAAAAAACAACAATGCCGAAACCACATTCACCACTATGCCCGCAGCGGCCACCCACGCTATTATATTTCCCTTTACCATTTCAGGATGCAACAGTCGCCGAACCGACTCAAAGCCCAAAATGCCAACGGTGATTAACAGAAAAACGGCATTGAACAAGGAAGCGAGAACCGTAGTTTTTTTATATCCATATGTAAATTTTTGGGTGGATCTTTTTTGAGCCAGCCGAAAAGCAATCAGGGATAAAAGAAGGCTTGCAACATCCCCCAGGTTATGACCGGCGTCGGTAAGCAAGGACATTGAATTATTAATAATGCCAACCACGGCTTCTATTATTACAAACAAAAAGTTGAGGCTGATGCCAATGATAAATGCAGCATTCACATTCACATTGCCTTCCGTGCCATGATGATGGTGATGATGTGAATGATCCTGTGCCATTATTCAAATAATTTGAGTGTACAAAGGTATTAAAGAAGTATTGCCTGAATTTACGCTTTTGGTAAAGGTCAAAACAGGGCCATTACATCATAGCCTGATTTTCCACGCCATAAAACAGGTTCACCACCAATGCCGTCCAGCCTGTTTGATGGCTGGCGCCCAGCCCGCGCGAATTATCGCCGTGAAAGTACTCATGAAAAAGCACGAGGTCTTTGTTCTCCTCCCGCTGGTAAAACCAGTTATACGGGCCAAATACCGGTCGTTCATTTTTTTCATTCTTTTCAAAAATATGAAGAAGGCGTTGCGTAAGATTATTGGCTACTTGGGTCAGGGAAAGAAAATTTCCTGAACCCCTGGGGCATTCCACCCCGAACTCATCATCATAAAAAGCCCCGAAATTTTTCAAGGCATTTACAATCAGGTAATTTATCGGCATCCATACGGGCCCGCGCCAGTTGGAATTTCCCCCGAAGAGATTGGAGGTAGCATCGCCCGGATCATAGTGAATAGAATAATACGTGCCGTATAATTCGAGGGAATAAGGGTTCTGGCCATAATATTTCGATAAGGCCCGGATACCTCCATCGGAGAGGAATTCAGACTCATCTAAAACGCGATCAAGAATATCTTTTAATCTTTCTTTATTTACCAGGGAGAGAAGTATATTGTCGCTTTCGCTTTTCTCGTGATTGGGCAGATATTTATTGTTTTGCTTTCTGTAATTTTCGAACCACCTCATTCTTTTTGCAAAATCAGGAAGCTTGTCCATGACATTTTTCTCAATGGCAGCTACGGCAAACACTGGAATAATACCCACTACAGAGCGGATTTTTAACTGTATGGTTTCGGATGTGTTCAACGATAAAATATCATAAAAGAATTTGTCGTCGTGACTCCATAGTCCCATTTCATTCAGGGCTTCAGCAATAATTACAAAATGCTCATAAAACTTGGTACAGGAATCTTCAAAAGAGCGGTCGTGAACAGCAATTTCAATAGCAATCTGCATCATGCCAAGCGCATACATTCCCATCCAGCTGGTACCATCGGCCTGCTCCAATATCACATTATCTGCCAGCATGGCGTCCCTGTTAAACAGGCCAATATTATCCAGGCCTAAAAAGCCACCCTCAAAAATATTATTGCCCCGCTCGTCTTTCCGGTTGACCCACCAGGTGAAATTGATAATGAGTTTCTGAAAAACTTTTTTCAAAAAATCCAAATCGGCATTTCCGTAAATATTTTTTTCTGTACGGTATACCTGCAATGCGGCGAAGGCGTGCACGGGAGGGTTTACATCGCTGAAGTTCCATTCATATGCAGGCAACTGGCCTTGCGGTTCCATATACCATTCGCGCATAAGCAGCAGCAACTGATGCTTCGCAAAATCCGGATTAATCAGGGAAAGTGAAATGCAATGAAAAGCCGTATCCCATGATGCATACCACGGATATTCCCACTTATCCGGCATAGCGATAATATCCTGGTTTTTTAAATAGCGCCAGGTGCTGTTGCGGCCATGTTTGCGATCTTCGGTTACCGGTGTAATGCCATCGCTCGTGCTCAGCCAGCGTTCCACATCATAATGGTAATACTGTTTGTTCCACAGCAGCCCTGCAAATGCCTGCCGCTGAATATTTTTTTGATCTTCATTAAAACAGGGAAGAATTATTGCATTGTAAAACTCATCAGCTTCCCCTTTTCTTTTTTGAAATATTTCTTCAAAGCCCGGAGGAAACGGGTCAATAACGGTATTGCACAGACGAAGATAAATCTGCCTCGATTCGCCGCCTTTTATTTCGGTATAATAAACCGGTGAAAATTTTGTCCCTTGCTTCTTCCCGCGAAGCTTTTCTATATCTTTCTTGTTAATGATGGCTTCATGAAAAGCATCTTTTGCAAATTCACTTTTATCAGGCAGGTTAAAGAGTTTTTCAAAGTTGGTTTCATTTTCAGTAAATAAAATATCACCGGGCTGTTGAAAATACAGGTAGTAATCGCCTAAATTCTGGTTCCATGCTTTAACCGTAGTGTCGTTAATATAAGTGATAGAAGGTTTATTTTCTTCGCCGGAGTATTGCCATTTATTATAAAACCACAGCGTGGGCAATACTGCAATAAACGCATCTTCAGCGCCCCTGTTTACAATTTCGATCTTTATAAAGATGTCTTCACTATTGGCTTTTGCATATTCAACAAAAACGTCAAAATACCTGTTGTCATTAAATACCCCTGTATCAAGCAATTCAAATTCCGGCTCGTCCTTGCTCCGGTATTTGTTTTTCTCAATCAGGCATTCATAAGGAAATCTCGATTGTGGATATTTATACAAATACTTCATGTAGTAATGTGTAGGAATATTATCGAGATAATAATAGAGCTCCTTCACATCTTCGCCATGATTACCTTCATAGTTACTCAAACCAAAAAGCCGTTCTTTTAAAATCGGATCCTGGCCATTCCACAAAGCCACAGAAAAGCATAAATTTTGAAACAGGTCTGAAATGCCCGCCAGACCATCTTCTCCCCACCGATAGGCCCTGCTTCGTGCATGATCATGTGGAAAATAATTCCATGCATCGCCTTCTTCGCTGTAATCTTCCCGTACCACCCCCCACTGGCGTTCACTCAGATATGGCCCCCATTTTTCAATGGGCACGTCTTTAGCAGAATTTTCTTTAAGTCGCAAATGTTCCGCCGTATTCATTTTACAGGTACAATGTTATGTTAACAAAATAAAATTCTTTTCGTATAACCTTAGCCGTTAGTTGAAAACCCGGGATATAGCAGCATGCCTCCGTCTGCAAATACGGTGGTTCCCGTAACATAATCAGATTCGTCGCTGGCAAGCCATACGGCTACTTTTCCAATATCTTCCGGCTGGCCAATGCGGCCATAGGGTATCAATGTCAGCAGTCTGTTTAATGCTTCCGGTGTTTCCCATGCCTGGCGGTTGATGGGTGTTTGAATGGCTCCGGGGCCAATGCTGTTTACGCGTATTTTTTTCGGGGCCAGCTCCTGGGCCATACTTTTCATCATCATATTGATGCCCCCCTTACTGGCTGCATAATTTACGTGGCCGCCCCAGGGTATCACTTCATGAACACTGCTCATACAAATTATTTTTCCGGCGGCGCAACTTCTTTCCGGCACAACGCCTCTTCTTAAAAATTCTTTTACCGCTTCACGGGCGCATAGGAACTGACCTGTTAAGTTTACATTTATTACGAGTTGCCAGTCAGCAAGAGACATGGATTCCAACGGTGAATCTTTCTGAAGACCGGCATTATTCACCAGTATATCTATGGTGCCGTATTTGTCAAACATCCGTTGAAACATTGCCAGGACCTGCTGTTCATTACTTACGTCAGCCTGTATGGCAATGGCATTACCGCCATTGGCTTCAATTTGTTTTACAACATCATCTGCTGTTTCCGGATGAGTAACGTAGTTTACTACTACATTCGCGCCTTCATTGCCAAGCGCAATAGCTACGGCAAGGCCTATACCGCTGTTCGCTCCTGTTACCAGCGCCGATTGCCCTTTAAGTTTGGGATTAGGATTCATGTGTATCAGTTTTTAATCTTTAAAATTGAAGTTATATTTATTGTTTTTGCAGAACAATAATATTACAGAAAAATAACATTATTCAATTAGTGAAATGTGAATAAGTAACCGGCAACTACCCAATTTTTAGAGACTTTTTTCGTTTGCATAATATCAATCTCCGGAATTCAAAGGCCAAAATTCTTAATAAGAAACAAAGCTTATGAAAAATTTAGCTCTTCTGGCATGCCTCACCTTCTTCTGCAACTTATTTATGGCCGCACAGGTTCCAAAGGCCATGCCACCCGATGCAGATGAATTTTACAATCAGTCCATGCCACAGTTACGTCCCCGGCTGAAAGACTTCATTTTAAAAAATGCCAAAGCCATGGAACATTGCAAAATGAATCCGGACAGCCTTTCTGCAGCATTTCACAAAGCTTCTCTGCTTAAAGGTATGAGTAATACAGATATAGAAGGGCTGATTGTTTTGACAATGGTACAGGCATCGAAAAATGCGGACGCTGATCTGAAAAAAATGGTGCTTGAAATCGGGCAGAAAAGAGAGGCAGCCAAAGAGAAAAATATTGCCGTAAGCGATGAACAAAATATACAGCTGCAAAACATACTGGATCGCAAAAGCGATATGGCCGAACAGGTTAGTTATACCATGAAAAAGATCTCAGGAAGCCAGCAAAGCATCATCAGCAATTTAAAGTGAATTTATTTTCTTCCATGATTCACCAGGTGCCATCCATTCGCTTTCCTTTCAAGATAAATATAACTACCGGCTAAACTTTCGTTGTTGGTGCGCGTTAAGGAAGTAATGGCAATTACAATTTTTTTCTGCTGCGATAAATCATCCAGGTTGAAATGATAATAATTTTCTCCTGATTCCACAATTGAAAAAATATTTTTAGGATCACTGTAATTTATGGATGAAGTATCTGAAAAATTGTAAATCACATACCGGTTTACCAGGGAGTCAACAGGATCCTGGCGTATATAAAAATCAATGAAGTGGTCATAAATCATCACTTTGGAAGTGTCAAGGGAAATAACCGGCGGCGGCGGTTTTACAGAATCAATCCAATTCATCGGCGGCACAATGGCAGGATATTTATAATAATTATTGCGCAGGCTATCGTTCCATCCGTTAGGATTGCCGCTGAAAGAGCTGCTGCTGAAATAAATACTCCCCTGCACCTGCGGGTATTTTCTCAATAGCTTTATTTGATTGGGCAATTCTTCCCTGTTTCTCCACGCATGCGACCTCGTCTCGGTGGTTTTATATATCCCGTGCCCAATGTACAATTGTCTTCCATAAGTATGACGGGCCCACCAATCGACCAGCACTTCATAACCAACAATTTTATTTCCAATCTCCCAATATAATTGCGGCGCCACGTAATCTATCCATCCTTTTCTAAGCCAAAGCAGGATATCTGCGTACAGATCATCATAATTGGTTTGCCCGGCTTTTGTATCGCTTCCATCTGCGTCCTGGCCAATGTTCCGCCATACTCCAAACGGACTGATGCCAAATTTGCAATAGGGTTTCACACGCTTAATCGCATGGCCAAGCATCCATATAATTGAATCCACATTGCTTCTGCGCCAGGTTTCTTTATCCATTCCGTTCCCATATTTCCGGTAAGAAGCCGTATCATAAAATTCCTTACCTGCTATACGATAGGGATAAAAGTAATCGTCGAAATGAATCGCGTCAATATCATACCGGCTTACCACATCTTTCACAATGCTGGTAACATATCGCTGAACATCTTTATTGCCCGGATCAAAATATTTTACGGTTCCGTAATTAATAAACCAATCGGGATGCAATTTGGTAATATGATCAGGTGCAATGGAAGATTTATTAATATTAAAAACGGCGCGATAGGGATTCATCCATGCATGAAACTCCATGCCCCGTTTATGCGTTTCCGTTATCATAAACTGAAGCGGATCATAATAAGGTGAAGGCGGCTTACCCTGTACACCTGTAAGCCATTCGCTCCAGGGTTCGTAGGGCGAGGCATAAAACGCATCGGCAGCCGGCCTGATCTGCACCACCATAGCATTCATACCGTTGCGCTTATTCATATCGAGGAGGTTAATAAATTCAGCCTTCTGGCTTTCTGAGTTCAGGAATTTGGCAGAAGGAAAATCAATATTATCAACAGTGGCCACCCATACTCCGCGAAACTCATACTTGGGTTGCGCAAATAATGCCGGACATAATAAATTGAAGCAAATAAATAATGAAGCTGAATACAGATATTTTATCATGAACCATGGGTTGTAAAGCGGCTAATTTACAGAATGAATATTTTTAAAAAAGAAAAGAAGAATATTTTAGTAAAATTTAAATAATTCTCCGGGTTAATTTTTCCATACGGAAACACCTTCGCTGCAGTTGGAACAGATATCAATGTTTTTTCTGCTGGTCATAAGTTCTTTCCGGAATTTCTTATAATTATCATTCTGCCATACCTCTCTGAATGATTGATTTTTCAAATCGCCCAGCCGGTGGGTGGCATCTTTATCAAAACAGCAGGGCACTACCAGCCCGTCCCAGGTAATCACGTTGGCCTGCCAAAGCTTCCAGCAGTGATTGGCCAGTTTATTTTTATTTTCATAAAAGCCCTTTTTGCTCTTTTTATACCGGCTGTATTTTTCATTTACAGGTATCAATTGATTGGGGTCATTTTCATAATCATATACCTGGGCCGTTTTGAATCTAACCTGATCCACCCCCACCAACTCGGCAAGCTTTTTTATTTCCTCTGTCTGGTGCTCATTGGGCTTTACTACAAGAAACTGAAAAAAAACAAACGGGGTTTTACTTTTTAATTGCTTTTTCCATTTCACAATGTTTCTTGCTCCTTCTATTACTTTATTCAAATTGCCACCCACACGATATTGTTCATACACTTCCTGCGTAGTACCATCAATAGAAATAATCAAACGATCCAGCCCGCTTTCCACTGTTTTTCGTGCCACCTCATCCGTCAGATAATGTGCATTGGTGGAAGTAGCCGTATAAATTCCTTTTGCGGAAGCATACCGGACCATTTCCAAAAAATTTTTATTCAGATAAGGTTCGCCCTGGAAATAAAAAATGAGGTACAGAATATCTTTATAAATATCATCAATCGTTTGCCTGAAAAAGCTACGCTCCAGCATTCCGGTTGGCCGCGTAAAAGCGCGTAACCCGCTCGGGCATTCAGGACAACGCAGATTGCAGGATGTGGTAGGTTCAAAAGAAACGGAAACCGGTAAGCCCCATTGTACGGGCTTCCCTGTAATTCTGCTGATATAAAAGCTGGAAAAAACCTTGGCCGCATTCCAAAGCCGGCGGCCGGTTAGTTTTCGCATAAAATTTATACTGTCATGATAATTTACCTTCGGCATTACCCAAAGGTACGCAGGCAGAATCAAAGTGCCCTGACAGTAAGTGAATCGCTGCTTATATTGATCGAATCCTGGATGGGCTGAACTTTAATAAACGGAGGCTCATTAAAATCCAATGTATTATTTAAAAATTTATCGTAGTTAGCGCCAATAATGTTGAATGCTATAAAGTTCATCACAAACTTTTTAGTTTCTAATGGGAGGTAATTTTTTATGTCCCAATAGCAAGCGTCCGGCTTGCCGCATTTCTTTATTGCATACTGTACTCTTCCCGGGCCGCAATTATAGGAAGCGACACACAGCAGCAGATCATTATTAAAAGCTGCAAGCTGATCCCTGAAAAATTTTGCCGCGGCAACAGTGGCCTTTGTAAAGTTTTTACGCTCGTCATATTTACCGGTAATTTTCAATCCGTATTCCGTAGCAAGCTCACCCATGAATTGCCAGTAACCCACGGCACCTACTTTTGATACTGCATTAGGATCGAACTCCGATTCCAGAACCGGGATCATTTGAAGTTCGGACGGAACATTATATTTTCCGAGAATACGAGTTGCAATGGGAAAAAAGCGCTGGCCTTTTTTGAAAATATAAACGATATAATCCCGTTGCTTCTTACAGAAGGATTGAATGAAGTTTGCCGTGTGCGGCCTCGATGCCTGCAAGTCTGCCGGATAAGCAACCGCAAGAGGATTTACCTCCATTCCCGGTTCGGTAGTAGTGGTAGGTTCTGATACTGCGGAATCAGCAGCATCAAAGATCGATTTTGCCGATGTACTGAAGCCGATTATAAAGAAAGCTATTATAAACGTTATCAGAATTTTTGACTGAATAGTTTTCATCACTAATAGTTTTGAGTGTGATCATCATCCGGGTATTCAAAGGATCCTGATGGGTGTAAATTTCCCAGGTTTAGCTTTAAATTTTTCACAAATCAAAAATTTGATTTGGTCAAGTCATCAGATTTTTCAGGGTTACTAATTTGCACGTTGAACACGTGGTCAAAAAAGAGGATAGCAAATTATTTCTCTTAATGGATAATAAGCTTTTCTTTTGCGCAGATGGTGCAAATTTAATACCAAAATGCCTCTGATGCAAGCCTTTTGATTAAAAGTTAGTTAAAGAAACGCTTAATGAAGGCCTTCCTTTTTAATAATACATTTAATATCAAATATTTACGAGTAGAAATCCGAAAATAATTTTCAGTGCCCGGACACCTTTATTTGCCTGGAAAAACAGGCCTTCGCAGGCTATTTTCGGGCAAAAGATATTGCTAACTTCTCCGGCTATTTTGATATTTGATACTGCTGCAAGTGGCAGACAGGTCCGTTGGTTCGGTATATTGCCCGAGAGTTACTTCCTGTTTCACCATAACCACAGCTACCCTATGCGGCAATCTTCCCCGGCCAGTTTATAGTTTTAAGTACTACAATCATGAATGGTTTCAATTTTACAAAAAGATTTTGAAGCAATAATATCCGCAGCCTATTATTGCATATCGAACAGAAATAAATGGGGGCAAAAAGAAAGAAACGTTTAGCGCCGTATTTTATAAAGCTGCTTGCGGGAGTTGTCGTCGCTGTCGTTTCCGGGTATTATATTGTCCGTTATTTCACCCATACGCCGGAAATATTTTACCCCGGTTTTGAAATTACCATTCCTTCAGGCTATACTATTCATGGCATTGATGTAAGTAAATACCAGGAGACGATTAACTGGAGAGAAGTAAAAAACATGAAGGTAAATAATGTGAAAATCGACTTTGCCTTTATAAAAGCAACAGAGGGAGTAGGCAGTATCGATAATCAATTCCGGCAAAACTGGGTGCAGGCACAGGAGCAGAATATTTGCAAGGGGGCCTATCATTTTTTTATTGCAGGGAAAAATGGTAAAAGGCAGGCGGCTAATTTTATAGAACTGGTAGATTTAAAAAAAGGAGACCTGCCCCCCGTGCTGGATATTGAAGAAACGTATGGTGTACCTGCCGACGAATTAAAAAGAGAAATTGGTGACTGGCTCACGGTGGTAAAAAATTTTTACGGGGTACAGCCCATCATTTATACCAACATTAAATTTTACAATACTTATCTGCAAAATGATTTCGGAGAATATCCGCTATGGATTGCCCATTATCTGCAGCCGGTGAAACCCAGTATTGATCACCCCTGGGCGTTTTGGCAGCATAGCAAAAGCGGAAGAGTGAACGGAATTAAAAACTACGTCGATTTTAATGTATTCTCCGGCGACAGTACGCAGTTCAAAAAGTTATTGATCCAATAAATGCCATCAACTGGTGTGATCGGCAACGATGAGCCACTTTCCATTTATTTTTCTGAACAGCAACGTGAAATATCCGCCTATATTTCCCATAGACCTCTTCAAACCCCATTTGCCTACCACAAAATAATAAACGGAAGAAAGTGATTTCATCTGAAGAATCTTAAAGGTCAATTTCCCCATAGCGGCAGTATCAGGATAACGTTTCCTGTAGTTATTTAATGCCGCCTGCCAGCCGTAAGAAATACCCGACTTGCCGATGAACATCAATGAATCATTTTGCCAATAGCCTGTCATGAACTCATCAATACTGCCGCTATTCCAGGCATTTTCCTGCATTTTCATTACCTGTTTTATAGCAATTTTTTCTTTCTGCTGCCCGAAGGAGGCAATGGCGAACAAAGTTATCGCAGCTGCAATCAAAATTTTCTTCATATACTTTATAAAATCTGGATTAATTTTTATGCTGGAGTTTACATTGGGCCGTGTATTTCAAATTCAGGAAATGAGCATATAGGATTAATACTACAGCAGGGATTAAAAAAATCATTTCGTGTGAATGAAAGATTTGCTTCAATATCAAAAAAAAGAAGCCCCCGGTAAAAATCAGCAAAGGGAGCGGACTCCGGTGATGTTTTTTATACCCATGAGCCAGCGCATAGCAACCAATCGCAAACGCAAGCCCGATCATACTCCATTCGAAAACAGGATTATGAATAATATTTATTCCAAATAAAGGAAGTGAGGTGAGCACCAAAGGAAGTATGGCACAATGAATAGCGCAGGCTATCGAGGTAACCATACCCATCAAATCCCAGTTAAAGCGCTTTAAAAAACTTAGCATGGCTGCAAATGTAGTATATTTGCAACAATGATGCAGATTATTTATTCGTTATTTTTGAGGAATGAAAAGGAATATTTTAGTTTATCTCGGTTTTTTTATAGTGCTTTTCACCGCATTTTTCTTTTTTCTGTTTTACGGCACGGATTATTACAAAGTAAAGCTGCCGGTAATGAGTTATGTCCAGGATTTTTCGTTCACCGATCAAAACGGGAAGCCCGTTGACGAACATACAATCGACAATAAGGTATATGTTGCCAACTACTTTTTTACTACGTGCAAAGGCATTTGCCCTAAAATGAACGCCAACCTCGACAGTATTTTCCGGCAATATGAGAACGATAGTGATTTTGCAATTATATCTCACACCTCTATGCCTGGTACGGATTCGGTACCCTTGCTGAAAGCATACGAAACCAAAATGGTAGGCCCCGATCCGCATTTTGCAGCCAAATGGTATTTTGTTACGGGCACCAAGGATTCATTATATGGAATGGCCAAGGTGAGCTACCTCCTCGACGATGAGAAAAATGATACGCTGGACATACAGGACCAGTTCATCCATACCCAGTTTCTTGCGCTGATTGACAGGGACCGGCGTGTCCGCGGTATTTACGACGGGTTGAAAGATGATGAATTGCGACTATTAAGCAAAGACATCGCGAAATTGCTGAAGGAACCCCGCGAGGGAAATATTTTCAATCATTCCACATTTGCTAACAATCCTAATTGATATGAATACCGATGTAAAAGAAATTCTAAAGCAAAATCGTCTATCCGTTACCGATAGCCGCGTGAAAATTTTGTCCCTTTTTATGAAAAAGGAAAATGCACTGTCGCATGCAGACATCGAGAAAAGCACCGGGGATTTGTTTGACCGGGTTACTCTTTATCGCACCTTACAAACTTTTGTGGAAAATGGTATTATTCATTTAATACCCACTACTGATAACTCCGTTAAATATGCCTTGTGCAAAGACGAATGCGCAAAGGGACATCACCACGACGACCATGTACATTTTATCTGTGATGCGTGCAACAGGACCATTTGCCTTGACGCCGTACACGTGCCTTCTGTAAAATTGCCGAAGGGATTCAGGACCCATCACGTTGAAGTTATTATATCGGGTATTTGCGAAAGCTGCCAGTAAGCTATTTTACCACACTATTGATCCAGTCGCTGACCGTCCTTAATACTTCGGGCGCAATGGTTTCTTCTAATTTTCCATATTCTTCGACCGTGCATTTTGTACAATGTTGAAATAAATGATTCAGGCCCGGCAGCTCAATCACCTTGTAATTTTTTGATTGACTTTTTTTCAGCGCCGCTCTTATGGCAGCCAGGTTTGTCTGCGGATCTACCTGCATATCTTTTGAACCATTCAACGCCAACACGGGTATGCTAAGCTTCTCCAGGTCTTTGGAAGGGTCATGCGTCAGGAAAAAACGCCACCATTTTGAATGAAATAAAAAATATTTTTTTTCAAAGTCAGCGATTACCTGCTCATCGGTTCCGTGTATCAATTCATTTACCGTTTCCTCCGATTGGTCTTTCTTCCAGCCATAATAAATACCCGGCACTTTATTTTTAAAATCATCCGCACCGGCCGACGATACAGCAGCACTTACCAGCGCATCGTGCAGTACCAGGAACTTTTGAATGATACTGTCCGGTATACCCGCATTTTTTAATGCCAAAGAATTTTGATAATCATTTATCATCATTCCGCTGACCCCCGGTCCGGCCAGCAATACTACAAATGAAACACGGTTGTCTTTTGCAGCAACCATGGGTGCAATCATACCACCTTCGCTGTGTCCGAGCAAACCTATGTGACTGGGTTCCACATCATTTCGCGAAAGCAAATATTGAATGCCTGCTTCCACATCACCGGCAAAGTCAGCAGAAGACGATGTGTCGAACGCTCCTGTTGTTTGTCCCATTCCCCTGTCGTCTACTCTTAAAACCGCAATGCCATGTTTCGTAAGATAATCAGCGATGACAGCAAAAGGTTTATGATCATAAATTGTTTCATCTCTATCCTGTTTGCCGCTGCCGGTAATTAATAAAACAGCAGGAAATTTCTCATCCTCCTTTGAAAAGGGCCGCGTGAACGTGGCTCCGTATTTAACAGAGGAATCCGCATTAGTATACAGTACGCTATCGCTTATATAACTAAAAGGCGGCTTCGGAGTTTGTGGCCGCTTAGGCGGTTCATAAATAGCTGAATCATTAGCCCTTGCCAGGTTCAGGGGCGTTTGAAATCCATGTTGAATCCACATTCCGGCGAGTGAATCACCCGAAACAAATTTACCTTTATAACTCCCTGAAATTACGGGCAGGTTAACCAGTACACTATCATCCCTTATCACTATATCACCACATGGAAGATCTTTTGCGTTCTGCGACGGGCTGTCCCACTTACCCTCGGTTTTATCGGAAGCGTCTTTATAAAAATGAAAAACGATAGGAATTTTATTTCCACCTGCTGAAATATCCCCGCCCCAGTTCCCAACAATATTTTGTGAAAATGAATAATGCCACGCAAAAATGATAAATATGATTATTAAAAGCCTTCGCATGATGTTGGGATGACCCTAAAAAATTATCTAAGCACAGTCAGAAATTATTTACCTCCAAAAACAGTTTTGAGAATATCAGTTACGCGCTCTGCCGGATTCTTTCTTATACCTATTTCTTCCTGTGCCACATAATAGAATAAGCCATTCAAAGCTTTGCCCGTTACGTAACTATTGATATCTGTGTCCACCGGATTTTTGCTGAACTTATTATACGTGGTGAAAACATCTTTCCAGTATTTATTGGCATCTGTTTTTGCCAGTGACTGTTCTATTACCGGCCGGAAAGCGGTGGTAAGTTCGGGTGTGGTGGTCTTTCTCAGATAGGAGGTAGCGGCAGTATCACTTCCTCTCAAAATGTTCAAAGCATCCGTTACCGTCATTTTTTTAATAGCGTCCAAAAAGATGGGCGCTGCCTGTTTGGAGGCATCTTCTGCCGCACGATTCAGGCTTAACTCTGCGTTATCAATTAATTTACCAAATCCCAGCATTCTCATCTTATTTTCCACATTGCGCACCTGCTCCGGTAACAGGATTTTTACAACAGCATCTTTATAAAAACCATCCGTAGCTGATAGCTTATCGCCGCTTTTTTGTGCCCCGATTGATAAGGCTTCCTTTAATCCTGAAACAATCTGGTCATTAGAGAGACCGGATGAATTAGATGATTTTTTAGAAAATAACGAACCGGCTTTTTTCAGCATTCCGCCCAGGTTGCCCGAAGAGTCCTTCTGAGCTATTAATGAAAATGAGGCGATCGTAAAAAGGAGAGAAGTAACAATTTTTTTCATAGAATCTGTTTTCTGTAATCCAAAAATAATCGCTATGAATTAATTGTTCAAGTGCTGAATTGTTAAATTGCCGTAACAACTGAAGAAAACCAAGGTGAATTACAATTGAAATTTATAGCCAACTCCCTTTACCGTGGTAATATAATCGCCGCCAAGCTTTTGACGAATCTTCCGGATGTGTACATCTATAGTGCGGTCGCCCACAATTACATCGGTACCCCATACTTTATTCAGTATCTCATTTCTCAGGAAAACTTTGGAAGGCTTGGAAGCCAGCAATGCCAGCAATTCGAATTCCTTCCTGGCTAAAATAATCTCATTATCATGGGAAGTAACGATATATTTTTCCCTGTCAATTTTTATATCGCCTATCTGCAATACGCTCCCCGTTTCCTTGATGATCCTCCTGAATAATGCATTCACGCGGCTTATCAAAACTTTTGGACTGATGGGCTTGGTAATATAATCATCGGCACCGGTTTCAAGGCCTTTTATTTCTGTTGCATCATCGTTTAATGCAGTGAGGAGAACAATGATCGTATTTTCAAACTGGGGTTGTGACCGCAATAGCTTGCAAACCTCGATGCCTGTTTTACCCGGCATCATTACATCGAGAATAATTAAATCCGGATTATGGGTCTTCGCCATGACCACGGCCTCATTACCGTTTTTTGCAGTAATCACCTCATACTTTTCTGCCCGAAGATTGAAGGCGATGATTTCCAGAATATCCGGCTCATCGTCCGCTACAAGGATGGTTCTGGACCTGGGTTCATTTGCCATGATGCGCAAACCTATATCAAAAAACAGTATGAGAAAAGTGTTTACAATTTTTTAATATTGATATTACCTGCCGTAAAATCCTGTTTTAGTTCTTCATAAAAAAAGGTTAATCCGGCTTTTATATGCAGCGTTTCATTTACCTGTCAAATCATATAAAAAATCAATACAGTACCTTTGCAGCTGTTGCAGCAGCCTCTGCTTCTTTAACTATAAAGAAATGAAAGTAAACTTTTACTTTTTTATATTTTTATTTTTAATCCCCCACGTTAGCCTGGCCTATAACGACACTACCAACATTCCCTTAAGCCGGCAGGTATTTCATGATAAAATAAAAGCGGCGCAGGCCCGTGCCGACAGGGCGGACGGGCATCTTGACGGGCTGATAAAGGTCTCTACGAATCCTGATATCAACCTCCAGGTAACCGACGCTATTTTCAGAAAGGTAAATGTGCTGCGCAACGACATAGAGATCGATACACAAATTGCTACCAACAATGATAAGATTCGCTACCTGCGTTATCTGGAATCGCTGGTAACCGATTTTACTGATAACTGGAGACTGCACAAGCTGGTGCCGGCGCTGGCGCCACAATTGGTAGATAATTTTACTGAAATAATGAGCGCCACTATCAACGGGCAAAGCATGGCGCCGCTGATTGCAAAGGTGCCCTACGAAATCGGATTAATCAATGCGCAGATCTTTGACGTAAATCCCGGCTATAAAGAGAGCCAGAAAATATTATTTCTCGAATTCTGCAAATTGCATCCTGACCAGATTTTAGCCAATATCGTTCCGTATATGAACGAGCCTTTTGCAGATTCGCTGGTAATTGAAGCTTTTAAGAACAGCCCGAGCCAGCTGTATACTTATGCACAGGCATCTTCTACCCCGCAGGGAAAACTGATACGGCGAAATAAAGACAAACGCGTAATGACCGTGGTAGAATTGAGTAAGCTCCATCAGCGCGCCTTATTTTATTTTCCCTTTTTGGATGACCTGATTAACGGAAACCAAACAATGGAAAATGTAGCTAAATACGCAGGCACTTCTGACAAAACTTACGATAGTGTGGGCTATTATAAATTATTAGTAAGGACGGAAGAAAGCTACTACCCGAGAGTGGTAGGTGGCGACACTCCTGTTGCCATGTATGGTTCCGACGGATTATTGGATATGCTGAAGCGAAAGGCGGTGGAACACTTTATTACACCAATTAATGACCTGCACGAAAGCCCCAATCCTGCCGTACGTTTTCATGCCATTGAACCCCTGGATGCGGATGATCTCTATTATATGATGGTATTGGGCGAAAATGATATTTACACATCAAGTTACAAATATTCGTTTGACCGGATGATGCAG
The DNA here is from genome assembly GCA_964627765.1 of uncultured Ginsengibacter sp. GTDB lineage: Bacteria > Bacteroidota > Bacteroidia > Chitinophagales > Chitinophagaceae > Ginsengibacter. The sequence continues at coordinate 120,251 of CAZVKO010000004.1, read as the reverse complement.
AAGCTGGGGCCGGTGCCACATGGTGATTCCCTGTTAATGAAGGTGAATTTTGATCACTTTAAGAAATTCATTAAAATGGCTGCTGAGTATGCAAAGCTGGATGAATTTTTAAAATCTATGCCCGCAGACGAATCTTCCACACTTATGCAGGCTTTTGTGGGCAATCTTGAAAAAACCGGTACGCTGGAAGATGCCGTAGACGTGGCGGATTCTTATGGAAGCATCAGTAATCCTGAGCTGCAAAAATCAATGCTGCAGGACGTGGAAAGCAATCTTCAACGCTGTACCAAGGACAATAACGAACATGGAAAAAAGATCTACAACCTTTTGAAGATGATCTTTCTTTCCGCAGATGAAAAAAATGGCATTGATCTCTCAAAAGAAATCGGTATACCGCCGGTTTATACCGTTAATTATGATTATCTCGCAGACGATTCGGGAAGAATTATAGAACAGGTTTTCTTTTACGGAGATAAAGACGGCAAGCAATCATTCAACAGTTACCTCACTTCATTTCCTTCCGCTGACTGGCAGATCATTCATAAAAAAGAATGGATAGAAATAAAATCCAGAAAAGGAAAGCCGGTCTGGATATTCGCCAACCTCCCTCTCGACAATGAAACCGACCAGGATGCGCAGGCGCAGGCAGACCTTATTGATTACATGGATAAGCTGGATCTGAAACCTTCCATAGTGATTCACCGGGGTCATAGCTATCATTTAAAGTACACGATACAGCAACTTTCAGACAATGCTAAAATTATCATGCTCGGATCATGCGGAGGCTATCAAAACCTGAAGACCATACTGACCTATGCGCCGGAAGCCCATATCATTTCTACCAAGGAAACCGGGGCAAAGGATGTGAATAAGCCCATCATCGATGCACTGGATAATACTTTGCGCAATGGCAAAAACATTGACTGGAGAGAAATGTGGGCGGGTCTTACGGCCTACTTTAATAAAGCGCCAAAAGAGCTAAGAGAAACTTTCGAGGATTATATCCCCCCCCATAAAAACCTGGGCGCCCTGTTTATAAAAGCCTACAGCCGCGGTGGCGGAGAAGTAGAATAAATATGCAGAGTACAGCCGTTTGGTAACCGATTATTCTGCCATTCATCAATCAGTCAATCATCAATAGTCATTAGTCATTGGGTTGATATAAATTTGCCAAATGGCCGAAAAGAAGAGTAGAAAAAAGCTGTTGGATTTTACCGTACTGAGAAGAGTTTTTGCATTCACACGTCCCTATAAAAAGAAGTTATACCTGTCAATTTTTCTTTCAATCATGCTGGCGATCGTTTCGCCACTGCGTCCTTACCTTATTCAATACACCGTAAATGTTTTTATAAAAGATAAAAATATTCACTGGCTGGTTCTTATTACCGTTATTCAAATTGGTTTGTTGCTTCTTGAAACAGTGATGCGTTTTTATTTTGGCTTTCTTACTTCGTGGCTGGGGCAGACGGTTGTGAAAGACCTCCGGGTAAAGGTGTATAAAAAAATATTAAGCTTTAACCTGTCCCAGTTTGATAAAACGCCGATTGGCACCTTAACCACCCGGACCATCAATGATATCGAATCTATCAATGATATTTTTTCGGATGGATTGATCCCCATCATTTCGGATTTACTTTCTATCGTTTCGATTTTACTATTCATGTTTTTCGTGAACTGGAAACTGAGCCTGATCTGTCTTGCCCCGTTTCCGATTCTTATCATTGCTACTTACTTTTTTAAAGAGAGCGTGAATAAATCATTTATCAAAGTACGAAATGCAGTAGCGGCATTAAATGCATTTGTGCAGGAGCATATTACCGGAATGAGTGTAGTGCAGGCTTTTGCCGTGGAAGACAAAGAATTTAAAAAGTTTAATGCCATTAATAAAGAACATCGCAATGCCAACATACGGGCCATTTTTGCCTATTCTGTTTTTTTTCCGGTGGTAGAGCTTGTGCTGGGATTTTCAACCGGGCTGCTCGTATGGTGGGGCGCCATTAAAACGAGCGATATCGGCCTCATTATTGCCTTTTATATGTACCTGAATTTACTATTTCGCCCGCTGCGCGTAATAGCAGATAAATTCAACGTATTACAAATGGGCGTGGTGGCAAGCGAACGGGTATTTAAAGTTTTGGATAATCCGGATGTAACTCCGGAAACTCATCAGGGCATCAGGGATGTTATCATGAATGGCAAAGTTGCTTTCCATCACGTTTGGTTTGCTTACAATGACGAAGACTATGTTTTAAAAAATATTTCGTTCAGCATAAATTCCGGGGAAACGCTCGCCATTGTAGGTCACACGGGTAGCGGTAAAACATCCATTATTAGCTTAATCAACCGCCTGTATCACATCAATAAAGGGAATATTGAAATAGACGATAAAAATATCGATACGTATGACATCGGCTTTCTGCGAAGCAAAATTGCCGTAGTGCTGCAGGATGTATTTTTATTCAGCGGATCGGTTTATGATAATATCACGCTTAGAAATCATTCTATATCAAAAGAGCAGGTGGAGCATGCCGCTAAAATGATCGGCATGCACGATTTCATTCAACGTCTCCCCGGCGGATATGATTATAATGTGATGGAAAGGGGGTCCACACTGTCTTTGGGGCAACGGCAACTACTTTCTTTTATAAGGGCATTATTATTCAATCCTTCTGTTTTGATTTTGGATGAAGCTACGTCCTCCATAGACAGTGAGAGTGAATTGCTGATACAACATGCCATTGAAACGCTGATTAAAGGAAGAACTTCTATTATTATTGCCCATCGCCTTTCCACGATCCGTAAGGCCAACAAGATCATGGTGCTGGACAAAGGGGAAATAAAAGAAACCGGCACTCACTATGAGCTATTGCAGCAACAAGGTTTTTACTATAAGCTGCATAAGATGCAGTTCGAAGAAAAGCTGGTGTAGTCAGCCTTTACTTTCATCTTCCTGTTTATTTTCATCCTCTTCCCATTTTTCAGGCCGCATTTGCGGAAAGAAGAGCACGTCCTGTATGGAAGGCTGGTTGGTGAGCAGCATACACAGGCGATCGATGCCAAACCCAATACCGCTTGCGGGCGGCATGCCATATTCCAGTGCACGCAGAAAATCCTGGTCGATGTACATGGCCTCATCATCCCCGCGCTCCATCAGCTTAGCCTGTTCTTCAAAACGCTCGCGCTGTTCAAGCGGATCATTCAGTTCACTGTAGGCATTAGCAATTTCTTTACCATGTACAATTAATTCAAAACGCTCTACCAGTCCGGGTTTGCTGCGATGCTTCTTGGTAAGCGTGCTCATTTCAACGGGATAATCTATAATAAACGTCGGCTGTACAAAATAATGTTCGCATTTTTCAGAAAAAATTTCATCTATTAATTTTCCTTTACCCATTGTCTTATCTGCGTGTATGCCTAACCGTGAGCAAACTTCTCTCAGGCCCTGCTCATCCATATTACTGATGCCGATACCGGTATGCTCCTTTATCGCGTCATACATGGAAATTCTTTTATACGGAGCTTTGAAATCAATTTCGTTTTCCCCAAACTGCGCTTTGGTGGTTCCGTTAACCGCAATGGCAGTGCTCTCCAGCAACTGCTCTGTAGTTTCCATCATCCACAGGTAATCCTTATAAGCGACATAAAATTCCAAAACGGTAAACTCCGGGTTGTGCGTTCTGTCCATCCCCTCATTTCTGAAATTTCTGCTGAATTCATATACCCAGTCAAATCCGCCAACGATTAATCTTTTTAAATAAAGCTCATTGGCAATTCGCAAATAAAAAGGAACATCCAATGCATTATGATGTGTAATAAAAGGCCGGGCTGCCGCTCCACCCGGAATACTTTGCAGCACAGGTGTATCTACTTCTATGGCTCCCCGCTCATTTAAAAAGGAACGGATAGCATTGATCATTTTGGTGCGCCTGATAAATATTTCTTTAACATGCGGGTTTACGATAAGATCGGCATAGCGCTGGCGGTAACGAAATTCAGCATCGGTAACTTCATCAAATGTATGCCCGTCCTTTTCCTTTACAACAGGCAAGGGCCGGACTGACTTTGAAAGCAGTGTAAACTCTTTTACATGAACCGATGTTTCGCCGGTTTTCGTAGTAAAAACAAATCCCTTTACGCCAATAATATCGCCGATGTCCATTAATTTTTTCCACACAATATCATATTTCGTGGTATCGTCTCCGTTAGTGACATCATCTTTGCGGATATATAGCTGAATCTTGCCTGAATCGTCCTGTAATACGGCAAAGGCAGCTTTTCCCATGTCCCGTATGCTCATGATGCGCCCGGCAAGGCATATATCTATTGGTTGATTAGTTGATGGATGGATTAGTTGATTGGGAGTTTCCTTCCAAATTCTCTTTATTTCCTGCGCATGATGTGTAACAGGATATTCAGCCGCCGGGTACGGCTCGATACCCAGTTTTTCCAGTTCTTTCAGCTTGTCTCTCCTGATAATTTCCTGTTCAGACAGATGATTCATAAACTTCAATTATTTCGGCTGCAAAGGTAACAGATGAAGGGGAAATTTGGGCTCACGTGAAGACGCTGAGGAATATTATTGGTGCGCATATGCGCCCTTTATGAGGAAGAATTACTTAATGCAATCCTGGTTTCAGCAAAACATACCAAATAAGAAAAGCAATACCTGCAATGGCAAAATATCGCAGTGAAATGATCGCCGGAGAATCCTTTAAAGTATTGAAATGCCACATAGCAAAATATAACACATACACAATAACAGCCGGTTTATTTATTTTTTAATTATTGGCCAATAGTACCTGCCAGGCTTCATTCACCTTTCCATCGCGTAATAATTCTGCTGCATAAGTGTGTAATTCCTTTTCCATCTCTTCCGGGTCAATTGAATAATATTGAAAAATATTTTTCAGCCGGGCATCTTCAAAAGAAATATCAATGGCAGGCATCTCATGCACATTGGCCAGCCGTCCAAGATCATTGCCCGTAAGTATTTTACTGCTCCTTATCGACTCAGGCAAATTGTCTATACCCATCCCGGTTTTTTGATCGGGTCTTTCCACCTGGAACATATTTTCTTTACTTACCCTTGCATACCAATGGCCGCCCATTCTTGCTGCAAAATCAAATTTGGTCTGATCCAGCTTTTCATCTGTAAAAAGTGTTTCATGTATGTGAACCATCAATACCTTTGCAATCACCAGGTTTCCGGCGCCACCTCCTATGCCTAAAGATTTAATCTCAATAACCCTGCATTCCATCTGTACCGGGCTTTCCTGCACGCGCGGTGGCTGTATCAGTTGCGATGACGCCTTGGTAAATCCGGCTTTTACAAATTCATCCACCCCTTTTGGAAACTCACTGCTGGCGAGGCTTACCTGCTGCACCATATCATAGCTCACGATATTTACACAAACCTCACCTACTTCTTTTAAATTTTCCAATGTATGTTTTGCAGTGTTATTGCGTACACGTAATAAAGGAGAAAAGATGACCACCGGCGGGTTAAAGCTAAACATGTTGAAATAGCTGAACGGGCTAAGGTTCACGCATCCCTGAGCGTCTACTGTACTGGCGAAACAAATTGGACGCGGAGCTACCACATGATTCAAAATACTTTGTACGGCAGATACGGGTTCATCTTTTAACAGGAAAGTTTTATACATAGTCTGCTACACATTCTTTTTCAAAGCGAGAATGGAAAAATCACTCTCATCTTTCACAATAGTATTTTTTAATATTCCCAGGTGTTCTATTTCCAATTCCACCTCATCACCTTCCTGCAGCCACTGCTCCCGGTAGTTTGGATCATTGAGCCTGCCAGTGCCATTCAGCTCCAGGAAGCAACCCGTACCTACCGTACCGCTGCCAATTACATCACCGGCATACAATTGTACTCCATAGCTGCAACGTTCAATAATTTCCGCAAACGTCCAGTCTATATCGCCAAGGTTGCCTTCGCTCACCTGCACGCCATTTACCCGGCATTGCATGGAAAGCGACCAGGCGTTACCGTTATGACCTTCCTTTGGGGATATTAAAAACTCTTCAAGCTCATCGGGAGTTACCAGCATAGGCCCCATCGCCGTAGCAAAGTCCTTTCCTTTGGCAGGGCCAAGATTTAGCTTCATTTCATCTGCCTGCAGGCCGCGTGCACTGAAATCATTCATGATCATAAAGCCACCGATATATTCATCAGCTTCTTCCGCCCTGATATTCCTTCCCGGTTTGCAGATCACTATTGCAGCCTCCAGCTCAAAATCCAGCTTATTGAAATGGTCCGGCATGCACACCACATCCCCCGGCCCCTGTATGGCATTATGATTGGTAAAATAAAAAACCGGGAACTGGTCAAATTCCGGAATCATTTCTGCCTTCCGGTTTCTTCTTGCTGCGGCTACATGCTGCCTGAAAGCATACGCATCACGGCAACTTACCGGGTGCGGTACCGGTGCAAGAATAAATGCTTCTTCAAGGGGAATTCCTTTAAATTTTCTATTCCCTTCTTCCAACGAACGATTGATGGAATGGGCAATGGGAAAAATATCTTCCCAATAAGTCAGGAACATGGTCATGGATACCGGCAAATCAGGATGCATCCGGTCGCAATCGTACAACATTCCATCCACCAAAAAAGCAATTTGCGCGTGATCTTCTTTCAGGTAAGAAACTAATTTCATCTCTTGATTTTATTAACGCTGCAAGGTAAATGATTTATGAAGGATAAGTTAATGATCCTCTTACATAGGGTGTATTTAAAATTGTTGCCGGTTAGTGGGGACGCCAACCGGGCGGCCCGCCGTGAGTGATGTCCCTGCCGCCCACAAGCAGTAGATTTATGAAGGATAAGTTAATGAACAGCATAAATGCGTCAGTCAATGATTTATGTCAACGAAAATTTCTGCAATACTTTTTACCTTTGCCTTACAAAATGCGATCCGTATGAAATTTGAGAAGATTCATAATAAGGGACAGGCACGGCTTTTTCAGAATAAATACCTTGAATATCTTACTAAAACTCATCCATTGGTAATCTGGACCATGTATTTACCGGTACTTATTTTATTACCTTATTATGCGGCTCACAAACTCGGGTTTCCCGTTAGCACTGTAGCGTTAACCTTTTTAGGGGGAATGTTTTTCTGGACATTTTTTGAATATATGGCTCACCGGTATATTTTTCATATGGTGTCGGAAAATCCCACTGCGTCGAGGATTGCCTATATCCTGCATGGTAATCATCATGAGTTCCCGAGAGACAAGCAAAGGTTGTTTATGCCGGCTGTACCCAGCCTGATCATTGCTTCCGTTTTGTTTTTATTGATGTATGCCATTATGCACAATTATGTTTTTGCTTTTTTCCCGGGGTTTATGCTGGGCTATCTCAGCTATGCCAGTATGCATTACGCCATTCATGCATGGCATCCTCCTTTTAAATGGATGAAACCGCTTTGGAGAAATCACCACCTGCATCACTACAAAGATGAAGGCAAAGGCTTTGGCGTCAGCTCTACCTTATGGGATCTGGTATTCGGCACTATGTTCGATCTTAAAAAGGAAAAAGAAGATAAGGAGGCCGTAAAGAAACTAATGTTTGAAAAGAAATCATAGTCAGCCGTATTTTTAATCACCAGCCGGCTTTATCATTTTTATTTTTTTGTTGATCAAATTCTTTTCTTGTTACGATTTTTTGTAGCTGGCGGCTGATGATTTGATCAGCTATCAGCGAGGCAGCGTTTTGTTCCGGATGTTCTTTCAAAATGGCCTTTAATTTCCCTTCATCTACGTCAATCCTGTATAAGAGCTGTACCAAAGAGTTAAAATCCCGATTAATTAAATCATTGATCAACGGAATCAGCTTTTCTCTTGCCTGGTCTGTGCGGGCAGTTGTCAGCGAATTTATTATTACGATTACTTCTTCTTTCATTTGCAATAGCTCGGTTTATCAATTATATTTTTCCAGCACCCCAAGTCCAAATAAGGCAAAATCATATTTTACCGGGTCGTGCTCGTCAAACTTTCTCAATTCTGCTGTAAGCTCTTCTGCGGCCTGCCAATCTGCCTGTTTTCTTTTCAGAAGGCCAAAATGCCTGGCGACCCTTGCTACATGCAAATCAACAGGGCATATTAACTGCGAAGGCGGGATCATTTTCCAGATGCCGAAGTCAACACCCTTTCCGTCATCCCGCACCATCCATCTTAAAAACATGTTCAGCCTTTTACATGCAGATTTTTTGCGGGGAGAGGCAGCATGTTTTTTTGTTCTTGCGGGAACATATTCGAGAGAAAAAAAATAATCATAAAAATGATTCAGGGCATTTTCCACCGGGTTGCCTTGTTGAATGTATTTACGATTGAAAAATGCAGATTCCAATGAATCATTCTGTGAATAATGAAATTTAAAAAAAGAAAGAAAATACAACAGGTCGGTGGTATTAAAAGTACGATGGGTAAACTTTTGTATTTTTTTGAGATCTGTATCGGAATGATTCAGGCAAAAATCATGGGGTGCGTTATCCATCAGTTGCATCAGCTCTTTGCATTTATTGATGATCGTCTTCCGGATACCCCATGCAAAGGTGGCGGCAAAAAAGCCTGCGATTTCAATGTCCTGCTTTTTTGAAAACAGGTGCGGAACGGAAAGGGGATCGTTGGTAATGAAGAAAGGCTGATTATATTCTTCAACTTTTTTATCTAAAAAATTTTTAAGATCGTTGGCTATATTCGCTTTTTCCATTGACGCGGATTCCTTGAATGATGAAATATAGCAATGATTTGAATTGACTGACCCTGCATTCTATAAACAATACTATACGGGAACTTTTTAAGTTTCGCCGAACGGAGATTTTTATAAATTACTGCGAGGCCTTGGGGTTCTGTTGTATCAATCTGACTTTTAAGTCAAGAAATTTTTTAAATTCTTCTCCGAGACCGCTTTTTTCTTTTTCATACCAGTAGTAGGATTGTAATGCCTCCAATTCAGCTTCTTCTGAAAGTGCAATGCTAAAATTATTCACGAGAACGCATTTTACCTTTCACATCTTCCCATGAAATTAACTTTTCCGGGTATTTGTTAAGATTCTTTATTCTTTTATCTAATTCGGCTTTAATTTCCTTTGACAGATTTTTTCCCATCAGCAATTCCGTATCAATACTTTCCCATAATGCGTCAACCAATTCGAGCTTTTCATCTACCGATAAGTTTAAAAGTATTTCTTTATTGTACGGCATAAATTTTTTTATTACAAATTACAAAATTATTTCTGCTAATTAAAGCCAATTGCCTGTCTCAAATCATTAATCAAATCATCTGCATCTTCAATACCCACGCTTAAGCGTATCAATGAATCTGTTAAGCCATTTTTCAATCTTTCTTCTCTTGGTATGCTGGCATGGGTCATGGAGGCCGGATGCCCGATCAGACTCTCTACTCCACCAAGGCTCTCTGCCAGGGCAAACAATTTTGTTGATGACAAAATTTTCTTTGCAGCTTCTGTGCTGTCATCTTTTAATGTGAAGCTCAGCATACCACCAAAACCACGCATCTGTTTCTTGGCAATTGCATGATTGGGATGATCTTCAAAGCCGCACCAATATACTTTGGCAACCTTATTATTTTGCCTCAGCCACCGCGCGATCTTTTCTCCATTTTCACAATGACGCTGCATTCGTACATGTAAAGTTTTTAACCCGCGCAAAATAAGGAAGCAATCCTGCGGGCCGGGTACAGCACCGGTTGCATTTTGAATAAATTTTAATTGTTCGTGCAAGGCATCATCATTTACAATCACGCACCCATGTACGGAATCGCTGTGGCCGCCGAGGTATTTTGTGGCCGAGTGAACAACTATATCGGCGCCGAGATCCAGGGGATTTTGCAAATACGGAGAAGCGAAAGTATTATCAACACAAACCCAAATATTATGCTTTTTGGCAATTGCAGAGACCGCAGCAATATCTGTAATATTCATCATAGGGTTGGTAGGTGATTCGGTCCAGATAAGCTTCGTATTCTTATTAATAAATTTTGAAACTTCATTGGCGTCCTGCATATTGATGAAATGAAATTTCAAGCCATACTTTTGAAACACTTTGGTAAACATGCGGTAGGTGCCTCCGTACATATCGTTTGCAGCAATCACTTCATCGCCGGGATTCAATAGCTTAATTACTGCATCCGTTGCCGCGGAGCCGCTGGCAAAACACAGCCCATACTTACCATTTTCAATTGCAGCCAGCGCATTTTGCAAAGCAGTCCGCGTTGGGTTTTGCGTGCGTGCATATTCGTAGCCTTTATGCACGCCCGGCGCTTCCTGTGCATACGTGCTCGTTTGATAAATCGGAGTCATTATGGCTCCCGTGGATGGTTCAGGCTCCTGGCCTGCATGAATCAGCTTGGTATCGGGTTTCAAAAGAAGATATTTTAATTATGAAATATAATTCTGCCGGCCTCATAAAATCAGTCAGGCCCATCACTGCAAATTTCATTAAATTTTTTTCTTGTAAAATATAATACTTCAGGGAAGAATTCATGGTAACATTCCTGTAACGCATCATAATTTTTATTGAAGATTCCGAATGCCGAAGCCGTTTCATCAATGTACCTTGCCCTTCGCATCAGTCCGCCGAAACTTTGCTGAATGCCTTCTTTAAACCGGTAATTGTACAGCCAGTTCTGCGATTCCATATAAGGAAACATTCTTTGGAAGCGTTCCGGAAAGAGTTCAAAATTCGATTCAAGCATGGCATATACTCTTACAGAAAAATTTTTCAAGCCGCCGTACTCTTCAAACCGGATTGCATCCAAAGCAAGGAAATGGTCGTATACTACATCCACAAATGCACCTGAATATAAGCGGTATTTGAGCCGAAAAAAATCTTTCGCAACAGAGGTGGCGGGGTGTTGATCCGTATAAGTATCAATTGCCCTATGTAAAAGAATACCATTTTGCACGCCGGCCGGATAATTAAATTTTGCTTTGCCTTTCACAAAATCGCTGATCATATTTCCTGTTAATACTGCGGCATCATTGAAAGAAAGGTATGCATGAGCCAGGTAATTCATAATCAAAATAACATCATTCGGTGTTAATGGTTATAAAATATTATTTTGAAATAAAGTATTTAAAGAACTTCGTAAAAATTGAGCTTTATATGTTTTTATCAGAAAGAAAAAATGAAGATGGTTTTGAAAAATTTATTCTAAGGGATACTGATTCAAAAACTTCGGCAACGATACTTCCGGGTTGCGGCGCTATATTGCATTCATTCGAGGTTCAGCTATATGATGAGCCGTTCAATGTAATTGACAGTTATACTTCGCAGGATGATTTTGAGAAAAATGCCGAATCGAAGGGATTTTTAGGCAGTAAGCTGTCTCCTTTTGTTTGTCGCCTGAGGAACGGCACTTATCGTTTTTCAGAAAAGGACTACAAGCTGTATAGCTTCTACCTGCAAAAGCACGCAATTCACGGATTACTCTACAGGAAAGCATTTACAGTTATTGCTGAAAATGCAGACAGCCGGTCTGCATCCGTAACAATGAAATATGAATATCGTTCTGATGATAAAGGGTATCCTTTCAGCTATGATTGCATTGTAACATGGCAACTGCAGCATGGAAATCTTTTAACTGTAACAACAGAATGCATCAACAAAGGCAAAGTAACCATACCCATGCAGGATGGATGGCATCCGTACTTCCAATTGGGGGATAAGGTAGATGGCCTGGAGTTGGAATTTCAAAGCAAAGAAATGGTAGCATTTGATGAAGATCTGCTGCCGACAAAAAAACTGTTTGAATACAGGCAATTCAATTCAATGAAGAAAATTGGTGACACAGCGTTTGATAATTGCTTTACATTAAACAGGCACGTAGGAAAGGCAGCCTGCATATTACGAAACGCCGCAAAGAAGATCCAGGTAGAAATATGGCCTGATAATTCATATCCATATTTGCAATTGTATATTCCTCCCCACCGGAAAAGTTTTGCCATTGAAAACCTGAGCGGCGCACCGGATGCATTTAATAACGGAATGGGAGTTGTCAGGCTGGAGCCGGGTAAACCGGTAGATTTTAAAACGGGTTATAAAATCGCTTTGGTTAAATGATTTCCATGAGCAAAAGAATATTGATGCTATTATAAAACCAAAGGCAATCATTCCGGCTGCCTGCCCTTAATCAGAAGTATTGACTCAGGCGGGATCTGCTTCTTACAACAAAATCTTCCAAACTCAGGCATTCCAAGCTTGCCTGCCGCTTATTAATCCTAAAGAAGATTTATTACTGCTATTAAAGTTCCAATCGCTGTGTAAATAAAATAAATTGATATTTTTTATATTTACATAGACAAAATCTATTTTAATGAACCTGCAACACCTGAAATACATTCTTGAAGTAGAGAGTGAAAGACATTTTGCGAGAGCTGCAGAGAAATGCTTCGTAACGCAACCCACGCTGAGCATGATGATTCAGAAGCTGGAGGAAGAATTGGACATAAAAATCTTTGACCGGAGCAAGCAACCTGTGATACCTACAGAAGCCGGAGAGGCAATCATTAAGCAGGCAAAAATCATCTTACAGGAAGCAGCTAAACTGAAAGATATTGCAGACAATATAAAAGGTGAAATAAAGGGTGAAATAAAACTGGGTATTATACCCACCGTCGCTCCTTATCTTTTGCCTTTATTCCTGAGTTCATTTCTGAAAAAATATCCTTTGCTCAAGCTGAAGATCACGGAGCTCACTACGGAACAGATCACTGGCAAACTGAAGAATCATCAGCTCGATGCCGGCATATTGGCCACTCCTTTAAACAATGATGCTCTGAAAGAGCAACCCGTGTATTACGAGCAGTTTGTGGTGTACGCATCCGGTAATGAAAAGCTCATGAAGAAAAAATACCTGATGCCCAACGATATTGACAGCGATCACCTGTGGCTGCTGGAAGAAGGCCATTGTCTCCGCTCTCAAATTTTAAACCTGTGTGAACTCCGGAAAAAAAGTTTGGGAACGGGTAACCTCGAATATGAAGCTGGCAGCATTGAAACCTTAAAGAAAATGGTAGATATGAATAAGGGCATTACCATTTTACCCGAGCTTGCCCTCAAGGAGCTTACTGCGCATGATAAAAAGCACGTGCGGTATTTTAAGCCGCCTGTACCGGTTCGCGAAATCAGCATCGTCACCTACCGGCATTTTGTAAAGCAACGAATCATCGACATTCTGAAAAATGAGATTATTGAATCTGTGCCAAAAGAAATGACGCTGGCAAAAAGAAAATTAATTACAAAAATTAGTTAGCAGAAGCTGTCGTTTAGAAATTTGTTTTCTGAATTTTTTTATGCAACCCGGGAATTTCCTGCAGTGCGGCAGTGCCATACCACGGATACATAAACGGTTCCAGCAATTTTGCCTGAATGGCAGGATCTGTTGCCAGCAATTCTTTTACTTCTTTTAAATCTGAAACATTAAAAATAAAAATGCCGCTATAGTGATCATCATTTTTACCGAAAGGTCCGGCCAGTACTAATTTTCCTGCGGCGGCAAGGCGGCTGATATTATTTAAATGACCCTGAAAAACAGAATCCTCTTTTGCCTTATCAGCCATAGTATTGCTTCCGGATTTCAAAATCACAAATACATACATCTTCATTCCATAGTCATCGGCACCCAGCTTTTTTGCCAATACAGAATCGTATTTTTCATTTGCAGCTTGTGCGCAGATGAGGCTGTTTAAGGTAAAACAGCAAAAGGTTACTAATAATATTTTTTTCATTAAGCAATTTTTATTTTGGTTTTTTATAAAAATTTATTCTGTCTTTACATCATCCCAATCATCAGTCCGGAAAAGATTGGCGGGCAATCCATCTTTATTGAATAAAGTGGGGATAGATGAATTAGTAAAATCATACCTTACTGCCACAGGCTCTTTTACATTTTTATTATACACGATCACGGTATTGCCTTTGATCTTTGCTACAGCCGGATAGAATTTTTTATCTGCCCCGGAAATATAAAATCCCTTTATAGTATCTCCCTTATTGACAAGTCCATCGTCTGCGTTTGAAAAAGTAATCCGGACTTTATTTTTTATTACCTGCATACTTTGGTACATCGGATATTTGTACGGAAAACCTATTTTGTTATATACTTCGGATAATGCCATATTCGCCAACCGGTCTCCCACATCTTTCTTATCATGCGGATGAATATTCGACAGGTCGGTTACCTTATCATCAATTATCACCATGCCGGTCCGCGGCAATGATAATGTTTGGGTTTGCGCTTCTTTTAACAGGGCTCCCGAAATACCATCATAACCGGAAAAAGGCGCTATTTGCACAAAATAAAATGGCAAGTCGATATGCCATGCTTCTCTCCATGACCGGATCATAGTAGCAAATAACTGATAGTAAGTTTGAGGGGAACCTGTATTGGATTCGCCCTGGTACCAAATCACACCGGCGATGGTATAGTTAGTGATGGGGCTAATCATTGCATTAAATGTTGCAGCAGGTTGTACGGGCCAATAGTCACTTGGCTTCAGGCTGTCCGCTGCTTTCTGCAAGGTCGCATTGTTCGTTATTAAATCTTTCGGTGTCCATACTTCTGCCGGAGTGCCACCCCAGTTGGCTTCTATCAAACCGACAGGCGCAGATAAAACCTCGTTTAATTTTTTACCAAAGAAATAACCGGCCATGCTGAACTGCTTCATATCGCCGGGATTGCAAACCACCCATGACCCTTTAGTATCATCCTGTGGGGCCGGGGCGGTTAATTTAGGAATATGGAATAAGCGAATATTTTTATTATTGGCGCTGTCTGCATCTGCAGTGTATTCAGGAGTGGCGCCCCAGCTAAAGCTCATTTCCATATTACTCTGGCCGCTGCAGTCCCATACTTCACCGATCAGCACATCTTCTATCACAATTTTGTTGTAGCCCGCAATAGTGATAGTATACGGGCCTCCTGCCGGAGGAGTTTTTATTTTTATTTCCCATTTCGCTTCGGAAGTGCCTGTGCCGCTGTAGGTAGCAGTATCCCACGAAGTATTGATTTTAATTTTTTCCAATGGTTCGCACCAGCCCCAGAGCTTTACTCCCGCATTTTGCTGCAGCACCATATGATCTCCGATGATTGCGGGCAGACGTATATTGGCAGTTGCTTTTGGGGCAAACAGGACGGTCAGCACAATCGTGCCAAGAATAAAATTTCTTTTCATTTCGTGTATGCTTTACAGTTAGATAAATCTATATCTTTTCACTCAGCTCCAGCCATCTCGTTTCTTTTTGGTCGAGCAATAAAATTATGTCGCTGATTCGCTCTGCCGCCTGTTGCAATTTATCATAGCCCAATGAACCATCATTCATTTGCTGCTGCAACGATTCTTTTTCCCGTTCCAGCGCCGGGATTTCTTTTTCTAATTGCTCAAACTCATATTTTTCCCTGAAGGTAATTTTTTTGGCATTGGACGCTGTCTTATTTTTTTCCGGGGTAATTTTCTTTTTCCCGGCCGTATCATCCGCGATATTCTTATCTTCTTCCTGTTTCCATGCCCGGTACTGCGAATAGTTTCCGGGAAAATCTTTAATGACGCCGTCTCCCCCGAAAGCAAATAAATGATCCACCAGCCGGTCCATAAAATACCGGTCGTGACTTACAATTAAGATACATCCGGGAAAATCCATTAAAAACTCTTCGAGGGTTCTTAATGTTTCGAGATCCAGGTCATTCGTGGGTTCATCGAGCACCAGAAAATTGGGGTTTTTATATAGAATGCTCAGCAGGTGCAATCTTCTTTTTTCGCCACCGCTTAATTTACTGAGCGGGGTAAATTGCTGCTGTGAGGTAAACCCAAACTTCTCCATAAACTGTGAAGCGCTTATTTTGCTTCCGTCTGCCAGAGGAAAAAACTCTGCCAGCTCTTTTACATATTCAATGGCTCTCCTGTCTTCCTTATATTGCAGCCCTTCCTGCGAAAAATTTCCAAACACTACGGTTTCTCCGTGGTTGATTTTTCCGCTGTCTGGCGGAATGATGCCCAGAGCCACTTTCAGAAAAGTAGACTTTCCGGTTCCGTTTTTACCAACAATGCCAATCCGTTCTCCTTTTTTAAAAGTATAATCAAAGCCTTTCAAAATAATTTTATCGTCATAAGATTTGTACACCTTTTTCATTTCGAGCACCTTTCCCCCAAGTCTCGTCATTTTCACCTGCAGGGAAACATCGGCAATTTCTTTACGCTGATATAATTTTTCCTGCAGGTCTGCAAAAGCATCCTGCCTGCTCTTTGATTTCGTCGTCCGCGCCCGGGGTTGCTTGCGCATCCATTCCAGCTCTTTCCGGTAAATGTTCCTGTCCTTTTGCAATTCACTTTGCTGAACTTCTATGCGCAATGCTTTTTGTTCAAGAAAATAATCATAATTGCCTTTGTAAAAATAGAGCTGCTCCTTATCGAGCTCTGTTATTTCATTGCATACTTCATCAAGGAAATAGCGATCGTGCGTTACCAGCAATAATGTGCTTTTGCCGGTGGTCAAAAAACTTTCGAGCCATTCAATCATTTCTATATCCAAATGGTTGGTGGGCTCGTCCAATATCAGCAGGCATTTCCCCTCATGTAGTTGTGCTTCTATTAATGCCTGCGCCAATGCCACCCTCTTTAACTGACCGCCGCTTAAATTTTTTACCGGCTCATTCAGGTGATGCAGGTGGAGCTTCCCCAGGATCTGTTTCAGATCGCCTTCAAAGTTCCAGGCATTGGCTTCGGTTATCTTACTAACGAGCATGCTTACCCGATTTTCGTCGTGGCCATTTTCTTCCAGCATCATTTCATATTCTTTGACAAGCTGCACTACAGGATTATCGAGGTCAAGAATATTGTCCCAGATGCTTTTCGCATTATCAAAATTTGTATCCTGCTGCAGCATGATCACCTTCACGTCTTTATGTATCCATACGGTCCCTTCATCGGGATGGTCAAGGCCTGCAATAATTTTCAAAAGAGTAGATTTACCACTCCCGTTTCTGGCGACAAAAGCAATTTTATCTCCTTCTTCAATATGAAAGCTGATCCTGCTAAAAAGGGTCCGGGCGCCAAAAGATTTGGCCAGGTTTTCTACAGACGCATAATGCATAGCGCGAAGTTAGTTTACACCGCAAGTTTGCAGCAAATTAATAAAATACTAACGTGTGGCGCATTCCGTTTAAGTAACGGGAAGGGAATTGTTTACTATCTTGCGCCCGTTTAAACAAATGCAAAAAAATTATTTCGCTCACCCGACAGCCGTTATTGATGATGGTTGTCAGATTGGCTCCGGAGTCAGGATCTGGCATTTCAGCCATATTATGCCCGGCTGTGTTATCGGAGACAACTGCAACATTGGCCAGAACGTAGTCGTTTCGCCCAAAGTAGTGTTGGGTAAAAATGTAAGGGTGCAGAATAATGTATCGATTTACGAAGGAGTAATTTGCGAAGACGATGTTTTCCTGGGACCATCCATGGTCTTTACCAACGTCACGAATCCAAGAAGTGCGGTAAGCAGGAAAAGCGAGTACAAGCAAACCATAGTAAAAAAAGGTGCTTCAATAGGAGCAAACGCCACCATCGTATGCGGGCATAATATTGGCGAATATGCATTCATCGGAGCCGGCGCTGTGGTCACCCGGGAGGTAGCTCCCTATTCTCTGGTAATTGGCAACCCTGCCCGGCATGTGGGCTGGATGAGCGAGCATGGAATAAGATTAAAGTTCGACAAAAACAATACTGCCATTTGCGAAGAAAGTCAGCAGGAATATTTATTAGAAAATAACCAGGTAAAACGCATTAAATAACTGATGAAAAATTTTGCCCTGATTGGCGCAGGCGGTTACATAGCGCCGCGCCACATGAAAGCCATAAAGGATACCGGTAACAATTTAATCGCGGCTTTGGATAAAAACGACTCCGTGGGAATTATTGATAGCTATTTTCCTGAAGCAGATTTCTTTACAGAATTTGAGCGTTTTGACCGGCACCTGGAAAAATTAAAAAGGCAAAACACCAAAGTTGATTACCTGACAGTTTGCAGCCCGAATTACTTACATGATGCACACATCCGCTTCGGACTTCGCATAGGCGCCGACGTTATATGCGAAAAGCCGGTGGTATTAAATCCATGGAACATAGATGCCCTGGAAGAAATTGAAAAGGAAACGGGCCGCCGCGCCTTTACCATTCTGCAGTTAAGATTGCATCCGGCAATCATAGCGCTTAAAGAAAAGATTGATGCTGCGCCGGCGAGTAAAAAATATGCGGTAAATCTTCAGTACATCACATCCCGCGGTCATTGGTATCATGCAAGCTGGAAAGGCGATATCAGTAAAAGCGGCGGTATTGCAACCAATATCGGGGTTCATTTTTTTGACATGCTCATGTGGATATTCGGAGAGGTAAAAGAAAATTATGTAACTCAACATACGGCAACCACGGCTTCGGGGATACTGGAATTAAAAAAGGCAACGGTAAAATGGATGCTGAGCATCGATGCGAATACACTTCCTGAAGAGGTGAAAGCGGCGGGTAAGCGTACCTTCAGAACACTCGAAATTGACGGCGACGCTTTTGAATTCAGCGAAGGATTTACGGAATTGCATACCGAATCTTACAAAAACATCATCGCGGGCAATGGATTTCCATTGTCGGAAAGCCGCCGGGCAATAGAATTAGTACATAACATAAGAACATTTGATCTGAAAAAATAATTATGGCCACAACTAAAAGGAACATCCTTATTACAGGGGGAGCCGGATTTATTGGTTCTCACCTTACGCGATTATTTGTAACCAGGTACCCGGATTATTCCATTGTTAACCTGGATAAACTGACGTATGCCGGCAACCTGGAAAACCTGAAAGATATCGAGCGTGCAGCCAATTATACTTTTGTAAAAGGAGATATCGGTGATATGGAATTGGTAAAAGACCTTTTTGTAAAATATAATTTTGATGGCGTGCTTCACTGTGCTGCAGAAAGCCATGTGGATCGCTCTATAAATGACCCTCTGGCTTTTGTAAAAACAAATGTGCTGGGCACTGTTTCATTATTACAGGTGGCCAAAGATGCGTGGAAAGACAACTATGAAGGAAAATTATTTTATCATATTTCCACTGACGAAGTGTACGGAAGTCTCGGTGACACTGGTTTTTTCACCGAGGAAACAGCGTATGATCCCCGCAGCCCCTACTCGGCATCCAAGGCAGCTTCCGACCATTTTGTGAGCGCTTATTATCATACATATCAGCTGCCTGTCATTATTTCAAATTGTTCAAACAATTACGGACCTTATCATTTCCCGGAAAAATTAATTCCGCTTTGCATCAACAATATCATTAACAATAAACCACTGCCTGTTTATGGCAAAGGCCTTAATGTAAGAGACTGGTTGTTTGTAGAAGACCATGTGAAAGCAATTGACCTCATTTTTCATAAAGGTAGAATTGGTGAAACCTATAATATCGGCGGCCACAATGAATGGAAAAACATAGATATTATTAAGGAGCTTTGCGGGCAAATGGATAAAAAGCTCGGCCGTGCACCGGGCGCTTCCGAAAAGCTCATCACATTTGTAAAAGACCGCCAGGGACACGACCTGCGCTATGCGATAGACGCCACCAAATTGAAAAAGGAATTGGGCTGGCAACCCTCTTTGCAATTTGAAGAAGGCCTTGCCAAAACAATTGACTGGTACCTGAATAATAAAGAATGGCTCAATGATGTTACAAGCGGGGCTTATATGAAGTATTATCAGGAGCAGTATGATAAACGTTGAGAGGGTTAGAGGGTTTAGAAAAGTTTAGAGTAGATTATGAAAATATATTCATTTGAAAAGTTAGAGGCATGGCAACATGCAAGAAAGCTGGCTGCGTTAATTTATTCAATCACAAAAAATTTTCCAAAGGAAGAAAAATTCGGACTGATATTGCAAATGCGCAGGGCCGCTATTTCAATTGCTTCAAACATAGCCGAAGGGACATCAAGAAAGACTACAAAAGATCAATCGCATTTTAGTGTGGTTGCTTACAGCAGTACAATTGAGTTATTAAACGATTTAATTATTTCAAATGCTCTTGCATTCTTGTCGTATGAAAAATATATCGAAGGAAGAAATTTAATAGAAAGGCAAACTTATTATAATTGCACAACTTAGAAAATCACAACTATCTAAACTTTCTAAACCATCTAAACAAACTTCAACCCAATGAAAGGAATTATACTTGCCGGTGGAAGCGGTACCAGATTATACCCGATTACCATGGGCATTAGCAAACAACTGATGCCTATTTATGATAAACCGATGATTTATTATCCGCTCTCCACGCTAATGCTCGCGGGAATAAAGGATATTTTAATCATTACCACACCGGACGACCAGGCGCAGTTTAAAAAACTGTTAGGAAGCGGGGAACAATGGGGCTGTCGCCTTCAATATGAAATACAGGAGAAGCCGAATGGTCTTGCACAGGCATTTGTAATAGGAGAAAAATTTATTGGCAAAGACGCTGTGGCACTGGTATTGGGAGATAATATTTTTTATGGCAGCCGGTTCTCTAACCTGTTGCAAAAATCTGCTGATCCCGATGGTGCTGTTATTTTTGCCTACCCTGTAAGCGACCCTGAAAGATATGGAGTGGTAGCGTTTGACGAGGATCTGGTAGCCATCAGCATTGAAGAAAAGCCTGCAAAGCCAAAATCGAATTATGCTGTACCGGGATTATATTTTTATGATAATACCGTAGTTGAAATTGCAAAAAATATCCGGCCCTCTGCCCGTGGTGAATATGAAATTACAGATGTAAACCGTAAATATCTTTTAGATAAAAAATTAAAAGTAGCCGTTTTGGACCGCGGATTTGCGTGGCTTGATACCGGTACTTTTGAATCCCTGCACGACGCTTCTGAATTTGTAAGAGTAATAGAAAAAAGGCAGGGATTTAAGATAGGTTGCCCTGAAGAAATCGCTTACAGAATGAAGTTTATTGACAGAACACAATTAGATGCCCTGGCGAAAAAACTGGAGAAGAGCGGCTATGGAGAGTATTTGAAGAATGTAGTGTGAACAAAATCCTGTGTCATCAAGAATGTAAAAATAGCCCTGGCCGGGAGCAGGTCAAATCCAAAGAAATTTCAAATCAAATTATTTATAGCAAATTGAAGGCATAAAAACAAAATCCGTATAAATTACGGCTCACGAGAGCTACTTACCCGGTTTTTCACATCTTTGGCGCTTTACAAAAAATATCTCTTTAGCTTCGCGACTTTAAGTTGTAGTGGCCTGGTAAGATCACAAAATGAATAGCAGCGTTATAAATTGCTGCAAAAATTATAAATAATTAATTAACCGAACAGCCCTTTGTCCATTAAAAAAAACATCTCGTTTATATTTGGGTCCCAAATTATTAATACCATTATCGGTTTTGTATCGTCAATTTTTATAACCCGCATTTTAGGATCGGAAGGGCGTGGCGATAATACAATATTTACCAATGCAATTGCTTTTTCCGTCCTGTTTTTTGGCTTTAGCATTAATTCTACTATCGTTTATTTCGTTAATTCAAATAAAGTAAAGGCAGGAGAGTTGCTGAGCACGATAATTTTATTAATCTGCAGCAGTGCCGTTCTGGTTTATTACACTTTAAATTTATTGGAGCATTTTAATGTCCTTCGTATTGCGTTGCCCCAGGACATACAATCAAAACCATATAAATTCATATTTTCTGCAATTTATCTTACCTCGGTATTAAATGGGGTATTGCTGGCTTTTCTGTCTACTTATAAGAAGTTTAAAGCCATCAGTGTGTATGGAACCGCCTTACAACTCTTCCCCACCATGATTTATTGCCTGATGTTTTTCAACCTAATTCCTTACAATCACCATGATCCGTTTAGGTCAGTTGTTGTAGTGACGTTTCTGGTTGCCATCGCTTCATCCGTTGCCATCATCATACTGTTCAAAAAATTGTTGTACGTCCGGCCCGCAAGAAAGCTGATGCCGGCTTCTTTGATACGTCAATTTGTTTTTTTCTCGTCAATGGCTTATGCCGGTAATATTGCCACCTTCTTCAATTACAAACTGGATTTTTGGGTCGTAGACTTTTATCGGGGTAAGGCTGAATTAGGGGTTTATTCACTGGCAGCACAGCTTTCTCAACTGCTGTGGCTATTGCCACAATCCATTGCTACGGTTTTATATACATACGCCAGCAGCAGCGAACAAAAGCAGGCAATCGACTATACCATAAAACTAAAGCAGGTTTCATTTTACGCCACTCTGATTTTCGCATTGTTGGGTTTGTGTTTAGCGTATTTTTTTATTCCGGTATTATATGGAAATGAATTTGCTCCGGCATTTTACCTGATGTGCATCTTTATAACAGGAATTGTTCCATTCAGTATTACTACTGTTTTGGCAAGCTTGTTTGCAGCAAGGGGAAATTTTAAAGTTAATTTTGCAGTTTCTCTGATAACGTTTGCTATTTCATGCTCAATGTATTTCACTTTGATACCCAGATTCGGGATGGTGGGAGGCGCTGTATCATCAGCCATTGCTTACTTATCGGCAACAATAATAATTGAAGTCTGGTTTTGCAGGAAGTACAAGGTTTCGCTATTAAATTTATTTAATCCTGATAAAAGTATTTTTTCTCCGGAAATTTTAAGACGGTTCTATTAGAAATTCATGAGGCAACCCTGATAGGGCGGGGTCATTGATTTAATTTCTGACTGGCCGAATCAAAACCAATATTTGCCACTTAAATTTATCATGAAATACTTTGGCATCTGTCACAGTGTATGAAATAAAATGGGAAAAGAAAAAAAAGTTATACTGCTAACATCTGGCTTTCCCTATGCCGGCGAGCATTTTTTAGAAGAAGAAATTAAATACTGGTCTTCAAATTTTTCAGGTGAATTGATAATCTTACCGACCATTATACATGATAACCCCAGGAAAATACCGGCAAATATTAAAGTGGATACGTCACTTGCCCGGGAATTAAATATTTTTCCAAGAGTAAAAATTTGTATACAAGCCTTTTTTTCATCAATATTTTTTAAAGAAGTTATTTATGTTTTGCGCCAATTTAAATTTTCTCATCCGAAATGTTTCTGGATCGCATTTCAAACAACGCGCATAACGCTTGGCCACTATCATAAATTAAAAGAATACATAGAAATAAACCGGGCAGAGAATTTTTTAATTTATTCATATTGGTTTGATACAGCGGCCTATGCCGCCGCATTATTAAAAAAACAAAATTTGGTTAGAAATTTAGTTACAAGATGCCATGGATTTGATGTGTATGAAAACAGGAGACCTTATTCGTACATGCCTTTAAAACGGCAATTCCGGGATTATTTTGACATAATATTTGCCATATCTGAACAGGGAAAGAATTATTTGCAAAGCACGTATGGCATTAATAAGGATAAGATTAGCATAAGCAGGCTCGGCGTAGAAATTCCTGATAAAATAAGCCATTCAAGTAAAAATTACGACGCTCTTGCCATCGTTTCCGTTTCCAATTGCATCAAGGTTAAAAGAATAGACAGGATAATTAAAGGTATTGGGCTGTTCTCAACGAATAATAAATCCGTGCATATTATATGGCATCATATAGGAGGAGGCGATCAATTGGATAATCTAATGCTAATCGCAGCAGAAAATTTTGAAAACCTGAATATCACCTGGAAATTTCCTGGCGAAATGCCTAATACAAAGGTGAAAGAATTTCTGGGCAGTCACGAAATTGATGTTATAATAAATACAAGCGATTCGGAAGGAACCCCTGTTTCCATTATGGAAGCCATGTCGTATGAAATACCGGCAATTGCTCCCAACATCGGAGGCATTAGTGAATTGGTAAATCGCAATAATGGCTTATTGTTAAAAGCCGCTCCGGATGTATATGATATCTGTGAAGCGTTGGCTCAAATGAAGCGCTTTAAAGATCCGGAAACAAGAAAAAATGCAAGATTACATATTGTCAGATATTTCAATGCTGAGGTGAATTACAGGAAATTTATTGAACTTTTACAGGATTTAATTTAGCCGTTGCTTTCAGGATATAATTTGAAAGCAGCTCATTAATTTATAAAATACTTAATTAACGAAAGCTACCGAGGAGGTCCCCTTGCTGTCTTTACTAACCAGTATTAAATTCCCCTTGTGAGCATATATTTTTTGCAGGTTTATTGTAAAGTTCGATTGGGGATTATTCACATTATAAATCGGGTATGAATTTTCATACACCTGAAAATTATTAATTGCGGGGTTCAAAAGATTAATCCTGATGATGTTGCTCCGCCTGTCATAATTATAAGAAAAACCCTGGTAAGTGTTGGGTTCCTTCTTTTTAAAATCGGGAATTGACGATACCCCTTGCATTACATCAGAATTATTGGCAGCTTCCTTCTTTACCCTATCCTTTACTTCTTCAATTGTATTTATAATTCCGGGATCCACAGAATTATTCCACCAATTTACGCGTTCATCATAAAGCCAGACATATTCATCAGATGACTTAAGGGCGAAATATAAATTGTCTCTCAGCCACCTGGGTTTTGCATCATTAGCCACTCCTTTGTCATACGCAGGGGCCAGTGCATATAATCCATCCAGAAAAAGCGATTGTGAAATGGATATTTTTTTAAACCGGTCGCGCATATCGTTTGCGATAAGGTCGCTTTCCCTTGCCCTTATGTTGTTTCCTACAGTTACAAAAGGAATAAAGCTTTGATACCAGTAAGATGATTCATTACCATCAATGATCTCGCTGGAACTATTCTGACCTTCAAGCATTCCGTCTATAAAAAAGGGATACAAGGCCATAGATGTTTTTTCAACCGGCACTTTTCTATAATATTGATCCCACACCCATCCCAATAACCAAAAACATAAAATTTTTATATCCGGTTTGGATGTTTGCAGGGCTTCTATAAATTGTTTCCCTCTTTTTCTTACGTATCCGCCTACTTCCTGATAAGAAAGGCCATTGTAATACTCCGGTTTATATACCCAGGGATTCAGAGTGGGGTCTTTAAAATAGTATTCCGGATCGAATCCAATGCCTACCGCCCCTGTAAGAGATACCGCCTTTGAAATCTTTTGCAAATTTTGTGAAATAATATCCCAGCTCTTATCGTCTAGCCAGTGTGCTCCGGTTAAGGATGTTCCTCTTACTATTAAAAAATTATCGGTAAACTTTTGCCAGGGAATACCGGATAAATTATTAAACTGGAATTTTGAATCGGGATAAGCAGTATTATCGAAAGCGGCATATATATTTTTATCAATAGAAAAGCACACCCCTTCGAAAGGCGCTTTCTCCATCTGCTTAATATTACTTTTCAAATCGCTGACTGTCGGGTAATCCCATCCGTATTCAATAAGTTTTTTTGCGGGGAGTGGTTGCGCATGGGATACAAATACCAATACCCCCATAAAAAAAAACAACAGAAGGAATGTTTTCAGGTGCATAGCAAGAATTTTATTTTTCAGGAAAACGCCCCATAAATCCATGACTCAACCTGTTTTAACAAATGTAGTAAAAGGGAAAATAGTATTATCTTCGAAACTCGTATGAAAGCCGCTTTGTGGCTTTTTTTTAACAAAAAATATGAAATTAATAATAAGGGCTTTTGCAGCAGTAATAATCGTATGTACGTGCTTTACAAAAGTTCATGCACAGGTTAATTTATTTAGCCAGAGTGATCTCAGCAATGTAAATATTGATAATTATAGTGATGAAGACATAGCCGCCATGTATAAAAAGGCTACAGAGGCCGGACTGACCGAATCGCAAATATTAAAACTGGCTGCAGATAAAGGGCTCCCGGGCAGCGAGGTGGAAAAGCTTCAGGAAAGACTGGAGACCTTAAACCTCGCCCCTCGCAATAATTCCGGAAACCTGGTTGTTGATACTTCCAAATTAAATAATACTACTAATAATATCGATACCACACAGCCTGTACCCGTACAAAAAATACAGAAAGATCTTTCAATTTTCGGATCGGAACTCTTCACCAGCAATGCGCTGGTATTTGAACCCAATCTCCATATTCCCGCACCTGCCGGTTATATTTTAGGCCCGGATGATGAAATTCTTGTTTCGGTATATGGATTTAGTGAAAAATCATATGACCTGATTGTTGACCAGCAGGGAGAGATTTATATACCTAACGTTGGACCTGTATTGGTAAACGGGCTTACCCTGGAACAGGCAACCGAGAAAATCAAAACAAAACTGGCCTCAACAATATATAAGGCCATTAATTCAGGCAGAACAAAGGTGGAAGTAACCCTTGGTAAAATAAAAAGTATCCGGGTTTCGGTAATTGGTCAGGCAGAAAAGCCAGGAACATTTACCGTATCCTCATTAACCACGGTTTACAATATTTTGTACTTATGCGGGGGGCCTACTGACTGGGGAAGCTATAGAAACATCGAAGTGGTTCGCAACAACCAATTAAAAGAGAGGGTGGATTTATATGATTTTTTAATGAATGGAGACAAGAAAGACGACATCTTATTACATGAGGGAGATGTGATAAGGATACCCTATTACAAGAGCCGGGTCGAGATAGATGGCCAGGTAAAACGGCAGGGTAAATTTGAAATGCTGGATTCAGAAACCTTCAGTGATCTTTTAAAATACAGTGGTGGTTTTACCGATACCGCTTATCGCGGAAGAGTAACAGTAGTGAGGATTACAGATTCAATAAAAAAGATTATTGACCTGCCGTCATCCCAATACAACTCTTTTGAACCCCAGGGAAGTGACCAATTTATAGTTCGCAAACTCTTTGATGATTTTGGAAATCGCCTCGTTATACAGGGTGCGGTAAAAATGCCAGGTGCATATGAATTGACACCAGGGATTACGCTTCATGATCTGATAGAAAAAGCAGGCGGCCTGAAGCAGGATGCCTATAGAAATGAGGTATCCATCTTCAGGTCTCTCTCTGATAAAACCCCTTCTATTCTTTTAATAAACCTGGATTCGGTAATGGATTATAGCCAAAACATTTATTTAAACAAAGATGATTCTGTTTACATACATTCGGTATTTGATTTTACCAATCAGAATGTAGTGACCGTAGAGGGGAATGTAAGGAAACCCGGTTCCGTGGAATGGAGACAAAATATATCACTACATGATGTATTGCTTGCTGTAGGAGGCATTACTGAGACCGGCGATTCAACAAACATCGAAATATCACGACGTATCCGCAATGCAAATATCAGCCTGTCAAATCATACTGAAAGTGAAATTATTCATATGGATCTGAAAAGCAGCGATGATGATAATATTTACCTGAAGCCGTACGACCTGATAATTGTAAAAACAATGCCCGGATATATAAAGCAGAGAACCGTATTGTTGTTGGGCGAAGTAAAAATTTCAGGAAGGTACAGCTTAGAGCATAGCCGGGATAAAATCAGTGATCTGATCAGGAGGGCCGGTGGTTTTAAAGCCTCTGCCGACAGCAGCTCAATTACCATACGCAGAAGCGCCAAATCAAATTTAACCGTACAGGAAAGGGAGGCCCTCTTTCGGCGCATCTTAAATATTAATGAAGATAGCTTATTAGAAGACCCAAAGCTTAAAGATGAATTATACAGTTCCTATAATTTAATCAGCGTAAATCTTAAAAGGGCCTTGTCAAATCCGGAAAGCTCTGATAATCTTGTATTGGAAGAAGGCGATGTATTGACGGTTGGCAGAAGTTCGAACCTTGTAAAGATTTCAGGAGAAGTATACTTCCCCACGATTGTGGCATACGAACCCAATAAAAATCTAAAGTACTATGTAGAACAGGCCGGTAATTTTACTCCCTATGCACGCAAAAAAGGCGCGTTGGTTATATATCCGGACGGGAGAACGGCTTCTGTAAAGCATTTTTTATGGTTTAAATCATATCCTTCGGTAACGCCCAGGTCAGAGGTATATGTACCTCAGAAGAATGAAAGCAACCGGTCAAAACTTACTGTTGCAGAAATGGCGCTTATTGTGTCAGCGCTGGGAATTATTGCAAATGTGCTCAAACTATAATTCGGAAAAATTTAATTTTTAGCAATGGCTGCTGCTCACCATAATCCTATAAATACCGGTGCTGAATATAAAACTGCAGGTGTAGAACACCTGGAAGCTTTAATACGCCTGATTTTCAGAAAGTGGTGGCTGTTTTTAATTATAGGCATTGTAGCCGGGCTCGCGGGCATTTATTATGCAAGCCAACAGAAAATAGCTTACCAAAGCAAATTAACTTTTGCGCTGGATCAGGCCGGCGGCGAATCAAATCTGATGAGCTTCGCTGCACAGTTTGGTTTTAGCTTTGGCGGCAATAATGATGTATTTGCAGGAGATAATATTATTGAAATTATGCAAAGTCGGAGAATTGTAGAGCAGGCGCTTCTTTCTGTGGATACTTTTCAAAATAAACCGTTCACATTCGCTGAATATTTTTTAAAGCAGGCAAATGAGGATGTCCCCGAAGAAAAGAGAACTACCATTCATTTTCCTGTCGGAGAGCCCAGAACATCCTTCACCTATGCACAGGACAGCTTATTATTTCAATTATACAATGAGTTCGATAAAAATTATATTGATGTTGACAGGCCTGATCGCAAAAACAATATTTATGAAGTAAATGTTACTAATTGGGATGAAAAGTTTACAAAGGATTTTACAGATACGCTCGTAGCGCAAACCAATAAATTCTACATCGAGCTTACTACAAAAAAATCAAAACAGACAGTCGATATTTTGGAACAACGTGCAGAGGGAATGAAAGTGCATTTGAACGGCAGTATAGATACTATGGCAGAAACACAGGATATAAATATGAATCCTGCTTTTTCCGTGGGACAGGTTCCGGTTTTAAAACAACAAAACAACATAAGGGTGTACGGCACAGCTTATGCAGAACTTTTCAAAAACCTGGAGATTGCCAGATTTCAATATTTGCAGCAAATTCCCTTAATGCAAATAATTGATAATCCCAATTATCCGATGAAAAAGGTTAAGGCTAGTAGATTAAAAACCGGATTGTTATTTGCATTAAGTGCTTGTTTTATTACATTTCTGATTATTTGGTTTAGAAGACTCTATAAATATAAAGTTAAACCCGATAGTTAGTCTTTATTCATCAATAGCAAAAATTAGGATCAGCAAACCAAAAATCTGAAGTTATGTTCGGTTTGATTGGTTCTCTTGTTTCTTTTTTATTTGGTGCATAAGGGTGAGTAAATTTAATGAATTTTCTGAATGATATCTTTATTAAGGTACTGGATGTTCATAAAGGTGCACTATTCTGTTATATTATAAATTGTTAAATGCTGGTATATATTGTTCTCTTTATTTTTCTTATGATGTTAGCTGGAGAGTATGAACTGGAGCCTTTTAAGAATAATGTATTTCTGGTATTTATTATCCTTCTTCTAGGGGGTTTTGCGGGATTCAGAGGAACTGATACTTCAAGGGATTATGAAAGCTATCAGATTATTTTTGATAATATTTATGAAATAAGAAGTAATGATTTTGACCATATCTTTCCGATTTTAGAACCGGGTTTTACAGGAATAGTATTAATTTTCAGAAGCCTGTTTATATATGACTACGTTTTAGCGATAATGCTATTCTATGGTTTAACAACCGTAAGTTTAAAAATATTAAGCATTAAAAAATTATCTGTAAACCCCTATTTGGTAATTCTATTTTATTATTCACAATATTATTTTCTGCATGAGATGACACAAATTAGAATAGGTCTTGCTTCTGCAATTTTACTCATAGCAGTTATATTTTATTTGAAAGGGAATAAATTGACCTTTGCATTATTGACTATTGTGGCTGTCTTCTTTCATTATTCTGCTATTTTATATCTCCTTATTTTATTTCTTAATTCAAGGCATTTTAATAAGATAGTTTATTCAGGAATTTTAGGTATTTCCATAGTGTTCGGCTTTTTGCAAATACCTCTTGCGAATTATTTAGACATTTTTATTCCCACTAATTTACCGGGCAGATTAGCTAATTATGCTGTTATAGTAGAAAATGGATTGGCCGAGAATATCAATGTATTTAATGTACTAAATTTATTAAATATTGTTGTTTGCCTTTATTTTATCATATTCATTTCTAAAGAAAAATTACTTTCCGATAAGCCACTTGTTCTTTTTTTAAAATGTAATATTATCGCAATACTTTTTCTATCATTCTTATCAGGAGTCCCTTCTTTAGCTTTTCGCGTGAGCGAATTGTTTGGTCTAATGTCAATTTTTGTATATGCTTCACTTGTAAATTACCTGCCATTCGGAAAGTTAAATATTTTAATAATTATTTTGATTGCAAGTATTGTTTTTTATTCTACAGTTTTTCATGCGGATCTGATAAGACCGTATTATATTGCCAAGCTTAGGAACACATATTGATTTCAATTCCTAATAATTTTATTGAGATACATAAAATAAGCCTTAGCTATCCCTTTGAATTCAAATGTTTTTTCTTTAAATAATGAATTAATTACCCGAAGAAACGGCTCTACTGTTATTGAAATAACAACCAATAAAAAACAATTAAATTTACCGAGATATTTCCTCCAATATACTTGCCGGGACCATAAAGAATAAAAAAGTCTATATTCTTTCAATTTTTGACCTGTTCCACCTCCTTCATGGAAAATGGAATTTGAACTATCATAAAAGGTTTTAAATCCCGCATCATTAAAGCGCTTGCTTAAATCAAGATCTTCATGGTACATAAAGTACTCATCATCCATAAAGCCTATTTCATCTAATATCGATTTTCTTATAACCATATAGCTTCCCATAATCTGGTCAACATCCATGCTTTGGCCGTGATCCCAGTCGATCATAATAGAAGCGGGGGTAAATACCGTGGGGAATATTTTCGAAAGGCCGAGTAAGTCAAAAACGGACGTTTTAAAAGTAGGAAATCTGGCACATGTTCTTAAAACTTCACCTCTTTTATCAATCTGGCGGGGGCCTATTATTCCATAATCTTTATGCTCTTCAAGAAAATGTACTAGATTTTCTAACACTAACGCATCAGACTGGGTATCGGGGTTAAGCAATAATATATAATCAGCAGTACTTCCTTCGAAAGCCTGATTACATGCTTTTCCAAACCCGACATTCTTATCATTTTCTATTACATTATTAATCCTTGCTTTCAAAATGGATAATGAATTATCGGTAGATGCATTATCGACCACAATTACATTACAACATATATTCTGGCTTGCATACCCTAAATAAGGTAGTGCTGCATTAACTGTTTTTTCTCCAGAATTCCAGTTTACAAGTATTATATCAACTTTTTTATTCATTTTATGATGCTTCTTAAAGTTAATCCAATGTTTCGCAATCTCATATATCATTAGTCAAATTCAATTAATTTCGCAGGTCAAGTTGGAAAGAAAAATAAACTTTAAAAAAAAATTTATTAGGACAGAAAATTGATAGAGCATTTTATGTAAAATTCTTTTTTTTGATGGTATTATTTTTTTTAAAAAGAAGCAAATATAAATGCAAATTTCTGTATGAATATTTTTTCAGTCTAACTTATTAAGATATCGAACAAGGTAAGTATTCCTGATAATTGCAAAATGTTTATTCAATGAATGCACTACTTTTAATAAATGAACCGTTAATGGAATTCGGTGGCATTAGCAAAAAAATATTGGCGCAGGTAAATGCTCTCAGATATCATGGAATGAATGTTGATTTATCTTATCTGAAGACTAATGATAAGCACAAATTCCTCGGCCGGTATATTAACGATAATATACTAGAGAAATATTCACATATATCTCTGGTAGGTAAGTTTCAACGCCGGTATAAATATAAAAGCTTATACAATTATATCACAAAAAAGGAAATCAAACTTGTCTATATAAGATATATTCATTTTGCCAATCCATTTTTTATTAATTTTTTGAAAAAATTAAAAGAAAAGGGTGTTATTATTTTAATGGAGATCCCTACCTATCCTTATGACCAGGAATACCAAAATGCTCATGTTACTTCAAAAATTGCATTCTTTGTAGAAAAATTATCCAGAAAAAATTTTAAAAAATATGTTACTCGGATAATTACATTAAGTCACGACACTACCATTTTTGGTGTTCCGGCGATCGAGATTAGCAACGGCATTGACCCTAAGTCGATAAGTATGGTGCAGAAGACTAAATCCGACAAAGAATTTCACTTGGTAGGAGCAGCAACCATCTCGTTTTGGCATGGATATGACCGTGTAATTGAAGGGCTCAACAACTATTATAATGATGGTGTGACAAAAATAATAAAGGTATTTTTCCATATCGCTGGAGATAGCTCCAGTAAAGAGTCAATTCGATATAAAGAACTAGTAAAACGGTATTGTCTCGAAGACTATGTTTTTTTTCACGGGAGGAAGTCCGGCAAAGCATTAGATGATTTTTTTAACAATGCAGATATTGGCGTCGGCAGCTTAGGATGTCATAGAATAGGGATCAGATATATTAAGTCCATAAAAAACAGGGAATATTGTGCCAGGGGAATTCCCTTTTTTTATTCAGAAACTGACAAGGATTTTGAAGGAAAGGATTTTATCTTGAAAGCTGTTGCGGATGATAGCCCAATTAATATACAAGAAATTATAAATTTTTTGTTGGATAATAAATTTGATCCATTTAAGATACGAAATTACGCTATGGAAAATCTGACATGGGAGCAACAATTTGGAAAAATATTTGAAGAAATATTAGTCAGCATAAAATCATAGTCGAAATTGCGATCAGGATTTAATTCATTGATGGGGTAGTAGTTCGTTAACTTTATTAATGGAATGATCGAATATTTTTTGCAATATATTTCTCAAGCGGGCGTTGTTGCCGGAAAAATACAAAACTAAACTTGACAATAAACTATCAAATTACAAGTTCATTGACGTAGCAAATTCTAAACTTACTTCCCAAAATAAGTTACCAAAATATACAATCAATCTATGGCATGCCGCATACATTACTTTAAGTCAAAAAAGCAGGTTGAGATCACTGAAATCAATCCTGCTTCAATAGCACATGAAATAGAATAGGCCTAAACCTGAACAGCCCAATAATAATCTGTAAGCGATCCTGGGGTTGTTGTTAAGTACACATATATGTAAGTGCTGTCAACTGTAATATATGTTATGGTAGGTACACTACTGCTTGCTGCCTGAACGGTAGCCCATTTAGGAGTCGCACCCATATTATGTACAATATGAATAGGATTGGATGGCGACATTCCGGTTGCATGCCCAAAATTGTTATCATTGATCCATTGAAAGTAATTTGTAAGTCCAGTATATTGATTATTTAAAAAACGATTATTCCGTGGTGTGAACGTATGATAAGCCTCCTTTTGGATAGCAATCGTAGTTTTGCCCGTTGGTGACAAAAAGATGTTATCCTGTATATCTACATAATCACTCGTTGCAGGAGCCGACATTGTACCATTAAAATCGATTGCATTCCCCACACCTGTACCCCCTGAATGAGCGCCGCAATCATTGAAAATATTACTCAAAATTTTTACTCGCTTACAGTTAAATACTATCAGCCCTGTTCCACTGACGGAATAACTTCCGCACTTGTCAAAATAATTTTCTGTTATCAAAATATCAGTTACTATTGAGTTGGCGGAAGAGAATCCAACGAGGGCGCCATAAGGAGCACTAAAATAATTACCTGTTATTTTCGCATCACACGCCCCATAAAGAGAAAATGCATATTCCAGTGGAATTACGATATTGTCTTCGATATAATATGGAGTTTTAGGCTTTGTATCAATGCCTCCTGATGGGACATATTGATTTTCAAACCAAAAGCCAGAAAACACATTTTCCATATAATTATTTCTAAAATAAAATCCACTTGGAGTTACAGTGAGATTGGGATTACTTCCACTACCTGGCAATACCACTGCACAGCATGCAACACCTCCTCCGATATTGTAGAAATAATTATTCTGAACGATAATATCCTTCAAAATTTCATCACCTGATCCCGGCTCAATATCGATTGCACCAGGCATTGTAGAATCAGTCGTATTTTGAAAATTGTTATTTTCTATTATTATCATAGTGCCATCTGTAACCGTGATGGCGTTACGGTTCGCTCTGGCAGAGCCACCATCAAATCTACAATTACGTATTGTGACATTATCATTATGAACACCTGTACTTGAACCTAGGCAAATACCATCTCCCCTAAATTGTTGAAACAAACAATTTTCAATTATAAAATTACTTACGCCACTTAGCGATAAAAAATGCTTATACTGAGATAGTGTAACTACAGACGAATAAAACTTTAAGTCTCTAATTCTCACATTTTGGATATTATTGCCAGAAGATGAGTTAACATAAAATATGAAATCTGTTTCAGGCGTCTGATTTTTATAAAGTGTTTGAAGTATACTTAAGTCACCCTCACCAAATATCTCTACGTTTGAAGTTAAGAATACTTGATTTACTAGATAGGTGCCTTTCGGAACAAAAACAGAAAAGCCATATTGAGCTGCAACCGTAAGAGTATTAGTAATACTCAACGTATCTTCTGTCACGCCATCGCCTTTTGCTCCAAACCATCTGACATTAATTGGCCCTTCTATCGAAAATTGTCGTTCCCACAAACCACCCCCACCCGAGTAACTAAACCAAATTCCATTGTTTGCTGTAGCTCCAGTTGGTAATTCAGCAGTCGTTTTCCATACAAAATAGCCTCCACCACCATCGCCAAAGGTGGCATAAGCTTGAACATATACTTCGTTATCTGTGGCCGGGTTTTGAGTTGCCAGACCTGCAACATAATTAATGTAAACCATAGTTGTATTGTTTTAATTATTTAAAGGCAAAACTTTTCCTCCCATCTACCTGTCAAACAATACTACTATGGATGATTGCAGGAAGTGGAAATCAATAAAACAGAAATAGGGTTTTGTTTGTTTCCGTTAATGAAGGCTTTCAGTTAAAACAGTGAAAAGTTAAAACTTTTCTGAAATAATAAAAAAATAGACTCTCTATATGGGCTTAAATTAATAGTCATTTAACATAATTTAAAGTACCCGAAATTTGTATAATATCGCCCTATAATAAGAGAAGTGTTTTTGTGTACCTCTTTTTTCCGTTCATTATTTATTTTCATTGTTGTCCTACGCATTTATGGCTTAGTAACTCATGACAAAGAGAAGTAATTGGAGTTTGAATTACCGATGTTATATAAAAATTAATTACCGATAAATTTTTTTTAGCTTAGAGGCTATTATTACTTGATTGTCTTATCAAGAAGTATTTAGTCGAAGGATTACTTATAATGTCGTTATAAATTGATTGTATGTTTTATCTGCCACATTTTCAAATGCCTGAAACCAAATCTTATCCAGCACCTCGTCTGAAAAGTGGTTCTTTACAAAAGACAGATTTTTTAATGCCAGTTCTTTTCTTTCCGCCGCTGACATATTTTTTATTTCTTCTATTTTTTTTATCCATTCGTCATTCGTGTTGCAATACCAGTCTTCTCCGGCATTTTCCATCAACTCTTTATAAGCCGGAGTAGCGGACACCACAGAGGGCAGTCCCGTAAACCAAAATGAGACCAATTTGTTCGCGGGTTTGTGCCAGCCTAAAAGATGTCTTTTGTTCAAAGGAATAATGCCACAATCACACTGACTAAATACCTTGCAATTTCCCTTCAAATCCCATTTATGGAACGTCGTTTCAATGGGCAACCGATTTAGAATACTGCTCACTTTTTTTTTGAACAGCCGGCCATACAAGGAATATTTTTCATTGGTGATTATATGTAATTCACAAAAAGGACTCAGCTTGCCCAATAGCTCCCTGAAAGATAAAAAGTTTCTCAATACAACAGGCTGCCCCTCCCATACCAGTTTCATTTTATGGTTAATGGAAAAATCACTTTTGCACAGTTTATATTCGTGCTCCAAATAATCGGGAGTGATAAGTATATTAGAGTTCCACTTTGAAATAATACCCCTGAGCTCACTGCTGGCGCACAATACAAGATCAGCACTCTTCAGCCATTTTATAACAAGCTTTTTATGATCAAGATACAACGCTTTTTCTTTGCGAAGGATAAACCAGCCTATTCCCTTAAATAGCTTATGAAAAATGCTGAAAGAAAAGATCAGGCTATCGACCATCTCAAAAATAAATTTTGTTTCAGGGTATTTCCTCTTATAAGAGAGCCACTGGCTGAGATTGGCTGAAGCGTTCAATAATATTATATCATACGACTTGTTTTTGTCGGCAATTTCATAATGAATATTATGCCGCTTTGCGAAATAGGGAAATCTGCGGCGATCCGCGGGCTGGGATAAATCAGGCAAATAAGGTACATATCCAATCGTTACTTTACTAAAGTCCATAATTTATAAGTTAAATTGATATGGAGACTGTCCATATACCAAAAGGCTTCAGAACATAGTTAACAAAGAGGCTTATATTTTTTTACCGATGGCATGATAAAATGGTATACCATTGCTCACCACAATTTCGCTTAATCCTGCCCGTTCCATCATTTCCTTAACCTCACGTTTGGAAAATCTTTGCTCCAGCCTTGTGCCAAACCGATCAAGCGCATCATTCCTGATTACAAAAAATGGCTTGTTATTATAAGCGCTCAAGGGTATCTTTTGGGCGAATCTTTTTAAGTTAATATAAGAGAGCAGCCGGGATAATAAAATTAAGGGCATGTAGATTAACACTGCCAATATATCACAAACTGCCCTTTTTATTTTGGAAGGGAGTTTGGAAACAACATTTCTTAACAGGTCAGCAGCCCGGAACAATATTTTAAAAATACTTCCTCTTCTATCTAAATTGTAATAGAGATAGACATAAAAATAGCCTCCTTTTTTTATTTTCTTTACACATTCCATCAGCGCTTTTGGCGTATCAGGAATGTGATGAAGTACACCTATGCTCATAGCAAAGTCAAAAATTTCATCATCAAAGGGTAGCGTATCTACTGAAGCTTTTGACAGTCTTACATTTTTTACATCGGCTAACAAGCGATCAGCCACGAAAATTGCATCACTTGGATCAACCGCTTCCACAAACCCGGCCTTTGACGCAATATATTTTGTCCAGCGTCCGGTACCACAGCCAATATCTATAGCATACGTATGCTGGTTAACAATTTCATCATTTAGAATATCAAAATATTCCTCTGCCATATCATTAATAACCTTATCTGCGAAATAATTAAATTTTGACCACTCTTCTCCAAAGTCGCTTATAACCTGTTCATCAATATTCTCACCATTAATACTAAAAACATAAATATCCCTTGTCTCTGATTGAATAATATTTTTAGGCTCCCTTGCATAGTTATAAACCATCTGCAATAAATTTTTGCTGTAAAATATTGTTTAAAAAATCATGCAGTTTTTTGAAATCCGTTTTTATCCTGTTCCAAACTAAAATTCTCTCTTCATAAATTTTAAAACGGAATATTTCAAATATATAACCGAAACAAAAAAGAAAAAAATCGGTTTTAACCGGCGTTACCGCTAATTTATTTCTTAAAATGTTCAGTAATTTTAAAAATTCAGAGCTTAAGTCCGGATCAATACTAATTCGATGCGCTTTTTTTCAAAAATGTTAAGATACTTTTCAGGAGTAATGTATGCTGCAGGTTCTTTTCTCAGAATTGTAAGGCTGAAATTTCTATACCCGGGTATGGATATTGATTTTAAAACCACCATTGAAAAAAACTGCCAGATCATCTGCATTAAAGGCGGGCAACTCAAAATCAAAAAGTCAAAAATTTCTTATGGTACCAGCATAGTGGTTGACACCGGCGCCTTTATTGAAATAACACAATCATTTATCGGGCGTAACTGTGTGATTGTATCCAAAGAATCGGTTGTTATTAATAAAAACTGCCTTATTGCTGAAATGGTCGTAATTCGGGACCAGGATCATATCATTGACAATTCCACCGATTTTTTTATCCAAAAGTTTGATACCGCAAAGGTAATATTGGAAGAAAATGTATGGATTGCTTCAAAAGCCACTGTTCTGAAAGGTGTCAGTGTTGGAAAATATGCTACAGTTGCTGCTTCGGCCGTTGTCACAAAGAATATACCTCCTTATGAAATTTGGGGAGGGGTTCCTGCAAAATTCATAAAATGCAGAGAGTCCGTGTAATTGGCTATTTTTCCGATGGTTATATACAAGTTTTTCGTATTTTATTCGTTAATTAAAAAAACTTGATAAAACCAGAGCCAAAATTCACTGATGACCACGCTAAAATTATTGAAAGGGCACGCTAAAATCCAGGGAGTAAAATCCATGGGTATTTATACGGCGACTAATTTTTTCGGAAAGGGCCTGTCATTTCTCCTGCTACCTCTGTTTACCAATCCAAGATTTTTGTCTACCGCAGACAATGGTCTTTTAAGTTTGTATGGTCAGGCCGCAGTCTTCGCGCTGCCTTTTATAAACCTTGGGGTGCTGCAGTCTGCCTCGGTCGATTATTTCAAACTCAACAGGAAAGATTTCCGGGATTTTTGTACAACAGGCATATTTATGTCAGTAATGATGACCCTCGTTACATTGATTATCTTTTATCTGGCAAGGCATTTTCTTTTTACAAGGTTTTCATTTCCGCCGGCTTTTATATGGGCTATTCCTATAGCTGCAATGTTTAATTTTTTTTATGAATTTATCATTCTTATCATCCGCAATAGAGATGAGGCCGCACGGTATATGAAGGTAAATATGAGCAAGGTTATTTCCGAGTTTGGATTGGCAGTGTTACTTATAGTGGTATTTGCCTGGGGATGGAAGGGGCGGATAACGGGCATCCTGGTTGCCACGGGATCTGTTTCGGTATATGCTGTCTACTTTCTTATTAAAAATGATTTTCTATTTGGCACCATCAGAAGAGATATCATCTATGCCGAGATAAAATATAGCATTCCTGTTATAGTAATGCAATTGAGTATGTTCTGCCTCTTCTCTTCCGATAGTTTTTTACTGGCTGGTATTACAGGAAATACCTCGGAGGTTGGTATTTATGGAATGGCCTGTGTATTCGGTAGTGCTTTGATTACTCTTTCCGGCGCATTAATACAATATATGATTCCCCAAATCAACCAGTCTCTATCATGCCAGGTAATTGATTATAAAAATATCGGCAAGCTGTTCTGGACGTACTTGTC
Source organism: uncultured Ginsengibacter sp. (assembly GCA_964627765.1). GTDB lineage: Bacteria > Bacteroidota > Bacteroidia > Chitinophagales > Chitinophagaceae > Ginsengibacter. Next base: position 80,978 of record CAZVKO010000004.1, on the reverse strand, counting down.
TATAATGGGATTTGCCTTTTTAGTATTGCTTTTTTGTGTACCTCTGGTATACCATCTTTTTATAAACAGTACTTATTGGCCGGGGGTTCGTTATTATTATTACTTATCGGGAGGATATTTTTTCTGGACGATTACGGTATTCCTGTATTCATTTCTCCTGTACTATAAGCAAAAGAAAAAGCTGTTGGTTATTGCAATATGTTCCATACTGGTAAGTCTTGGCAGCAATTATTTTTTCATCAGAAAAGGGGGAGCAGCGGGAGCGGCTATTTCCGTGTGCTGCAGTTATTTCGTGGTTATGATTATTGCATTTATAATAACGAGAAAACATTGGCGTAACTTCTTTCATCCGGTTATTTCATGAGAAAGACCATACTATATTTGATAGATTCGCTCGAAAGAGGGGGCGCGGAAGTGCTATTAGTTTCCGCACTGAGAGAAGTTCACCAGGAGTTTAATATTGTCCTCGTAACCTTACATGATAAAAGCGCATTCGGGCCGGAAGAACTGTGTTACGATGCGATGTTCTGTCTCAATATGCAATCGAAGCTAAGAATTTTATCATGCGTGCGGCAACTGAAAAAAATAATCCATGAATATAATGTAGATATAGTGCAATCCGCTTTATATTGGAGCGTAATTACTGCCCGGCTGGCCTGTAATAAAAGAACCAAACATATATTTCGTCTCGATAATGTAATGACCTCTGCCCAGTATAATTACAAATGGTACAGCGGTTATACAAAACTGCTGGAAACCTTAACCTATACTAAAAATCAGGTGATAATTGCTCCCACAGAAGAAGTATTGACAGACTTTAACCGGTCGGTAGGAATAAAAGGGCGGTCAAAAGTGATTTACAATTTTATTAAAGACGAATTTTTTGAAAACCAAATTGAATATGTTGTTCCCTCAACAGGCCTGAAACTTGTAGCGGTAGGTAACCTCAAGCATCAAAAGAATTATTCCTTATTAATTGAAGCTTTTAAGCTTCTACAGCACAATGATATTTCTATTGATATTTACGGGGAGGGGTCTGACAGAGAAATGCTGCAAAGGCAGATTGTTAGATTTAATCTTCCAATCAGGCTAATGGGAATGGAAGAAAACATATACAAAATTCTTCCGTATTATGATGGATTTGTAATGTGCTCAACTTTTGAAGGGTTTGGCATTTCTGCGGCCGAGGCAATGGCAATGGGCCTTCCATTGCTTTTATCTGACATACCTGTGCTTCGGGAAATTTCTCATAATAATGCAATATTTTTTGATCCCTATTCCGCACAAAGCTTTTCTGATGCAGTTTTGCAAATCATGAACGGAAAAATTAATTTAAAACAACTGTCTGACTGTGGAAAGAAAATTGCAGGAGAAAACTACACAAAAGAAAAATATTTAAACCAACTTTTAAACTACTATGAAGAGATATTAAACCCAAGTAAAAACTTAATCACCTGACTATGTGTGGCATTTCGGGATTTATCTGCTTGCAAAACACCATTACTCCTGCGCAGCTGAAAGAAGCGACCCATCTGATGGCGCATCGCGGACCCGATGCAGAAGGCTTTTATTTTTCGCAAGATGAAAAAGTGGGGCTTGGGCACAGACGACTGTCAATTTTAGATCTCTCTGCAAATGCCAATCAGCCAATGATCTCCGGCGATGGCAGGTATGTAATCGTATTTAACGGCGAGATATATAATTTCAACGAATTAAAACTTCAATTGAACGATAAGGGAACTTCCCTGAAGACTACTTCAGATACAGAAGTAATATTGCAGCTCTTTGCTCAACGAGGAGTGGATTGCTTCAGGGAACTAAATGGAATGTTTGCCCTGGCAATTTATGACACAAAAAAAAATATTGTAACCATATGCAGAGACCACGCAGGAATAAAACCTTTATTCATTTATTGTAACGGGACAGAGCTTGTATTTTCATCAGAATTGAAAGCCATCCGTGCCATTAAGAAGCATGAGCTCAGTATTAATAAAAATTCAATCCCATATTTTTTACATCTTGGCTATATTCCTCATCCATTAACTATCTACAACGATACCGATAAATTTCCTGCGGCTCACTATATGCAGATAGATATAAACTCTAAAAATTTCAGGAATGTCCATTCGCATTTTAAGCCCTTCTGGAACTTAGAGGCATGTATCGGAAAAGAACCGCTGAGAAATGAAGCCGAAGCAAAAAAAAAGCTGACCGGATTACTATTCGATTCGGTAGAGAAACAATTAATAAGTGATGTGCCTATTGGCACTTTCCTGAGTGGCGGTGTTGATAGCAGCCTCGTAACGGCAATCGCATCTCGAGTGAAACATCAGAAAATTAAAACCTTTAACATTGCCATTGGTGAAGGCAGATTCAATGAATCAAAATATGCATCGCAGGTTGCAAAATATCTGAATACGGAACATTACCAGTTCAATGTTGCAGAAGCGCAGGTGATTGAGCTTATTGGTTCCATTCTCAATGTATATGATGAACCCTATGCAGATTCATCTGCCCTGCCCACACGGATGGTGAGCCGGCTGGCACGACAGTATGTAACGGTAACCCTTACGGGCGATGGGGGCGATGAGCTATTTATGGGATATGGCATGTATGCGTGGGCGAAACGCCTTTCGCAGGCGTGGGTAAAGCCCGCCCGCCATGGGCTATACACTGCCTCTTTATTGATGAATGACAAATATAAGAGGGCGGGTAATTTATTTGACTATCGCAGCAAGGCTAATATTAAGAGTCATATATTTTCACAGGAACAGTATTTTTTTAAAGAGAAGGAATTAGATAAGCTTCTTGTGACCGAAAAATATGATTTCGGGTCGTTAAATGCTGAAGAAAAAATTGATAGAATACTTACAGCTGAGGAATTGCAGACACTATGGGACTTTAATTATTACCTTCCCGACGACTTATTGGTAAAAGTGGACCGGGCATCCATGTTTTCCTCCCTGGAAGCGCGCGTGCCACTGCTCGATTACAGAATTATTGAATTCGCATTCAATCTTCATCGTGATTTAAGGATGAATGATAAAATAACGAAATACCTGTTGAAGCAGATATTATTCGGGATGGTTCCCAAAGACATTTTTGAACGCCCCAAACAGGGATTCAGCCTGCCGCTTAATAAATGGCTTAAAGGCGAGCTTAAATGGTGGCTGGATAAATATACCTCAAAGGAAATCATCGAAAAGCATAATATAGTTCATTATCCCGCCGTAGCATATCTCAGGAAACAATATTTAAAGGGTATGGATCGTTTGTTCAACAGGCTTTGGGCACTAATCATTTTGCATTGGTGGCTGGAAGAAGCCGGTACCTTGTAATGAACTCACGTAATATCCTCTTTATTTCCTATGATGGCATGACTGATCCGCTGGGACAAAGCCAGGTTATTCCCTACCTGAAAGGTTTAACTCAATATGGATATTGCTTTACTATTTTAAGTTGTGAAAAACCCGCAAGGTTCGCCTTGCATAAAGAGGAGATTAAAAGAACTCTTGAAGCAAACTCTATAAAATGGGAACCCATCTCCTACCATAAAAATCCTCCGGTCTTTTCAACGATATATGACTTAATCCAGCTGAAACGTAAAGCAAGACAGCTTCACAGACGAGAAAAATTTGATATGGTACATACCCGTGCAGGAACCTCCTCGCTGGTAGGATTATGGATGAAAAAAAAATTAGGGGTAAAATTTCTGCATGATGTCAGGGATTTTTTTGCTGATAGCAGAATTGATGGAGGGAGCTGGAATTACAGTAATCCCATATATCGTATTATATATCATTATTTCAAACGTATCGAGAAAAAGGAAATAGAACATTGTGATGGAATGGTTTGCCTGACAAATGTTGCTAAAGAAATCATAACTCAATTACCACACTATGACAATAATAAAATTGTAGAAGTGATACCATGCAGCGTGGATTTAAATCTTTTTGACCCGGAAAAAATTGATTTTTTTTCAAGAGAAAATTTAAAATATGAACTGGGCATCAAGGATACAGATACTGTTTTCAGTTATCTTGGCAGTACGGGGGGCTGGTATTTAACCAATGAGACCTTCCATCTATGTAAAGGCATCGCAGAAGCTGATACCCATGCAAAATTTTTATTTATCACTCCAGATGAACCTGAAAAGATATTAGCAATGGCTAAGAGTGCGGGCATCAATCCTAATCATGTCATTGTTAAATACGCAAAAAGATCCGAAGTCCCCCTCTTGCTTTCTCTGAGTAATTATTCTACCTTCTTTATCAAGCCATGTTTTTCCAAAAAATCATCTTCGCCAACCAAGCAGGGTGAAATAATGGCTATGGGTATACCTGTCATAACTAATTCAGGAATTGGTGACGTAAAAGAAATAATTGAAAAGTACAAATCGGGGTTGGTGATTGACAACTTTTCACAAACAGCATTTCGTGATGTAATTAAACATATTAATAATCCCGCTCAATTTGACCGGACAGCCATCCGGGAAGGGGCAAAAGACTTTTTTTCACTGGATAAGGCTGTCACAAAATACCTTAATGTGTACAATACAATATTGCAGAATACCGTTTATAACTGAATACACCCGGTATTCTTATGAAAAAAGCTAACGGCCATTTTGTAATTTCTCTCGATTTTGAACTAATGTGGGGAGTAAGGGATATAGTCGACAGAAAGGCTTATGAAAAAAACGTTTTGGGTGTGCAGCAGGTCATACCCGGGCTGCTGGAAAGTTTTAAAGCGCATACAATAAACGCCACTTTCGCGCCGGTGGGCTTTTTGCTTTTTAATACCAAAGCAGAATTGCTCAGCTCGTTGCCTTCTTACTTACCGAATTATCAGGACAAAAATTTATCTCCATACGGGGCTTACATGGATTCAGAAGTAGGGGAAGATTACAAAACAGATCCGCTTCATTTTGCTCCGAAGTTAATGGAAATGATCAGGGAAATGCCTGGCCATGAAATCAGCACCCATACTTTCTCACATTATTATTGTCTGGAACCCGGTCAAAATGCAGTATCATTTAAATCAGATTTACGTGCGGCAATTGCTCTCGCAAAACCTAAAGGCATCGAAATTACAAGCATTGTATTTCCCAGGAACCAGGTAAACAAAAAATATTTAAGAATCTGCCGCGAGGTGGGGATTATTGCAGTCCGCAGTAATGAAAACTCATGGCTCTATAGTGCAAGAAATAGTAATGAAGAAAGCAAATTGCGCAGATGCCTGCGGTTCATAGATGCCTACATAAATGTGACCGGCCATCATTGTTACCCTGCTCCTTCACGCGTGAAATCATTACCCATTCAAATACCGAGCAGTCGTTTTTTAAGGCCTTACAATCCCCGGCTTAGCTGGCTTGAGTCTTTGCGGCTAAAAAGGATAAAAAAATCAATGACCTACGCTGCAAAGCATAACCTGGTCTATCATCTTTGGTGGCATCCGCATAACTTTGGCATCAATCAGGATAAAAATTTTGCATTTCTGGAAAAAATCCTGGAGCACTATGACCATTTAAATAAGCGTTACGGATTTTCCAGCATCACCATGTCAGACCTGGCAAGAAAAGCGTTACCTCAGTATGGCCGACAAAAGAATCATATTACTCGCCTCAGACGGCAGCTCCACGAGGATTATCTTCCATCATCTTTATAGCAGGTTTCTCATCCATACTGTTATACTCGAAAAAAAAGAAAGCAGGAAGGCTGTTATTAAAAGACGTATCAAAAAACTTGGCTTTTGGAAAGTGGCCGGCCAGATAGCTTTCCAGCTATTGGTAGTGAAATACCTGAATATTCGTTCTGCCAAAAGGGCCAAACAGATTATCAAAGACGGCCATCTCAATATCAACCCTATTCCTGCAGAAAAAATTGTAAAGGTCAATTCAATAAACGAGGAACGTGTTACAGAATTACTTTTAAAAATACAGCCGGACCTGGTAATAGTAAACGGGACACGCATTATTTCAAAAAAGATCCTTACTGCAATCAAATGTCCTTTTATCAATACCCACACCGGCATTACTCCCATGTACAGAGGTGTGCATGGGGGCTATTGGGCCCTCGTCAACAACGACAAAGAAAACTGCGGAGTCACCGTTCATCTCGTAGATGCGGGTATTGATACGGGCGGTTCTCTTTACCAGGCAAAAATTTTTCCCACCAGAGATGATACCTTTGTAACCTATCCTCTTTTGCAGACAGCGGAGGCATTGGATATTCTCACCAGGGCGGCAACCGACGTTCTTCAAAACAATTTGAGAGTGCAGAATAAAAGCGGGGGCTCGAGGCTATGGTACCATCCATCGATCGGACAATATTTTTATAACCGGATTTTCAGGAAAATAAAATGACCGGCGTACAGGCAATCTATCCATTTCGCTGTTATGCCTGGTGCTGCGCTTTCTTTGACATGCAAAACCGGAACTTGTATTAAAAGCGTATAAAGGAGCAATATATGCAGTAAGGCTTCGTTACTAATAGCTAAGGCGACAGCAGGAAATTTTCCAAATTCATGAACACAGAAGGCCCTCATATAACTATTTACGAACAACAATTTTTACGCACCAATTTGACGGTGCGTCTCAAAAATGTGATATTGCTACAGGCGTTTCCCGATCTAAATAATTTAACCAATGGGCATTAGCGATTTGATATTTTTTTCTATTTATCTCATCCTGTTCAGCCTGGTTTTTAAGGTCATCAGGAGCAAATATGACGACCCCATCCTGAAGAAGTATCATCGGCAAAGTTTCTGGTTTAAAATTTTTGCATGCATTGTTTTTTCTGTTTACAGCATCTATTTTTCTCCGGGCGATTCTGTCAATTTGTATCAGGCTGAAGGGAATAATTTTTATCATTTAATTCTACAGGACCCCCGCCGGTTGCAATGGGTATTTCAGAAAGGAGATCTTTTTAATGAGGCCTTTCTTAAAAATTATCTGAACCAGGGGTATTTCCGGTCAGAATCCAACTTCATGATCATACGGTTTGTCACTCTTCTATCATTTATTACAGCCGGCAGCTATTGGGCTATTTCCCTGATATTCTCATGTTTTGCTTTTACGGGAATATGGAAGCTTTTTTTATTCTTTTATAAACAATACCCACACTTACACAAACAACTGGCTATTGCTATTTTATTTTTTCCTTCTCTCGCTTTTTGGAGCTCTGGCATTATGAAAGATCCGGTCTGTATATCAGCTCTGGGATGGTTTACGTATGCGTTATATGAGCTTCTTTACTTAAGAAAGAGGATAATTAAGAACCTGTTTTTAGTTGCTGTCTTTAGTTATCTTTTGGCAGTACTCAAAATTTATATATTGATTTCTTATGCGCCATTTTTTATTCTTTTTATTATTCTTAAGAGTATGCAGCGTATAAAAAATAATTTCATGAAATATATGCTAACCCCTTTATTTCTTTTATCCAGCATATTGGTCTTTACACAGGTTTTAAATTCTTATAATCAGGAGCTGGGAGGATATGCGGTACAAGGATTGGCCGGAAGTATCGAAAAACTCAATGATGCCTACGAAGCCATAGATGGAGATGCCGCGGCTGAATCAAACTTCAAGCTGGGCGTGGATTTTGATGGAACTCCGGCGGGATTTGTAAAACTGGCGCCGGCTGCAATTTTTGCGACCTTCTTCCGTCCGCTTCCGTGGGAAGCTCATAAAATATCTCAATTTATAGCCTGTATTGAGAGCTTCGCCCTTTTCATGCTGACGATATTTGTCCTGTTCAAGAGCGGTCCCTTCAGGTTCTTCAGAATAATATTTTCCGAAGCAATGATTACTTACTGTTTTTTATTTTCTATTGTATTTGCAGTATTTATCGGTGCGAGCACATTAAATTTTGGAACACTGGTACGATACAAAATCCCAAGCCTGCCATTCTATACCATCGCCTTATTCCTGGTTTATGAAAAAGCAAAAATAATATCAGCAAACAGAAAATTGCAAAGTGAAAAAGCGCTCCAAAACAAGGGTGGTTCATTAGTGCCTGCCATTGGTTAATTTAGCTTTTTGTATTATTACCATTCGAACATTATATATCAGCTATCCATGTGTGGAATCGCAGGCTCAATTAACTATAAATTTTCACCGGAGCGGGTAATTTCGTCTATGCGCCACCGTGGACCTGATGAGCAACAAGGTTATGAAGATGGCAGCCTGCAATTGCTGCACCTGCGCCTGTCTATACTCGACATTTCCGGCGGCAGGCAACCCATGCATCATGGTAATAAATACACTATAATTTTTAACGGAGAAATCTACAATCACCAGGAGCTCCGCAGCCAGTTTAACCTTCAGGGAACCACATCTTCCGATACGGAAACTTTATTACTGCTATATGAAAAATTCGGAGTCAGTTTTCTTAGCTACCTGGACGGCATGTTTGCCTTCGCAATTTATGACAAGGAAACACATCAGCTTTTCATAGCAAGAGATCGCGCAGGTAAAAAGCCCTTTTACTATTATTATGACGGGGCCAAATTTGTGTTTGCAAGCGAGCTAAACGGGCTTAAAAGCATGCTGCCGCTTGAATGGGAACCTGATAATTTTTATCATTATTTAAGACTGGGATCATTCTACAGAAGGCTTACTCCTTATAAAAATGTCAGTGAGTTGCCGGGGGGAAGCTTCATGATCGTTAATTGCAGATCATTAAACATGCATGAAACACGCTGGTGGAATATTCATGATTTCTATTCATTGACAAACGATGCGCCTTTTGAGGAAGCATTAAAAAAAACAGATGTTTTTCTTCACAAGGCCGTGAAGAGAAGAATAGAATCCAGTGATCTGGAAGTGGGTTGCTTTTTAAGCGGGGGAATTGATAGTGGAATTGTTACCGCTGTCGCGAGCGAATACAACCGTAAACTAAAAACCTTTACAGTTTCATTTGAGGGAGAATATGATGAAGCTCCGCTTGCCCGGCTCGTTTCAGAAAAATATGCTACGCAACACACAGAAATCAGCATTTCTTTCGCCAGTTTAAAAAATGACCTCGAAAAAATATTGAGTAACTATGGGGAACCTTTTTTTGATAGCTCGGCTATTCCCAGTTACTATGTGAGCAGAGAAGCAAAAAAATATGTAACGGTTGTACTGAATGGAGACGGGGCCGATGAGCTTTTTGGCGGATACAGGAGATATGTGCCTTTTGCGCATCATGATTTTTTCAAAAATATTTATCCGGTAAAAAAAGGCGCGGCGCTCCTTAAGAAGATACTGGGAACATCCGACGATAAAAGATCTCTTCACAATTATATTTACAGGCTCGTCTCTCTCGCCTCCAAATCAAACGTTGATATTTATCTTTCTGCAGGGGTGGATATTTTTGAAGATTTTGAAAAAAATATTTTGGCAGATTTCGACTACATGGAACCGGTACGACAGGACTTCGATAAAATTGCCAACAGCAATTTGTCCGGGTTGAAAAAGATCATGAACCTTGACTTTGATACGAATCTATTTTGTGACCTGCTGGTAAAGATGGACATAGCCACCATGGCAAACTCCCAGGAAGGCCGCAGCCCCTTTCTATCAAAAGAATTACTGGAGTATATTCCGCCCATCAGATCATCATTTAAAATAAATGGCAAGACAACAAAATACCTGCTGAGGCAGCTGGCCGGAAAATACCTGCCCTCGCCGTTGGTCAATCAGCCAAAGCGTGGTTTTGAGATCCCTTTAAAAAAATGGGTGGACGGTGAGTTAAAGGAAATCATGTCCGATTACCTGCTTGCTGGTGATCCCTTTTATTCAAATTTTGTAAATGAAAAATTTGTACGGAATTTGGTGGCGAAAAAGATTAAAATAGCCTCTGAAAAAAGAGCGAAAATTTTGTGGACATTATTATCCATGGAAATCTGGTATAAAAAAGTTTACCAATGTCAGCAGATTTGAAGGGAAAGAAAATTGCCGTTATTGAAAACGGGCTTATCTCTACGTATACCATGCGTGAAACCTTAATGATGCGTTTACTTCAGGAAGGGTGCGATGTGTATGTATTAACTCATACCAATAGCTACGTTTCACAGGTAGAAAAAACCGGTCTTAAAGTGATTGATATAGGTTCAGGGAATGTGAATCCTCTTAAGGTAACCCTTTATATCTATAATCTTTATAAGGCATTAAAAAAAATCGGCCCGGATGTTTGCCTGACCTTTAGCATCCGGCCCGCAATTTGGGGGAACATTATTACCAGGCGGCTCAGAATTCCTACTATCACCAATATTACCGGCGTAGGGCCTTTGTTTCAGAGCAAAAGCATTGCATACAGAATGGCAAGAACGCTATACCGGAATGCGTTGACAAAAACACGTAAAGTTTTCTTTCAGAATTATGATGATATGAATTTATTTATCGAAAATAAATTTGTAAAAAGTTCCATCGCCGAAAGAATTCCGGGTTCCGGAGTTGATTATAATAAATTCAGTCCTTTTAATACCCGGGCAAGAGAAAATGGCTCTTTTACATTTTTATTTATCGGGCGCCTGATAAAAGACAAAGGGATTTTTGAATACATAAATGCGGCAAGAGAAACGCTCAAAAAATATCCTCATGCCACCTTTAATGTAATAGGGCCATTCTGGACCCAAAATCTAAAAAAGAATACCATTACACAAAAAGAATTGCACAACTGGATGGATGAAGGTGTAATTGATTACCTCGGCGAAAAAAAAGATGTACGAAAATACATTGCAGAAGCAGATTGTGTAGTGCTTCCTTCTTACAGAGAAGGTACTTCCAATACGCTGCTTGAAGCAGGAAGTATGGAAAAACCTTCTATTACTACCAATACTACCGGTTGCAGGGAAATAGTAGAGAATAATGTCACCGGGTTTTTATGTAATGTGAGAGACGAAAATGATCTTGCTGAAAAAATGCTAAAGATGATCAGCCTTAGCGATGAGGAAAGAAAAGAAATGGGCAGGAAGGCCCGCCAAAAAATTATTAAAGAATACGATAAGCAAATCGTTATCAGCGCCTACCTCAAAGCAATAAGAGAAGCATTACATTAATCCGATAAATTTTACGCCTCCTAATATTTTGAAAAAAGCAGTAGTTATCGGTGCGGGGTTTTCTGGCTTGTCAGCAGCTACCTTCCTGGCAAAATACGGATGGGATGTTTCTGTTGTTGAAAAACATGATATTCCCGGGGGCAGGGCCAGGAAATTCAGCGAAAACGGATTCACATTCGATATGGGACCGAGCTGGTATTGGATGCCAGATGTATTTGAAAGGTATTTTGGCTGCTTTGACAAAAAAGTTTCGGATTACTATTCATTACAGCGGATAGACCCATCGTACAGAATTTTCTGGGAAGATGAAGTAATGGATGTTCCGGCAAATTACAACGACCTGAAAAATCTCTTTGAAACCGCTGAGCCCGGAAGCGGAAAAAAGCTGGATATATATCTTAAACAGGCCGAATACAAATATAATGTCGGCATTCACAAACTGGTGCAAAAACCCGGTCAATCATGGACAGAATTATTAGATGCTGATGTAATAAGGGGCATATTCAAGCTGGATATATTTTCTTCTATAAGAAAACACATTTATAAATACTTTGAAAATCCCAAACTTCGCCGGTTGCTTGAATTTCCGGTTCTGTTCCTGGGTGCATTACCCGAAAATATTCCTGCATTATACAGCCTTATGAATTTTGCGGATATTAAAGGCGGCACATGGTATCCTGAAAACGGCATCTATAGTGTTGTTCAGGCAATGCACGGGCTCGCTGTTGAAATGGGTGTGAAATTTTATTTCAATGAAAATGTTGCATCTGTAATTACTAAAAAAAATGTTGCTACTTCCGTTGAAAGCATTGACCGGTCCGGCAATCAAAAACAGCATATAGCTGATTGTGTGATCGCGGCTGCGGATTATCATTTCGTTGAAAGCAGTCTTTTGCCTGATCATTTAAGAAGCTACCCCGAAACATATTGGGAAAAGAAGGTATTGGCACCAGGTTGCCTGCTGTATTACGTTGGATTAAATAAAAAAATAAAAAGCCTGCAACATCACTCTTTATTTTTTGACACGGATTTTGAAAAACACGGCTATGAAATTTATGAATCAAAAAAATGGCCTGCTGATCCTTTATTTTATGTATCTGCTCCTTCTGTCACCGATGAAACTGTGGCGCCGAAAGATTGTGAAAATTTATTTTTCCTCATACCAATATCTTCCGGCTTAACAGATGATACAGAAGAACTCCGCAATAATTATTTTGAAAAAATCATTGCCCGCTTTGAAAAAAGGGTGGGAGAAAATATTACAAAAAATATTGTTTACAAGAAATCCTATGGCCCCACAAATTTCGTAGATAACTATAATGCGTATAAGGGCAATGCGTACGGACTGGCCAATACCCTGTTTCAAACTGCATTTTTAAAACCATCCTGCAGGAGCAAAAAAATAGAAAATCTTTTTTACACAGGGCAATTTACAGTGCCGGGGCCGGGCGTTCCGCCCTCACTTATAAGTGGCGAGGTAGTTGCAAAAGAAGTGATAAAGGGTTGTAGGCTATAAGTCGTATTTTTATACATTCCGATACAGAAATGCATGATGATACAATTGTTTCACGAAGTCAGTAACAAGTGCAGCGAGATCACTGCCAAAAAATACAGCACCTCTTTCGCAAGTGCCATCCGCCTTTTGCATAAAGACTTCCAAAAACCCATTTATAACATATATGGGTTTGTCCGCTTCGCGGATGAGATTGTAGATACCTTTCATGATTTTGATAAAGAGACGCTCCTCGCAGAATTTAAAGCTGAAACATATAAAGCACTTAAAAGAAAATTAAGCCTCAATCCTGTTCTGAATGGTTTTCAATCCACCGTAAATAATTATACAATAGATATCAAATTAATAGATGCCTTCTTTAAAAGCATGGAATACGACCTTCATAAAAACAGCTATGATAAGGTGCATTATGCCGACTATATTTATGGGAGCGCAGAGGCTGTAGGGCTAATGTGTCTTACTGTTTTCTGCGAAAAGGACTATTCAAAATATGAGGAACTGAGGCCGTATGCGCAATCGCTGGGTGCAGCATTTCAAAAAGTAAATTTCCTGAGAGATGTAAAATCAGATTATGAATTACTGCAAAGAAGCTACTTTCCGGATGTAGATTTTAGAAATTTTACTATTGCAAGTAAAAAAGAAATTGAAGAAGAAATAATGACGGATTTTATGAATGCTTATAAGGGAATCACCCGGCTGCCTCTCAAAGCCAGATTCGGAGTTTACGTAGCATACAGATATTACCTTTCACTTTTCAAAAAAATAAAACGTACTCATGCCGAAAAAATCCTGGAAAGACGAATCAGGGTACCCAACCACTCCAAGGCGCTGATTGTGGCAAGAGCGCGAATAAAGGACCGGCTCAATCTTATTTAATATAAATAGGCCCCTGTGATTGAAGTTATATTGGTAGACAAAAACGATGTACAAACCGGGTTAATGGAAAAAATGGAAGCGCACCGAAAGGGTCTGTTGCACCGGGCTTTCAGCGTTTTCGTGTTTAATAAAAAAGGAGATTTTTTACTGCAGCAGCGTTCGCCATCCAAATATCATAGCCCGGGTTTATGGACGAATACCTGCTGCAGCCATCCCCTTCCGGGTGAAGATGTGTCGCAGGCCGCCAACAGGAGACTTTCAGAAGAAATGGGATTTACCACAAATCTTTCCCATGCCTTTAGTTTCGTGTATCGCGCCACATTTGACAACGAACTTACAGAGCATGAATACGACCATGTTTTTACCGGTGTGTATGAGGGAAAAATTGAGCCGGATAAAAATGAAGTAAAAGATTATTGCTATAAAAGTATAAGAGATATTGAAGCGGGTCTTCAAATAAACCCGGGACAATATACTGAATGGTTTAGGTTGGCCTTTCCGCAGATCAAAGAGGTACATGACAAATATTTTAATTCAAAATAGCGCTTTGGTTCACTCGCCCCGGTAAAATACTAATTTTGTATTTATGCAAATAGTGCTCTTTTTATTGATTATGCTCGCGATGTTTGTAACCATGGAAGGTATTACATGGCTTACCCATAAATATGTGATGCATGGTTTTTTGTGGTATTTGCATGAAGACCATCATAAAAAAACACCCGGTGTTTTTGAAAAAAACGATACCTTTTTTCTTATTTTTTCTATACCCAGCATTTTGTGCATCTTTTTCGGCACATTTGATGATAAATTCTGGCTGGCTGCAATTGGCGCGGGCATTGCCATGTATGGCCTTGCCTATTTTCTCGTTCATGACGTGATTATTCATCAGCGAATCAGGCTGTTCACCCACAGTGATAATCTTTACATCCGAAGCATCCGTTGGGCGCACAAAATGCATCATAAACACCTGGAAAAAGAAGAGGGTGAAAGTTTCGGGATGCTGATAGTTGCTAAAAAATATCGGAACAAAGTTCGTGCTGATAAACTCAGGCAATCTGAAAACAAGGTAATAGCCGCACAAGAGAATGCAGGCAAATAGCCTTCTCCCTAAACTCATTTCATTTACTTAATTCTTATCTTCATTACATAAGGTTTGTGCAGTCAATGAATGCAACCAGGTATGATTATATTTTTTTAGGAGCCGGCTGTGCCTCGCTAAGCATCATTATGCGGATGATTGACGCTAAAGAATTTTCTGATAAAAGGATTTTAATAATAGATAAGGAACCCAAAAATAAAAATGACCGTACATGGTGCTTTTGGGAGAAAGAAGAAAATTATTTTGAAAATATTATTTATAGAAAATGGAATAAGCTGAATGTTGAAACCGGTTTCGAATCCATCCCGTTGCAGGCAGATAATTATGAGTATAAAATGATACGGGGTGCAGATTTTTATAAATATTGTTTTGATAAAATAAAAGACCAAAATAATATTGAGATTTTCTATGGTAATATTTCCTTTTCGTCAAAAAAAGATGCTCCAACAATTTTAGTCGATAATGAGTTGCTGCAAGTTCGCAAGGATGCTTTTATTTTTAATTCGATCTACTTGTCCGGAAAAAAACAACCCGGTAAATTTTATCTTTTGCAGCATTTCAAAGGCTGGGTAATTGAAACCGGCGAGGATCATTTTAATATCGAACAGGCGACATTAATGGATTTCAGAACAGGGCAGGAAAACGGCGCTACTTTCGTCTACACCTTACCGTTATCCAGGTCGCAGGCACTTGTTGAATATACCGTTTTTAGCAAGAGCATTTTACCTGAAGAAGATTACCGCAACGGGCTTGCTTCCTATATCAGGGATTTTTTATCGGTTACAGATTATACTGTCCGGGAAGAGGAATTTGGTGTTATTCCCATGTCCAACGCAAATTTTCCCTTTTTTAAAAATGATATGTATTATACCGGCACAGCGGGCGGCCAAACAAAGGCATCCACGGGCTATACCTTTCGATTTATACAGAAGCAGGCTGAAGAAATAGTAGCGCAATTACGGGATAGGAAAAGTCGCCTCACACCAACTTCTGTATCAAAACGTTTTCTCTTTTACGACAGCACATTACTGCACATTCTTTCAAATAATTTGTTGGACGGAAAAACTATTTTCACCAGGTTATTCAGGAAAAACAAGGCTGCTGAAATCTTTAAATTCCTGGACAATGAAAGTACTTTAGGCGAAGAAATGAGATTACTAAACAGCCTTCCAAAAATAATTTTTATAAAAGCCGGCTGGAAGGAATTTATAAAATTGATGGCTGTACGATTTAAACAATAATCCCAAATGAAAGTCAAACAATTGGTTTTTTCTATTTTTGCCCCAGACATTTTGATCTATGACCGCACAACCAGATGACCAGGAGCTCTTACAAAGCTTCAGAGACCCCGCAACCAAAGAACGGGCTTTTACCGGTATTATTAAAAAATACCAGGAGAAGCTGTATTGGCACATCAGAAGAATGGTGATTGATCACGAAGACGCAAATGATGTGCTGCAAAACATGTTCATTAAGGTATGGAAGGGTCTTGAGAATTTCAGGGAAGACAGCCAGCTTTACACGTGGCTTTACAGAATTGCTACCAATGAGTCGCTCACTTTCCTGAGCCAGCAGAAGAAGCGGTCCTCCGTATCGCTGAGTGATGTGGAAACGGGACTGAGCAATAAGCTGAAAAGTGACTCTAATTTCGACGCCAGCAAGCTGGAGTGGAAATTACAGCTTGGTATTCAAAGTCTGCCTGAAAAACAACGAATTGTGTTCAACCTGAGGTATTATGAAGAAATGCCGTATGAAGAGATGAGCAAAATATTAGATACGAGTGAGGGAGCATTGAAGGCAAGCTACCATCATGCTGCCAAAAAAATAGAAGAATTTATATTAAATCATTAAACTAATAAGTCGCAATATTGTCATACTGGGTACGATGAGAAATTCTGAAGAAATATGGAAGGAATTAGCGGCAATCAGTCCTTTGCTGGCAGGCCTTGAAAAGGTGAACGTTTTCAGGGTGCCGCAGGGGTACTTTGACGGGCTGGAATCCAGAATTACGGATTATGTGCTGGCCGGCGATTCTTCTACCGTACAAAATATTGATAAGACAAATATTCATGAGGTTCCGGCCGGTTATTTCGAGGGGCTGAGCGATTCCATTATGACTAAAATCCGCGCCACTTATCCTGAAAATTTCCAGGAAGAGGAGGAAAAAATCCCCTCGTTGCTGCATGGATTAAGGAATATAAATCCTTTTGTAACGCCTGAAAATTATTTCGATTCATTGGGCGAAACTATTCTTGCAAGAGCAAAATCAAATGCAACTGTGGATGAGGAGCAGCCCGAAATATCGCCTTTATTGCAAAGCCTGAAGCAGGTGAATATATTTTCGGTTCCGGTAAATTATTTTGAAACCCTGAGCGACTCCATCGCCGGGAAGCTGGCGTTAGATGATCCCGAAACCGCGGAGCAGGAAATACGCCGGATTTCACCATTATTGTATAGCATACAGGATGCAAATGTATTCACCGTACCCTATGGATACTTTTCGTCTCTTGCGGAAAATATAATTAAAAAGGTGCAGCCTGCGCCCGCAAAAGTGATACAGATGCATAGCAAAAGATCCTGGGTAAGATATGCGGTCGCTGCGGCAATAACAGGACTAATAGCGTTCGGTTCTGTCAGGCTCTTCAATGCGCATCAACATAATATGCCAGTGGTGGCCGCTGACCTGTCCAACGCTATAAAGGAATCAAAACAGTACAAAACACAGGCTGATATTGACAATGCCATTGCGAAGCTGGATGATGCTGATATTGCAAAATACCTGGAAAAAAGCGGTGGTATAATGGATAATGATTTGTTGATGAATAATGGCGATGAAAGCGACTTGCCTGACCCTAATGATTATCTAATAAGTGATAGCACGTTGAATATTTACCTGGATAAGATTAATATGAACACCAATTAACGAATGCCATAAGATGAAAAAGTTTCTACTCATACTATTTATATTGATGAACGGGGTCTTCCAGGTCAGGGCACAGAATGGTGAAAAAATAAAGGCCCTGAAAATTGCATTCATTACTCAAAGATTACAGCTTACACCTGAAGAAGCGCAAAAGTTTTGGCCCATTTATGATCAATATGACAATGAGCTTAGAAATATTCAGCTCGATAATAACGATCCGAGTGTACTGGACAAGGATAAGCGGGTTCTGGCCATTAAAGAAAAATATTCCGGGCTTTTTCAAAAAGTACTGGGGCCGGAAAAAACCAATACTTTTTTTAATTCAGAAAAAGAGTTCAGGGGGCTATTGATCCGCCGCCTTCAAAACCGCAATCAAATGCGAATGAACCAGTTTCGCAGATAGCATTCTATCCATTTAATTTCCGAAGCTTGATTAAATGAAAATTGGAGAAAGTAAAATTTCTCCTATTTTTGCGACTAGGTGTTTTTCATAGGTTAGCAACGGCCGGCCCTTTTTAGGGCAGGCCTTTTTAATGAAGACTATGAAAATTTGTAGGTCGGATACTTAATATCATGATAAAAAAGAAAGGTCCATTTTTCTCTTTCGCCCTCCTGCCACCATTTCATCCGTAATTCCATTGCTTTCGTTCCGTCATAATCGTATTTCGCTTTGAACCGGTTTCTCATTTGTTGAAGCTGCGGTGCTACATCTCCTCCAAAAAAGATTTTTTCTCCATTTTCTTCAATAAGAAATACCTGATGATAGGGCGAGTGCGCACCCGTCACTTCGAAACGAATATATTCATCAATGCTACCGCGGGCATCCGTTAGTAATAATTGTGAGCTGTTTTCCAAACATGCAAATTGCCCGGTAACATACGAGGAAGATTTTTGTTCAAATGCCAGTCCCCATTCATTTTTGTTTATATAGTAAGTGGCATTTTGAAAGGCGGGGTCTTTGCCATTGTTCATTGCGATGCCGCCGGCGTGATCTTTATGTAAATGGGAAATAAGCACTTTGGTTACATCGCCCGGTGCAATTCCGTTTGCCGTAAGATTGTTATGGATTTGCAATTCTCCGTTTTCCCCGGTAAATCCAAGCCCCGTGTCTATTACCAAAATATCTTTTGCAGTAATTACTGCAAAAGGTTGAATCTCTACCAGGAGGCTTCCTTTTGTTCTTTGCTGCAGGTCGTCTCTGAAAAGATTAAAAGGAAGAAATCTTTTTGTCTGGTCTACGGTGAAAGATCCTTCGCTTAACGGGATTATTTTCATAATTAATTTGTCAGAAGCTAATTAAAGTTATCGTAAAACCATTTGCCGGTCGGCATCCAGCCGGACCAGGATGAAAATTAAAATAGTAAAGGTTAATAAGGAAGAGCCTCCATAGCTCATGAGCGGTAAAGTAATTCCAATTACCGGGGCCAGCCCCACGGTCATACAAATATTGATAGTAAAATGAAAAAATAAAATAGCTGCCACACTGTAAGCATATACCCTGCTAAAGATGCTTCGCTGCCGCTCTGCAAGAAAAACAATTCGCAGCATAAAGCATAGATACAGCAGCACAATAAAACAACTCCCCGCAAATCCAAAATTCTCTCCCACGCTGGTAAATATAAAATCAGTATGTTGCTCAGGCACAAAATCCCCCTGGGTCTGCGTTCCTTTCAGGAAACCTTTTCCCATCCATCCCCCGGAACCTATAGCGATTTTTGACTGTTTCACGTTGTAATTTTCACTTGCCTTTTTTAATTCTTTAATTTTTTCGGCTTGTTCATTCACCCTTTTTGTTTGACCGTTGGCATCCGGCACATAGTCAACGCCAAATGTATTCAGGATTCTTTCCACCTGGTAAGGATGAAGCACGTGCTTAAAAATATAGGGAACAGCAAACCGCTGTATACCTACACATAAAATCCAAATGCCGAGTATGAGCAATAGAATCCCTTTATCTTTTTTGATATTTTTCCGCAGAATGAATATGGTCAACGCGGCAATGCAGGTAAGAATAATGGCCAATGTATTTTTATCAACCAAAATTGTTGCTACCACAAGCGCTGCAAATGAAAAGCCAATAATCAGGTACACCGGTGGCAGGCCCTCCCGGTACATGGGTATCAAAAATGAAAAATATACCAGGGCAAGCCCGGTCTCATTTTGCAAAATAGAAAATGCAGCGGGTGTCAGTGCGATAGCTGCTGCAATAAGCTGAGATCTGGGTTTGGAAAAATCGGTTTCAGGAAGCGATAAATATTTCGATAGTGCCAGTGCAGCAAAGATTTTACAGGTTTCTACAGGTTGTAAATTAAAAAAGCCGAGAGGAATCCATGATTTAGATCCGTTAATGTCCTTTCCAGCAACAAATGTTGCTGCCATTAAAAAAATTCCAAACACATAGCTGAGATTTGCCGTGGCGGTAAAAAATTTACTGTCTGTCAATAAAATCACAATAGCAATAACACCCGACATTCCGAAAAACAACAGTTGTCTTGCATAATTTTTCTTAAGGCCCAGAACGTCCTGCAAAATATTGTCGCCGGTATGATGCTCTACAGAAAAAATCATCAGGATACCAATACACGTCAGGATAATATACAGCCATATAGTAAGCCAGTCCACTCCTTTCGATATTACCGCCTGGTTGCGCATGTATGATGATTAAGAATTATTTTGAATTGTGGACAGTATCCGTTCTTTTTTGGCGATCCGGCAGAACTGCATCAATACTTGGTTTGCCGGGCTCTTTATTTTTCTCTGGCATGGTGCTGTCCTTCGCATTTATCTTTACCTGGTTATTAAATTTGGAAATTGCATCGGTATCGTCTTCTTCATTTTCATCTATGCCGGATGTATCTTTCACCGATTTGAGGTAAGCTTTTTCGATGGCCTCGTTTTTTGCTCTTGCTATTGAATCACGTATTCGTATAGCATCCAAAATACGCGCAGGCATCAGGTTCATATTTGCAATCTCTTCAGCCTTCGTCTTTCTGTCAGGCTCGGGAATAGAATCTTTTAAATACTTTTCAATCATCAGGCTTGCAATCGGGGCCGCTGAGTTAGCTCCCATCCCCGCATTTTCACAAATAACGGATATGGCTATTTGAGGGTTTTCCCGTGGCGCAAAGGCTGCAAAGAATGCATGCGACTTTTGTTTTACGCCTTTATAATAATTCTCTACAGTACCTGTTTTGCCACAAACAACAATGCCAGGCACTTTTGCCGCACTGCCTGTGCCTGTTTCCATCACGCCCTGCATTCCGTCACGCACTGCATTAAATATGGTATCCGGGATAGAAAGCGGGTGATGTTTTATTTTGAAAGAATCCAACATATGATAGGTGTCGCCTCCCTCTATCGAATCAACGAGGTGCGGCGTAATATACCATCCTTTATTGGCAAGGTAGGCCATCTCATTGGCCACCTGCAGCGGGGTCACATTTACTTCTCCCTGGCCGATACTTACTGAACGAAAGGTGCAGAAATTCCAATGACCCTCGCCATAAATTTTGTTATAGGTTTTGGGAGTGGGAATTAAGCCGCTCAATTCTGTCGGAATATCAACTCCCAGCTTATGGCCAAGACCGAAGTCATGCATATAATGATCCCATACTTTTAAACAACTATCCACAGATCTGTATTGAGGATTATTCATGGTTCTTTGCATTACATTGGCGAAATATGTATTGCAGGATACAGCAATTGCCCCTTTTAAATTAAAGTAGCCCGGATCAAGGCATCCCATAGGTTTACCACAACCGTAAAAAGCGCCGGTGCACAAAAATCTTGTATCAGGAGTAATTACCCCTTCCTGCAGGGCAATGAGCGCCTGGAGCGTTTTAAAAGTAGAACCCGGAGAATAAGTGGCATGCACCGTTCTGTTGATCATTGGCAGGCGGGGATCCAGCAGGAGGCTGGCAAAATTCTTTTTTCTTTCAGATCCCGTTAATAACCCGGGATCATAGGTAGGACTGCTTACCATTGCAAGAATGCCCCCGGTTTTCGGATCAATTGCAACGATAGCCCCTATTTTATTTTGCATCAGGTATTCTCCGAATTGCTGTAAATCTATATCCAGTGCCAGGTGTAAATTTTTACCAGGTACCGCGGCTGTATCAAAGCGACCGTTTTCCAGCTTTCCGGTCAGGCGGTTTTTATTATCCCGTTTCCAATATTCAATTCCGCGTTGTCCCATCAGCACCCTTTCATAACTGCGTTCGAGCCCTGTGCGGCCTGCATAATCTCCAATCTGGTACCCTTCATCAGCATGATTTTTTATAAACGCCGAATCCACTTCGGAGAGGTAACCCAGAATATTGCCACCTGCATCATAAGGATAATCACGAACCGGCCGTTCCTGTAAATAAAATGCAGGAACAAATTTGAACATACTTTCATTGATACGGGCCAGCTTCTCCGACGTAAGAGATGCTTCAAAAACAGACGGCCGGTAACTTCTGTTCTTTAATATCGACTCAACTATTCTTTTCCTGAATTCTGCGGTATCTATGCCGAGTATATGACACAAAGCCGGCGTATCCATATTCATTCCGCGCAGCTTGGAAGGAGTTATCATCAAATCGTAAATAGTGGTATTGCGCAGGATGGCCTTACCGTTTCTATCGTATAAAATGCCGCGTTCCGGGTAAATCACTTTACGGAACTTACTCTGCTCGTCTGCAAGTATTGAATACTTTGTACTAAAAACCTGCAGGTTCAGCAGGCGCAGGATAATCACCAGCGACATCAATGAGAATAGCCCGATAATAAAGTTTTTACGGGATTGGTTAAATGCAGACACTGATATTGACGATTTTTTAAAAAACCGGGAAAGTTAACTATAAATAAAACGGAAACCCATGCAAAAATAATACGTCTATGCAGTATTAGTTTTAAATCTTTGCTTTCTTACAAATAATAATTCTGTTAATAATATCAGGAACAAACTCACCACGGAGGAAAGTACAGTTTTCAGAATAAAATAAAAAAATCCTCCCAGCTGCAAAGACCACAGGAAGTATAAAAATGAGTGATGAATGAATGTTAATACAGCTACATAAGTAAAATAAGGAGTAAAGCCCATGCTTTTAATTGAAGGTTCGTTGTAATTGCTTTCGGCCCCCTCCTGCGATATGAGAAGATTAATTAAAAATGGACGCAGATAGGCGATTAATAAACATGCGGCGGTATGCAATCCATAAGTATTGGTAAAACTATCGAGTGCAAATCCCAGGGCAAAGGCAACCAGCATCAATGGACGGCGTCCCGTTTTAAATGGCAGCCAGAGTATAAATAAGTAGTAAACATCAGGGGTGATGAGCCTGTGCAGCGGCGGGATCTGGTTTAATACGAATACCTGTACCAGGATAAACAGGCAAAACCTGACAATATATTTGATAACACTACCCATTTATTTTTTTCACTTTCTTTAAGAGTTGCCCGGGTTCGTCTTTTTGCAGATTATTAATAATATTTACATACGGAACATCGTAAAAGTTGGCCGCCGTTTTTACCCTTATATTATATGCGCCTGTCGACTTATCAATTACCGCATCTTTTACGGTTCCTATCAACAGGCCGAAGGGAAATATTTCGGAGAAACCACTTGTAATAACTGAATCACCCGGGGTAATTTTTACATCTTTTGAAATATCTTTTAATATTACAATATTGGGTTGTACTCCGTCCCATATAATACTTCCCGTTTCCCCGGTTTTCTTAAGTTTTGCACTTATATTACTTTGCCGGTGCAACAGGCTCATTGCAACAGAAAAATTTTTGCTGACATCTACTACTATACCAACCACGTTATTGTTGACGTCGGTAACTGCCATATCGGGCATAACTCCCTGCGATGAACCGCGATGAAGCACCAGATAATTGTTGGTCTGACTCACTGAGTTACCGGTCACTTCAGCGGGCAGGTATATATATTTCCGCTGATGAAATAATGTATCAATTTGTATAGTATCAATGGAAAGCCTCGAAACTGTATCGGGTATATTATAATCCTGCCTGAGCTTATTATATAAGGCCGTATTTGCTTTTACAAGGGAGTCATTGGTTCTTTTAAGCTTAAAATAAGACTCAACATCATTATATTTTCTGTCGACATATCCTGTTACTTCCAAAGCTGCTGAAGAATAAACTGCATGATGAAAGCGGTTGTAGTTAAACAACATGAACAAGGCAATGCCCATTAAAAACAAGAAGAAAAGGAAATTAAAATAAATGCGGATAAAAAGAAAAATATTACGCATAATCTGCTTTTCGCTTCTGCATGCAGGTTAAGGAATCATTGCTGAAAGTGCTTACCGGACAATGTAAGAAAAAAAATTACTACCGCATCACAAACGGATAGCGATCATAATGTTTCAGAGCAAGTCCCGTGCCTCTTACCACGCTTTTCAGCGGATCGTCGGCCACGTGAACCGGCAGTTTGATTTTTGCTGCAAGCCGTTTATCCAGTCCTCTTAACAGGGCGCCGCCTCCGGTTAAATATAATCCCCGGCGATAAATATCTGAAGCCAGCTCAGGAGGTGTTGTTTCCAATGCTTTTAAAATGCCCTCTTCAATTTTGAAAATAGATTTGTCGAGCGCCTCAGCTATTTCCTGATAGCTTACCATTATTTGCTTCGGAATCCCGGTTACCAGATCCCTCCCGTTTACCGCCATATCTTCCGGAGGGTTATCAATGTCTTTCATGGCAGCGCCGATCTGAATTTTTATTTGTTCTGCAGTACGCTCTCCTATCAACAAGCTATGATAACGGCGGAGCGCTTCCATAATATCATTGGTAAATTCGTCGCCGGCAATGCGAATCGATTGATCACAGACAATCCCGGCAAGCGCAATCACCGTAATACCGGTGGTACCTCCTCCTATATCGATAATCATATTTCCTACCGGCTCTTCTACGTCAATGCCGATACCTAATGCAGCAGCCATGGGCTCATGCAGGAGATATACTTCCTTGGCGCCAGCCTGCTCCGCGCTATCTCTTACCGCACGCTTCTCCACCTCGGTAATGCTGCTGGGGATGCAAATCATCATACGCCAGCTCGGGGGAAACAGGGGTTTTTTGGGATAGATTTTTTTGATCATTTCCCTTATCATCAGTTCTGCGGCATTGAAATCTGCTATCACACCATCTTTCAGCGGCCGGACCGTTCTGATACTTTCATGAGTTTTTTCATGCATCATCAATGCCTTCTTCCCTACGGCCAGTATATTTTTAGGATTATTTCTGTCCAGCGCCACAATAGATGGCTCATTTACCACTACAACATCATTATGTATAATTAGTGTATTTGCGGTTCCGAGATCAATGGCAATTTCCTGTGTAAAAAAATTAAAAAGCCCCATGTTTTAATCAGATATTGAAAAATTACTAATGCCTGCAAAGTTGTAGGAAATAATTTGAATTAACAATTGAAAACCTTTTTCAGATTCCTTCAATTCCCAATGAAAAATTATACCAGTTTTTTGTGATAACGAATAAGTGCAGGGTTTATGCGAAATTTAAAAATTAAAATTGATTTGTGTTTTCCGGATTTTGGTGCAAAGGTACGGAGGCGGTTCCTGACTTTGTAAAAAAGTCTTTAGCTGATAAATTCGTAGCCGATATCGCTCCTGAAATACATTCCTTCAAAATGAATTTGATTCAATATTTCCTTGGAAAGCTCTATTGCTTCAGGTAATGAATCTGCCAAAGACGAAACTGCGAGTACTCTGCCACCGTTAGTAACCACCTCCTCATTTTCCTGCCTGGTTCCCGCATGAAAAACAATCGCTCCGCCATCGGCATCCACGTGCTTAATTGCTCCGGGATTGCGGAGATATCCAAAATCTATCGGAAAGCCTTTTTTATAAGAGCCCGGATAACCTTCGCTCACTGCTACAATGGTGGCTGCCTCTTTTTCGTCAATAGATATTTTTTCTTTTGAAAGCTCCTGTCTGTCTGCGGCAATGAGGAGCTTTCCCAAGTCATTTTTCAGTCTTAATAAAACCACTTCCGTTTCCGGGTCGCCCATCCTGCAGTTATATTCAATTACATAAGGCTCATCTTCCACCCGTATCAACCCGAAGAAAACAAAGCCCTTGTAATCTATATTCTCCTGCTGCAACCCATAGATGGTGGGTTGGATTATTTGCGAAGCCACCTTATCCATAAAGATTTCTGAGGCAAAAGGTACCGGGCTTACGGCACCCATTCCCCCTGTGTTCGGGCCCTTGTCTCCTTCGAATATTTTTTTATAATCTTTTGCTTCGGGGAAAAGCAGGTAGCTGTTACCGTCAGTTAATACAAAAACGCTCAGTTCAATTCCATCTAAAAATTCTTCTACCACTACCTTTTTCCCGGCTTCCCCAAACTTGGCTTGCTGAATAATCAATTCATATTCGCTCAATGCTTCTACCGTATTCTGACAAATAATCACGCCTTTACCTGCCGCTAACCCGTCTGCCTTCAATACAACAGGCAACGGATGGTTTTTAATATAACCGAGCCCCTCTTCATAATTTTTCAAATCAAACTCCCGGTAAGCAGCCGTTGGAATTTTATACTTTTTCATAAAAGCTTTTGCAAAGGCCTTGCTTCCTTCCAGCTGTGCGCCTTCAGCCGAGGGGCCATTAATGATGACCTGACTGAGCTTTTTATCGTTTTTAAAAAAATTATAACTCCCTTTTACGAGGGGTTCTTCAGGCCCCAATAATACCATTTCAATTTTTTTGTCGAGGCAAAGTTCTTTTATGGCTTCAAAATCTAAAATGTCAATGTCAACATTTTGTCCGAGCTGTGCGGTGCCGGCGTTGCCCGGGGCTATAAACAATTGAGAGCACAATTCACTTTGGCGGAGCTTCCAGCAGAATGCATGAGCCCTGCCGCCGCCGCCTAAAACAAGAATATTCAAACTTGAGGGGTTTTTAATTAGAAAAATAGCTGTGCGCAAGTTAGGAATTAAGTAATTAAATAAATTACGGTTCGTGCAGATTTAATATTGGTTCAGGTATCCGGCAAAATGAATTTCAGTATTTAAAATTTATCAGTACTTTACGATATAATAACTGCTTTTTTCAATTCTAAAACGAAACTATTATGCAAGAAGCCGAAATTACTCCTGCAAACATCAGTGAAACAAGCAACGGAAAACATCCCCGCGGATTATATGTATTGTTTTTTACAGAAATGTGGGAACGTTTTGGATATTATTTAATGGTCGGAATATTTTTTTTATACCTGACAGATACAGTAGGACATGGCGGCAGGGGTATGGATAATGCTGCAGCTACAAGTATCGTTGGTACCTATGTAGCATTGATATATTTAACACCATTTATTGGTGGTTTAATTGCAGACAGATATTTGGGCTATATCAAGTCAATTTATTTGGGGGGTTGTTTGCTTGCTGCCGGTTATTTTTTAATCTCATTAAACGGAAGTGATGCTGTAATGTATTCAGGTTTGTTTTTAGCCATTGTAGGGAATGGCTTTTTTAAGCCTAACATAAGCACGTTATTGGGCAATATTTATAACCGTCCCGACTTAAAACCCAAAAAGGATATTGCCTACAACATTTTTTATATGGGTATTAATATTGGTGCTCTTGTTTGCAATTTTGTTGCTGCGTATTTGCATAATAAATATCAGGATCATAACGGGTGGGGAATTGCTTTTTCGGGTGCAGGTTTTGGCATGGTGATAAGCATGATATGGCTGGCATTTGGCTTAAAACATGTAAAGCATGCAGATGTTATAAAGCCGGCACAGGAAGGAGATATGCCTATCTCGAAAATATTTGTAAGTGTTTTCCTTCCCGCCATTATAGCAGGTATTAT
Organism: uncultured Ginsengibacter sp.; assembly: GCA_964627765.1. Classification (GTDB taxonomy): domain Bacteria; phylum Bacteroidota; class Bacteroidia; order Chitinophagales; family Chitinophagaceae; genus Ginsengibacter. The sequence continues at coordinate 53,690 of CAZVKO010000004.1, read as the reverse complement.
CGGCTGGTTTATTCCCGGAAATATTTTGGGATCGGATTCCAACGACGCATTTATTTTTGCATGCATCCCGATTATATTTTTTTATTTCAACCTATGGTATCGCGCAAAAGGTTTTGAAAGGAAACGCATTAGTACTCTATTAATATTATTTGGTGTATCAATTATCTTCTGGAATATTTATAATCAAAATTCAACCGCACTAACTATTTGGGCCCAGACCTATACTGATCGCGAAGCCCCCAAAGCAGTTCAGCCTCTTTTAACTCCATTTGGATTTTTAGAATCAGTGAATACCAGCCCAACCGAGGTTCCTATAGTTGATAAGCAATTTCGGGCACAAGCGGATGCGAAAGGAAAAGTACAGACCAAACAAGGCACCGATTTATATTTTCAGAATTTGCCAAAGGACAAATACCCTCCATCCGGCCAGGATCTGAAATTAATTTCAACAAACATTTATCAATCGGTCAATCCTTTTTGGATTATTGTTTTAACTCCGTTAGTAGTTGCCTTTTTTAACTATATGCGTAAACGAAATAAAGAGCTTTCCACACCAGGCAAGTTTGCATGGGGCACTCTGATTGCAGGCTTGTCCTCGGTAGTAATGATTGGCGCCTGCCTGTCCACGGATATTTATCTTTATAAGGTGTCGAGCTGGTGGCTAATTAGCAGCTATGGCGTATTTACAGTGAGCGAGTTGTTCGTAAGTCCTGTCGGATTGTCTCTTACCTCTAAAGTGGCACCGCGGCGATTTACCGCATTAATGATGGGTGGATGGTTCATTACTACTTCGCTTGGTGCAAAAATCTCCGGCATATTAGCAGGCTTTTGGGATAAGTTCGATAATAAAGCAGTATTCTTCGCCATAAGTGCCATAGCGGCAATTATTGCCTTCTTTTTATTGCTGCCATTAACCAATAAGCTAAACAAAGTAGTGGTGGAAGCGGCGGCGATGGATGACTAACTTACCGCAATAAATTTTAAATGAAATTCAGATAATCATATTTTTTCCCCAGAATAGAAACATCCTCTGCATCTAACCACTGCCGTAATATGGTAGCATAAACGCTTTTAAAATCCACACTATATTTCAGATCCCCTTCGTCCAAATCGGCAAGGTCCGGCATTGCATTAAGCAATCCTTTTTGGCGAAGGCCGCCACTTATTAAAAACATATTGTTGGCAGTGCCATGATCGGTGCCCCCGCTGGCATTTTGCGCCACCCTTCTTCCAAATTCACTGAACGTCATAATTACTACATCCTGGAAACGATTATTGTTTTTCAAATCTTTCACGAATACGCTTACTGCATCGTTCATTTCTGTAAATAATCTCTTTTGCTGGTTTTCCTGGTTTACGTGGGTATCAAAGCTGCCGAGGCTCACATAATACACCTTGGTATTGATATCACTCATAATAAGCGATGCAATGGTTTTTAAATTTCTGCCCAGCTCGGTTGCAGGATAGATCAGCGACGACTGATGAAGCCTGCTTTGCTGAAAGATATAATCAGCGCTGCTCAATGTTTCACTCATTATTTTATACAAATAATCTACTACCTCATCTTCCTGCCGGTGGGCCGCATTTATTTCCTTAAAAAATTTCTCATTGCTGGTATTATAGAGGCGTTTCGGGTCTTTCACCGCAATGCCTTTGTTATTTTCTCCCTTTAATGCGAGGCTTAATACATCATCCACCTCAAGCGCCTGTGTAGGTTTGCCGCAACCATCACACTGCGCATCAAGATAACGGCCCAGCCATCCTGTATACACGAACCTGTTACTATCGCTCGCGGTCTGCCAGATATCCATACTTCTGAAATGTGAACGATCCGGATTGGGATAACCCACCCCATTCATTATTCCCAGGCTTCCACTATCAAATAATTCTTTAAATGCGGGCAGGGCAGGATTGATGCCAACTTCATCGGTTAGGAGGAGGGCCTGGTCTTTTGTAATGCCGAGCCGCGGCCTTGCACCATAATAAATATCGTTTCTTACTGGTATAACAGTATTCAGCCCGTCATTGCCACCGCTCATTTGCAGAACGACCAACACCCTATTTCCCGGAGGTACTATATTTTTCGTTTCAAAGGCCTTCAGAAATTTGGGCATGAAGACAGAAGCCGTTGCCAGCGAGCTTATTTTCAAAAATTCTTTTCTCTTCAGTAACATTTTAAAAAATTAATCTCAATAATTTTTTATGGGCCTTTATCACATCAACACAATTGATATTCCGGGGTACTCATCAATTCCACTATTGTTGTCTTAATATAATTTTCTTTCGATTGCTTATCTGCATATTTATCCGGTATCGCAGGATCAACTTTACTTTCTGTTTGCAACAATACATTGCTGATGTGTAGCTGCAGGTTTTCCCACGGAGTCTCTCCAAATGCTTTTATTACTTCATCCCAGTTAACTGTTGAGTTCACCTGCCCGGGCCTTTCCATTCTTTCCACACCTTCCATACCCATCATAGTATCGTCATCATCCTTAGGCCTTATCACGAATTCATCGGCATTGGCAAGAATCTGAGGTATTCTCAGCCGCAACATTAATGAACTGCTATCAATCCAGTTCCTTCCTCCGGGCCAACCGGCCACATTGGGAGGATAAAACAGAATCTGTCCCAAAGCACGCTGAAATAATAATTGAACTTCGGGTTTATCCAGTTCCATCGGAATAAATCTTCTTATCCCTACCAGCAATTCAACGGGAGATTTTATATGGGTGCCCATATTTTTCTGTTGATAAAACCAATCATTTAAAAAGATATCGGCCATTAATTTTTGGATGTCATAATTATTCTGATAAAATCTTTTTGAAAGCCAGTTTAATTTTTCATTGTCGATCGTGTCATTTACAAAGTATTTATAAATTTTTTGGGTTATAAAACGGGCGGTTTGCTCCTGTGCCAACAGGATATTGATAATATCATCACCATCGAAATTTCCGGTTCGGCCCAGAAAGGTTTTGATACCATTGTCGTGAGCAAATGGCCGCTTTACAAAATCTCCGTGTATATTAAAGCCCCAGCCGGTAAAAGCCCTTGCGCCTTCCTTCACATCCTCTTCTGTATAATTACCCCGCCCCATGGTAAAAAGTTCCATTACTTCTCTGGCAAAATTTTCATTGGGGTGCTGCTTCCGGTTTTGCTGATTATTCAGAAAAGAAAGCATGGCAGCGCTCTTACTTACTTCCCGGAGCAGGTCACCAAAATTTCCCAGTGCATTTTCCCGGATGATGTTCAGTAATTGTTGATGGAAATAAATATTAATAACGCGGCATGCAAAATGGCCATGCCAGAAAAGACTCATCTTTTCCCGGAGCTGTGCATCAGTATTGATCATTTCATTGAGCCATGCAAGATTCAGGTTTTTCAGATCATTTACCGATTGCTGCCGCAGCATTTTCCTTTGATCCTGTGTCAGCTTTTGCAGCATAGTAATATCCTGAACCCCTTTTATGAATCCATCAAATAAATTGGAAGCAACATTAAACTCTTCGGGGTTGCGGGATGATTTCTTAACAAGAACCCCGTACAAATCTTTTTGTGAAATATCAGCCAGTTCATTCACATTCTGCGGCATCGGACCAAATGCAGCACGCCAAAGCAAATGCTGGTTTTTTAACTGGTTACCGGATGCGGGCATTCATTTCAGGATTAAACATATAGCAAATAGGTACTTTGTGCAATATCAACTCAGACCAAATAACGTAGCAATAGTTTAATGATTACACAGGTCATTTGTGGATTCAAGGTACAAATTAAAAAAGCATGCCATAAAATGCATGCTTGCATAGGTGTCCAATCTTTGGCCGGCAATTATATAGAAATCATTAATATTTATTTAGCGGCACGCATTCCCTTTGGCACGTCCATATAAACTACCTTTGCAGTACTTTCATCACTTTGTATATCTTCCAGCAAATTTTTCCGAATCTCTTCATCGTGCAGGCCGGCAATGTCGCAGGCGCGTTCGAATTTGGTATGCATCCCGTAACTTTCAAGAACGCCGGGCACATCTTTATACTCAGGGAAAGTAATGTACTTTTTTACAAAATAAAAAGTAGTGTCCTGAACAACCTTTGTGTAAGCAGTGTAATAATTCTCCATAAAAAACTTTTTAGGTAAGCTCGTTACCGGTTAACACAATTGTTTCGAAGGGACATCGGAAAACGGGAGGAGTAAAACTTTACTAACCTTATCCGGTTATTCAGCAGTATTGGATTGAATTTTTTATAGCAATTACTCAATCATCTAAAAACAGGCGGAATCAAAGGAACCAGGGATTACATTTTTTACCCGCTGCATCTTGCTGTTCAAATCTTGCAAATTGGGCTGGATTTTCAGAGGAATGGGGGAGGTGATTCAGGTAGTCGGATGTAAAAGTAAATCGCAGGATTAATTAAAGCAAGATTTTATTCTTAATTTTTTCAAATGTGAATAACTTTTAACTCGCTAATAATAAAGCACTTATTATAGAAAAATTACTACAGCCCTTAGTAGTTTAACTAAAATATCTTTTTGAAAAATTCCTTCATATCATTCCATGAAGCAGTATCTGCAGCCGGATTGTACCGGATAGGCATGCCGAACTTTCTGGCATTTTCGTCGGCGGCAGGATTAGTAAATGCATGCGTGGCATTGGGATACGATTTAAAAGTATAATCTATTCCCGCAGAATCCATAGCCTTTTTAAAACCAGGTACTTCAGCATTCACAAAGCTGTCAGAATCTCCATGGCAAACTAAAATTTTTGCCCTGATCATTTTTTTGTCAGGAGCTACGCCCGAAAGGTCGCCATGAAAGCTTACCACGCCCTTTAAGTCTGCCCCTTCCTTGGCAGCATTCAAAACTACGTAACCGCCAAAGCAATAGCCAATAGCAGCCATTTCGGATGTATCAGTTTCAGCAAAAGTCTTTAATTCATTAATAGCAGCATTCAGCCTTTTTATAGCTAATGCAGGATCTTTATAAAAGGTGGAGGCCAGCTCTCCGGCAGATTTTGGATCAGTACCTAATTTACCATCGCCATACATGTCGGCCGCCATGGCAATGTACCCTAATTCGGCCAGCTTTTTGGCACGCATGCGGGGATAATCATTCAGGCCCCACCACTCCGGTACTACTATTATTCCCGGTCTTTTATTTGTATTGCCCGAGTCAAAATAAACATAGCCATCGTAAGTCTTGCCGTCTATTAAATAAGTAACGGCTTGCTCTTTTATTGCCATTGTTGGAGTTTTAGATGAATCAGAACTACCGGCTGCTGAAGCAGAAGTGGTACTCCCGCTGTTACAGGAAGTTATTGCTGTGCAACCTGCAAATAAAACTATTGCCAATAACCTTGTATTCATTGTTGTTTGTTTTTAACGAGGCAAATGTAGCAAAGAAAATGGTTGGAAATTTTGTCCAATGAATGGCTATCCGCAAAATATTTCTTTCCCTTCTTCCAAAATTATATTATCAAAAAATAATTTATATCGAAAAGCGTTTTTGAAAGACAGCCCAAGCTAACAACAGTTTATGACTATTTTTTTTATAAAAGAAGGGGAGCATGAATCCGGCCCTTTTACGATTGAACAACTCAGGTATAAATTTGTTTCGAAAGATACTCTTGTGTGGCATGCAGCGCTGAACGTATGGGTCAATGCAGGGAATGTCTATGAATTGAGGGAGCTATTTGATCCCCATGGTGTAAAATCATCAAAGAATAAATTCAGAAAAAACCGGCCTGCCAATTTTTTCAGGCCGCCTTTCAAATAAATCAGCATTCCTGCTTCTCCGGCTAAAGCCGGCACAGAACCGGGATGCCGGGTTTTTATTTTAAAATAAAGAAATTACAATTGAACCAATTTTTGTTCCGCATTTCGATTCAGCCAATCAAATGCTGTAGTACTATGTTGGGGTGTTATGATGCCGGAGTTCCCTTTAGGAGGGGGCTGAACAGCATGCTTATTACAGGTTCCGAGTGCATAATAAATAATAAAGAAAACAATGATGGTTGTAAGACAACCTCCGCCAATTTTTTTGGCGCCCCATCCTGCAATTAAAGCTCTTACCAGTTTGTTCATAATAAAATTATTTGTGGGTCAATTTATACCTTGTATTCCGCATCACTTGAATTTGTGTTTAGTAGTCTTTTTACATAAAATCGTAATCGAGAACCCGGCGAATATATTTTTTGTCCTGTATAATCCAGGTTACTTCATAGCTTCCCGTACCATCTTTGGAAAACAGGTATAAATAAATAGTATGGCCGTCTTTTGATCTGTAAATAGCATCTCTTGTTCTCAGGGCACCCTTGTCTGAGTAGGTAAAGTTCAGGTTGCACAAATCAATATATGCCGAAGCGGGAATAAGTACGGTATCATTATCTACCAAAAGAGTAATATCGCTGATATAAGTTTTAGGGATATTACCATAATTACCATAATAGGTTTTCCGGTCTATCTTTATTAAATACTTATCATCATAATCGAGACGATGTTTTGTCTTATCGAACGGAGAGGTTTTTACCATTGCCTGCACATTGTCGCCATTGAACTCCATGAAGTCGTCACCAAATTTTGTGAAGGGAATTTTTTTTAATTCTGTTTTTCCAACAGCTTCATCTATACCCGACAGCGTAAAGGTAGACAAGTCGCCCCGAAGAGGGCCTTTCGGCAATTTTGCAAACCCTTCATTCTTTCTACGGGTGTCTTCAAAATCATAGGAGCTTTGTGAATGGCACCTATTTGACACTACCATACAAAGCGCAATAATAAAAATCTTCATCTAATTGTTTCTGTAAACCTAAAAATAAATGAATCAAGGTTAATAAAAATAAAAATCACACAAGTACCCTGCAGCTACTGCCTTTAAGCGGATCATAAACTTCTTATATTAACCTTTTTTATTTCCCTATCCGCGCATACACTTCTACACTTTTTGTACCATCGGGATAGGAAATGGTTTGTGAAAAGTGATTTGGGTCACTCATATCTATGTCAACATTAAATGACTGGCCCGCAATTATGGCAAAGGTGGAATTGAGGTCTGTTTCTTTTATTTGCTTGTCGTTTACCCAATCAAATGTTCCGAAACCAATGCCGGTATGGTGCGTGCCAAGGGAATCTTTTGTTGCCTGTCCCCACATGAAATATCCCGCATAGAATGTTTTATACTGCGCAACGATCTGGTTGTTGGTAATAGTATCTTTCCCATTTACAGTATAAGCGAGTGTTTGTTTCCATACGCCGTCGAGAGGGGTCTTTTGTGCCTTACCTGTAGAATGATATTCTTCTGTCAGCTTTGCTTTCCGGCCGTCAATCACTAAGTGAGGTATTACCTGCGAATAGCCATCCACCGTTTTGGTGATACCCAGTGAAAATGAGTCTGGAGGATCTACGATCGTATCATGCGTTCTGAAAACATCATATTCTGTAACGTGGCCCGGCGAAGCAATATATGAACCCACCCCGAAGCCGGAACTGGAGTCTCCCGGGTTTACCTGGGTATACATCATTAAGCTATCAGTATAAATTTTTAATTGCTTGAGATCCGTATATTTTCTGTCGGCCGTGTCGTAGTGAAGCGTTTGTGAAATCATAAAATAAGCACCCTGCATCCCGGGAGTTTCTTTTACCCCGGAAGTGCACGCAACAAAAAATATTAATGTCGGAAGGGGAAATAAGTGTTTCATAATATCAAGCTTTAGTCGTATTAAGGTAACTAAAATTATCGGTAATAAAAATTTTTTTACACACGGAAAGCAGCTGCCATGCGAGATTCTTATCTTAAAACAAACTTTATTAAAACGCCCATCTGCGGGGCATTCCATGACAACACTAACGGTTGCCATAAACGAAGGATTATGCAGTCAGTTTACAGTCGGATAACCTTTGTCAATCCAGTCGGCTTTAATGCTGGTGGGCAAATCAAGCAAATGATAATTGGTAAACTTCATGCTTTTTAACAGGGCAATCGCGGGCCGCACATCCGGACAGCGTTCGAACGGACAGCATCCGCAATAAATTAAAATGTTGGCGGATTTGGGAAGATTACTGAGTGCGCTTTGAAACTTATCAAGATTCGCCTGGTTTTTTACCATTCCGATGTCTATTGAGTTAGGGATAATGGCTGACGGACCCACATTAAATATCATTGGCAAATCCTTTTTTTCCTTTATTGCCGTGGCAAGTGCAGCGGGTTCGGTCAAATCTTTACTTGTCCAATTTTCAGTATTTTGTCCATCTCCGTTATTGCAGGCAGAGAGGATGAAAAAGACAAAACACATCTTTATAAAAGCATGAGATTTCATAGATCATAGTTTAACAGTAAAACCACGTTTAAAGGTAGATCAAATTTTAACAGGTATTATTAATGGATAGCCTGTTTTCTTTTTTTCAAAAAATGAAAAAACTCCGGCTTAAACTGCATCCTGCCATCCGGCCCGCTAACGGCATGAATATAAAAACTTAATCCTCCTCCATTATTTACCCCCTGGTTCTGGGGTTGATAGCCCTGGTCATGTTTTTTCAGGTTTCTCAGCGGCAATTGAATAGTGATGTCTGTATTACCTTTTATGCCATATACACCTTCCACATACATGGTAAGAGCGGTAGATTCGATTTCCATCCGGTCTATTTTTATCCGGTGGCCGGCAATGGTAAGTCTGTCCCTGAGCTCAGCAAATTTTACGCTGTCAAGGTTCCTGTCTTTAAATATAAATGACTGGATTTTTTTTAAAGGCTCAAAATTGTAGAGCGCTCCCTTTTCCAAAGAAAAGTCAACCATACTTCTTAAAGAATCCGTATTGGGATTCCCGGCATCATCAAACAATAAATGGACCCCAATATTAGCATTCAGCCGACCGGCTATGTTATATTGTTTTATGGCATCTTGTCCAAAATCGTTAAAGGCATGGAATATTTTTCTTACATCTGCATCCTGCAGGGTTGCATTTACATTGGCTTCATGTTCATTGTCTCTCCTATTGTCAATCGTTCCATTGAAATTCACATGACCATCCGCATGATCCAACTCTACTTTATGAATGATATACCTGTTGGGCATGAAGGTAATATCGGCGTTTACTGCCGTCGCCTCAAATTTTTTATACACCACCCTGGGTGTTTTTAAACTGACCCGGATGCTTCCATGCTCCAGCATATTATCAATTCCAGACACAATGTCGTTAACTTCTTTGCGGTTGTTCTCTGCGGAAGTATGTTTGGCCTTGAGCAGATGTATAAGTGGCTCTAAATTCAAACCGGGCGAATAAATATCCCAGTTAATGACCGCCTTGTCCGGTTCTGTAGTAAGCAGTGTAACAAGATTTTTCATCTCGCCGGTCAGTATTACTATATTATTGAAAATATCAAACCGGAAATTATTAATATATACATCTGAGTTTTTGATACGGAGGCCTCCACCCACATTTTTCATTTCTACCTCTTTGGGCAGGTATACCATATCTCCATCCTTAAAGGAAATGGTTCCGTTTACCATTGAGTGAGTATTCTTATTTTTTTCAAGCAGCCCGCTGTAAGTAACATTTACGGATGCATTGCCTGATTTAAATAAGATAGTTTTATTCTGAAAAAAATCATTGAACCTTGCGACAGGAAATTCAGACTTTAAATCGCAGGTTAATAATGCACGAGACAAGTTCATGATTTCAATATTATCCGATGTAACGGGAAACCTGTTCCATTGCGCAGAAAAATTATTCACATGAATTTCTGAATTGCTGTCGGTCCTGGGTTTACCTTTCGCCACCTCATTAGTATAATACCCCGTAAAAGAAGCCTGGTCAAAATTCAGAACGGGCGTGGTCAAATGAGTATCTGAAACCTTCCATTTCAAAAAAATTAGTGGGTTCCCGCCATTCAAAAGGCCACTTATCGCAGCGTCGGCATCTACAGGTTTATCAATATCTACAATAGAAATTGAAGAGCTGATTTGAGGTGTTAGCAATGATTTTCCTTCGTTATACAAAAGATTTTTTGTATGTACCCTGAGATTAAAAAGGCGGTTTTCTTTAGTAAGGCCGAAATCGCCCGAAATATTATAGGGGTGGTTATTTATCGTTACATTGATACTATCAAAATATAGCTGACGCAAATTTTCAGTAACTGCAAAATCAAAATTGCCTTTAAAATTTTTTCCTGCCAGGAAGCTCCCATTGGTGGTTTTAAACTCAAGATGATTTATCGAAATGTCCGCCCTGGCCGCAAAATAAATAGCCGTATCACTTTGAGATATTTTTAGCTTCAGATGATGAACCATTCCGTCGTACAGTTTTTTGTCTTTTTCGTCAATAAACGTTACGCTAAAATCAATAAGATCTATCTTATTTAAAGTGTTTTTTTCAGCATTTGTGCTGTCGGAATTTCCGGGACTATCAGCGCTCTGCTGCAACAGGTACATGTTTGTATATCCGGATGAGTCCGTATACATGCGAATAGCTCCCTTTTCTATCCTGATTCCGCTTATGTCAAAATTCTTTTTCAGCAATGCAAAAAAACTCAGTTCTGCATATAATTTATCAGCAGAAAAAAAAAGTTGATGATGCCGGTAAAACTGTGAGTCGGCGACAGAAATATTATGGATTAAAATTGACGGGTGCGGAAATGTCCTGATAAAGCCAAAGTCAATATCCCCTATTGATACTTTACCGCGTACATTCTTTGATATATCGGTGGAGATTTGCTTCAAAATAGCCTTTTTGTTAACAGAGAAATAGATAAACAGGAGCAGGTAAAAAAGAAGCAGGATACCGGCTATAAGAATTAAAAACCTGAGGGCATATCTTAAAGGCTTTGTCAGAAAAATTAATTTAATTGAATGAATTTTATCCATCCTGAGCGCAACTGATAAAGTAGTTTTACAAACTTTGTGCCCTTGTGCTTACTATTTTTTTAAAATTACAGGAATGGCTTCAACAAAGATTATTTTAGTCTAACTGTTCTACCATTAAGGTTAGTTAAGGGTTAAGAACAGTAAGAAGCAGAACGCTTAATATTCTTAGCTTCTTAATGGTTTAAATTGGTCGGTGGCAGCAAGCATTAATTAACCGGTGCTGAATTAGTAAGGGTCTTATTTTTTTTCTCTGCTTTAGCTTTCTTTTTGAAGAATCCCCGGAGCAAAAAATTATGCTGCGCGGCTTCAAGATCTTCATCCAGCTTTTTGCTTGCCGATTGCAGATTTTGCAAGATATTTTTTAAGCTGTTAGCAGTGCTGTCGTCGTTCAAGAGCATACCTGCCGGTGTGTTTTTATTCTCCAGGCCATGATTGATAATGTTGCTTGTGGTTTTCAGGTTATTAATTACCCGTTGTGATGAATCGGCAATGTTCTGCAACCGGCCCATCGTTTCACGCAGAGACCTAAACACAACTGTATCGGTAACGAGTTCATTGGCAAGGCTGTTTTTATTACTCAGTTTTGAGGAATACGCTGATAAGTTAGCAGACAAATTATTTAAATTTTCGGCAGCATGTTTTAAAATGGAAATCGTGCTGTTTAGCTGATAATATAAAGTATCGCTGGCAAACAATTTTCCCAGTGAGCCCTGGCCTGTCGCCATCTTACTGCTGATCGCTTTAAAGTTGCTGGTGATGGCGTAGAGATTGTCATTGTTTTTTGAAAGTGTTTTCATCATTTCATCCGTATTCACTAAGGTATCATGACCTACAATATCCCCTTCATGAATCCTTCCGCCGGCTGGCGTGCCGCCATATATTTCGATGATTTTATTGCCGATCAGCCCGTCGGTGCTCAGCCTTGCCTTTACATCCTTCGGAATAAATTTTACTGAATTTTCTTCGATACCCATGTCTACTTCCACATTTCCGTCTTCTTTCAGCACAACAGATTTTATCGTGCCCACTTTTACCCCGGAATACCAGATATTATTCCCTTTTTGCAATCCATTCACATTATTGAAAAAAGTTTTTATAGTGATGCCACTCTCGAAAGTATTGTGTTGCGAACCAAGCGTGAGAACGGTGATAATAAAAATAGCAACGCCAATAAAAACAAAGATTCCCACAACAATTGCTCTTATATTAGGGGTAGCTCTCATTTCAATAATTTTATTTTAATAAATTAAAAGTTTTTTGCTTCGCGATCCAGGTTGTTCTGTATAAAATTATATTTATAAAAGTCCTGTATTCTTTCATCATCTGATGAAAAAACCTCGTCAAAAGTACCCTGGCTGATAAATTTTCCGTCAAATAACATGGCCAGCCTGTCACCGGTAGTCTTGGCGCAGGTAAGATCATGTGTAATGATGATAGACGTAGTATTGAATTTATGCCTGACGTGATTAATCAGGTTATTGATATCAATACTTGTTATCGGGTCAAGGCCCGATGTAGGCTCATCATATAGCATGATTTGCGGGCGCAAAATTAATGTACGCGCAATTCCGATCCTCTTTCTTTGTCCGCCCGAAAGCTCGGATGGCATCTGATCTATCGCCTGTAAAAGACCCACATCATTCAGCATAGATTCAATTTGCTCATTCACTTCTTTTCGTGATAAGCGCCGCATGTTTCTTACCAAAGGAAAAGCCAGATTTTCACGCACTGACATGCTATCGTACAGTGCACTGTTTTGAAACGAAAAACCCACTTTCAACCTCAGCTCCCTCAGGTCACGGTCGTTAAGCTTATCCACATCCTGCCCCAGCACATTTACAGTACCGCTATCCGGTTTCAATAAACCACAAATAATTTTTATCAGCACCGACTTCCCGGTTCCCGATCGCCCCAGTACAACCACATTCTCCTTTTCATATACATCAAGATCGATGCCCTGCAGCACATCATTTTCCCCGAATGACTTGTACAGATCCCGGATATAGATCATAGGTTTTCGTTGTGCGCCGTTTGTCATTTCCATTATCTTTAGCGGAAGTTGTTTGCAATCTGAACAATCAATATTTCTTCAACAAAAATCAAAAACATCGAAAGTACCACTGACGCATTGGCCGCCCTGCCGACACCTTCCGTACCATTCTTTGCATGAAATCCTTTGTAGCATGCCACGGCCCCAATGGTAAATCCGTACACGAAACTCTTTATCAGCGAGGAGAAAATATCCAGAAATGAAATTTTATCGAACGCATTCTTGAAAAAAAGTATGAAGCTTGTTTGCTCATTACTGTGTACGTTCAGATAAGCTCCGAGCATGGCCACAAATCCCATATAGCACATCAAGACGGGCAGCATAAAAGTGGTGGCAAGTATACGGCTCACCACCAAAAATTTATATGGGTTCACAGCAGAAACCTCCATTGCGTCAATTTGTTCTGTTACTTTCATCGATCCCAGTTCGGCGCCAATATTTGATCCCACTTTTCCTGAAGCGATAAGGGCTGTTACCAACGGCGCCAACGCACGAATAATTGCAATTGCCACAAGAGACGGCAGCCACGACTGCGCTCCGAATTCCGATAATGAAGGCCGCGATTGTTTTGTAAAAACTATGCCCGTAATAAAACCAGTTAAGGAAATCAGGAACAGCGAATGGTATCCAACCTGGAAACACTGCCGGATGATTTCACGTATCTCATAAGGCGGCCTGAACACTTCTTTAAAGAACCGTACCACAAACTGTAATGCATCGTATAAATTCAGAAAAAACTGGTCAATCTTTTTGGAAAGAAAATATCCTCTTGATTTTTTTAGATACATACGGCAACTGAAATTTTTGTCGAAAATAGCATATCGCGATTACACGACGATTCCTGCAAAGATGGGCCATTACCGATTAAGGTGACATTATTTAACCGTAAAAATGCAAAACCCGCCTTCGGCGGGTTTTTAATGATGAGGTTGTTCCTCGCAAACTATCTGTGATCCCATCCCGGATCAAAATCTCTGTTCATGCGGTGAAACCGTTCATTTATCATTCTTATTTCGCGGTTTCTTTCATGCTCCAGCGCCTTAATAGTTACCTTCTTCTGATGACGCGTGAGAGACCAGTCATGCTGAACGGCTATTATTTTTGAATCGATGTCGCGGTTTATCTTTTGAATTTGAAATTCACGGCTGCCAAAGTAGTGGTCGCGTCCCGCATGTTCCCTGGAAAATGCATATCCGTTGTCTCTGTGGCCCGGATCGTATTGCGCAAATGATAACGATACCATTCCGAGGCAAAACACCAGTGTAAGGATCTTTTTCATGGCTGTAATTTTTAGTTGTTTAAAAAGTTATTTAACCATGAGATCGTTTTTTTTGCCGCAGGTAAAGCAATAAAATGTTAAGGCTGTGTATAAAGTATTGTTAATGGTTTTTTCACAAACTAACGTACACGTATAAACGAAACAGATCTAAAAAACCGAAGCCCTGAAACGGGCTTCGGTTTTGAGCGGTAATTGTGAACCGGTGCGTAGTAAGCTTCATTAAATTTGAAAAGCACTCTTGTATTTACCATTAAGCTTTTCGTTTACTTCTTCAGCTGCAGATTTCTTTCAACCCGGGCTTGTTTATCAGCGCCTTCCTTTTGCTTATTGAGGGCAGGGCCCCATCTAAACTTCGCTTATGGTACACTGACAGCTTCTGCTATTTTTTACCCAAACAATATGCATAACCAAGCGTAACGGTGCCTGCGCCGGTATTGTTTTTACCATTAGCCGTTCCCTTTTGAATATTGAGGAATCCGTAATTGGCACCACCTTCAAGAAAGATGGTATTTTTTTTATTAATCTTACAGGCAATACCTGCGTTCCCTTCCAGGCCAAAATTAAAATGGTGTAAATCGCTTTTAATATTCGTTGTAGTGTCAAAATTACCCTGTATGGGTTGTTCTGTTTGGGGATTTACAATGGGTTGTGTTCCGTTGGCATCCAGGTATAAAGTGCTCTGACCGCCGCTTTCAACCTGGTGCGCACTTAACAAAAATCCTGCAAAAGGTCCTGCATCAACATAAATTCTCCAATGATTTTGATGTCCTAAATTCCAGCCAAATTTTGCCAGTATGGGAATCATTAAATAATTCATCTTTGCTTCGCTTTTATA
Organism: uncultured Ginsengibacter sp.; assembly: GCA_964627765.1. Classification (GTDB taxonomy): domain Bacteria; phylum Bacteroidota; class Bacteroidia; order Chitinophagales; family Chitinophagaceae; genus Ginsengibacter. The sequence continues at coordinate 38,675 of CAZVKO010000004.1, read as the reverse complement.
ATTGGCATATAGATAAGGGGGTGCCTGTTGGTTTTGAGATTGAAAAAACTGTGCGATTTCAACAGGCGTCGGTAAGGCCTGCATGCCATCTTTTTTTCCGCCCTGTGAAGAATATTCTATCATGGGCCGGATGGAGAAATCCTTTGAAATTCCAAAATCCGCAAAAAGCGCCAAATCAGGCCCCAGCCTTGATTTATACCCGGTGTTCAGCGGATTATCATTGGACCCGCCGGCAGATAAATTAGGAATACTTATTCCGCCTTTTACGCCCACACAGGTATTTTGAGCACTTACTGAAAAGTTCATTAAAAACAACGATGACATCAAATAAATGAAATACTTCTTCATAAAAAATTTTTTAAAACCGGAAGTTAAGTCAAAATTTTTTTGAAACTATAGGGCCTGAACCCTCCGGTTTTTCATTAGTGATTCGTATATTTAACATAACTGATTAACACCTCTGCTCTACAGAGGCCCACCTTATAGAAGAAAATTCATTGTTTCCTGCAGATATAGTCAGACCTGCCTATGAGCAGATCGTATAAAATATTTGTCTGGAAGAAAGCTCCGTTTCTTCGTTTATTGATACCTGTTATCGCAGGTATTATTGCAGCGTATTACCTTAATTTGTCAATTCGTATTATCGGGTATTTAAGCGGTATATTATTGGGAAGCCTGATTATTTTTTCATTGTTTCCGCTGGCATATCGTTTCAGACTATCATGGGTGCGCGGAGCCATTATTACATTCTTAATAGCCTGCTGTGGATTTTTCATTGCATGGAATAAAGATATCCGAAATCATCCCGGCTGGTACGGTCACAAGTATAATAGTAATTCCCTGATAGTAGCGAGAATTGATGAGCAACCCACAGAAAAGGATAAATCTTATAAAGCTGTAGCAAAGATTGAAGCCATTGTAAACGGCGACTCGGTATTTTGCGCATCCGGAAAAATATTGTTGTATTTCTCTAAAGATTCAGTATCCGGCGTTCCCGGCTATGGGGACAGGATTATGCTGAAAAATAAATTGCAGGAAATAAAAAATTCGGGAAATCCTGCAGCATTTAATTACAAAAGATACTGTGCGTTTCAACAAATTTTTCAACAGGCTTATTTAAGACGTACTGACTGGATATTATCGGGAAAAAGACAGGTGTCGTTGTACGACAAAACGAAGCATACTACGCAACAATATATTTTAAATACAATTGACCAATATATTTCTGGATTAAACGAAGTATCTATTGCAAAAGCTTTATTGATCGGGTATAAAGTAGACCTGGATAAAGATCTCGTGCAGCAATACAGCAACGCGGGCGTTATTCACATCATCGTTATTGCCGGTTTGCATCTGGGATTAATATATGCGTTGCTTTTATGGATATTAAACAGGATACCAGGAATAAAAAACTCGAAATATGCCCGGCTTGTCATTGTACTTTTTTGCCTATGGTGTTTCGCATTACTTACCGGCGCATCTCCGCCGGTACTGCGCGCAGTAATCATGTTTAGCTCAATTGCGGTTGGAAAAGCCATCAGCAGAAATTCATCAGTATATAATTCGCTCGCGGCATCGGCATTTATTCTTTTGTGCATTGATCCTTTTTCTTTATGGGATGTCGGTTTTCAGCTATCTTATTTAGCCGTTACCGGAATCGTGGTGTTGCATAAATATATTTACCACTGGTTTTACATATCTAATATGATATTACGGGAAGCGTGGAATATCGCTTCTGTATCATTAGCTGCTCAGGTTTTTACCCTGCCGGCCTGTCTTTATTATTTTCATCAGATACCGTTATTATTTATGGTTACCAATATCATTGCTGTGCCTCTTGCCACCATCACACTGTATGGATGTGTTGCCCTGGTTTGTTTATCCGGAATATCAATCGCAGCAGCATGGCTGGGCAGCCTCTTAACCGGTTGCATATGGCTATTAAATCACACGGTGTTTGCAATAAATGACATTCCGTTTTCAACCTGGAATGACTTTTCTATTTCGCTTTTTGACACTTTATTGCTTTATGGGGTTATCCTGTCAGCATTATACTGGCTGATTCAAAGGAACAGGCAGGCATTCCGAATCTTTATTTCAGGAACATTTCTACTTACGCTTTTAAGTTTCAGCAAAAGAATTAATTCGTTTCGTCAGAAAAAAATAATAGTATACGATGTACCTAATCATACAGCGATCGATTTTATAGACGGGAACAAATTTTATTTTAAAGGCGACAGCGATTTAAAAAAAGACGGCCTCCTGCAAAATTTTCATCTAAAGCCCAGCCGTATTTCATTTCACAGTAATAATCAGGACAATAAAAAATTCCCCATTTTTAAGCAGGGGTATTTTTGCCAGTTTTATAATAAAAGAATCCTGTTTATTGATACTGAAACGGCCTATCATTCTCCGGGCGGTAAAATCAATGTTGATTATATCATCATTTCAAAAAATCCAAGGCTACGGATATCATTACTGGCCGCGGTTTTCAATTGTGGTACCTATATCTTTGATGCATCCAACCCATTGTGGAAAATTGCCAAATGGAAAAAAGATTGTGAAGATTTACATTTGCGCTTCCATTCTGTTCCCGAACAGGGTGCTTTTGTAACCGATCTTTAAGTTTTATTTTCTGTCGCTGACATGCAAAAAAAAATTCAGTCTGCCCTTATTTCTGTTTTTTACAAAAAAGGTCTTGAAAAAATTATTCAGCTATTAAAGCAGCATAATATCACCATCTATACTACCGGCGGCACGCAAAAATTTATCGAAGAAGCAGGTGTGCCATGCGTGGCCGTAGAATCATTAACCACTTATCCTTCCATTTTGGGAGGAAGAGTGAAAACATTGCATCCCTCGGTGTTCGGTGGTATATTAGGAAGAAGAGATAATGAAACGGATGTAAAGGAAATGAAGCAATACAATATTCCTGAAATTGATTTGGTGATCGTGGATCTTTATCCTTTTGAAGAAACGGTGGCATCAACCAAAGAGGAAAAATTAATTATTGAAAAAATAGATATTGGCGGACCGTCGATGATACGTGCCGCCGCAAAAAACTTTGCCAGTGTATTGGTCATTGCTGATAAAAAGAATTATACAGACCTGGAAAAGATCTTATCCGGACAGGATGCTACCACCTCACTGGAAGAAAGGAGAAAATTCGCTGCCAGAGCATTTGATGTGTGCGCCGGGTACGATATTGCGATTTCAAATTACTTTGATAACACTTCATTTCCCAATCCTTTTTCACCGGATAAAAAGATATTACGCTATGGTGAAAACCCGCATCAGCAGGCATCTTTCATCGGTAATCCCGATGACGTGTTTGAGCAACTGAATGGCAAGGAGCTGTCCTATAATAATCTCGTCGACGTGGATGCGGCTATGCAAATCATTAATGAATTTCCGGCCCAAAAAGATAATTTCACTTTTGCCATTATAAAACATACCAATGTTTGTGGTATTTCACAACGACCCGGCATATCCGAAGCGTTTGAAGCGGCACTTGCAGGCGATCCTGAAAGTGCGTTTGGAGGAGTGCTGATTACTAACGGTAATGTAGATACGAAAACTGCGGATGCCTTAAATGGATTATTTTTTGAAGTATTGATAGCGCCGGATTTTGAACCTGAAGCTTTGGAAACCCTGCAATCAAAAAAGAACCGCATTTTACTGAAGAATAAAAGCAGCATTCTCCAAAATCAAATATCCAAAACTGTGTTGAACGGAATTTTATCGCAGGATACCGACAAAGGGAATTTTGCAGAATGGAAAGAAGAGGGTGGGCGAAACGCTACTGATGAAGAAAAACAGGATCTGATCTTTGCGAACCTTGTTTGCAAACATTTAAAAAGTAATGCGATCGCTATTGTAAAAAATAAACAGCTCATCGGAAAAGGCTGCGGGCAAACATCCCGCGTAGATGCCATGCGACAGGCGGTCGCAAAAGCCAATCAGTTCAATTTCGATTTAAAAAATGCAGTGGTTGCCAGTGATGCGTTTTTCCCTTTTGACGATTGTGTAAGAATTGGTCATGAGGCAGGTATTACTGCCTTTATACAGCCCGGAGGTTCCATCCGCGATAAAGATTCATTTGAATATTGCAAGCAAAATAATTTGGCAATGGTGGTAACGGGATTAAGGCATTTCAAGCATTAGACTATTGATGCTTATACCGCTCCTTCCACATTTCATTAAATGTCTGCTTGGAAAATTGTATATCGGCACGATGGGTGTTCCATCCTTTGAATAATTTATTCACCACTTTCGTTTTCATATTTCCATTGCTCATATTCATAAAGCTTCTTTTCAGCGAAGCCATCTTCCAGAGTTTCCATGCAGCTCTTTCAGAAAAAGTAGTATATCCGTCGTCCACACTTTCCTTCCGGTTCAATAAAAGCAGCTCATGGAGGTTAATTTTTACCGCGCACACTTCTGTACAATTGCCGCATAAGGAAGAAGCAAAGCTTAAATGTTTGAATTCATTCATGCCCCGCAGATGAGGCGTAATCACACTTCCGATAGGGCCGCTGTAAGTAGTACCGTAGCTGTGACCCCCGATATTTTTATAAACGGGACATGCGTTCAAACACGATCCGCATCGTATGCAATACAAACTTTCTCTCTGCTTTGGATCAGCCAAAATGCTGCTTCGATTGTTGTCAAGCAATATTACATACATCTCTTCCGGGCCATCGGTTTCATCCGTTTGTCTTGGCCCTGAAATAATACTGCTGTATACGGTTACTTTCTGACCTGTACCGTAAGTAGCCAGCAAAGGCCACATCAATGCGAGGTCAGTCATGGAAGTAATTACTTTTTCTATACCTGCAATTGCGATATGCGTTTTGGGCCATGCAGTGCTCAATCTTGCATTGCCTTCATTTTCGGTAACGGCAATACCCCCGATATCACTGATAATAAAGTTGGCGCCACTGATACCGATCTCCGCCTGTATATACTTCTCTCTTAGCTTTTCTCTTGCAACAAGTGTGAGCTGCCCGGGCGATAATTTAGACGGCGAACCCAGTTTTTCTTCAAATAATTTTGCAACATCTTCTTTGCTTTTATGCATGGCGGGCGTTACAATGTGATAAGGCGGTTCATTATCCAATTGCTGAATATATTCGCCAAGGTCGGTTTCCACACTTTCAATACCGTGTTCGTGAAGAAATTCATTCAGTTTGATTTCTTCCGTCACCATGCTCTTACTCTTCACAATCGTCTTACAATTTCTTTCCTGGCATATTTTCAAAACTTCGTCTAAGGCTTCCCGTGAGTTTTGCGCCCAAATTACTTTACCGCCGCGTTTGGTGAAATTCATTTCAAATTCTTCCAGTTGCTGGTCGAGTGTTTCGAGCGCACGCCATTTTATATTCTTGGCCCTTTCGCGCACAAGATCCGTATTTTCAAATTGCGACTTGCCAACAGGTACCGCAGCATTGTAGCGGCCGATATTGAAGCTTATTTTCCTCCGGTGTTCCAGGTCAGCACTTTTTACGGCGCTTTTGGCTTTGAAAGTGGAAGCTGTATCAGTCATATCAATAATTTAATTCGGTTTCCCAAAATTCTTTAGGAGAAACTATTTTTGTCTTTCTGAATTTTTTGATCTTAAAATGTTTGGTATTCCCTGTAACCAGATAATCTGCCTTTGAAATTTCTGCCAGTTCAAGAAATTTGTTGTCTCCAGCATCTTTCAGGACATATATTTGTTTCACCGGAAAATATTTGTCCGCATATTTTTCAATATCTTCAATTAGTGATTTAGCATTTGTCTGAAACTCACGATATTTTGAAAACTTTTCACGGTTGATTACATCAAGATATTCCCGCAATATTTCGTCAGAAATACAGAGCCTGATCTCTTCGTTTACAAACAATTCATCGATTATTAAGAAGGGATAACTTTTTTGAATTAAGGAAGAAATCAAAACATTAGTATCAATTATGACTTTTGGCATTTTTTCTTACCGCTTTAACCTCTCTGTTTATATCTGCAATTGTCATTTTTGAAAGCCCATATTTTTCTGCAAAACGTATCGACTTCCTGAGATTCTGTCTGGAGATTTCGCGTGATATAATATCTACCAATTCAGAAAACTTCAGTGAATCATTTTTAAAACCAAATTTATCATACTCCAATTCTGAAATAGAGACATTTATTGTACGCATAATGTGAATTTTATAATAATTCAAAATTATAACTAATCCTTTAACACACCCAATTCCCTGCCTATTTTGGTGAAAGCCTCTATCGCCTGGTCGAGGTGTTTTGTTTTATGCGCTGCACTTAACTGTACCCGAATGCGCGCCTGCCCTTTGGGCACCACAGGATAAAAAAATCCAATCACATAAATTCCTTCATCCAATAGCTTGGCGGCAAAATTTTGCGCCAGCACGGCATCATACAACATAATCGGAACTATCGGATGATCCCCGCGCTTTATATCAAAGCCTGCTTTGGTCATTTTTCTCCTGAAATATTTTGTATTCCTTTCCAGCTTGTCCCTCAGCTTTGTAGTTTCACTCAACAAATCAAACACGGCAATGGATGCTCCCACGATTCCCGGTGCCAGCGTGTTGCTGAACAAATACGGGCGACTTCTCTGCCGGAGCATACCGATGATTTCTTTCCTGCCCGACGTAAATCCGCCGCTGGCCCCGCCTAATGCCTTCCCCAGTGTGCCGGTGATAATGTCAATCCTCCCCATCACATTCCTGTATTCATGGGTGCCTCTTCCTGTTTTGCCTAAAAAGCCGGTGGAATGGCTTTCGTCAATCATTACCACAGCGTCATATTTATCTGCGAGGTCGCAAATCTTGTCCAGCTGCGCAATCGTGCCATCCATGCTGAACGAACCATCGCTAACGATAATGCGTGTACGAAGATGCTGGCTCTCCTTTAATTTATTTTCCAGGTCTTCCATATTGTTGTGCTCATACCGGTAGCGCTGCGCCTTACATAATCTTACGCCGTCTATAATGCTCGCATGATTTAATGCGTCAGAAATGATAGCGTCTTCTTCATTGAACAACGGCTCAAATACACCGCCGTTCGCATCAAAACAGGCGGCATATAAAATAGTATCTTCTGTCCCCAAAAAATCGGCAATTTTTTTCTCCAGCTCTTTATGAATATCCTGCGTGCCGCAGATAAACCGAACACTGCTCATGCCATAGCCACGCTTGTCAACATATTGTTTTGCCGCCCTTATCACCCTGGGATGCGACGACAAGCCCAGGTAGTTGTTGGCACAAAAATTCAATACTCTCTTACCGCCTGCCTCTCCGGCAGGCAGGTTCACTTCAATTTCAGCGCCCTGGGGACTGGTAATGATTCTTTCTGTTTTATATAAACCATCCTCTTTTATCGAATCCAGCTCGCCTTGCAGCCTGCTGACAAATTTTTCGTTCATATGTATTATTTTTCACCGCAAACCTACACCAAATCGCAATAACACAGTTTTAGCAAAATTTCTGAAAATGATATTGTAACTTTTTGTTACCAACTACGTATAACATATCAAAGAACAACGGCGATAAATTACTAACAGCACGTATGACGGAAAAAGAATATAATGAATGTGTAAGCCTCTATGCAGACAGGGTTTACCGTTTTATTGTGAAGAACCTCCGCCACGAGGAAGATGCCCGGGATGTAGTACAAACCGCGTTTGAAAAATTATGGATAAACAGGGAAAGCGTAGACAGTGAAAGAAGTAAATCGTATTTATTTACCGTAGCCTATAATCAAATGATTGACCATATTCGTAAAAACAAGAGAATAAAATTGCAGGAAGATTTCGCTGCTAACACAAAAGTGACGGTGCAAAATCCTCATAATATAAATAAAATATTAAATGAAGCGCTGAACAGGCTGAGCGAAACACAACGAAGTCTTGTTTTATTAAAAGATTATGAGGGTTATTCTTACGATGAAATTGCAACTATCACATCGCTCAGCGAAAGCCAGGTAAAAGTGTACCTGCACCGGGCAAGAATACAATTAAAAAACTACCTTGTAAAACCCGAAAACGTAATTTAAGATGAACATCAGCAGAGATAATTACGAAGAATATTTCTTACTGTATGCCGATAACGAACTGACGGATTCGGAAAAGGCGGAAGTATTGATATTCGTTAAGAATAACAAGGATCTTGAAGAAGAATTCAGGGCGATGCTTCTCACCATCTCCAGGCCTGATACCAATATTCAGCTTACTGATAAATCATTTTTGCTCAAACAAAGTGAATTTACATTTATCAATCAAAAAAATTACGAAGAAGTTTTTGTTCTGTATCATGATAATGAATTGACACCAGAGCAGAAGTGGCAAACAGAAGCGTTTTTATTGCAATACCCGACATTAAAAGAAGAATTTGATTTAATCGGGCTCGCAAGATTAACGCCTGACAGTACAATTGTTTTTCCTGATAAAAAAGCTTTGTACAGGAAAGAGCGGAGTGGAAGAATTCTTCCGTTATTTGTAAGATTGGCTGCTGCAGCGGCTTTTATAGGGTTTGTTTTATGGCTGGCTAATTTACATTTTAAAAAGCCAACATCCCCCGTTGCTATTGCAAAGCCGGTTCCTGAAAAAACCGTATCGCCTGAAATTAAAACCCCGGCTAAACGGGAAACCCAGCTTAAAAATAAGACGAATATCAGCGAATCCATAGCGCAAAATTCTCAGGAACGGGCGGTTTTCAGGAAAGAAAAACAAGAAAAGGCTGCATCGCAGAAAAATTCTGATAATGCTGCCCTTAAGAATGTAGTTACTGATGAACAACCGGAGAATGTCGTGGCAGATAATATTTTACCTGGAAAAATTGATACAAAAATATCCGGGATTGATAAATTAAAAAATATTCCGGCAGCAGAGGGGCGCCTGACCACAGTGATTCCCATTGTTGCACCGGTTAAAAATATTAATGACAGCAGTGAGGTAGCTGATAATACATTTTTAGCCAATTCCAGGAGTGATGATAATTACATTTTCTATGATGTAAAAGCAGATAACTTTAAAAAGACCAAGGTAGGGGGCTTTCTGAAAAAAGTAAGGCGTGTTGTGGAACGAACGAACCCAATAGCCCAGCTTTTATCAGGAGAGGGTCACCCGGTTGCCTTAAAATAAATTAATCCGTACTCAAATAAATTTTAAACAAATGAAAAAAGTAATACTTAGCTTAATCAGTATGTGCATCATGTCCGCTTCCATGGCGCAAAATGATTCATTGCCGTCTCAGCAGCCGAACAGCGACACAATAAGAATTGGCGGAATGATCATTATAAAAAAGGGTGGCAATAATGAAAAAAATCGTGTAAGCGTCACCGTTGGGAGCCACTATCACGAGAAGCAGTCCAACATCAGCACCTCATCTTTTATTTTTGATCTTGGGTTTGCTAATTGGGCAGATAAAACCGATTATGCTGCTGCAACGGCAGATAATTATCTTGTAAACCGTCCCGGAACCGGCGACCTTTCTTCTACCGATTTCAGGCTGAGAACCATCAAATCAGTAAATGTAAATCTCTGGTTCTTCATGCAGCGTCTCAACCTGATCAAGCACTATGTGAACCTGAAGTATGGACTCGGTCTTGAATTAAACAATTACCGGTTTAAATCCGATCTCTCATTAAAAGAAAGCGGGGTAAATCCTTATAACCCGATGGAAACAATCAATCACTCTTTCATTTTCCGTGATTCAACAGATTTCAGAAAAGATAAGCTGGCAGCAGATTATATCACCATCCCGGTAATGCTTAATTTCAGGACCAACCCGTATTATAATGACAAGGGAATCAGCCTGAGCGCCGGGGTAAGCATAGGATACCTATACAGCGGACGAAACAAGCAGATAAGCGCTGCATTTGGCAAGCACAAATACCACGGCAACTTTGATCTTGAACAATGGAAATTTTCTTACGTAGCCGAATTAGGATTAGGGCCGGTGCATTTGTACGGAACTTACAGCCCGAATTCAATTTTTGAACATGGAATGAAACTGATGCCGTATACAGTCGGTATAAGATTCAGCAATTGGTAATTGATACTTTAAAATAAAAGGTCCGCTGCGCGGACTTTTTTATTTGCTTAAATGCATGCTTCTTTCTTTGTACAATTGCCTGAAATAAGGATCGCGCAGATCTTTGATAAAACGAATCGATTCGCCTGTACTTTTCATTTCAGGGCCAAGTTCTTTATTTACTTTAGGGAATTTATTGAAGGAAAAAACAGGTTCCTTAATTGCATATCCATTTAGCTTCTTTTCGAAAGTAAAGTCTTTTAATTTAGCTGCCCCGATCATAATTTTTGTTGCAATATTCAAATACGGTATCTGGTATGCTTTAGCAATAAAGGGCGTGGTTCTCGAGGCACGCGGATTTGCTTCAATCACATATACCCTGCCGTCCTTAATGGCAAATTGAATATTGATCAGTCCCTTTATATGCAACGCTCTTGCAATCTTTTCCGCATATTCTTCCATAGTATGCACAATCAACGGCGACAGGTTAAATTCGGGCAATACTGCATTACTATCTCCGCTGTGAATGCCCGCAGGTTCTATATGTTCCATTACTCCCATCACATGGAAATCATCGCCATCGAATATGGCATCTATCTCGGCTTCCTGGCAGCGATCCAGGAATTGATCAATTAAGATTTTGTTGTTAGGCAAATGTTTCAATAAGCTTAGTACTCCCTTTTCCAGCTCTTCGTCATTTAAAACAATCCGCATACGCTGGCCGCCCAATACATAGCTCGGGCGTACCAACACCGGATACCCCACTTTATTGGCCACCTCGATGGCTTCATCGGTGTTGAAAGCCGTTCCGTATTTGGGATAAGGAATCCCCAGCTCTTTCAACATGTCGCTGAACCTGCCGCGGTCTTCAGCAATATCCATGTTATCGAAAGAGGTCCCAATGATTTTTATTCCTTTTTCGTTCAATCTTTTGGCCAGCTTCAGGGCAGTTTGGCCGCCCAATTGCACGATCACCCCTTCGGGTTGTTCCAGCTCAATTATTTCCCATATATGCTCCCAAAAAACCGGTTCGAAATACAGCTTATCGGCAATGTCAAAATCTGTGGAAACGGTTTCAGGATTGCAATTGATCATGATGGCTTCGTAGCCGCATTCTTTTATTGCCAGTAACCCATGCACACAGCAATAGTCAAATTCAATGCCCTGGCCAATTCTGTTAGGGCCGCTTCCCAATACAATAATCTTCTTCCTGCCAGACCGTGTTGATTCGTTATGAATAATTTCTTTATTCATGTATGGTACAAACTTTATTCAAATGAGCTATAGAAATAGGGTGTTCTGGCTTCAAACTCGGCGCTGCACGTGTCTACCATCTTATATACTCTTGTGATACCAAACTCTTTTCTTTTCTGATAAACATCTTCATCGGTACTGCCGTCTTTCATGATCCTTGCAATCTGCTCATCACTGAAACCTAATTTTTTTGCTTTTGTCAGTACTTCCGGAGTGAGCGTTTCCAGGGTCATTGACTGCAATTCTTTTTCGCAGTTGCAGATTTTTTGAATCTGGTAAATAAACCACCTGTCAATTCCGGTGGATTCACAAATTCTGCGAACACTCACGCCAATCATCAATGCATCTTTTATCCTGAAGATGCGATCCCACTTTGGCACCTTTAAATATTCGATCACTTCTTCGGCATACATAAGGCTCTTACCATAATATCCCAAACCCACGGCTTCATTTTCCAGGCTCTGGCAGGCTTTCTGAATAGCTTCGGCAAAGCTCCGGCCGATGGCCATTACCTCACCCACGGATTTCATCTGCAGGCCTAATGTGTCATCAGCTCCCTTAAATTTATCGAAGTTCCATCTTGGTATTTTCACAATTACATAATCCAGCGCGGGTTCAAAATATGCCGACGTAGTTTGCGTAATCTGATTTTTCAATTCATCCAGTGTAAATCCTATTGCCAGCTTTGCAGCAATCTTCGCAATGGGATAGCCGGTGGCTTTACTTGCCAGCGCAGAGGAACGGCTTACCCGCGGATTAATTTCAATTGCAATGATCTCTTCTGTTTGCGGATTCAGCGCAAACTGAACATTACAGCCGCCGGCAAAGTTTCCCAGATCGCGCATCATAGCGATGGCGGTATTACGCATCTTCTGAAAGGCAGTATCACTCAGGGTCATTGCAGGCGCTACGGTAATGGAATCGCCCGTATGAATACCCATTGGATCGAAATTCTCAACTGTACAGATGATGACCACGTTATCATTATCATCGCGCAACAATTCCAGTTCAAATTCCTTCCACCCGAGCATAGCTTTTTCCACCAGCACTTCATGAATAGGGGATGCGGTTAAACCACGATTCAAGGCTTCGTCAAGCTGATCTTTTGTATGAACAAAGCTTCCGCCGGTGCCTCCCAAAGTAAATGAAGGCCGTATTACCAGGGGAAACCCGATTTCCTGTGCAAATTCTTTTCCTTCCAAAAATGAGTTGGCGGTTTTTGCAGGCGCTACCGGAATATTCATGGCGATCATCCACTGACGAAACTTTTCCCGGTCTTCCGCTTTTTCGATTGCCTTAATGTCTACACCGATCAGCCTTATATTATTCTTTTCCCAGATGCCCAATTCATCCGCTTCCTTACAAAGATTCAATGCCGTTTGTCCCCCCATGGTTGGCAATACAGCATCTATCTGGTTTTCTTCAATAATCTGCTCTATGCTTTCTGCATTGAGCGGCAACAGGTACACCTTGTCTGCCATCATCGGGTCTGTCATAATGGTGGCGGGGTTGCTGTTGATAAGAATTACCTTAATCCCTTCTTCGCGGAGGCTGCGGGCTGCCTGTGTTCCTGAATAATCGAATTCGCAGGCCTGGCCTATAATTATTGGCCCTGACCCGATAATTAAAACTGTTTTGATGGATGTGTCGCGGGGCATTTTTTAATTGGGCGCAAAATTAAATTAAATGTTCAAATGCAGTGAAGAAATTTTGAGCTCAATATTATTTACATAACCTGCCGGAGCCCAGGCTACGGGGTTATAAAAAAGTTTCTTCTATTTTAAAAAGATCTTTCAGCATCTTTCTGACAACATATAGCTTCTCAACAAGGTTATTTTCTCCTTTCGATTTGATTTCTTCAAAATACGCTTCCACTTTTTCCACTGTATTTTCAGCGTCATCTAACAAATCTTCCGCTATGTTTTTAATTTTTTTCCAAAATGCTTCCCGCTCTTCTTCCGTCATCGTATAATATTTTACTAATGCCACACCTATTGAAGCGCCTAAAATAACGGATGCAATCGTGCCTGTTTTAGCCATAGCTTTAATTTTAATTGTATTCAGTGTTAGATTTGTAATTATTATGAAAATTGTATCCCTTCAAAAAAAACTACATAAACCGTTCCTGTTTTTAATTCTCCTCCTGCCTTGTTGCCCTGTTGAGGCGCAACTTTTTCCTCCAAAAAATTATCCGAAGGGATATTTTATTTACCCGGTGGAAGCAAAGATCGGCCTTGCTGCGAATTTCGGAGAGCTTCGGCCCGATCATTATCACATGGGGCTCGATTGCCGGACTGATCATGTTCAAAACAGGCTGGTAAGAGCTGCTGCAGATGGCTATGTGGCACATATCAGCATTGCACCGGGAGGATTTGGCCAGGCCATTTATATAAATCATCCCAATGGATTAACTACTGTGTATGGCCATTTAAATAAGTTTTTCCCCGCACTTGAAAGATATGTAAAAGAGCAGCAGTATAAAATGCAATCATGGAAAGTGTTTCTTGATTTTCCGCCGGGAATGTTCCCGGTAAAAAAAGGACAGCTTATTGCTTATAGTGGTAACACCGGCGGATCGCAGGGGCCCCACTGCCATTTTGAAATACGAGACACTAAAACGGATAAGGTGCTCAACGAGCTATTGTTCGGGCTGCCGATACCGGACAAAGTGCCGCCCGCTATTCTTCGTGTAGCCGTGTACGATAGAAACGTCAGCACATATAGCCAATCGCCAAAATTATTTTCATTGAAAAAGATCCCGGGCGGTTATACCACCGTTCAGCCGGTGGTCATTGCCAACAGCGATAAAATAAGTTTTGGCATTTCTGCAAATGACAAACAGAGCGGATCAAATAATCCGAATGGCATTTATGAAGCCATTCTTTATTTTGATGAAAAACCCATTGCCGGATTCCGGATAGACAGCATCAGCTATGATGAAACGAGGTATGTAAATGCGCATATTGATTACAGAACAAGGATGGCCGGGGGGCCGTATATTGAGCACCTGTCAAGGTTACCGGGTTATCCGGAGGGAGTTTATAGAGATTTTAATGGAGACGGCGTTATCGCACTCAGCGATAATGATATTCACCACGTAAAAATTGTGGTAAAAGACCCAAACGGCAATACCTCGATATTAAGTTTCAAAATCAAGCGAGGGGTTGTAAAAGACATATCAAAAGATCCGTCTGAAAATGATCCTTTGGAATTTCGGCCCGGGAATGTCAATATTTTTGAAAACGAAAACGTACAATTAGTAACAACGCCGGAGGCATTGTACGATTCGTTTGCATTTAAATATTCAGCTTTACGAACATCAGATCCACTGGCTTATTCAGATATTTATTCTCTGGAATCGGGGCTGGTTCCTGTGCAGGATAACTTCACAGTAAGGTTAAAGGCCGATAAGCCGGTACCGGCGTCCTTACAGGACAGAATGCTCATTAAACAAACATGGAAGAATAAACATGAAGTGGCAAAAGCAACCCAGAACGGTAACTGGTATACCGCACAGTTCAGGGTATTTGGAGATTTTGTATTGCTTGCGGATAATGTACCACCGGTAATAACCTGCAGCTTCAGGGATAATGCCGATCTTTCAAAAGCTTCCCGGATAGTGATTATTCCGAAAGATAATAATGAGTCGATAAAGAATTTTCGTGCGCAACTGGATGGAAGGTGGCTCATGTTTACAAATGATAAAGGGCATGCCTTCATTTATAAGTTTGATGAAATGTGCAGCAGGGGCAGGCATGAATTGAAAGTTTCTGTACAGGATGAGGCCGGCAATACAACAGAAAAAATTTATCACTTTACAAGATAACAATATGATAACGTTAACAGAAGGAGATAAAGCTCCTGTTTTTAAGGCGAAAGATCAAAACGGAAAAGTGGTTTCACTTTCTGATTACAAAGGGAAAAAAGTCGTTCTCTATTTTTATCCAGAAGATGACACGCCCACCTGCACAGACGAAGCGTGCAACCTCAGGGACAATTTCGCGTTGCTTAAAAAACACGGCTTGGTGGTTTTAGGCGTAAGCCCTGATGATGAAAAAAGTCACAAAAAGTTTGAGCAGAAATATAAGCTTCCCTTCACATTGATTGCGGACCCGGGTAAAAAAATTATAGACCAATATGGCATCTGGGGTGAGAAAAATTTGTATGGAAGAAAGTTTATGGGAGTGCACCGGACCACTTTTATCATCGACGAAAAAGGAATTATTCAAAAAATATTTAAGAAGCCGCGATCAAAGAAACACAGCGAAGAAATATTGAAGGCGCTCCAACTGCAATAACTGCTTACCATGGAGTGCAAGGTGAAAGAAAATTCCCGGATCGCAAGGCTGGCAGCAAAAAAGCTCAGGTCTGCAACTGCTGCGATTGTTATCGGCAATACAATTCACCTTCATAATGTAACCAAAGAAGAATTTCTACAAAACAAAAAATGGGTAAAACATGAACTCTGCCACATCGAACAATATAAACGGTATGGCACTCTCGGCTTTATTATAAAATACTTATGGGAAAGTATATTGCACGGCTACCACAACAATAAATATGAGATAGAAGCCAGGCAAGCTGAAGAAAGCTAATGCTTATTTATGCTGCCTGTAATACCGCTTAGAAAAATAAAATAGTCTGATTTTAAACCATTAAGAAGTTAAGAATATTAAGCGTTCTGCTTCTGAATGTTCTTAACTCCTTAACTAACCTTAATGGTAGAATATTCAGGCTAAATTTTTTTTGTAATTAGTATTAGTATAAGAGGCCGCGACAATTTTAAATCCTTCTTCATAAGAGGTGGGTATAAAATTAAATGCCTTATTGAATTTTGATGAATCAAAAATGTAGGTGGAATCATTTTGATACAGCATCTCTTTTAATTCATACATCAACCGGTTAAAAATTCCCGCTATACTGATCATGCCTTTGCCAATTACCGTATGCCGGGGAGATGCATTAAATATTCCGGCGGCAAGATCAATAAGTTCCTTTCCCGTCAATGGTGGTGCAGCAGTGGGCATGTGCCAAACCTGGTTCCAGGCACTTTCGCTTTGCGACAGCAGGTATAAAGCCCGTCCGCAATCCGGCGTAAATGTATAGGAATGAACCACGTTATCATTAATGAGCCATTGGGAGCGTTTACCCACTATCATCTTGTCAAATATCAGCGCATTTAAAAAGCCCGTTTTGCAATCAGGGCCATAGAAATCTGCTGCCCTGGCTATCATGGCATATAAGTTTCCTGCCTTTATTTCATCCATCAATTGTTCGGCAATCTTAGCACGCAACTCGCCTTTTTTACTGGTTGGATGTACGGGAGTTTCCTCGTTCATTGGGCCATTTACTTTTCCAAGCATATATACATTATCGAAAAATATCAGCCTGGCATTATGCTCCTCGCAGGCTTCGATAGCATTTGCCATTATCGCGGGCCATTGTTTTGTCCATACCCTGATATCATAGGGAAGACCGGGACACAGAACCACTACGGATGAGCCTCTTACGGCCTCGTTTGTTTGAGAGGCGCTGGTAAGGTCAGCCACTTTTGTGGCAGCTCCGTATATGGATACCGGGTGGCGGCTTACGAGCGTAAACGGAATCTTGTTTTCTGCAAGTACTTTGGATAATTCATTGGATATGGCACCACCGGCTCCAAGTATAGTAAACATGAGGCATACAGTTTTAGGGGTGATCAATAATCAAGTTCCAGTCCCAGCCGGTCTTTTAATTCTTTTACCAGGGGATATTCTTCTATAATCTTTAAATATTTTTCTTTGGTAGTCAGATGTACTTCTTTTTCAGCGGCTTCGGGCTCTTTTTCTGTAACCAATACTTTATATGTCAGGAAACGATTATTGAAATAAGTCTGCAAATGTTCTATTAATTCGGCCCTCTCTGCTTCAATAAATCTTTGCTGTATCGGGTTGTACGTCATTATTTCAATGCAATTGTCATCCATAACAGTAAGCTTTGCCGCCTTAAAGTTGCTTACTCCTGAATGATTATTATTTTTCTTCAGGCTTTCTATGTACTGCCCCCATGCAACATACAGCTCTTCTTCATTTAGTGGTTTGGCTGCATTCAGATTCAGCTTATTTTCCCTGGCTACCTGTTCGCGGATCTTTTCCAGGGATTTTACGGTTTTAATTTTCGTTTGTGCCTTAACGTTAGTGTGATCGGCAGGGGCTTTTGATATTTCCGGTTTTGTTACTTCATCTATGAATAGCTTTGCATTACCGGTTGTATCATAACCATTATTTGCAGTTTTGTCCTTTGATGCAGGCACCGGTTTTTCCGCCGGATGAAATGCAACAGGAGTAATTTTTTTAAATGCTACTGGTTTTACACTCTCAGGGTATTTTTTTTTAACTACAGAATCGTCTTCATTTACCAGGTCCACTGCCTGCTGCAGGTAACAAAGCTTTATCAGTGTAAGCTCAACGTGGAGCTTTTTATTTCTTGCCTGGCGGTAGTTAATTTCTGCTTCATTTAAAATGTTAAGGGCACTCAGCAATACAGAAGGATTCACTTTTGATGCCACCTCTATATAACGTTGTTTAAACCCTTCCGACACTTCCAGCAGCACCGCCACTTTTGGATCTTTACTTACCAAAAGATTCCGGATAAATTCGGCAAAGCCATTTAATACCAGGTCGCCTTCGAAACCTTTCCGGTTTATTTCATCATAAAACAGTAAGGCTTCGCTTACATTTTGTTGTTGCATGGCTTCTATGAAGCGGAAATAATAATCCTCATCCAAAATGTTTAAATGTTCTACCGTATTGGCATACGTAACCTGTCCATTGGTAAAGCTTACAATCTTATCAAGAATGCTCAGGGCATCCCTGAGGCAGCCCTCGCTTTTTTGTGCGATGACGTGCAATGCCGCTTTATCCGCCTGTATCTTTTCCTTATCGCATATTTCCTGAAGATGATCAACGGTATCCTGGTTGGTAATTCTTTTAAAATCGAAGACCTGACACCTGGAAAGAATGGTAGGAAGTATCTTATGTTTTTCAGTAGTAGCCAAAATAAAGATAGCATAGGGCGGCGGCTCTTCCAGCGTTTTGAGAAATGCATTAAATGCAGCGGCGCTGAGCATATGCACTTCATCTACAATGTAAACTTTGTATTTACCCGCCTGCGGCGCAAATCGTACCTGGTCTACCAGCGTACGAATATCATCCACAGAATTATTGCTGGCGGCATCCAGCTCGTGAATATTCAATGAAGTGCCATTATCAAACGAAATGCAGGAGGCGCATGTATTACAGGCTTCCCCGTCAGCAGATCGGTTTTCGCAGTTGATTGTTTTGGCAAGAATACGTGCACAGGTGGTTTTACCAACTCCCCGCGGCCCGCAAAATAAAAATGCATGGGCCAGCTGATTATTTTTAATGGCATTTTTCAGGGTGGTAGTAATATGTGATTGCCCTACAACAGAACTAAAATTCTGGGGCCTGTATTTTCTTGCTGAAACAATAAACTTATCCATAACGAAGAGAACAAATTTACGTTCAGATTTACGATTTGAGATACAGGATCTGAGATTTTTATCAGCAAATTATCGCTCAATCTCTTCAATGGATTTGACAAGGAAATGCCTGAATGCAGGCATCAATTATTAAACATTGGAGATAAGAAATCGTACATCGCAAATCAAATCATGATTACAATATGGGGTGTCTCTTAAATTCTTTGCTCCTGTCAAAAAGATAGCGATAGGTAACAAGAGTACGGCTTTTCCCGGCACCCAGGTTTTTGGCAATGTTCATCATCCGGGGATTAAAATCGCCCATCCATTGCATTTCATACTCCTGGTACTGGTCCTTTTTTTGAATAAGTTTTGCCCCTTCCACTATCATGAAATAATCAATTCCTTTACCCTGGTATTCCGGTATTACTCCAAATACAATCCCGGTAAACTTGTCACAAATTTTTCTTCGCTTGAGCCACAAAAATTTAAGCTTTGCAAACAGGTTAAATTTTCCATCTAAGTATTTAAATATCTGGTTTACCTCCGGCAGGTTTACCCAGCACGCAATAGGTTCCTCTTTATGATACACAAACCAGATAAGATCTTCTTCGATTACAGGCTTCATATTCTTAAACATAGAATATGCGACGTTCTTATTCAATTCCTTATTTCCCTCATGCTTTGCCCATGCCTTATTATATACTATGGTAAAATCTTCTGAAAATTTTTTCAGTTGATTTTTTTTTACATGAACCGCACGGTACTCGGGATGATTCTTATATTTTTCGTGCTGTACATAAAACCGGTCGTTCAGTCTTTTGTGCACAAACATGTGAAAACATATTTGTCTGTAAAAAAGTTTGAAGCCATAATTTTCGAATAACGCTACGTAATAAGGCGGGTTGTAGTTCATAAGGTAAATGGGGGGGGCAAAGCCTTCGACCACCAATCCCCACCAACGATCGCGTTCACCGAAGTTGATAGGGCCGTCCATGGCTTCCATACCCCTCTGCACCAGCCAATGTTTCGCCACATCAAAAAGCATATCTGCGGCCTTTTGGTCGTTGATACATTCAAAAAAACCGATCCCGCCGGTGCGCTGTTCATCTCCTTTGTTCTTATATTTTTTATTCACAAATGCCGCAATACGGCCTGTCAGGTTATTATCATTGTCTTTTAAAATCCAGCGTGTGCATTCACCGAAGCGAAATGCTTTATTTTTTCCCGGATCAAAAACATCATTCACATCTTTATCCAACGGACGGATAAAGGCGGGATCGCTTTTATAAAGATTTAAGGGCACCTGTAAAAATTCCTTCGCTGTTTTATTGTCTGTAACAGGGATAAGATCCATTGTATTTTCCTTACTTTTTGGTAAAGTAACAATCAAAAAAGTTTGTTGCCAAAAATCCACATACGATTAAAACCAGGGCGGTCATCCTATTAAAAAACTTTTGTAAGCAAAACCCGGATTAGTTAAATAATAATAAAAGATGGATAAATGAAGCGGATGTATAATAGCGCTTCATAGATTTTTCGCCTGTTAAAATTTATGCCTTTGAGAAACCTGCCTGAGGCATGAAGGCATGTTTATTGTAAACAACTTCACGAAGCGGGCGCACGTTTCATGAAGCTGATCGAAACTTTATTTTCTTTAATTCGAAATAATTATTTCTTTAACCTAAAAAATATGCACTATGACAAACAAACATGAAAAGAGAGTAGCCATTTTAACTGAAAATGGCTTCGAAGAAACTGAATTGACCAGTCCTAAGAAGGCCATGGAAGATGCAGGCTTTAAAGTAGATATTGTGTCTCCGCAAAAACAAAAGGTAAAGGGATGGTCGCATGACCACTGGTCAATTGAATTGCCTGTAGACGTTACTATAACAAAGGCCAACCCTGATGATTACGATGCACTTATGATTCCGGGCGGAGTTATAAATCCTGACCTGATGCGTGTTAATGAGCATTGTGTTCAGTTTGCAAAAGAATTCATGATGGCTGGCAAGCCTGTTGCAGCCATATGCCATGGCCCGCAATTATTAATTGAAACAGGATTGCTCCGGGGAAGAAATGTCACTTCTTATCAGTCCATCAGCACAGATTTAAAAAATGCGGGAGCCAACTGGAAAGATAAGGAAGTAGTCACAGACCAGGGCCTTGTCACCAGCAGAAGCCCGGAAGATATTGAAGCTTTCAATAAAAAGTTACTCGAAGAAATAAGAGAAGGTATTCATGAGCATGCATAAATTCTTGGGGTAACATTTAAAGAGCCTGCTTCCGTAGTGAGCAAGCTCTTTATTCATATTTCTTCATTAAATCATAAAGAATTTTTTTATCACCATCGGTCAAAATGCGGCTGCTGTCCTCCATTTCAAAGTGTCTTTTGAAAGATTCAATAGCTGCAAGGCTATCTTTTACCGAATAACCGATAATTCTCAGGGCATCAATGTCGTTGAAATTTTCCGGCACAGTGCTATGGGTAGTATCATCATACCATAAACCAAATCCATTTTGCGCCAGCAATTGCCATGGAAAATTTTTGTTCGGATCGTTTTTTCTTGTTGGCGCTATATCTTCATGCCCTATGAAATTTGCGGTGGGTATGTGATATTCGTTTTTTAACGCAGCTAAAAGAATGAGCAAGCTGTTTATCTGCGGCCCGGGAAAAGTATCATAGCCATTATTGTCCAGCTCAATGCCAATAGAGCTCGAGTTGATATCGTCATTATTTCCCCACGAGCCCACGCCTGCGTGCCACGCCCGCAGGTAATCGTTCAGCATATGATGAATCGTTCCATCCCTGCATATTACATAATGTGCACTGACGCCGGAACTTTTGTTGGTGAATGTTTGAAGCGTTTGGTCGCAGCTATTCTGCGCAGTGTGATGTATGATCACGTAATTGGGCCGGCGCAGACCAAAGTTGGTTGTTCCTATCCATTGAGATGCATTGGTGAAACTATCGGCCACGGGTACACGACGAATGATTTTTGTCAATGCCCTGGCTTGTTTTTTATATGACCTGTTTGCAGAATAATATTTATTGCATGAAAAGGAAAGAAAAATTATTATAAATAATAATACAAACTTCTTCATCGCTTTCAATAATTGGTTTCATTACATATTTCTCCTGTATTGGCCGCCTACCTCATATAATGCATGTGTTATCTGTCCCAGCGAGCAGTACTTTACCGTTTCCATTAATTCTTCAAAGAGATTGCCGTCGCTGATGGCAACCTCCTGCAGTCGTTTCAGCATTTCATCAGACTTGTTTTTATGGCGATGATGAAATGCTTCCAGGTTTTTTATCTGCCTGTTTTTTTCTTCGGCAGTGCTTCTTATTACCTCCGCAGGCAAAATAGTAGGGGAACCGGCTTTATTCAAAAAAGTATTCACGCCTACAATCGGAAGGGCTCCGGTATGTTTCATTGTTTCATAGTGCAGACTTTCTTCCTGTATCTTATTCCGCTGGTACATTCTCTCCATAGCACCTAATACGCCGCCTCTTTCTGAAATCCGGTTAAACTCGGCCATCACCGCTTCTTCCACAAGGTCAGTTAATTCTTCAATCAAAAAACTTCCCTGGTTCGGATTTTCATTTTTTGCCGTCCCCAATTCACGGTTGATGATTAGCTGGATGGCCATGGCCCTCCGGACGCTTTCTTCGGTGGGTGTTGTAATAGCTTCATCATAAGCATTGGTATGAAGGCTATTGCAATTATCATAAATAGCATAGAGCGCCTGCAGTGTTGTTCTTATATCATTAAAGTCTATTTCCTGCGCATGCAGGCTTCGCCCGCTCGTTTGAATGTGATATTTCAATTTCTGAGAACGCTCATTCGCTTTGTATTTATACTTCATGGCCTTGGCCCAGATGCGCCTGGCCACTCTTCCGATTACACTGTATTCTGCATCCATTCCATTGCTGAAAAAGAAGGAAAGATTGGGGGCAAAATCGTCTATATGCATTCCCCTTCCCAGGTAATACTCTACATACGTAAAACCGTTAGCGAGGGTAAACGCCAGCTGGGTGACAGGATTGGCGCCCGCTTCCGCAATATGATAGCCGCTGATAGATACGGAATAAAAGTTTCGCACCTTATGCTTTATAAAATATTCCTGCACATCTCCCATCAGTTTCAAAGCAAACTCTGTCGAAAAAATACAGGTGTTCTGCGCCTGATCTTCCTTTAAAATATCGGCCTGCACAGTTCCGCGAACAGTTGATAATGCATCCGCTTTTATTTTTTTATAAACATCCTGATCCAGTACATCTTCCCCGGACAGTCCTAACAGTTTTAAACCCAAACCGTCATTACCTTCCGGCAGTTTTCCTTTTAGCGCTCCTTTTTCCGGAATCACCTTTTTTTCATCAGTACCGGTATATGCCGGTAAGAATGAGGGTTTAAATTTTGATTCGATAATGTCGTTTACGCGTTGCCGTAAGTTATTTTCAATAATATATTTCTCGCACTGCTGGTCAATGGCTGCATTGAGGAAAAAGGCAAGGATAATGGGGGCCGGTCCATTGATAGTCATGCTCACAGAGGTTTTCGGGTCGCACAAATCAAACCCGCTATATAGCTTTTTTGCATCATCCACTGTGGCAATGCTAACCCCGCTATTGCCTATTTTTCCATAAATATCCGGCCGTATCGCCGGGTCCTCGCCGTACAGCGTAACACTGTCAAATGCTGTGCTGAGGCGCTTTGCAGGCTGGCCAATACTTACATAATGAAAACGTTTGTTTGTTCGCTCCGGACTTCCTTCGCCCGCAAACATCCTGGTAGGGTCTTCTTCTGCTCTCTTTAGCGGGAACACACCCGCAGTATAGGGAAACTCGCCCGGGAAATTTTCCTGCAATGTCCAATGCAATATGTCTCCCCAGTCTTTGAAATGCGGCACGGCAATTTTCGGAATTTTCAGACGGGAAAGCGATTCAACAAATAACGGCTGCTTAATAATCCTCCCTCTTACGTCGTATTCGAAAAATTCTTTTTGATATACGCTTTTAACTTTTCCCCATTCATCAATTATTTTTTTTGAATCGTGCGACAACTTCTTTTCGATGTCTTTAATTTCTTTTTCCAAAACAGCGGCTGCCGCCTTGTTTTTCCTGCTGTCAATAATTTTTAAAGCCCCATTAAGCTGATACCACTTTGAAGCAAAAGCGGCCTGTTCACCGGCGGTCTTATTATAATCGGATATCGTTTCAGCAATCTCTGCAAGATAGCGCACCCGCTTTGCCGGAATAACGGGTTCGCTCAGGCCGCCGCTTAATTCAGGGGCCTTGTACGATTTGAAATTGCCCCCGGTCTTTTTATTTACCAATTCAATAATGGTATTGAACAATTTATTACAACCCGGGTCATTGAATAAGGATGCCACCGTGCTGATGACAGGTAATTCATCTTCTTTGGCCTGCCAGAGATTGTGATTGCGCTTAAACTGTTTCCGGATGTCATGCAATGCATCTAATGCCCCGGCTTTATCGGATTTATTGAGACAAATAATATCTGCATAATCGAGCATGTTGATCTTCTCTAATTGGGATGCAGCGCCATATTCAGGAGTCATCACGTACATACTTATATCGCAGTGATCGAGGATAGAGGCGTCACTCTGACCAACACCGGCACTTTCAAGAATGATAAAATCATAGCCGGCAGATTTGCAAATATCTATCGCTTCCTGCACGTGATTGCTAAGCGCTTTATCATTTTCTCTTGTGGCCAGAGAGCGCATGTATGCCCTTGGATGATGAATAGAATTCATCCTTATCCTGTCGCCCAACAAAGCGCCGCCGGTTTTTTTTCTGGACGGATCCACAGAAATCACCGCGATTGTTTTATCGTTATAATTATTGAGGAAGCGACGTACGAGTTCGTCTGTAACCGACGATTTACCGGCGCCTCCTGTTCCCGTTATTCCGATCACCGCCACCTTTTTACCGGCCTTGCCATTTGCGGGTAAATGAAATGGCTGTCCGTGTTCTGCGAGTGAAATTGAAATGGCGATCTTTTTTATATCATGCCATTCATCCAGTACAAATTTTTTTTTCGTGTGTCCGTTACCATTGGTTTTTGAAATTTTCTTTGCCCGCCTGCATCTTTCTATTACATCTTCTATCATACCCTCCAGCCCCATGTGCCTGCCATCATCGGGAGAATATATTTTAGTAATGCCGTATGCTTCCAGTTCTTTAATTTCTTCCGGTAAAATAGTGCCGCCGCCGCCGCCAAAAATTTTAATATGGCCGCTTTCATTCCTGTCAAGCAAATCTTTCATGTATTTAAAAAATTCCACATGGCCGCCCTGGTAACTCGTTACGGCAATCCCATCCGCATCCTCCTCAATAGCACATTCTACAATTTCATGCACACTCCTGTTGTGCCCGAGATGAATGATTTCGGCGCCTTTACCCTGCATAATTCGTCGCATAATATTGATAGCGGCATCATGACCATCAAAAAGGGAAGCGGCTGTAACAATTCTCACTGTTCCGGCAATCGCGGCTTTAGCCATATATATTGTTTTAGTTTCTGCAGTAGTGTAAAATTACGACTTCAACTATGAAAATAACAGTTGTCAGTTTGAGCCGCGATCTTTTATATGTATCCGCTTTTTTGGAAAATCGGCAACAATTCCCAGTGCAATATTTCCTGTTCGGTGTTGTATAAAACGGTGATTTATCAATATAGCCAGCGAGCCCTGCAACCTGAGCTTAAGGGGAAGTTTCTCGAATGCCAAAGTATAATTCACAGAAGGCTCCCAGAAGTACACGGGTGAAACAGTAAGGCTGTCCAAAATATAATTATCTAATTCAACAGCGTTGTAGTTTGTATTAATTTTTCTAAAAATTACAGCGGTAATTCTTGAGCTAAATGTGCACCAGGAATTTTTAAAAAGACGATAGGTAATTGATGGTTGTAAAAAGATTTTAACCGGCCTGCTGTTGTGATATTTATCTTCAACAATGCCATTGGAAGTGTACTGATCATTTATATCAAAAGCGCCAAATGCAGCACCGCCAAATACCTGGAATTTCATCCGGGGATTAAAATTGACCGGCGAGTAATAACCGATGCCTATCTCTGTAAAGTGTCTTTTATATGACAACACCGAAGTATCGCCGGCATAGTAAGTATCGTTGCCTGTATTTTTCTCCCAATGGATACTTTCCCCGAAAATTGCCGCAAGATGGTCTGTGATAGCCCACGCCGCCTGAACATCTGCTCCGTTATACGAATCGCCTTTATCATCAAGCGCATTCAGGGAGCCGCTGTAAGCACCTGAAACTTCCAGATCGTTTTTACGATTCAGCAGGGGAATATTTTGAGTAGAAGGAGCAAATACATACCGAGGGGAATAACATGAAATTAATGTCATATTTGCCACCAGCAAAATACCTGTAAATTGTTTGTATGTATTTTTCATATCATCTTAAAAGTCAGCATTGCAAATTCTTCCACACTCAATGTTTCTGCACGCCGATCAAAAATGTTATCTGCAAGTGTATCTTTTGTAAACAGACTTTTTACAGCATTGCGCATCGTCTTACGCCTTTGGCCAAATGAAGCTTTTACCAGTATAACAAAATCCTTTTCGCTCTTTACTGAAAAAAATTTTTCTTTCCTCGTTAGTCTTATCACGCCGCTTTGCACTTTTGGCGGTGGTACAAAGCTTTCATTGTTCACAGAAAACAGATAAGCAGTTTCATAATAATATTGAATCAATACGCTTAATACACCGTAAATTTTGCTTCCTTCTTTTGCTGCCGCTCTTTCCGCCACCTCTTTTTGAAACATACCAATCACTACTGGCACGTATTCTTTCCATTCCAATATCTTGAACAGTATTTGTGTGGAAATATTATATGGAAAATTTCCGATCACAGCAAAGGGTTCATCAAAAGGGCGGGCAAGAGAAAGGAAGTCCTCGTGAATCAGGCGGCCCTGCAGTACAGGGTATTTTTTTAAAAGAAACCGGATTTTTTCATCATCTAATTCCACTGCCTTGAAATGTATGCCGGGAATACCCAACAGGTGTTTGGTAAGCGCGCCTCCGCCCGGACCAACCTCCAGCAAATTGGTAAAATGATGTGTCATCAGCTCATTAATGATTTTTTCCACAACCCTTTCATCCTTTAAAAAATGCTGACCCAGTGATTTTTTTAGCGTATACATGCAGGGTGAAATTACATTTAGTTTACCTAAGTTAAATTTACCGGATGATAATATTTATAGTATATGATTTACACAACGAACGGTATTGTACTCCGCACGGTGAAATACGGTGAAACATCGGTGGTGGTGAGTACGCTGACTGCCTTGTTTGGTATGCAATCTTATATTGTAAACGGCGTTCGTACACATGGCAAAAATTCGAAAGCTCATTTTTTTCACCCCGCCTCACTGCTGGAAATGCAGGTGTATCATAATGAATTGAAAAACCTGCAGCGGATAAAGGAAGTGAAATGGAGCTACCTGTATCAACAGGTTTTTAGTGATATAATAAAAAATTCCGTTGCCTTATACATGGTTGAGTTGCTTCAGAAAAGCATCCGGCAACCCGAAACCAACGAGGATCTTTTTAATTTTTCCGAAGATGCCTTTATACAATTAGATGCCGCATCCCCCGAAGTGACGGCAAATTTTCCCATTTATTTTGCGCTGCGCCTCGCACAGCTTTTGGGCTTAAGCATTTCAGACAATCATTCAACGCAAAGCAAAATCTTCTCTGTTGCTGAAGGAAAGTTTGTAAGCAACACTTTAACCGGTGAGCCCGTTGTAAACGAGCAGGTGAGCTTTTCAATTTCTCATCTGCTAAAAGCAGTGCATCCTTCAGAGCTGGATGAAATCAGGCTGAATAAAACAATTCGCAAGGCAATTTTGGCAACGATGGAAAATTATTATCAATATCACATCGCAGAATTTGGCTCAATGAAAACGTTGCCGGTACTGCATGAGCTGATGGGATAAAATCATAATATCCTTTCTACGAATGACTTTGCATCTATCTTCCTTTCATCGGCATTTTTGATCAATATGATACCTGGCTTTTTTCCTTTTTCAAAGCTCCCTAAAGTATTATCCATTTGAAGTGCTTTTGCTCCGTTGAGGGTAGCCCATTGTAATAAGCTTTCTGTGGGTATTTCAGGAAAATTCTTGGAAAGGGTTTTTAATTCTTCCAAAATACTCAACTGGTGATTGGAAGCAAGGCTGTCTGTGCCAACCACCACGTTGCAATTATTTCTCTGAAATAAACTGACATTGGGCAATGCATTCTCAATATAAAGATTCGCATTAGGGCAAAAACAAAATGACACAAGCTGTTGCGAAGATTTTTTGTCATTTATATAATCAATATCCTGTTGCAGGGTAAAAGTATTATGCACCAGAATGACAGAAGATGCGTTTTTGAAGTATTCAAAATAAGTGGCCACGCTTCTGCGGCCAGGCGCCTTATAAAATGAATTATCGATCCCCAGCCTTATGTACATATCCGACAGGTGTCCTTTTCCATTTTCAAAAAATGCATCTTCATCCTTTGTTTCCTGGTTATGAATGCTCACCACACTATGGGAAAAAAAAGGGAAAATTTTTCCCCACAACTCTGTCGATACGGAGTAAGGTGCGTGGGGAACGATAGATGCTTTTAAATTTGTTTTAATAAAATCATCATGCAATGTTTTGCTTCGTTCCAGCCGGGCCTCAGCCACCAAAGGATGCCAGCCACTTACCTCAATAAAATTGTAATACGCGAGAGAAGAAAGTGATTTTAAATGTGCAGATAACATATTGTTGCAAATATCTCCAACGGCCAAAATGCCGCTTTGACGCATTTCCTGCTCTGCCTGCCTCATTGCATCTGTGATTATTTCTTCCCCATAACCCCGCTCAGTTACCACTTTGTATACAAATTCAACAAGACCTGTCTTTTCCGGAATGGCGTTTTTTAAATGAGAAAGCTCCAGGTGACAGTGTGCATTTACAAAACCCGGCGAAAGAATTCCTTTAAAGCTCTGAATGCCGTCTCCTGCATTTTCCAAATCAACAATGTCGATAATCTCACCTTCGCTGCCGGCAATTAAAACAGCATTTCGGTCCCGTAATTCTGTGCCGTCAAACAAATAGTCTGCTTTAAACTTCCGATACTTCATATAAGTGCTAATAAGTTAATTTTGCATCCCGTAAATCTCAAAGATAATTCCCTTATCATAAAGACTTTGATAAGCTGGTCCATTTAAAATCGTCGTTCGTATGTTAGAAAAACTGGAGGCCATAAAAGCAAGATTTGACGAATTGGGTATAGCGCTTTCGAATCCGGAAATTGTGAGCGATAATAAAAAGTATAAGCAATTAAGTAAGGAATACCGCAGCCTGGAAAAGATTGTAGAAGTAAGGAATGAATATATCAAGGTACTTGATGACATTGAGTTTAGCAGGGAAATGATCAGCAGCGATGACGAAGAAATGCGTGAACTGGCCAAGGAAGAGCTCCCTGCCCTGCAGGAAAAAAAAGAGATTTACGAAAAACAAATCAGGAATCTGCTTATACCCAAAGACCCGCAGGATGAGAAAAATGCCATACTTGAAATAAGAGCCGGAACCGGAGGAGACGAAGCATCGCTGTTTGCAGGCGACCTGGCAAGAATGTATTTGAAATATTGCGAATCAAAGGGCTGGAAAACAGCATTGCTTAGCGAAAGCCCCGGTACCGTTGGAGGATACAAAGAAGTGCAGATAGAGGTTACCGGCGATGATGTATATGGAACGCTGAAGTTCGAGAGTGGGGTGCATCGCGTGCAGCGCGTACCTGACACAGAGGCCAGCGGCAGGGTGCATACCAGCGCTGCAACAGTGGCAGTAATGCCCGAGGCGGAAGAAGTGGATGTAGAATTAAAAGAAAGTGATGTGAAGATGGAAACAGCGAGGAGCGGTGGCGCCGGCGGCCAAAACGTAAATAAAGTAGAGACCAAGGTAATGCTGACCCATATACCAACCGGTATTGTGGTGGTATGCCAGACGGAACGAAGCCAGCTTGGCAACCGGGAAAAAGCTATGCAAATGCTGCGTACCAAACTTTATGAAGATGAAGTTAGAAAGCAGGAGGAGGAGATTTCAAGACACCGCAAAAGCCTGGTAAGCACCGGTGACCGTTCTGCCAAAATAAGAACCTACAATTATCCGCAGGGCCGTGTAACAGATCACCGGATCGGCCTTACAGTATACAACCTTGACGATGTTTTAAATGGTGACCTGCAACAGTTTATAGATGCGCTGCAGTTTGCAGAAAATTCAGAAAAGCTCCTGAATCAATAAGTATTAAAAAGATAATAACTATCTCTTAAAACTTTATTAACAAAAGCCGGTTTACCTTTGGCACATGATTTGAAATATAATCAGCATAAAGTTTAAAAGTCAATTTTCTCATAAGCAGTTAGTTTTGGTAAACGGCCCCTGTTTCTACAGGGGCCCTTCTTTTTTAGGTAAGAACGGATTATTCATCAATAACTATATCCTTGTTAAAAGCGTATTTTCAATATACTTACTTTTAACTTTGCCTGTCTTAATTACAAGTAACAGAACGAGTACCGGATAAACATGTCGGAAGAAACAACCCAAATTTTTCAAACCAATAAACCCACCCGGTGGAAAAGTGTAAAATGGACTGGCCGGGTATTGCTTTTTATTGCACTTTTCTTTTTTACGGTATTAGGGATTGCCTTGTATAGCGGTTCCCTGCCAAGTTTGCCCAATCTTGAAGCAAGGGCGAGGCAGTATGAATTGCGAATCGATCCGGCCAATCCTCTTACTTTAAAAAATGCTCAAAATGAAAAATACAAAGGGTTTAAAGACTTCTTGCTCAAAAAAATAAAAGCGGACTCTATTAAAAGGGCAAAAAACAAGCTGGCTTCCGCCGCAAACTCTCTTTCGGTAATTCGTGGCGCTTTTTATACACCGTGGAACAGCCATACTTCCTATCCTGACCTTGAAAGAAATGTTGATAAGCTAAATGCCATTTTTCCCGAATGGTTTTTTATAGATACCAATACCTATACGC
Organism: uncultured Ginsengibacter sp.; assembly: GCA_964627765.1. Lineage (GTDB taxonomy): Bacteria > Bacteroidota > Bacteroidia > Chitinophagales > Chitinophagaceae > Ginsengibacter. Next base: position 7,837 of record CAZVKO010000004.1, on the reverse strand, counting down.
TTAACACGAGAATCGATACTGCCGGCTATGCGCTGATGAAGCAAAAACAACTTCGCATCATACCTATCTTTTCTAATTTCCGAACCGGGAAAGATTTTGATGGCCCGCTTGCACATAAAATATTAGCCAGCCCCGTCTTACAAAAAAATATCATTAACCAGATAGCCGATACACTTTCCTATTACGGCCTTAGCGGCATTAACGTGGATTTTGAAAATTTAACGGAACCAACGAATGAACCGCTAACCGGCTTTCAAAAAAATTTATACGAAGCGTTGCATGCCAAAGGCCTGCTGGTAACCATGGACGTGGCTCCAAAAGATAACGACTACGACTACCCGAAGCTGGCTGAATATAATGATTATATCGTGCTGATGGCCTATGATGAGTACAATAATTCAACGGGACCCGGGCCCGTCAGCGGACAAAAATGGCTGGAAGATGCAGTGTCGTGGACAGCGGACAGAATGCCGGCTTCAAAAATAATTTTAGGCCTGGCAGCCTTTGGATATGACTGGTCAGATAACAAGAATGACACCACCGTTAGCTATACTTATAGTGATGCAATTAATAAAGCAAAAGCTTTGAATGCACAAATTATTTATGACAACGATTCATATAATTTGCATTATAGCTATGCTTCGGAAGAGAAGAATGATGACGGCAATTCTGACACAACATTACACCAGGTATGGTTTACGGATGCGGCTACTATATTCAATATCCTGAGATTTAGTGACGAGTTTCCGTTAGCCGGTACGGTATTGTGGCGGCTGGGAAGCGAAGATGCCAGGATGTGGAAATATTACAACCGCAATTTAAGTAACGCCGCTTTGCAGGCGCATCCTTTCGATTATGATTCGCTCACTAATATTCCCGCACCGCGGGATGATGTTGGATTTGAGGGGGAAGGTGAAATTCTCGATATCATGTTTTCACCACAACCGGGGAAAATCAGTCTCGAAATTGATAGTACCGAACAATTGATTGCAGAACAAAATTACCTGCAGCTTCCTTCGGGATATGTTATAAGAAAGTTTGCAGAAGATACTACCGAAGGCAAAGGGCATAAGCTGATTCTTACTTTCGACGACGGGCCCAGTGCGGAATGGACGCCTCAGATTCTGGATATACTGGAAAAAGAAAAAGTACCGGCCACCTTTTTCGTTATCGGAATCAATGCCGAACAAAATATCCCTCTTTTACAGAGAGAATTCAAGGATGGTTTTGAAATAGGCAATCACACCTTCACCCATCACAACATTGCAGAGATGAGCCTGCAGCGTGCAGATCTTGAGATGAAACTGACAAGGCTGTTAATCGAAAGTATTACCGGTCATTCTACCATCTTATTCCGGGCACCTTATAATGCAGACTCAGAACCCCAGACGTATGATGAACTGGCCCCGATAGAACGAAGCCGGAGCGAAAATTATTTAACCATTAATGAGAGTATCGACCCCAATGATTGGGCGCCGGGTGTAAGTGCAGACAGCATTGTGGCCAGAGTAATCAGGCAGGAAAAAGATGGCAATGCCAGCATTATCCTGCTGCACGATGCGGGAGGCGAAACGCGGGAAGCCACAGTGGAAGCGCTTCCGAGGATAATTGATTATTTTAAAAAACAAGGATATGTATTTACCACTGTTGCAGACCTGATGGGCAAAACCAGGGACGAAGTCATGCCGAGGGTAGCATCAGACAGAGACCGGTGGGCCCGAAAATTTAATTTCTTTCTTGCGGAAGCAACTTACTGGGGCGGGCACATCCTGTTCACGCTTTTTATAATCGGGATCATCCTGTCCATTGCCCGAATGGTACTGATGGCGGTACTGGCAAGTATACAAAAGAGTAAGGATGCCCAATCGAAAAATTTATTCCCGGCGATTCTTACAAATAACAAGGCGCAATGGCCATTGGTGAGTATCATAGTGCCGGCTTACAATGAAGAAGTAAATGCCATACGTACCGTGAATAGCCTGCTGGCACAGGATTATCCGCAATTAGAAATAATTTTTGTAGATGATGGAAGCAAAGATGATACTTATTCCAAAGTACACGGGCATTTTCTTCCTAATCCTAACGTCCATGTATACACGAAATCGAACGGGGGGAAGGCTTCTGCATTAAATTACGGAATTCAGAAATCGGCAGCCGATTTTGTTGTGTGCATAGACGCAGATACACAATTGAAAAATGATGCGGTTACCGAGCTGATGAAAAAATTTGAGAATGAAAATGTGGCTGCCGTTGCAGGAAACGTGAAAGTAGGCAACCCGGTAAATATGCTTACCAAATGGCAAAGCATAGAATATGTTACTTCACAAAACTTTGACAGGAGAGCTTTTGATTTGCTTAATTGCATCACGGTAATTCCGGGAGCCATCGGCGCTTTCAGAAAAGATGCTATCTTGATTGCGGGAGGGTTTACAACCGATACGCTGGCCGAGGATTGCGACTTAACCATGCGGCTTTTAAGACAAAATTATATTGTCAAAAACTGTATAAGCGCTATTTCGTACACGGAGGCCCCGGAAACATTCAGGCAGTTTTTAAAACAACGGTTCAGGTGGAGTTTTGGCGTTATGCAATGCTTCTGGAAGCATCGCGACACACTGTTTAATCCCAGGTATAAAAACTTTGGAATGATTGCAATGCCCAACATTCTGATTTATCAGATGATTCTGCCGATCCTGGCACCCCTTGCAGACCTCATTCTGGTGCTCAGCATTATCGCCGCTTCATTAGGCGTGGTGGTGGCCAGTGTTCCGCATATCTTATTTTATTACATTATTTTCACTTTGGTAGATATGGCAGGTGCTGCACTGGCTTTTGCATTTGAAAAAGAAAATTATCTGAAGCTGATCTGGATGTTTCCGCAAAGGCTGATCTACCGTCAGCTGATGTATTACATTCTCATAAAATCCTTTAATAAGGCCATTAAGGGCGAACTGCAGGGATGGGGTGCTCTCAAGAGAACAGGAAGCGTAAAAGACGTGGCTGTTGTAAAATAACTTTGTAGTTTTAATCCGAAGGGTAAATATTAATCATTTTCTTTCAAAATCCTGTCAGTTTATTCTTACTATGCAATTTAAAAACAAAACCGCATTCATTACCGGTGCATCGCGTGGTATTGGAAAAGCTATTGCCCTGAAACTGGCCGGCGAAGGTGCCAACATCGTGATTGCGGCAAAGTCTGTTGAAGAAAATCCAAAATTGGGCGGCACCATCTTCACCGCAGCAAAAGAAATTGAAGCTACAGGATCAAAAGCTCTGCCGGTGCAGTGCGACATACGCTTCCCTGATCAAATAGAAAAGGCTGTAGGTGCGGCAATAGCAGCATTTGGCGGCATAGATATTTTGATAAATAATGCTTCTGCTATTTCATTGACAACAGCGGAACAAACCGAAGTAAAGTCGTTTAGCCTGATGCATGACATAAATGTAAGAGGAACTTTCTTTGTGAGCAAAGCCTGCATCCCTCATTTAAAAAAGGGCAACAATCCTCATATATTAAATCTTTCGCCGCCGATTAACCCTGATCAGAAATGGCTTGCCAATCATCTTGCTTACACGATAAGCAAGTACAATATGACCCTGATTGCGCTGGGTCTTTCGGGTGAATTGAAAAAATATAATATTGCTGCGAATACCTTATGGCCGAAAACTACAATTGCCACCGCTGCCGTACGCAACCTGCTGGGTGGCGAGGCCCTCGTCAGGATGAGCAGAACTCCTGAAATTATTGCTGATGCCGCCTGTTATATACTGATGCGATCCTCGGCAGCATGTACCGGCAATAGCTTTATTGACGAAGAGATATTGATACAGGAAGGCATTACAAATTTTGATAAATACGCTTTGACACCCGGTGGGAAATTGTACCCCGATCTTTTCCTTTAATTTTTGTCTGCTAAAACTTTTTGCAGTTTATTCAAAACAGTATTCATCTTTTTTTTGACTTCGTCAAAAACTGGCAAAACCTTATCTGTATAGATTATAAACAGGGAAATATATTGTTGCCTTTCAATAAGCACTTTTTGCAAATCATTTTTTTGAAGCCGGTATCCTTCCCGCATAAGTCTTTTGATCCTGTTGCGGTCGGCGGCTTTTCTGAAATTTTTATTACTAACGGAAAAGGCCACACGAAGATTAGCGGAATCATTTAAATGCTCAATATATAAAACCCTAAAAGGAAAAACGGAAAAGGATTTTCCCTCCCGGAAAAGTTGCTCAATTTGCTTCCTGCTTTTGAGCCTTTCTCTTTTTGGTAGTGCGAATTGCGGTGGAATGGCTTTCGGTTTGATCCGGGTTTAAGTTACTAAAATAAAAAATAGCCCCGCTTCCGGAGGCTATCGTGTTAGAATATTTTATCAGCTTTATTTTTTACTTCCGTGCTCGTCCGATACAGTAAGCTTATGGCGTTCTTTTTTTCTGCGACCAGCCAATACCTTACGACCATTGGCAGTTGCCATGCGCTTCCTGAAGCCATGAACACTTTTGCGGCGGCGCTTGTGCGGCTGGAAGGTGCGTTTTTTCCCTGGCATTTTATAAAATTTTTTCTGTTAAAGAATTTTTAATCTACAGCCGGTCACCATACCGCTGTCTGTGAAAGGGCTGCAAAGGTAAGAAAGAATTTTAATAAGACAACTCTTTTAAAATACTTACATAATATTGTTTAACTGTTTCAATTAAGAATTCCAAAAAAATTATTATGTTTGTTCAGAATCATCTATTTTTTATTTCACCTAAATTTTTATTACAATGAAAAAGAATTTGCTTGCATTAACTACAGCATTTCTGTTTGTTTTGTCGATAATCTTTGCGGTTTTACCTGTAAATTCCAAAGGCCAACAAAAGCCGGCTGATAAACAGAATTTTCAGGAGATGGTTATCATATATTGTCCGTTAACCGGTCAATTGTTTACAGTTTGTGAAATCGGAAGTGGTAATTGCGTTCCTTACGGCACTTGCACATTGGGATGATTACTTCTAATACTACTTTAAATAGTATCTTTTATGTTCGAATTTTTGCGATATTTTTATATTCGTTTAGCAATTATTCATGTTCTAAGACAAAAGGTGTTATTGACGAGAATCATCCCATTGTAATTCACTTAAATCCAAATAATAATCATTTACCTATTGTTAATTATGTAGATAGTCTCAGTTTAGTTAATTTGGAAATGAGTAAAAACTCAATTATATCTGAGGCCATAGGGATACAAAAGATTATTTACAAGAATTCCAAATATTTTATTTTAGATGGGCGATATATGGAAATAAAGGTCTTTGACTCGACAGGAAAATACCTTTATAACATTGGAAATTTAGGTTTGGCAAAAGGACAATTTTTAAAAATAGAAGATATAGAGTACTTTAAAGATCATAACTCCATATTTGTTTTGTGCAATGATCCGACAAAGATTTCAGAGTTTTCACTTGATGGAACTATTCTAAATGAAGTAAACATGGATTTCTGGGCAACTGCATTTACTGTTACAGGCCCTGATAGCAGAATTTTTTATGTTAATCAAAACAGCAGTGTTCAGTCAGAAGATAAAAATATACTCTTAACAGATTCTTCTTATAAAATTTACACGAAAATGTTTAAGGTGCCAAGAAATCTTAAACACATGACAATAAAATTTTCAGGAGGTCTCTTTAATGTCAACGGAGAAACTTACTTCAACCCTGCTTTTTCAAATATCTACTATAAATTCCATTCGGATACTGCTACGGCTTGTTATAAAATTGATTATGGAACAAAAAATGTTCCCGAGGACATTCTTCCTAAGATTTTATTAAATAGTCTTTCGAATTATAACTTTCAATCTTATACTTTTGTTAAAAGCAATGACTATATTGGTTTTAATTATATGAATAATAATCAACTGTCAACAGCTTTCTATAACATGCATAGTGGCAATATTGCTACCGCTGAAACCGATTTAGATAGTTTAAATATTCTTTTTCAAGGACCTATTTTCCAAAGTGAAAATAAATTTTTTATAACGGTACTTGACTCAAGAAATCTTAATTCATTTATAAGAAGAAATGCTGCAAAAATCCGTGAAAAATTTCCGCATTTATATTCGCATTTAAATCTAGAAAATCCGAATCCTGCTCTTTTGATTTTCAAACTGAAGCCTTCAATTTAATTATAGTGAGAATTAACTTGAAATATACTTTATTTGGTGTAGCTGTAGTTTTTTTTAGCATAGCCCTTATTCATTACTTATGGGCCAGGTATAAGGTTAGTAAAGTTTTAGAGAATGCTAAAAGTCCTATAAATATTATTCCCTCAACGAAAGATAGCTTTCCTATTACTTTCTTAAATGTTGGCATAAAAAAATTTCGAATACCTGCTGAAGTTGGATTTGAAATTTACAACATAGGAAAAAATAATCTGTTTATAAAAAGTGTTGTTCCAGATTGCCATTGTACAGTTGCTAATTTTTCCTCCAATCCAATTTATCCTAATGATTCTTCGAAAATAATTTTAAAATTTGATGCTTCTCATATTGGACCGTTTCAATCTTCCGCCTTAGTAACCACGAATTCATCCTCGACACCAACCCTATTAATTTTTAGAGGTATGGTAAATGAGTAAGCTTAGAAAAAAGAGTTTTTAATTTTTGGGGATAATAGCAAATCTAATAAAGTACTTAAAGTATTAACTTTAAGCATGTATAAAGAACACTTCTCGACCAAAAAAAACTTTTAAGTGTCTGTTGTTTAAGTCCTTTGCTGAATCAGTAGTATAAAATTCTATTTGACCAGTTTTACTGCATCTATTTTCTATCTCTGGATGTCTTTGCAAATAATCTTTAAGACTTTTAGCCACTATTTCCCCTTGTGATATAATCTGCACATTTCCGGGAGTAAATTTTTTTATTTTGTCAATTAGCAGAGGATAATGGGTGCAACCCAATAAAATGGTGTCTATTTCAGGTGAAAGTTTTAAAAGAGCCTTAATATCCTTTTTTACAAAAAAATCGGCCCCCTCTGAATGGTATTCATTGTTTTCCACCAACGGTACCCACATCGGACATGCATGTTGATATACCTGCACATCAGGGAAAAATTTTTCGATTTCAACAGGATAAGAATTGGATGTAACAGTGCCATTTGTACCCAAAATTCCAATTTGCCTGCTTTTGCTGTAATGGCCTATAATTTCTGTCGTGGGTCTTATCACACCCAATACGCGTTTGTTTTTATCAATTTGAGGCAAATCGTTTTGCTGAATAGTTCTCAAAGCCTTTGCAGATGCGGTATTACAGGCAAGAATAACTAACGGGCAATTTTTTTTAAATAACCATTTTACAGATTGAAGAGTGTATTCATACACAGCATCGAAAGATCTGTTTCCATAAGGAGCTCTTGCATTATCGCCGAAATACAAATAATCATATTGGGGCATTTTGTTTACGATGGCTTTTAATACAGTAAGGCCGCCATAACCGGAATCGAAAACACCAATGGGAGATAGACTCATGACACAAAAATAAATAAGCCATCCGTGTTCGGGATGGCCTATGTTACCTATTAAATTTTTTAATTACCCGAACCCGTTGTTCCCGGCGTTGTTGAAGACGGTTCTTTTAAATGTAATTTCTTTCTTACCAAAGGACCGATATCACCGGAGGGAGGCATATAAATCAACGCTTCTTTGGGGAGGATGTAGGTATACCCGTTTTCTTTTGCTACATCTTCAATCGCTGTCTGCAATTTATTTTGTATCGGCATATAAATCTCCTGTATTTTTTGTTAGAAATGATTATTGATTTTCATAACAATTACTTCCAAGTCCTGGTATTGCTTATAAAGGTCA
>CAZVKO010000003.1:0-6137 GCA_964627765.1 uncultured Ginsengibacter sp. | reverse complement strand
CGAAAAGGAAGTATGGAACGTACTGCGGGATATACCGGCACTCCCTTTTGTAACTTCACTGAAACCGCAAAACAAGGCCAGCTGGATGGAGCTGAATATGTATATGCAAAACCAGTTGCTCCGGGATGCAGATGTAATGAGCATGGTCCATGGCGTTGAGATACGCGTTCCGTTTCTCGACGAAGAGGTGATCAGGACCGGTCTTTCCATTAAATCTTCAGTCAAGTATAAAGGCCCTCAAAAAAAACAACTGCTGATAGATACTTTTAAAGATGATCTGCCCGAACCGGTATGGAACCGGCAAAAAATGGGTTTTACATTTCCTTTTATGAAATGGATGGCTAACAGCACATTTGTGAAGGATACCATGATGCAGGGTAACAGCATGACACGTGGCAGCTACGATAAATTTATTAAAGGGCAACTCCACTGGAGTCATCTGATGTCGCTGCTGATATTGCAGGTGAGGGGAGCGGGGTAGGTGAATGTTGATTTACGATGTACGATTTGGAGAAGCTCTTCTAACGCAGGCTGCATAATGTTTACGATTTATGATTTGCGATTGAAATGTGGTAATTTGAAAATGAACGCATGTAAAATAACAAAATCCAAAAAGCAGGGACTCCCATAAATTTTAAAATTGGAGAGTGAACTGCTCCGTGCGATATCAATAAACAATTAATCCCGTCTTTCGTTCTTTCCGGCTTTTACCATCAATGAAAACCCTTTTCCTCACGCTACGCACTTTCTCTGCCACCGGTGGCATTGAAAAAGTATGCCGTATACTCGGCAAGGCATTGTATGAAGACAGCATTGAAAACAGGGGACAGCTCATGGTATGCAGCATGTACGACCGGCAACAGGATGCCTTTGATAATCCTTATTTTCCTTTCGAGATCTTCAGGGGATTTGCCATCAGCAAGGTGCAGTTTATCGAGGAAATGCTGAGAACGGGCCGCAAAATGGATGTGGTGATACTAAGCCATATTAACCTGCTCGTAGTGGGCGCTATGATAAAAAAAATATCTCCCTCCACCCGGATCGTGCTGATGGCGCATGGCATTGAAATATGGTTTCCCGTAAGCCTTCAAAAGAAATGGATGCTGTGGCATAGCTGCGATGCCATTTTAGCCGTCAGCGATTTTACCCGGCACAAGGTGATGGAAGTACATGGGGTAAATGCCGGCAAATGCTTTGTATTAAATAATTGCCTTGATCCTTTTTTGCCGCTGCCTTCTGTGAACAACAAAAGAGCGGACCTGATGCGCCAATATGGTTTCGGCACCAGGGATAAGATCATCATGTCGCTCACAAGAATTTCTTCGAGAGAAAGATACAAAGGCTACGACCGCGTGGTGCAGGCCATGGCCCTGCTCAAAGAAAAACATCCGGATATCAAATACCTCGTAGCCGGCAAGTTTGACGAAGTGGAAAAAGCTTCACTCGATAACCTGGTGCAACAACTGGGGCTCCAAAACCAACTGGTAATGCCGGGCTACATAGAGGATAATGAGTTGGAGGATCATTTTGCCCTGAGCGATATTTATGTAATGCCCAGCCGGAAAGAGGGCTTTGGCATTGTATTCATCGAAGCCATGTTTTACGGCCTCCCGGTTATTGCGGGTAATGCAGATGGAACAGTGGATGCTCTATTGCATGGCGAGTTAGGGCAACTGGTAGCCCCTGATAACATACAGCAAATCGCAAACGCCATTGACAGGGTACTCTGCGACAAAACTTCGTATATGCCTGACCGTGAGTTATTGATGAATCACTTTAGCTACGAAGTATATAAAAGAAAGATGGGCAATGTGTTGAGGAAGGCGGTGATGGAGGATTGAATATTGAACAACGAATTCCCGATACCATTCATCTAAAAACGGATACCGGATATTGAATCTTAAACATCAAAACCACAGCACCCAACCGCCAATGACCAATTACTTATCTCTTATCACTTATTACTAATCCTGAATCACCCATCAGCCACTCCGCCGACGATACCTGGGACCTTGTAATAGAGCCAAAAACACGATTGTTCGATTTTCATTTTCGCGAGATATGGAGATACCGGGACCTTTTATGGTTATTTGTACGACGCGATTTTACGGCGCAGTACAAGCAAACGATACTGGGGCCGCTATGGCATTTTATTCAGCCGGTTTTTACTACCATTATATTCCTGCTGGTTTTTGGAAGAATTGCCGGGATCCCTACAGACGGTATGCACCCGGTATTGTTTTATATGAGCGGCATCACCATCTGGAATTATTTTTCGGTGTGCCTCACCAGCACCTCCAACACTTTTGTGGCTAATGCCGGCATATTCGGCAAGGTATATTTCCCGAGGCTGGTATTACCGTTAAGCACTGTTATCAGTAATATCATCAAATTCGGCATCCAGTTTTTATTATTGCTGGCAGCTATTGTTTTTTATGCATTTAAGGATCACCATCTGTACTTCGGTTATACGTGGCTGTTAGTACCGGTATTGGTATTGATGATGGCGGGGCTGGGATTGGGGATAGGCATCATCGTATCATCGCTCACCACGCGCTACCGCGATTTTTCGGTATTACTGGTATTTGCAGTGCAACTGCTCATGTATGCTACCCCCGTGGCATATCCTTTATCTTTTCTCAAGAGCAAGAGTTATGCATCCTGGATTGCCTGGAACCCGCTAACGCCCATTGTGGAAGGATTCCGCTATGCCTTATTTGGAAAAGGAACTATTACCCCCGAAAGCCTTTTATATAGCGCCGGTTGTATGGTAGTAATTTTGTTTACCGGCCTGCTGCTGTTTAATAAAGTGGAAAAAAATTTTATGGATACTGTATAAAAGAGTCGATCCGCAATCATCAATAATCGTTCATCAAAAAATCAAGCTTACTTCACTAAGTAGTCAATTCAAATCATGTCTTCTGCTGTTATTAAAGTAGACCATCTCTCCAAGCAATACCGGCTCGGAATGATCGGTACCGGATCGCTGGCACATGATATGACCCGTGCCTGGTATCGCTTCCGCGGCAGGGAAGATCCTTATTTGAAAATAGGCGAGGAGAACGATCGTACTTCCAGAGGAACCAGCGATTATGTATGGGCCTTGCGTGATATCAATTTTGAAGTACAGCACGGCGAAGTGTTGGGCATTATCGGCCGCAACGGTGCGGGCAAAAGCACCCTGCTAAAAATACTCAGCCGCACCACATCCCCTACTTCGGGAAGCGTAAAAGTAAAAGGAAGAATTGCGAGCCTGCTGGAAGTGGGCACCGGCTTTCATCCGGAACTGAGCGGCCGGGAAAATATTTTTTTGAACGGCGCTATACTTGGTATGACCAGAAAGGAAATAAAAAGCAAGTTTGATGAAATCGTGGAATTTGCCGGTGTGGAAAGATATATTGACACCCCGGTAAAAAGGTATTCCTCGGGGATGTATGTGCGATTGGCATTTGCTGTGGCTGCGCACCTGGAACCGGAAATATTAGTAGTGGATGAAGTGCTCGCGGTAGGGGATGCCGAGTTTCAGCGGAAGGCACTCGGTAAGATGAAAGATGTAAGCGGAAAAGACGGAAGAACGGTTTTGTTTGTAAGCCATAATATGGGAGCGATACGGCAATTATGCAACGCAACAATAATTCTGAAAAACGGTGCAACAGCTTTTATGGGAGGAGTAGAGGAGGGAATCACTACCTATTTAGAACAGGACCGGAACGATAACAATTCGAGCCTGGCTCAAAGAACCGACAGGGAAGGGAATGGCTTGTTCAGATTTGAAAATATTCATTTGCAAAGCGATCGCAACGGAGAGACCGAATCTGTTTTTTGCAATGACGCTCTTACTATTAACCTCCACTTCAGCTATAAAGAAATTGATATATCACAGATGGTAATTTCCGTTGGCTTTAAAGACCAGTTCAATGAACTGATTGCATTTTTTTCGTCGGATGAAATGGGTTTTAAGCTCACCCCGGGCATTAATGAATTCAATTTACATATTCCCAAGGTGGGACTACGGCCCGGTACCTACACTATCTGGCTATTTGCCGCATACAAACTGGCAACACCAGAGAACTATTGTGATATTGTCGATGGCGCCGCTACTATTACCGTACTGGCCAGTGACTACTGGCACTCGGGCAAAATGCTGCGATCCAGGAACGCTGCTTTCTTTGACGGCGTGTATTTGCAGGATCGCCCGGCAGTATCTGAATGATACTATATAAATTATCATCCTGATCGTTTCGAATGGATGATTAAAACAAATATATAAATCTGCTGATCATGGTTAGCCCGGCGCACCCTGGTCACACAACTCCTGCTTTTTTTTATAAATACTTTTTTACAATAATCCTACATGCAATTATCCTTACTGATAAGACCCAGGCTTTTATTTACCAAGACACTGCGACGCTATACCATGAAACATCCCGGGATGCGGATGCGGCTCTTGATGCGAAACAAGATCAGGAAGTATTGCGTAAATGAAGAGCTGAAAATTCCAACAAAGAACCGTTTTTGGATGAATGTATCGCCCAAAGATTATGCAACTTATGGCATCTATTTCTTCGGAAACTATGATCCGCCAATGACGAATGTTTTTACACATATGATAAAGCCCGGGGAAACAGTGTGGGATATTGGTACCGAAAGAGGATGGTTCACCTTGCTTATGGCCTCATTGGTTGGCGAAAAGGGCCGGGTGGATTCTTTTGAAGCATTTCCCCCGACTGTGGAAAAGTTAAAAGCAAACGTTGCAATAAATAATTTTAAATGGGTGCATGTAAATGGCGTTGCAGTAAGCGACCGCAATTCCAAAATGTGGTTTGTACCCCCGTCGAATGAAGTAACACATAACATTAGCTTTTTACAGGATTGTAATGGCGTGGGATACCTCACTGATATTTATAAACCCGGCACCATTGAAATCAATACCATCAACCTCGATGATTATTATGAAAGAGAAGGTATTCAAAGAGTGTCTCTCATCAAAATTGATATCGAGGGAGCAGAAGTAAGTGCATTGAAGGGAGCCAAAAGACTGATTGAAAAAGATAAGCCCGTTTTGGCTATCGAGTTTAACCGGCAAACGGCCTTGCGCGCTAATTCAAGCATTGAAGAACTGCACGAATTGCTGAAGGAATATGGATATAAGTTGTTCCTTTTCGAAAATAAATTTGTACCGTTTGATCTGTCTGCTTACCAGAATATGGATGATGTGGTTGTGAACGTATATTGTTTTCCGCAGTGATAATGCAGCATCCCGGCACGCACTTCTTCATTAATCATTACCGAATTTGAATATTGCATTTTTTGTTACCGGTTTTCCTGCGATATCCGAAACATTTATTGTTAATCAAATTCTCGCATTGCAAAGCTCAGGTCACCAGGTTCACATCTTTTCGGAGCAAAAAGGTAACCTTGACAAAATACATCCATCTGTAAAGAAAGGAGGTTTATTGAAAAGTACTTTTTATCGCAGTAAGCTTCCCTCGTCAAGACCGGGCAAAATACGTTTACTCCTTGTTGTATTTCTTAAAAATCTTTCTGTAAAAAATTTTATCAGGATATGCAGGGCGTCATTCCGTAACAAAAGCAAGCTGTCAGTATATGATCTTATTCATTACCTTGACAAGCCTGAATATGATATATTGCACGCACACTTCGGGGTGAACGGTAATTATGTGCTGGAGCTGAAAAAGCTGGGCTTATATCCGCATGCAAAATTTATTACCACGTTTCATGGATTTGATCTTAATCCCCGATACAAGCGAAATAATTTTTACAAAGAGTTATTTGTATCGTGCCATTGTTTTACGGTAAACACCAACTATAGCCGGCAGTTGCTGGAAAATCTGGGATGCGCTAAAAATAAAATTGAAATACTTCCTGCAGGATTTCAAACCCCAGCGTTTACAAGAAAGGAAAGTTCACCGGCAAATGAATGCATACGTTTATTGTTTGCCGGAAGACTAATACCACTAAAAGGGCCTGATCGTTTCATTGAAATAGGTCATATCCTGAAACAAACTACATCAGTAAAGTTTACTGCAACGATAATCGGAGACGGAGAAATGATGCCACAATTAATCCGTCTTATCCAGCAATTACAATTGCAAAATGTAGTGCATCTTGCGGGC
>CAZVKO010000002.1:0-2647 GCA_964627765.1 uncultured Ginsengibacter sp. | reverse complement strand
TCGACGGCCACGACCTCGACCAGCTCGTGCCGGTACTGCAGAACGTCCGCGATGCCGACGCCGGGCCAAACCTGGTGCATGTGCGCACGCAGAAGGGCAAAGGCTACGCGCCGGCCGAGAGCTCGGCCGACAAATATCACGGCGTCGTCAAATTCGATGTCGCAACCGGCAAGCAGAAGAAATCCGTCTCGACCGCGCCGTCCTATACCAAGGTGTTCGGCGAATACCTGGTGAAAGAGGCGCAGCATGACGACCGCATCGTCGCCATCACCGCGGCAATGCCCGGCGGCACCGGCGTCGACATCTTCGAGAAGCACTTCCCGCACCGGACCTTCGATGTCGGCATTGCCGAGCAGCACGCGGTGACGTTCGCCGCCGGGCTGGCGACGCAAGGCTTCAAGCCGTTCGCGGCGATCTATTCGACCTTCCTGCAGCGCGCCTACGACCAGGTCGTCCACGACGTCGCCATCCAGCGGCTGCCGGTGCGCTTCGCCCTCGACCGCGCCGGGCTGGTCGGCGCCGACGGCCCGACCCATGCCGGCGCCTTCGACCTCGCCTATCTCGGCTGCCTGCCCGGCTTCGTCATCATGGCGGCGGCGGACGAGGTGGAGCTCGCGCATATGGTGGCGACGGCGGCGGCGATCGACGACCGGCCGTCGGCCTTCCGCTATCCGCGCGGCGATGGCATCGGCCTCACCATGCCCGCGCGCGGCGAACCGCTTGAGATCGGGCGTGGCCGGGTGATGCGCGAAGGCAACACTGTCGCACTGCTCTCGCTCGGCGGCCGGCTCCAGGAATGCATGCGGGCAGCCGACATGCTCGCCGCGCAGGGCGTGTCCACAACGATCGCCGACGCCCGTTTCGCCAAACCGCTTGATTCCGCGTTGATTTCGAGCCTCGCCCGATCTCACGAGCTGCTGATAACCATCGAGGAGGGGGCTATCGGCGGGTTCGGCTCCCATGTGCTAGAGTTCCTCGCCGGAACCGGGGCGCTGGAACAAGCAGGATTCAAGGTCCGTACGATGGCTTTGCCCGACGCATTCATTGACCAGGACAGCCCGGCGGCCATGTACGCCCGGGCGGGCCTCGATGCCGACAGCATCGTCGCCAAGGTCTTCGAGGTGTTCAGCAGCCGGGCTCCGAAGCTGCGGCCAGCGCTGGCGGCCCACGCCGTGGGCGTCAACGGAGGCGCGTAATGAAGGTCATTCTTGCGCAGCCGCGCGGCTTCTGCGCCGGCGTGGTGCGTGCAATCGAGATCGTCGAGCGGGCGCTCGAGAAATACGGCCCGCCGGTCTATGTCCGGCACGAGATCGTGCACAACAAATGGGTGGTCGACGCGCTCAAGGCGCGCGGCGCCAAATTTGTCGAGGATCTGTCGGAAGTTCCGGCCGACGGCATCACCGTCTTCAGCGCCCACGGCGTCGCCAAGAAGGTGGAACTGGAGGCGCGCGAGCGCGGACTGCACGTGCTCAATGCGACCTGTCCGCTGGTGTCCAAGGTGCACACACAAGGCCGGCACTATCTGCGCAAGGGCCGCACCGTCGTGCTGATCGGCCATGCCGGCCATCCGGAGGTCGAGGGCACCCTCGGCCAGATCCCGGGCGAGGTTCTGCTGGTGCAGAATGAGAAAGAGGTCGAGCAGCTTCCCCTGGCGCCCGAGACCCCGATCGCCTACGTGACGCAGACCACGCTCTCGGTCGACGACACCAAGGGCATCATCGCAGCCCTGTACCGCCGGTTCACCGATGTCGTCGGCCCGGGCACCGAGGACATCTGCTACGCGACACAAAATCGCCAAATGGCCCTGCGCGAACTCTCGAAACTGGTGGACGTTATCTTCGTGGTCGGCGCCGCCAACAGCTCGAACTCGAACCGTTTGCGCGAGATTGGGCTGGAAGCCGGGGTTCCGACCCACCTGATCGCCAACGGCGCCGAGATCAAGCCGGAGTGGGTCGAGGGCGTGGAGGCAGTGGGCATCACCGCAGGCGCATCGGCGCCGGAGGTGATGGTCATGGATGCGATCGAGGCGCTGCAGAAGTTCGCCCCGGTCGAAGTCTCCTTGCTCCCGGGGCGCGAGGAGAATATGGAGTTCCGCGTTCCGGTCGAGCTGCTTCAGGTCAAGAACGCCAGCAAAATAGGTAAGGACGGAAGTCTTGGGCATTCCTCTCTTGCAAAAGTTGATTGTGGGTAGCTACGTCGTCCGGCAGCGTGTCTCCGGACGCAAACGTTATCCGCTCGTGTTGATGCTGGAGCCGCTGTTTCGGTGCAACCTCGCCTGCGCCGGCTGCGGCAAGATCGACTATCCGGACGAGATCCTGAACCAGCGCATCTCGGTCGCCGACGCGCTTGAGGCGGTCGACGAATGCGGCGCGCCGGTCGTGTCGATCGCCGGCGGCGAGCCGCTCCTGCACAAGGAGCTGCCGCAGATCGTCAAGGGCATCATCGCCCGCAAGAAATTCGTCTATCTATGCACCAACGCGCTTCTCATGGAGAAGCGCATGAAGGACTACGAGCCGTCGCCCTATTTCGTCTGGTCGGTGCATCTCGACGGCGTCATGCAGGACCAAGACAATGCGGTGTGCCAGGAAGGCACCTATGCCCGCGCCGTCGCCGCCATCTAGGCGGCCAAGGCCGAAGGCTTCCGCTG
>CAZVKO010000001.1:0-7590 GCA_964627765.1 uncultured Ginsengibacter sp. | reverse complement strand
GCTGCACGATTACCGGCATGGGGTCATGTCTGACCACGGGTACAACCGCTTTAAGGAGATCACCTACAATTACGATCTTATCAGCGGCAAGGTAAACGAGGTGGATTACAACCCCGGCAATACAGACCAGTTCTACCACAACTATGACTATGATGCCGAGAACCGCCTTACCGATGTATACACCACCGACAACAAGATACTTGCCGGCCATCCCGGGATGGAAGACCACGATGCCCACTACCTGTATTACAAGCACGGCCCGCTGGCACGCACCATTCTTGGCGGGCAGCAGGTGCAGGGCCTCGACTATGCCTACACCCTGCAGGGATGGCTCAAGGGCGTGAACAGCACTTCCTTAAATACCAATTATGATATGGGGGGTGACGGAAGTCTTGTGGCGCGGGATGCTTATAGTTTTGGATTAAATTATTTCACCGGGGACTATGCGCCAATCAATGCCGGCGTAAACCCGTTCCCGGGTTTCAGTGGCCTGATGCCTGACGGTTATTACAAACCTTTATACAATGGCAACATCAGCGCTATGTCTGTAAACATTGGTCAGTTCCATAATCCAATATTGTATAACTACCAATACGACCAGCTCAACCGTATTGTACAGATGGATGCAATGACGGGCCTTGATACAACCAACAATACATGGAATGCGCTTACTGCATTGGATGATTACCAGGAAAGAGTAGCTTATGATGCCAATGGAAATATCCTGAAATACAAACGCAATGGTACTACAGCAGGCAGCAACCCGATTGGTATGGATAGCCTAACCTATCATTACAACTATGACGGTGATGGTTACCTCGCCAACAACCAACTTACCAGTGTGAGCGATTCAGTGCCTTCTACTAACTACTCTGATGATATAGATAATCAAAGCGCCAACAATTATACTTATGATGCTATTGGCAACATGGTCAGTGATGCGGCGGGTGGCATCAGTAATATTATCTGGACGGTTTATGGTAAGATAGCGAGCATTACCAAGACCAGTGATACTACCGTAACCTATACCTATGATGCAGCAGGCAATCGTATTAGTAAAACAGTTACACCACCGGGTGAGGAGCAGCCAATAACTACCTGGTATGTTCGTGACGGTAGCGGTAACACTATGGCAGTATATAGCGTGACCGGTAGTGATTCGCTCCATCAAATTGAACAGGACTTGTATGGCAGCAGTAGATTGGGAGTTTATAACAGAAACATTAATGCCGATGCACCATTACCCACCGGTACCAATGCTAATTTAATAGGGAACTATGTTGAAACCTACTTTACCCGAGGCAATAAACAGTATGAATTAACAGACCACCGCGGCAATGTAATGGCAACTGTGAGCGATACAAAAACCGGTGTTGATACAAATAGCGATGGCATTGCTGATTATTATACTGCCGATGTAATAAGCGCTAATGACTACTACCCATTTGGGATGGTTATGCCAAGTAGAAAGTATTCAATTGCGAATACAAATTATAGGTATAGCTTTAATGGTAAGGAAGATGATAATGATATTGAAACCGGGATGCAGGATTATGGGATGAGGATTTATGATAAGAGGTTGGGGAGGTTTTTGAGTGTGGATCCGTTGACGAAGAAGTATCCAGAATTAACTCCTTATCAATTTGCTAATAACAACCCCATTGCATTAATTGATTTGGATGGTCTAGAAGGTGGAATGCCAAAAATAATTGGTCATACTTATCCCAAACTTATAACGCTTACTGATGCGGAAATGGAACAAAATATTAATTCATTGAATGTTAGTAATCTTTCTAATGATTACTTAAAGAAACTGATAAATGAGGAAAAAGTTGCTCTTACAATATATGATGTTGACAATTCCTTAAGTAATCTCAATACCATCAGGGGAAGAGGTGGAAATACCACAATTGGAATCGGCCACTTAGTACATCACGGTGCTATTGGCTCTACTCAGTATGATCCAGACGCCTTGTCCGAAGAGAGACCATATAGGAATGGGATTTCAGTAGCAGATGTATTTGCCTTATTTTCTACTGATTTAAGTTGGAGGGTAACAAAATTGAATAATGATTTAAAGAACAATAATATTACAAATATAGATCAAGGAATCTTTGATTTCCTTTTTGACTTAGTTTATAACCATGGAAATGCAGATAAAGGCATCGCACTCTATAAAAGTAGAGGGATTTTTGGATTATATCTGGGGCTAAGAACGCCACCAGCAGCAAATGATAAGGATTATCTTAACAAATCGAGTATTCCTAGCCCTAATAACGGCAGAAGGAAAATGCGACTCGGGTTAATCCAAAAAGCATTGGATAAAGAGAATCTTAAAATGTCGCGTGATGACCCAAGAGATAGTAATCCCAGAAAAAAACAAGAGACAATATCAATGAATATAAAAGATAAAGTCAAAAAGTCGTTATTATTTCAGGAGATAAATACTCTTGTGAGAAAGATTAAATTTTACTTAATAACTCAAAACAATGGCTAAAATTTCTATTTTCTTGGTTCTACTTTTATCAAATACTTTTATTGTTTTTGGCCAAAATAGAACCCATGCAACTTCTGATTTGTTGAAGAGAATTATTTCAACAGATAATCAAATACAAAAATTCGAGACAAAATATGAAACCTCACATTCAGAGCATTATGAAGATTATATAAGAAAGTATAATTATCAATTATCGAGACTATTATTAAAGATAGGTCGAGAAATGCATAATAAAAATTTCTTGCATCAGATAGCAAAAAAAACGGATATAAAATACTGTAAAAGTAAGGACGATGTTTTGACTATTTTTTCGTGGTCTGTTTTTAATTCTATACCAAATCCGAGCTGCTCTAATGTTGCCTTTATTGGGTCAAAACCCATAATGCTCTCCATGAATGGTACAGTAAATAATGATTTTGGTCAGAATATCCAAATTGACACAATAATTGATATAAGGGCAGAATCTAAGTTCGACTATCTGTTAATTGGTTCGAATAAATGCGACAACTTATGTGTTCAACAAATTGCGTCCGTATATTCAATTTCTCACTCGAATTTATCAAAATGTGATAGCGCCTTTTATGATGGGCAAGAGTATCTAAATGATCTTGAATTTGACTATCTATTAAATAACTTAATAAAGACTGAACCTCATTTCGAAAAAAATGATAACAGTATAAAATGCCCAATTTTTAATGATGATAGAACTAAATTGATTAAAAATAAAATTTATAAAATTGTTCCGTGCAATTAATTTTTCTGGCGAGGATTACTTTAATCTAAATTCTGCTTTGGCAATTTTAATAGAAAAAGTTCTGAATCAAAGTACTAACTATGATATGGGAGGTGACGGAAGTCTTGTGGCGCGGGATGCTTATAGTTTTGGGTTAAATTATTTCACCGGGGATTATGCGCCCATTAATGCCGGCGTAAACCCGTTCCCGGGTTTCAGCGGCCTGATGCCTGACGGGTATTACAAACCTTTATATAACGGCAACATCAGCGCTATGGCCGTAAACATTGGTAAACTGAACAATCCGATATTATACAATTACCAATACGACCAGTTGAATAGATTGGTAGCTATGGATGCCTTTACGGGTTTGGATACAAGTAATAATACCTGGAGTTCCCCATTAACTGCGACAGACAATTACCAGGAAAGAGTGGCCTATGATGCCAATGGAAATATCCTGAAATACAAACGCAATGGTACCACTGCAGGCAGCAATCCACTCGGCATGGATAGCCTCACTTATAAATATAACTACGATACTGATGGTTATTTGCAAAACAACAAGCTCGATCATGTAAATGATTCAGTACCTTCTACTAACTACCCTGATGATATAGATAACCAAAGTGCCGATAATTATACTTATGATGCTATTGGCAACATGGTCAGTGATGCGGCGGGTGGCATCAGTAATATTATCTGGACGGTTTATGGTAAGATAGCCACGATTACCAAGACCAGTGACACTACCGTAACCTACACCTATGATGCCGCAGGCAACCGCATTAGTAAAACAGTTACACCACCCGGCGACGGGCAGCCAATAACTACCTGGTATGTTCGCGACGGTAGCGGTAACACTATGGCCGTATATTCAGTAACCGGTAGTGACTCGCTCCATCAAATTGAACAGGACTTATACGGCAGCAGCAGACTTGGAGTTTATAACAGAGATGTAAATGCCGATGCACCATTACCTACAGGTACCAATGCTAATTTAATAGGAAACTATGTTGAAAGCTACTTTACCCGAGGCAATAAACAGTATGAGCTTACCAACCAAACAGGCAATGTAATGGCAACCATTACTGATACCAAAACCGGTGTTGATACAAATGGAGATGGCATTGTTGATTACTATATGCCGAATGTAGTAAGTGCCAATGACTATTATCCATTTGGAATGATGGAGCCGGGTAGGCAGTATTCGATAGCGAATACGAATTATCGGTATAGTTTTAATGGAAAAGAAGATGATAATGATATTGAAACAGGGATGCAGGATTATGGAATGAGGATTTATGATACAAGACTTGGAAAATTTCTGACCATAGATCCACTTACTAACCAATATCCATTTTATAGTTCCTATCAATTTGCATCAAATTGTCCTATAATGGCTATTGATATTGATGGGCTTGAAACGACTGTCACAATTAACGGAGTAGAGCGTAAAGTATATTTTGCAAATGACGCTGAGTTAAATCGGAGAATAATTGCTCAGAAATATGGAATGACTCCTTTAGAACGTGCCAATCCAGATATCTATTTTAGAAATCGACAGCAACAAGCAATACAAAGCACTCGAACCTTATTGAAAGGGGGGCTGGTCGCAGCCGCAATAGCTTTTGACGTCTTCGTTACAAAAGGATGGGCCACGAGAATAGTATTAGCTTATGGTGTAGTTAATACATTGAGCGATAACCCATCTGCCAATCCATCCCTAAATAGAGAACGAGAAAACCAATTTAAGTCAGCATTAGTAAACGCTACAGGTGGTTGGGTGGGAGGTTTTGTGTTAAGAGAAATTGGTGCAGGACTCTTTCTGCGTTATAAGGTGCCGCAAGGACTTAGTGAAAATGAATTTTCTGAAATATCAGAAGTTCTAAATAAAGCCGCACCAGAAGGGACAAACAGTATCGTTGTACAAGGTAGTAGAGCCAATGGTACAGCGGCCATAGATGCAGACTTGGACATTGCAATCAAAGTAAATTCTAAAGAATTCGATAAGCAGATTGCGAAGGCATTTGGTAATCCAAAACCCAATACAGCTAAATGGAGAACTTTGCAGCATGCAATCGAAACAGGAAAAATTCAGGCTGGTGAAGCAAGATTGAGTGGGTTAGGACGACAGTTATCGGAATCATTAGGAGGAATGAAGGTTCAAATTTCTATAATTAGAATAGGGGGTAAGTTTGACAACGGTGTCCAACTGCCTGTTCTACCAAAAAAATAAGAAATGTTTATTAAGATTTTCATAATGACAGATTATTATCAAATAGCAAAGACTAAGAATATTATAAACCAAGTTTTCGGTATCGAGCTAAATGACAACTTATATTATCAAGATGGGCGTATTTCTTTGGCTATTCAGTCAAATGATGAATTTGATAAAATTAAATCAAGGGAATTTCCAGATGGTTTTTTATTTTTTTCGCATTTTATCGAGGTTGAATCATCCGAATTGCTAAGCTATATTATTATATCACTTATTGCTGATTTGATGACTAAATTATGGAAGATGGATATTCCCGCGGTGTGCGCTTGTGATTTTGAAGACAAACTACCTAATTCTGGTGGCTATAATAGTAAAGTGATTCCTTGGCCACACTAATGACGCAAGAATGAGGCGAAGTACCTGGTAATCTCACATCAAGAAGTCAGATACCAACGCTGGTAAAAAGGATAAATGTGATTAATACAAACATGGAAATGCACGGGAGTGTTATCTATAACTCAAATTCAAGCGTAAACTTGGAAAAGGATGCTGTCTTACCAAACCAAAATAAATAGTTTTAATGGATAATATTACTATCGTCGAGGGTATTTCATCTGGTTCTCCTACTATTAGGGGGGGAGCGTGTAAGGCAGGTAATTTTGAAAAAGGAAGTGGGGTAACCTTGGATGCAAACGGAAAATTAAATAATGTTTCAGTCAATAGCAAAAGTGGTCTTACTGTTGAAGAATTATCGAAAGGAATTCCCCACCCTAAGGTTGGGGCAACTACTGCCGGACAGATCCGCCAAGCAGGAGGAGATGTGATTGCATCACCAACAAGCGGCAATCCAAATCATGCGACCCTTCACGGAATTACACCACAACAAGCTGAAGATATTTTTAATCCAACAATCCCTAATCCAGCAAAACAAGAATAAAATAATGTTATATGAATATTGAAAACATTCAAAAGCTAAAGGAAATGCTGCCATCGGTTACAGCAGCTCCATGGATATCATATGTAGAAGGTAGAGATTTTACAAGTGGTTCAAGCTTTATTAAAACCGGAGACAAAAACTACAGTATTGATTTTATTGAGCTAAAAGAAATTGATCAGGACTTTATTGCTTTATGTAGAAATGAAGTGCCCTTTTTGATTGACGAATTAGATCGATTACGGGACATTTTAAATAAACATCAGATTAATTATTGATCTCAGTTGCTGTATAGAGTTGGTAACCCTAAACTCAGCTTATAGTGGAAGAAGAAAAGAAGAGTTGCCAACCGCCATGGTTCGTGTCCGCACGAACCAAAGGAGGAATGAGATGATGAAACGAAATAAAAGCTAAAATGAAGCCTTGCACCAGTAAAAACAAATGAACTACGGTATAAGAAAACAGAGTGAACTTTTATTAATGACTTTTAAAAATAAATATCAATTCAGCTATTACAAGCCATTATACAATGGCGGCGCTGCCATGCTCAACGAAACCTTTGACAATGCCTGCAGTGCGTTCTCCATCATCAATCCACATTATGATTGTCAGAAGGAGCCTGTTTGCACCGATGCATTTACCAGTTACTTCAACAGTAAAGAAAGCACTTCGTACACATACAGCCAGATAGATTCGCTGTATTTTACCCAATGCGGCCATTACTTAAATATTTGTGCCGATGACTCCACCGGCTTCATCCGCAACCTGTATGGGCCGATGCTCTGCGGTAAAACAGCGATGGATTCCACCATTGTGCTGAACCAGAGCACCTGCGGCGATACCACTGCCTTTGCCGTGGCTGCCGCTACACAATTATACAATGCCTACAGGGATTCCGTGTCCGATTATTTCAATGAAGCCTATACAGCAAAATGCCTGAACGCCATCAACCTCGAAAGCTTTACAGAAACCCATGATGTAAGCGAGTACCACTATACCTTGTATTACTATGACCAGGCAGGCAATCTAGTGAAGACCATACCTCCGCAGGGCGTACACCCTGATTTTGATACGGCCTTCATTTCCGCCGTGGATGCCGCAAGGGCTGCCGGCACTATAGATACCCCTCACCATACCATGGCTACGGTGTACCGGTACAACAGCCTGAACCAGGTGGTGAGCCAGCGTACCCCCGATGCAGGCAT